>NZ_CP014518.1:2520137-3150172 GCF_001577305.1 Sinomonas atrocyanea
GGCCGCGCAGCCTACGCCCGGATCGCCGGCAAGACGGCGTTCTCGGCCAAGGAGGCCGTCGTGGAGATGCTCGCCGAGCAGGGACTGCTCGACGGCGAGCCGAAGAAGATCCTCCACCCGGTGAACTTCTACGAGAAGGGCGACAAGCCGCTCGAGGTTGTGACCTCGCGCCAGTGGTACATCCGCAACGGCGGCCGCGACGAGGAGCGGCGCGCGACCTTCGTGCAGCGGGGGCGCGAGCTGGAATGGCACCCGACGTTCATGCGCGCCCGCTACGAGAACTGGGTCGAGGGCCTCAACGGCGACTGGCTCGTCTCCCGCCAGCGCTTCTTCGGTGTGCCGATCCCGGTCTGGTACCGGCTCGACGCCGAGGGCAACCCCGACTACACGGACCCGATCGTGCCCGACGAGGCCTCGCTGCCCGTGGATCCGGTGGCTGAGCCGGCCCCCGGCTTCGCCGAGGACCAGCGCGATGTCCCCGGCGGCTTCACGGGCGACCCGGACGTGCTCGACACGTGGGCCACCTCGTCCCTCACGCCGCAGATCGTGGGCCGCTGGAGCCGGGACGATGAGTTCTTCGCGAACGTCTTCCCCTTCGACGTGCGGCCGCAGGCGCACGAGATCATCCGCACCTGGCTGTTCTCGACCGTGGTGCGCGCGCAGGAGCTCCACGGCTCGCTGCCGTGGAGGCATGCGGCGATCTCCGGATGGGTGCTCGACCCGGACCGGAAGAAGATGTCCAAGTCGAAGGGCAACGTGGTGGTCCCGACCGACATCCTCGAGGAATACGGCGCTGACGCCGTCCGCTACTGGGCGGCCTCCGCCAAGCTGGGCGCGGACACGGCGTTCGAGGTTGCCCAGATGAAGATCGGCCGGCGGCTCGCGATCAAGGTCCTCAACGCCTCCAAGTTCGTCCTCGGGCTCGGAGCGACGGAGGCGGACGTCCTCAGCGACGGTTCCGACCCCGTGCTCATCAACGCCCTGGACCGCGCGCTCCTCGCCCAGCTCGCGGACGTCGTCGAGCAGGCGGGGGCTGCCTTTGCCGCCTACGACCCGGCGAAGGCGCTCCAGCTGACCGAGTCCTTCTTCTGGCAGTTCACGGACGACTACGTCGAGCTCATCAAGGACCGCGCGTACGGCGCCCAGGGCGAGGAGCAGAAGGCCTCCGTCCTCGCCGCCCTGGCGACGACGCTCGACGCCGTGCTGCGCCTCTTCGCTCCCGTCCTTCCGTTCGCGACGGACGAGGTGTGGAGCTGGTGGCGCGCGGGGTCGGTCCACCGCGCCCCGTGGCCGGCTCCGGTGCCGGTGGCCGACGGCGACCGCGGCATGCTGCCGACGGTGGGCCTTGCCCTCTCAGGCATCCGCAAGGCGAAGTCCGAGGCGAAGGTCAAGCAGCGCACCGAGGTCCTCGCCGCCGTGGTGTCCGCCCCGGCGGAGCTGCTCCCCCAGCTCGAGGCCGGACTCGGAGACCTTCGGGCCGCGGCGAACGCGCGCTCGATCGAGCTCCGGGACGGTTCCAGTGAGGTGAGCGTGAGCGAGGTGCAGCTCGCGGACGCCTAGCCGAGGCGCCTGCGGGCAAAGGGGAAGCCCCATCAGCGTTTTCGCGTTGGTGGGGCTTCGACTTTTCGGCTGCTCGGTGACGTTCTCGCAGTCTGCTGGACTCCTTGGCATCCAGGTCTTGCCGTCCCGTCACTGGCGGCCAGTCGACGGCTTTGCCTGAGGCTGCGCCGAGTCGGCTGTCACTGGATCTTCGGTTTCCACGTCCTCATCGTCTCCGATGGGGTGCTTCCATTGTGATCTCGGGCACCCTCGGATTCAAGGGCGTCAGGCGAACTACACGAGGGTAGTTCGGGCGGGGGCGACCGCGCGGCCTTCAGTCTGCCGTGGGGCTCTCGGTGCGGGTGCGCTTGAGCTCGAAGAAGTGCGGGAACGCCGCGAGCCCGACCGCCGCGTCCCACAGTGAGCCTGCCTCCTCGCCGCGGGGCACGCGGGTGATGACCGGCCCGAAGAAGGCCGTGCCGTTGATGGCCACGACGGGGGTGCCGACGTCCTGCCCGACCTTCTCGATGCCTTCGCGGTGGCTTGCCCGCAGCTGGCGGTCGAACTCGTCGGAGTCGGCGTACTGGGCGAGCTCGGCCGGCAGGCCGACCTGCTCGAGCGCGCGGCGCACCACCTCGGTGCGGTCCGCGACCTTCTCGTGGTGGATGAGGGTCCCCATGGCGTCGTAGAGCGGCTTGATGTGCTCGGCGCCGTGAAGCTCGGCGGCCGCCACGATGACCCGGACGGGGCCCCAGTTCTCGTCCATGGCGCGCTGGTAGTCGTGCTCGAGCTCACGGCCCTCGTTGAGGACGGACAGGCTCATGACGTGCCACCTGGTCTCGATGTCGCGGACCTTCTCCACCTCCTCGATCCAGCGGGAGGTCACCCAGGCGAACGGGCAGGCCGGGTCGAACCAGAAGTCGGCGCGCTGGGTGGCGGCGGCAGGGGTGGACATGCAGGCTCCTTCGACGTTGCCGGACGGCACGGCGGGCACCGGGCCGTCGGCGGAGATCAGGCTGACTTGTTGCGGCGCTTGACGACGCTGTGCGGGATCAGGTCCGGCTCCTCCGAGCCGGCCACGACGCCGCGGGTGATGACGACACCGGAGATGTCGTCCCGGCTCGGGAGGTCGAACATGACGGGGAGCAGCACTTCCTCCATGATCGCGCGCAGCCCGCGGGCTCCGGTGCCGCGCTCGAGCGCGAGGTCCGCGATGGCCTCCAGGGCGCCCTCCTCGAAGTGGAGGTCCACACCATCGAGCTGGAACATCTTCTCGTACTGCTTCACGAGCGCGTTCTTCGGGACGGTGAGGATCTGCATGAGCGCAGGCCGGTCAAGGTTCTCGACCGTGGTGATCACCGGAAGCCGGCCGATGAATTCCGGGATGAGGCCGAACTTGAGCAGATCCTCCGGCATGACGTCTGAGTAGGAGCTCTCCTTGCTGGTCAGCGCGCTGAGGGGGGCCCCGAAGCCGATGCCCTTCTTGCCGGCACGCTGGCCGATGATCTCCTCGAGGCCGGCGAACGCGCCGGCGACGATGAAGAGCACGTTCGTGGTGTCGATCTGGATGAACTCCTGATGGGGGTGCTTGCGCCCGCCCTGGGGCGGCACCGAGGCGACCGTCCCCTCGAGGATCTTCAGCAGGGCCTGCTGCACGCCCTCGCCGGAGACATCCCGGGTGATCGACGGGTTCTCGCTCTTGCGGGAGATCTTGTCGATCTCGTCGATGTAGATGATGCCCTGCTCGGCCTTCTTGACGTCGTAGTCCGCCGCCTGGATGAGCTTGAGCAGGATGTTCTCGACGTCCTCGCCCACGTAGCCGGCCTCGGTCAGCGCCGTGGCGTCCGCGACGGCGAAGGGCACATTGAGCCGACGGGCCAGGGTCTGGGCCAGATAGGTCTTGCCGCAGCCGGTGGGACCGATCAGGAGGATGTTGGACTTGGCGATCTCGACGTCGTCATGCGCGTCCGCGAGCGAGCCGCCCTTGCTGGCGTGGCCCGACTGGATCCGCTTGTAGTGGTTGTAGACGGCGACGGCGAGGGCCCGCTTGGCCGGCTCCTGCCCGATCACGTACTCCTGGAGGAAGTCGAAGATCTCGCGCGGCTTGGGAAGCTCGAACGAGCCGAGGTCCGAGACTTCGGCGAGCTCCTCCTCGATGATCTCGTTGCACAGCTCGATGCACTCGTCGCAGATGTAGACGCCCGGGCCCGCAATGAGCTTCCGGACCTGCTTCTGGCTCTTGCCGCAGAAGGAGCACTTCAGCAGGTCTGCGCTCTCGCCAATGCGCGCCATTCGTCGATTCCCTTCCTGAAGAAGTATGACCATCCCACTGTAGGCCACCGTGCCGACAGCCGTCGTAGGACACGGCACGGGACCCCGTGCCCGGCACGGCGCCGGTCCCCGGACTACGGGGCACCGGTGCCGCGCCGAGGAGGCGGGCGTCAGCGGGTGATGGCGCTCGGACGGATCTTGCGCGACTCGAGGACCTCGTCCACGAGCCCGTACTCCTTGGCCTCGCTTGCCGTGAGGAAGAGGTCGCGCTCGATGTCCCGGCTGATGTCCTCCGGCGTCTTGTTCGAGTGCTTCGCCCACGTGTGCTCGAGCCACTCGCGCATGCGCAGCACCTCGCGCGCCTGGATCTCGAGGTCGGTGGCCTGCCCGCCAGACCCCCCGGCGAGCGAGGGCTGGTGGATCATGACGGTCGAGTTGGGCAGCGCCAGCCGCTTCCCGGGGGTGCCGGCAGCGAGGATCACCGCGGCGGCGGAGGCCGCCATGCCGAGGCACACCGTCTGGATCTCCGGCCGGATGAACTGCATCGTGTCGTAGATCGCGGTCATCGCCGTGAACGATCCGCCCGGGGAGTTGATGTACATCGTGATGTCGCGGTCCGGGTCGTTCGCCTCGAGGACGAGCAGCTGCGCCATGATGTCGTCCGCCGAGGCGTCGTCGACCTGCACGCCCATGAAAATGATGCGGTCCTCGAAGAGCTTGGTGTACGGGTCCTGGCGCTTGAAGCCGTACGGGGTGCGCTCCTCGAACTGCGGGAGCACGTAGCGGCTCGTGGGGAGGTTCGCGGGGTTGACGCCCATGCTGTAGTTCATCTCGTTGCTCCTAGTCCTTCCGGGCGTGCTACTTGTCGGTCCCGCCGCCGCCGGACACGTGGCCCGCACGCGCGGCGATCTTGTCGAAGAAGCCGTACTCGAGGGCCTCCTGCGCGGTGAACCACTTGTCGCGGTCGTTGTCCTTGAGGATCTGCTCGACGGACTGCCCGGTCTGCTCGGCGGTCAGCTCGGCCATGACCTGCTTCATGTGCAGGATCAGCTCGGCCTGGATCTTGATGTCCGACGCCGTGCCCCCGATGCCGCCCGACGGCTGGTGCATGAGGATCCGGGCGTGCGGAGTCGCGTAGCGCTTGCCCTTCGTGCCCGAGGAGAGCAGGAACTGCCCCATGGACGCGGCCAGGCCCGTCGCCACCGTCACGACATCGTTCGGGATGTACTGCATGGTGTCGTAGATGGCCATGCCCGCCGTGACGGATCCGCCGGGCGAGTTGATGTAGAGGTAGATGTCCTTCTCAGGATCCTCGGCCGAGAGGAGGAGCAGCTGCGAGCAGATCGCGTTCGCGTTGTCATCGCGCACCTCCGATCCGAGCCAGATGATCCGCTCCTTGAGGAGCCGCTGGTAGATGTAGTCCTGGCCGCCGGACCCCTGGACCGGCTCAGCCATGCTCGGCGACTTCTCCTGCTGGTGCATGGTGCGATACCTCTCGATCTGATGCACTGGGCATGGTTCGTTCTACAGGGACATTAGCCGTTTTCAGGGGCGCAATGTTCCGGCCCTGCGGGCTGTTCGCTTCAAGCGCATGCGCCCCGGGCCCGGGACGGCGAAGGCCGCCGCCCCCGTCCCTGGGGGGACGGCGGACGGCGGCCTCGTGCACCGTGCGGACCGGCGGCAAAAGTGCCCGGTCCGGATGGCGTTAGAACGTCGCGGCGGCGGGATCGTCGCTCGGCGTCGCCTCGGACTGCTGCGGCTCGGCGGCCTCGGGGGCCTCCTCCTCGTTGAGCGGGCGGACGAACTCGCTGAGGTCGACGGCGTTGCCCTCGGAGTCGGTCACCTCGGCCTTGCCGAGCACGGCGGCGAGCGCCTTGCGGCGGCGGACCTCGCCGACCATCATCGGAACCTGGCCGGACTGGTCCATGATCTGGGCGAACTGGTTCGGGTCCATGCCGTACTGGCTGGCGGTGGTGACGAGGTACTCGATGAGCTCGCCCTGCGAGACCCCGATCTCCTCCTTGTCGGCGATCGCGTCGAGGATGACCTCGTTCTTGAAGGCACGCTCCGTGTTGGCCTTGACCTCGGCGCGGTGCTCGTCGGTGTCGTGGTCCTCGTCGGCCGCGTGGCCGCCGTTCGCCGGGTTGAAGTGGGCCTCGACCTGCTCGGTCACGACGCTCTCCGGAACCGGGACCTCGACCAGCTCGACGAGCTTGTCGAGGACCTTGTCGCGGGCCTCGACGCCCTGGGCGACAACCTTCGACTGGGCGGCCTGCTTGACGAGGTCGCCGCGGAGCTCCTCGATGGTGTCGAACTCGGAGGCGAGCTGGGCGAAGTCGTCGTCGGCCTCGGGGAGCTCACGCTCCTTCACCGCGGTGACCTTGACCGTCACGGAAGCGGTCTCGCCCGCGTGCTCGCCGCCGGCGAGCTTCGTCTCGAAGACGGCCTCTTCGCCCTCGGACAGGCCCGTCACGGCCTCGTCGAGGCCCTCGAGCATGGTGCCCGAGCCGACCTGGTAGGACAGGCCCGCGGCGGAGTCGACCTCCTCGCCCTCCACGGACGCGGAGATGTCGATCGTGAGGAAGTCATCGGCCTGCGCGGGACGGTCCACCGGCTTGAGGGTGCCGAAGCGGCCGCGGAGCTCGTCGAGCGCGGTCTGGACGTCGTCGTCGCCCACCTCGGCGGCGGCGACGTCGACCTTGAGGCCCTCGTAGTCGGGGAGCTCGATCTCGGGGCGCACGTCGACCTCGACCGCGAACTTCAGCTCGCCCTCGGTGGCGGCCGGGTCCGGAACCTCGGTGATCTCGACCTCGGGGCGGGAGAGCGGGCGGATGCCGGTCTCGGCCACGGCCTGCTGGTACCAGTCGTTGAGGCCCTCGTTGATGGCGGTCTCGAGCACGTAGCCGCGGCCGACGCGCTGGTCGATGAGGCGGGACGGGACCTTGCCCTTGCGGAAGCCTGGCACCTGGATCTGCTCGGCGACGGACTTGTAGGCGGCATCGATGTTGGGCTTCAGCTCGTCGAGGGTCACCTCGACGTTGAGCTTGACCCGCGTGGGGCTGAGGTTCTCGGCAGCGCTCTTCACAGCGTGGCTCTCCTGGATGGTCGGATCATGGGTGCCGCCCTGGGCGTGATGCCTCAGGACGCGACTGTCGGGGTGACAGGATTTGAACCTGCGACTTCCTGCTCCCAAAGCAGGCGCTCTAGCCAAGCTGAGCTACACCCCGGTCTAGTGCACAGACCACGATACAGGCCCGCGACAAACCAATGCACATCAGCCCCGGGCACGGAAACGGGCCCCTCCATGGCAGGAAGGGCCCGGTGCAGGCGAGGGGGCGACGGGAATCGAACCCGCGTATCCAGTTTGGAAGACTGGCGCTCTACCATTGAGCTACGCCCCCGGGGCCCTCCAACTAAAGCGAACGGGGGGCAGGGGTGTCAAATTGCGCCACGGGCGCCGTCCGAAGCCTGGCAGACGCGGCACCAGTACAGCTTCCGCCCGGCCTCCTCGGCCATCGTCACGGCGGTGCCGCAGGCGCGGCACGGCAGGCCGTGGCGCCGGTACACGTAGTGGGCGTCCTCCGGCGCGGGAAGGTCCCGGGGGCCGGCCGGCCACAGCCGCGGATCGGTGGTGACGATCCTTCCGTGGCGCACCCCTTCGGCCATGGCCGCGACGGCGTCCGCCCAGAGGGAGAGCGCACGCTGCCTCCCGACGGACGTGCCGGGGGTGAACGGGTCGAGCCGCGCACGGAACAGGAGCTCGGCACGGTAGACGTTCCCGATCCCTGCGACGACTTCCTGATCCATGAGCAGCCGTGCCACCGGTGTGCGGCGCCGCGCGATGCGCCGGGCGAACTCCGCGGCGTCCTCGTCGCCGGACGCCCGCGGCTCCCCCGCGGTGAGGCCGCCGAGCGGGTCAGGGCCGAGACGCGCCTGGACCGCCCTGGCCTCGTCCTCGGTCTCGACCACGCACGCGCTCGCGCCGCGAAGGTCGGCCCAGCCGTGCTCGGAGACGAGTCGCGCGCGGACCGCGCCGCGGGGAGGGGGAGGCGCGGCACCCTGCTGCCGCGCGGCGTCGTCCGCTGTCTCCCGCTCCCCCACGCGCCGCGGCGCGCCGATACTCGAGGCGCCGCGGAAGGTCGCATCGCCGCCGAACTCCCACGCCCCGTACAGGCCGAGGTGGACGCGGAGCACCATCCCACCCTCGAAGCGGAGGAACAGCTGCTTGCCGTGGGCCGACGCGCCCTGGAGGACCCGGCCGTCGAGGAGGGCCGCCCCGGGGGCGAAGCGGCCCTGTGGGCTCGAGACGGCGAGCCGTTCGCCGACGAAGACGTCGCCGAACTGGCGCGCAAGGCGGTGGATGGAGTGACCCTCGGGCACGGTCGCCGGCGCCTTCGGGCTACTCGACGATCTCGCCGGAGGCCTCGTACGCGGCGATCTTGCCGATGCGCCGGACGTGGCGCTCGTCCTGGCTGAACGGCTCGGCGAGGAAGGCCTCGATGAGGGCGGTCGCCTCGTCCACGCTGTGCTGGCGGCCCCCGACGGCCACGACGTTGGCGTCGTTGTGCTCCCGTGCGAGGCGGGCGGTGTCGAGATTCCAGGCCAGCGCCGCGCGGATCCCCTTGACCTTGTTGGCCGCGATCTGCTCGCCGTTGCCCGAGCCGCCCAGGACGATGCCCAGCGCGGGCGTGCCCGCCTCCTGGTCGGCGACGACGGCGAGCGCGGCCTTGATGCAGAAGGCGGGGTAGTCGTCGAGCGGATCGTACTCGGCGGGCCCGTGGTCCACGACTTCGAAGCCCCGGCCGCGCAGGTGGGACACGAGATGGGCGGAAAGCTCCATGCCGGCATGGTCGGTGGCAATGTGGACGCGCGGCTTGGGCACGGGGTTCCTCTCCTCGAATTCGGTGGCCCCCGTCGCCGGCGCGGAGGCCGTGCCCGGCGCCTTCCGGGACCTCGCGGGGAGCGAGGTCAAGCCTACGCGCCCGAGGCGGCCCGCAGCACGTCCACGACGCGGCGGGCAGTGTCGCCGTCCCGGCCGGAGAACGTGGCACGGCGGCCGTCGTCGAGGATCACCGTGATGGCCTCGCCGCTGGCCACGAGGACGGAGCGGGACTGCCCCCGGCGCCGGTATCCCCATCCTCCGAAGTCCCTGGCGCGCACCGTCTCGAATTCGGCGCGCAGCACCCGCTCGGGCTCGAACCGGAGCACGGGGAGGACCCCGGCGAGGCGGACGACGACGGACTCCGGGCTCACCCCCACGCGGGCCACGAGCGAGGCGGCCGTGAGCGCTGCCGCCGCGGTCAGCGCCAGCGAGATCCACCAGGAGAGGACGAGCAGCAGGAGGGAGACCGAGACGCCGATGATGCTGAGCATGACGAACACGGAGGACCGCGCGTGGGCCCAGTAGGCGAAGGTCGAGGCGGCGCGCTCCGGCTCGAGCTCATCGAGGAGCGCGGCCTCGTCTTTCGGGCTCCACTGCTCCTCGGGCTTGAAGGACAGCAGCATCACGACGCTGAAGGCGACGGTGGCCCCGGACCCCATCGCCAGCACGATCGGGTCGGGATGCGAGGCGCGGGCCGGGATGCCGTCTTGGCCGATGAGGCCCGCGGCGAGCACCGTCGTGAGGAACATCGACATCCCGACGCCGCCGGCCATGAAGATCCGGCGGGAGATGGGTGGGCGGGTCAGGAGGGCGGCCTGGACGCACAGCAGCGCCCCGACCACCGCCACCAGCGCCGCACCGCCGATGAGGTAGGCGGCAAAGGGGATGAACGCCCGGCCCCCGTTCGCGTCCCACTGCCACGCCACCGGGTCGGGGACCCGGCCATGGAAGGAGAGCGAAGCCAGCCCGAAGCCCAGTGCCAGCAGCACGGGGTAGCCGATCGCGAAGCGGAGCGCCTTCCGGTCCCACCTCGCCTCCGCCGATCCCGCCATGCTCCAACGCTACTGCACCCGCACGGCCGCCCGGGGGCGCCCCAGGAAGGCGCTGGCATGCTGCGGCGCACCATGAAAGAATAATTTCAAAAGTGACCCGCACCACGCGGGCCATCGTGGCGCACATGCTTGGAGGGCACATGCCAGGGACGAATCTCACCCGCTCGGAAGCCGTCGAGAGGGCTGAGTGCATCCGGCACGTCGAGGACTACCACGTCGAGCTCGACCTCACCCGCGGAGAGCGGGTCTTCGGCTCGCGGACCACGGTGCGCTTCAGCGCGGCCGAGGGCGCGTCGTCATTCATCGACGCCATCACCGACACGGTCCGTTCGGTGACCCTCAACGGCGTCGAGCTGCACGTCGAGAAGGCCAGCGACGGCGTCCGCATCCAGCTGCCGTCCCTCGCCGCCGAGAACGTCCTCGTGGTCGACGCCGACGCCCCCTACATGAACACCGGCGAGGGCCTGCACCGCTTCGTCGATCCCGTGGACGGCGAGGCCTACCTGTACACGCAGTTCGAGGTCCCGGACTCGCGCCGCATGTTCGCCGTCTTCGAGCAGCCCGACCTCAAGGCCTCCTTCCGCTTCACGGTCACGGCGCCGTCACACTGGGAGGTCGTGTCCAATTCGCCCACTCCGGAGCCCGTGCGCGTGCCCGGCCAGGAGGCCCGCTCGACCTGGGACTTCGCCCCCACGCCCCGGATCTCCAGCTACGTCACGGCGCTCGTCGCCGGCCCGTACCAGAAGGTCGCGGACGAGCTCGTGAACGCCGAGGGCCGGACCATTCCGCTGGGCATCTTCGCGCGGAAGTCGCTCATGCAGTACCTCGACGCGGAGAACATCTTCGCGCTCACCAAGGAGGGCTTCGCGTTCTACGAGCGCGAGTTCGGCTGCGGGTACCCGTTCGAGAAGTACGACCAGCTCTTCGTCCCCGAGTTCAACGCGGGCGCGATGGAGAACGCCGGCGCGGTGACGATCCTCGAGAGCTACGTGTTCCGCTCGAAGCCCACGCAGGCGACCGTCGAGCGGCGCGCCATCACGGTGCTGCACGAGCTCGCGCACATGTGGTTCGGCGACCTCGTGACGATGCGCTGGTGGGACGACCTCTGGCTCAACGAGTCGTTCGCCGAGTTCATGTCCCACCTCGCGGCCGCCGAGGCCACCGACTTCCGCCACGCGTGGACCACGTTCGCCTCGGTCGAGAAGTCGTGGGCCTACCGTCAGGACCAGCTCCCCACCACCCACCCGATCTTCGCGGACATCAGCGACCTGGCCGACGTCGAGGTGAACTTCGACGGCATCACGTACGCCAAGGGCGCCTCCGTGCTCAAGCAGCTCGTTGCGTGGGTCGGCCAGGACCACTTCATGGAGGGCGTCCGCCGGTACTTCGCCAAGCATGCCTGGGGCAACACGGTCCTCGCGGACCTCATGGCCGAGCTCGAGGCTGCAAGCGGGCGCGACCTGACCGCGTGGGGCCAGGCCTGGCTCGAGACGGCCGGCGTCAACACCCTCTCCCCCGAGATCGAGACGGACGACGACGGGCGCATCCTCCGCTTCGCCGTCCGGCAGAGTGCCGTCCCCGACTACCCCCAGATCCGCCCCCACCGCCTCGCCATCGCCTTCTACGACCGTGACGGCGCCGGGGAGCTCGTGCGCACCCACCGAGCCGAGCTCGACGTGGACGGGGAGCTCACCGAGGTGCCCGAGCTCGTGGGGCGCCCGCGCCCGGCCCTCGTGCTGCTGAACGACGACGACCTCGCCTACGCGAAGGTCCGCCTCGACCCGGTGTCGCTGGCGACCGCGACCTCGTGCCTGAAGGACATCTCCGAGAGCCTGCCGCGCGCCCTCGTCTGGGGCTCTGCCTGGGACGGGGCGCGGGACGGCGAGACCCCGGCCCGCGCCTATGTGGACCTCGTCCTGGGCAACATCGGCGCCGAGTCGGACGCCTCCGTCGTGCAGACGCTGCTCCGCCAGCTCGCCACGACGCTCGACTACTACGTCGCCGCCGACGCGCAGCCGGAAGCCAAGCGCAGCGCGGCGGAGCGCCTGTGGGCGCTCGTCCACGAGGCGGCGCCGGGCTCTGACTCCCAGCTGCAGTTCGTGAAGTCCTTCTCGGCACTCGCCTCGTCCGAGGAGCACCTGGACGCGGTGGCCGGCCTCCTCGACGGATCCGCGCCGATCCCTGGCCTCGACGTGGACCAGGACCTCCGCTGGGAGCTCGTCGCCTCACTCGCCTGCGGCGGCCGGATCGAGCGGGCGCGGATCGAGGACGAGCTCGCCCGGGACACGACCTCGACGGGGCAGTGCGCGGCGGCGCTCGCCACGGCCGCGCTGCCGACCCCGGAGGCGAAGGCCGAGGCGTGGGAGTCGATCGTGGTGAAGGGCACGCTCTCCAACGCCATGCAGCAGGCTGCGATCAACGGCTTCGCACGTGTCCACGACGCGGCGCTGCTCGCCCCGTTCGCCGAGAAGTACTTCGAAGCGGTGCCGCGCATCGTCGCCGAGCGCACCCACGCCCTCGCCCAGCAGGTCGTGGTCGGGCTCTACCCCGCGCGCCAGACGACCCAGGCCATGCTCGAGCGCACCGATGAGTTCCTCGCGTCCCTCGGGCCCGACCAGGCCGCCCTGCGCCGCATGACCCTCGAGAACCGCGACGGAGTGCAGCGGGCCCTGCGCGCCCAGGCCGCCGACAGGTAGCCTGCCTTCCATGGCGATCGGAGAGCACCACTACAGCGTGTCCGTGACATGGACGGGCAACCGCGGCACCGGCACGTCCGGCGTGCGCGACTTCGGGCGTGAGCACGACGTCGCGCTGCCGGGGCTGCCCGTCCTGCCCGGCACCGCCGACCCCGCGTTCCGCGGAACGGCCGACCGGTACAACCCGGAGCAGCTGCTGCTGGCCGCGCTGGCCCAGTGCCACATGCTCAGCTATCTGTTCGAGGCGGCGCGGGCGGGCGTCGTCGTGACCGGGTACTCCGACGACGCGACGGGGACCCTGACGGTCCACGGCTCCTCCGGGGAGTTCACCGAGGTGACGCTGCGTCCGCGCGTCGAGCTCGCGGACGAGTCTCAGCGCGCGCTCGCCGACAGGCTGCACGACGACGCGCACGCGACGTGCTTCATTGCGCGATCCGTGAACTTCCCCGTCAGGCACGAGCCGGCAGCACCCTGACGCCCCCAGGTCGTTAAGGTGGAAGGGCCACCATCCCCCAGACAAGGAGGCCCCCGACAGTGCAATCCGGCCTGTCCGCGATCCCGCGTGCCCTCGTGCCCCGCACGGCGTCGACCCCGTCCCCGACGCCCACTCCGGCCCCCACCACCGACACCCCGAGCCCGGTGCCCATCACCGCGGCCCAACTCGACAGCGCCGTCACCACCTTCAACCAGACCCTCCTCCAGATAGCGATCGCGGTCGGCATCGGGCTCATCGTGTGGCTCGTGGCGACCTACCTGATCCGGCAGGTCGTCAAGCGCATCCTCGCCGGCAGGACCCTGACGCAGCGGCGCATCTTCCGGTGGGCGGCGCCGGCGCTGCGGGCGCTGGACTCGGAGCGGAGGGCACAGCGAGCCCAGACGATCGGGTCGCTCCTGAATTCGGTGGTCGCCGTGGTGATCACGACGATCGTCGGCATGTACGTGCTCCGGGCGCTCGGCGTCGACCTCGCCCCCGTCCTGACCAGCGTCGGGATCCTCGGCGTCGCGATCGGCTTCGGCGCCCAGCAGCTCATCCGCGACTTCCTCGCCGGGATCTTCATCACCCTCGAGGACCAGTACGGGATCGGCGACTTCATCGAGACGGGCGCCGGAGAGGTCGCCGGCACGGTCGAGTCGGTCGGCCTGCGCATCACGCGGGTTCGGGCCGAGGACGGCACGATCTGGTACCTGCGCAACGGGGAGATCCTGCGTCTGGGCAACCGCTCCCAGGGCACCTACCTGCCGCCGACGACGGACCCCGCGGCAGCGGCCCCCACCTCCGGCGCGGCGGGCGGGGCCCACACCGACGGAGCGGCAGTTCCCGTGCACGAAGGCAAGGGCGCGCTCGGCCAGGCAGCGGGCGAACAGTACGGCAACGGAGGACAGAGGTCCCATGAGTGAGATGACCACGCCGGGCGCCCCGCGCGGAAACCAGCCGAACCTCCTCCAGGGCTCGGCCGCGGGGGCTTCCTTCTACGACCTCGTGGGCGGCCACGAGACCTTCGTCAAGCTCGTCGACACCTTCTACGAGGGCGTGGCCGACGACCCGCTGCTGCGCCCCATGTACCCCGAAGAAGACCTCGGACCCGCTCGGCACCGCCTGACCATGTTCCTCGAGCAGTACTGGGGTGGGCCGGGCACCTACAGCGCAGAGCGGGGGCACCCGCGCCTGCGCATGCGGCACGTGCCGTTCAAGGTCAACCCCGAGGCACGCGACCGGTGGCTCCACCACATGCGGGCGGGCGTGGACGCGCTCGGCCTCGCCCCCGTGTACGAGGCCACCCTGTGGGACTACCTCGAGCGCGCGGCGCACTCGCTCGTGAACACGTTCGACGGGTGAGGGGCGCCCGGCCGGGAGGCCGGGCATGGGGGTGGCCGCCGCTGGGCGGCTAAAGGCCCTGCAGCACGGCCGGCCGCCGGCACAGCACGTGTCCCCGGCTCGAGGACAGCCGGGACCACGGACCGCAGGAGAACCACTGCAGGTCCTCCCCCGGCGCGATGAAGCCGAGCAGGTGGGCGGCGAACGCGGCCCCCGCTGGGAGAGCCGGGCACGGCTCGAGGTCCCGGCCCCACACCGCGGCGCGCACACCCTGCAGCACCGCGGCGCCGGGCTGGTCGGGGACCGTCGCGGCGACCTCCGCGATGCCCGCTTCCGCGGCGGCCCGCACGGCGTCGGCGTCCACTGTGCCCTCCGGTGCCCACGGTCCGCGCGGTGGCGTCACCGCCGCCCACGGCGCACGGACCTGGGCGGGCGGAAGCTCGAGCTCGGTGCCCGATCCCCCCAGGCGCGCGAGCCGGTCGAACACCGAGGCGATCGAGACGGTCACATCGGCCTGGGCGGGACGGGCGAGGCCCGCGGTCCGGAGCCCCAGGACGGTCGGGACGGGCTCGCCGAGGGCCCGTGGGCCCATGACCAGCACGTAGGCGGCCAGCACGCTGCCCACGGCCTGGAGCCGCACGGCGCCGTCCTCGACGGAGCGCGCCCTGGAGAGGAAGACCCTCAGGTCCTCGATCGCGCGCGGATCGCCGAGGTCCAGCACGGTGTCCGTCCCCGAGGTCCTCACGCCTGCCCCGCCTCGGCCGGGAGCGGCGGACGGCGGCGGAAGGGAACGTCCGGGCCGGCGAAGTGCGCGAACTCCGCCCTCATCCCCTCCGGCAGCCGCACGGGGCGCCCCGTCGAGCGGCTCACCAGCACCATCGACGTCGAGCAGTTGGCGCACACGGCCCCGTCCTCGGGGTCGATCACCGCATAGCCGAGGTCGAAGCTCGACCCACCGACCCGCGTCACCCAGAGGTCCACGGCCACCGGCTCACGGCGGTACATGAGCGGAGCGAGGTACTCGATCTCGTGCCGCCCCACCAGGGTGAAGTTCTCGGGGGTGACGAGGTCCGCGAGGGTCTGCGCGCCGTCGCCGCCACGGGGCGCGCTCCTGAGCGGCTCCCGGAGCCAGTGGACGCGGGCGTCCTCGAGGAACTGGAGGAACCGCACGTTGTTCACGTGGCCGTAGGAGTCGACGTCGCCGAAGCGCAGCTGGAGGGGAAACCGGTAGGCGGAGGGCATGGATCCATCTTCGCACCCGCTGGAGAGGCCCCCACCGCGGCCGGCTGGCAGCGGGCTGGCCCGTGCGTCTAATGTCGTGCCATGACGTCAGCCGCGCGCCGGTCCGGCCCCACCGGAACCCTGCTCACCCTCCTCGACCTCGACGATCTGGGAGGTGCCCGCACCGACAAGGACGTGTTCGTCGGCCCGAGCGAGCGGCAGCCGCGGCACCGGGTCTTCGGCGGGCAGGTCCTCGCGCAGAGCCTCGTCGCCGCCTCGCGCACGGTGACCGGGGAGCGCCCCGTCCATTCCATGCACGCATACTTCCTGCGGCCCGGCGACGCGGACAAGTCGATCACCTTCGGCGTCGAGCGGCTGCGGGACGGCCGGTCCTTCTCGGCCCGGCAGGTCCACGCCTACCAGGACGGCAACCCGATCCTGTCGATGATCGCCTCGTTCCAGGAAGAGTCGGAGGGGGTCGAGCACCAGTCGGCCATGCCGGAGGGGATCCCCGATCCGGAGTCGCTGCCCAGCACCGCCGACCTCCTGGGGGAGATCGACCACCCTGTCGCCCAGTACTGGGCGTTCGACCGCCCGTTCGACGTCCGCCACGTCGACCCCGCGATCTACATCTCGTCCTCCGGACCGCAGGTGGCGCGCAATGCCGTCTGGATGAAGACCATCGAGCCGATGCCCGACGACGACATGCTGCACCGCGCCGCCCTGGCGTTCGCGAGCGACTACACGCTGCTGGAGCCGGTCCTCCGCCGCCACGGCCTCTCGTGGATCACGCCGGGGATGAGCGTCGCGAGCCTCGACCACGCGATGTGGTGGCACCGGCCGGTGCGGGTCGACGAGTGGCTGCTCTACGTCCAGGAGTCCCCGAGCGCCCAGGGCGCCCGGGGGCTGGGCGCCGGCAAGGTCTTCAACCGCCACGGAGTCCACGTGGCCAGCGTCGCCCAGGAGGGCATGGTCCGCCTGCCCTATCTGGAGGGCCCCGCCTAGCGGCGGAGTCTGCCGGGCCCAGTGGCCCCGGCTCCTGCGGCCGCCGTGCCGGCGCGCAGACGACGAGGGGAGGCCGGCCCAGCGGGCCGGCCTCCCCTCGTCGGATCGGAGCGTCCGCGATCAGTCGCGGGTGAGCTTGCGGTGGGTGACCCGGTGCGGCTTGGCTGCCTCGGGCCCGAGGCGGTCCACCTTGTTCTGCTCGTAGGACTCGAAGTTGCCCTCGAACCAGTACCAGCTCGACTCGTCCTCGTCCGTGCCCTCGTAGGCGAGGATGTGCGTGGCCACCCGGTCGAGGAACCACCGGTCGTGGGAGACCACGACGGCGCAGCCGGGGAACTCGAGCAGGGCGTTCTCGAGGCTCGAGAGCGTCTCGACGTCGAGGTCGTTCGTGGGCTCGTCGAGCAGGAGGAGGTTTCCGCCCTGCTTGAGCGTCAGCGCGAGGTTGAGCCGGTTGCGCTCTCCGCCCGAGAGCACGCCGGCCTTCTTCTGCTGGTCGGGGCCCTTGAACCCGAACGCGGAGACATAGGCGCGCGAGGGCATCTCGACCTGGCCGACCTGGATGTGGTCGAGCCCGTCGGAGACGACCTCCCACAGGGTCTTGTTGGGGTCGATGCCGCCGCGGCCCTGGTCGACGTAGGAGATCTTGACCGAGTCGCCGATCTTCAGCTCGCCGCCGTCGAGGGGCTCGAGGCCGACGAGCGTCTTGAAGAGCGTGGTCTTGCCGACGCCGTTGGGACCGATCACCCCGACGATGCCGTTGCGCGGCAGGGAGAAGGACAGCCCGTCGATGAGCACCCGGTCGCCGAAGCCCTTCTTGAGGTCCTTCGCCTCGATGACGAGCTGGCCGAGGCGCGGACCCGGCGGGATCTGGATCTCCTCGAAGTCGAGCTTGCGGGTGCGCTCGGCCTCGGCGGCCATCTCCTCGTAGCGGGCGAGACGGGCCTTGGACTTCGTCTGACGGCCCTTCGCGTTGGACCGGACCCACTCGAGCTCCTCCGAGAGGCGCTTGGCGAGCTTCGCGTCCTTCTTGCCCTGGACCTCGAGACGGGCACGCTTCTTCTCGAGGTACGTCGAGTAGTTGCCCTCGTAGGGGTAGAGGCGGCCGCGGTCGACCTCGCAGATCCACTGGGCGACGTGGTCGAGGAAGTAGCGGTCGTGGGTCACCGCGAGCACGGCGCCGGGGTACTCCGAGAGGTGCTGCTCGAGCCAGAGGACGCTCTCGGCATCGAGGTGGTTGGTCGGCTCATCGAGCAGCAGGAGGTCGGGCTTCTGCAGCAGGAGCTTGCACAGCGCGACGCGCCTGCGCTCACCTCCCGAGAGCACCTTCACGTCAGCGTCCGGCGGCGGGCACCGCAGGGCATCCATGGCCTGCTCGAGCTGCGAGTCGAGGTCCCAGGCATCCGCAGCGTCGATGGCCTCCTGGAGCTTGCCCATCTCCTCGAGCAGCGCGTCGTAGTCCGCGTCGGGGTTCGCCATCTCCTCGGAGATCTGGTTGAAGCGCTGGATCTTGCCGTAGATCTCGCCGACGCCCTCCTGCACGTTCCCGAGGACGGTCTTGTCCTCGTTCAGCGGCGGCTCCTGGAGGAGAATGCCGACGCTGTAGCCCGGCGAAAGCCGGGCCTCCCCGTTGGACGGGGTGTCGAGGCCCGCCATGATCTTGAGGATGGTCGACTTGCCGGCACCGTTCGGCCCCACGACGCCGATCTTGGCTCCGGGGAAGAACGACATGCTCACGTCGTCGAGGATGACCTTGTCCCCCACGGCTTTGCGGGCCTTGGTCATGGTGTAGATGAATTCCGCCATGGCCTTAAATCTAGTGCTTCGCGCGCACGATCACACATCCGGCACCGGTCGCGGGGAGCCCTTCAGGCCAGCCGTCGGGGCTCCCCTGCCCACGCACGGCGGCTCACGCCGACATGAGCCGCTCCCCGGGGCCGGCGTCAGCGCTCCGCTCTGCGCCCTCGTCCCCGTCCTGACCCTCGTCCCCGTAGGCCGCCGCGGCCTCGTCGCCCGGGGGGAACGCGCCGTCCTCGCCGAAGTCGGGCGCCACGCCCAGGAAGGGGTCCTCGGGGGCACCTTCGGCCGCGACCTCACCGGTGACGGGATCGACGACGCCGACCCCGGCCACGGTCTCGGCGCCCCGCGGGAGCTGTGCCGGCTCGTCCCGGCGCCGGTTCCACCGGCCCATGCCGAGGGCGAGGTCGTGTCCCACGGACGCGGCGATGAGGTCGGCCTCGGTGCCGGGCGTGCCATCGGCCCGTTCGAAGTTCCGGATCTGCAGGCGTCCCATGACGATCAGCCGGTGGCCCTTGCGGACGCTGTCCGCGACGTTCTCCGCCATCGGCCCGTAGCACTGGATGTTGTACCAGCTCGTGTGGTTGTCGACCCATGACTGGCGCTCGCGGTCGAACCGCCGGTCGTTCACGGACATCCGGAACCGGCAGTAGGGCGTGTTGTGCCGCGTCAGTCCCACCGTCGGCTCGGTGCCGACCCAGCCGCGCAGGGTGATCGTGTCGTTCATCTGAAGACCTCCAGTCCGAGGCCCTCCGGACTGGAGGGCTCGGAACCAGCCTGTCGGCGGGACAGGTGCAGCAGAAGCGCGTCCGGCACGTATGTGGACGACGCGCGGCCCGCGGGCGCTGTGGAGGAGAAGCTGGCCCGCGTGAGGACTGCCGCGGGCCCCTCGGCCGCGGCGGTGCGACAGTGCCGCGCGGGGCGGGATAGACTTTCACAGGCCCGCCCCAGTAGCTCAGAGGATAGAGCAGGAGCCTTCTAATCTCTTGGTCGGGGGTTCGATTCCCTCCTGGGGCGCTCGGTAGTGTCCCGGACCCTGGCCGCCGGGGCCTCGCGACATCGACGGCACCCCCGGTCCGAGCACCGGGGGTGCCCGCCCGTCTCCGGCCTAGCCTCCGGATCCCTTGCGGCCGGCAGCCTCGGCCCGGAAGCCGAGCGAGAGCCGGAACCGGCGGGCGTCCAGGCGGTACTGCGGCAGTTCCACTGGTCCGCACGCCCCGCTGCCGAGACCGTGGTGCTCGGCATCGAGGGTGACCCACAGCCAGTGCGGGTCCGGCACCAGATCGGTCGGATGCGCCGCAGCGGCGAGGGCCTCGCTGGTCCAGGGGCGGGCCGTGAGGATGAAGGGGCCGCCGGTGACCGTCAGCGCGGCCGCCCCGCCGGACAGCGTCACGCGGCGCACGCAGCGCCGGGCACCGTTCTCCTGGGGGCGCACGCAGGGCTCCTGGAGGTCCGCGACGCACGCGGTGAACCTGCCCTGTCGCACCGATGCCACCGCGTCCGGGTAGGACTCCCCCGGGCCCAGCCCGAGCCATTCGACCCGTCGCAGTGCGGCAGGCACGGCCAGGCGCACGCCGAGGCGCGGCACCGGAACCTGCCAGGCGCCCAGAGGCGAGCCGACGACGTCGAGGTGCAGCCCGCCGTCGTGCGCGTGCCAGCGGTACTCGACCTCGTACCCCACGTCGCGGCCCGCGGGCATGACGTGGGCGACGACGCTCAGGGCCCCCTGTTCCTCCGCGACCGAGACGGTGCGGTGCCGGAGCCTGTCGAGGCCGAGCGCCCTCCACGCCGCGGCGGGCGCCGTCCCCGGAGCCCGCTCGTCGTTGTCGGTGGGCGCGCGCCACAGGTCCAGCCGGGGTCCGACCAGCGGGACGCCGGCCAGCTCGGCCAGCCTCCCCGCAGCGTCGAAGCGGCCCGGGCCGAGCTGCCAGCCGCCGGCAGCAAGGGGCAGGCACGGCGCGTCCCCGGCGGGCCTGCTCGGGCGGCGGGGCGGCTCTTCCGGCCGGTCCACGCGGGCCTGTCCGAAGGCGACCTCGTGCCCGGCACCGGCCCACGGGGCCGCCTCCGCGAGGTGCGCGGACACCGTCAGCCACCGCTCCGGCCCTGGGGGCGGCGGCGGGGCCGCTGCGGAGCGGGGCAGCGGGACGTCCGCGCAGCCTCCCGGCTCCAGCGCGGGGACGTCGAGCACGCCGGAGGCGACGGCCTCGCCGTCGTCCTCGATGCGCCAGCGGTACGCGAGGTGGGACGTGTCCCGGTGGGCCAGCCGCGAGCGGACGCGCACCCCGTCAGGCCGCGGCTCGAGGACTACCGGAGCGTACGCCACGGCCAGCTCGGCGAGCCCGGAGGAGGGGCGGCGGTCCGGGAAGAGGAGGCCGTCGGCGACGAAGTTGCCGTCGTGGACGTCCTCGCCGAAGTCGCCCCCGTAGGCGAAGAACTCCGCGCCCGGGGTGGGGCCGCCGGGTGCGCGCTGGGCGATGCCGTGGTCGATCCACTCCCAGACGAAGCCTCCGGCGATCCGGGGGTACGCGTCGAACAGCGCCGCGTACTCTGCGAGGCCCCCGGGGCCCGTGCCCATGGCGTGGGCGTACTCGCACAGGACGAACGGCAGGGCCCGCCGGTGGGCGTCCGCCGCGGGACCGGAAGCGGGCGGTTCCTCGCCGCGGCCGATGAGCTCCGTCTCTGCGTGGTCGGCGTACATGCGGGAGTACACATCGACGTACGTGCTGTCCCAGTCGCCCTCGTAGTGGATGAACCGGTCCGGGTCGCGCTGGCGGGCCCACGCGGCCATCGACTCGAGGTTGGCGCCCCGCCCGGACTCGTTGCCGAGGGACCAGCCGACCACGCAGGGATGGTTCTTGTCCCGTTCGACGGTGCGGGTCATGCGGTCGAGGAACGCGTCGCGCCAGACGGGTTCTCCGCTCGGATTCCGGTGCCAGCCGACCTTCACGAAGCCGTGGGTCTCGAGGTCGCATTCGTCGAGGACCCACAGCCCGTATTCGTCGCACAGGGCGAGGAACCGCGCGTCCGGCGGATAGTGGCTCGTGCGCACCGCGTTGATGTTGTGCCGCTTCATGAGCTCGACGTCGGCGCGCATCGTGTCGAGGTCGAGGGTGCGTCCGGTGCGCGGATGCCATTCGTGCCGGTTGACCCCCCGAAGCTTCAGCGGGGCGCCGTTGACGGTGAGCGTGGCGTCCTCGATCGCGACCGTCCGGAAGCCGACCGCGATCCGCACCGTCTCCCCGGGAGTCGAGAGGGTGCCACGGTACAGCCGCGGCACCTCCGCACTCCACGGCTCCACGCCCTGCACCACGAGCGGCTCGTTGGCCGGCGCCTCGATCCCGAGTTCGGGCAGGTGCACGACGGCGCCGCGCGGGCCCTCGACGAGGAGGGACCCTTGGCGGGCGGCGGCATTGAACCCCGCGTGGACGAAGAGGTCATCGATGCCGTCTGCGGGCCGGTGGAGGAGGGTGACCGGCCGGAAGATCCCCGACAGCCACCACATGTCCTGGTCCTCGAGGTAGGAGCCGGCGGACCATTGGTGGACGCGCACCGCGATGAGATTCCCGGTGGGCCGGACGCCGGCGGTGACATCGAACTCGTGGACCAGCCGGGACCCCATGGCATCCCCGATCCGCTCTCCGTTGAGGTAGACCTCGAACGCCGAGTCCACGCCCTCGAAGCGCACCACCCAGCGCCCGCCTGCCGGAGCAGACGGCAGGTCGAACCGGCGGCGGTACTCCCCGGTCTGATTCTCGTCCGGCACGTCCGGCGGATCCAGCGGGAAAGGGTAGGTGACGTTCGTGTAGGCAGGGGCCGAGTACCTGGGCGGGCCCGGGACGCCCTCGAGCTGCCAGCAGTGCGGGACCTGCACCCGGGCCCAGGAGCCGTCGTCGAACCCGCTCTCCTCGAAGCCTGCGGTGCCCGCGGCGGTGGCGGAGCAGCGGAACGCCCAGGCGCCGTCGAGCGGGAGGCTGGCCGCATCGGTGTCCAGGAGCGCCCGTGGAGCCAGCGCGCCGTGGTGCGGCGCGGTGTCGGTGAACCATGCGGGCCCTTGCCTGGCAGCGGTCATGGGGTCCTGCTGCGGGACGGGATCAGCGGTGCGAAGAGGACACGGGTCTTCCAGTCCCACAGCACCATGTAGGAGACGAACGCCACGCTCAGCACGATCGCCACGGCGCGCACCACCGCGAGCGGGATCCACTCGAACACGTCGAGCTGGTCCGTGATCGCGATGACGGTGAAGAACACGGTCACGAGGTAGTAGGCGAGCAGCTGCCAGCCCTTCCGGACGCCGACCAGGGCGAACAGGGCCATGAGCCACGTGATGTACCACGGCTGGATCATCGAGGCGGTCATCACCACGGCGGTGAAGGCCAGGGCCATGCGCAGGAACACCTGGTCGCTGCGGCCGCGCAGGATGAACCAGAGGGCGATGACCGCTCCCACGATGGTCCCGACCCGCTTGATGAGCCCGGCCACGAGGTCCGGGTCGCCGCCGGCGAGCTGGGTGATGTCGCCGGCGATGACGGAGAGGAGCCCGAACGGCGCGTACCAGATCCACAGCGCCCCGGGGGTGGCCATCGCGGGGACCCACCCGAACCAGAGGCCCGAAACGGCGCCGGCGGCTGCCAGCAGTGCGAGGGAGATTGCCGCGGTCGCGGCCCAGTACAGGATGCGCCTGCCCCAGCCGGCGTCCCTGCCGGCCCAGATGAGGCCGATGAACGGCAGCGCGAGGATGGTGATGGGCTTGATGAGGATCGACACCGTGACGATGACGACGGCGAGCACGGGCCTGCGCCGGACGGCCGCGAGGAGCCCGAGGAGCAGCAGGCCGAGCATGAGCGCGTCATTGTGGATGCTGGCGACGAAGTTGATGACGAACAGCGGGTTGACCACGGTCAGCCAGAGGGTCTTGGACGTCCCGAGTCCGAAGTGCTCGGCAAGGCCGACCACCGCGACGGCGCACAGCGCCACACCGCCGACGGCGACGAGCCGGAACAGCACGATCGCCACCTCGAGGTTCCCACCGCTGAGCCACACGATGCCCTGCTCGATCCACAGGAACAGCGGGCCGTAGGGCGTGGGTGCCTCGGTCCAGAGCGAGTCGGGGCCCAGGTTGTGGTAGTTGTTCAGCGCGGAGATGCCGTTCACGTACGGATCGAGGCCGGCCGCCATGAGCCGGCCCTGGCCGATGTAGGCGTACACGTCCCGGCTGAGCAGGGGGAACGTGACCATGAACGGGGCGCACCACAGGGCGGCAATCCTGACCGCGACGCGGGGGTGCACCCCCGTCCAGTCCCCCACCCGCTGGCCCAGGCGGAGCCACGCCCGCACGAGCAGGAGGCCGCCCGAGGCGACCAGGACGGTGCACAGCACCACGAGGACGGGGTTGTCCCGCAGGACGATGAAGAACGGCACCCGGATGAGCGAGGACCCGTTCGCCATCCAGCCCACGCCGAGACCGCCGACCGCCATGGCGAGCGCCGAGGCGAACCCCTGCCACACGGCGATGCGGCCCCCGCCCGGAAGCCCGGCGATCGTGCCGGCGGCGCGGGGGACGCTCAGGCTGCCGCCTGCCGGAGGCTGAGGCATCACGGTCCCTACTGTTTCGGAAGCGCTGGCTCGGGAGCGCTGTCTCTCAAGCGCCGGACGGGGGCGGCCTGCTGGGCGCCTTCCCCGTCGGCATGACATCCTCTCGATGCTATCAGCCGGCAGCCGCGGCCCCGCGGGGCGCCGGGGGCCCGCTGGTAGACTTGCGGGCGGTCGCGAGCCCCGTGCGGCCCGCCGGTCCGTAGCGAGGAGAACAGCCATTTCCATCCAGCCTGCCCGCCCCGCGGACAAGAGCCAGCCCGCGGACGAGAGCCGCTCCCCCCAGCCCCGCCGCCTCATCGCGTGGCTCCTCTCCCCCGCCGGGCTGCTGACCGGCTACCTCGCCGTCCACCTCGGCTACCTCGCCTACCTCTCCATCTTCGTCTTCCAGGGGCAGGCGTTCAGCGACACGAACATCTACCGCGCCTGGGCAGCGGCAGGCTTCCCCCAGAACGTGCAGCCCTCGCCGTGGGTCTACCCGATGGTCGGGCTCCTGCCGATCTGGATCTCGGGCCTGGCCGGCCCGGGCCCCTTCCTCATCGTGTGGGTGGTGCTCACGTCGCTGCTCAACGGCGCGGCCCTCGGCATCCTCAGCGGCTGGGGCCGGAAGGCCGAAGGCGTGCGCGCGGGATGGTGGTGGCTCGTCTTCATCACCCTCATGGGCCTGCTGGGCTTCGCCCGGGTCGACGGCGTGACGGCGCCGATCGTCCTCATGGGCCTGAGCCTCGGCGTGGCGAGCCCCTTCGCGGCGTCCGCCATCCTCGCCTTCGCCACCTGGATGAAGATCTGGCCCGCCGCCGCCCTGCTGCCGCTCTTCGCCGTGGTCCGGGACCGCTGGAAGGTCATCGTGGGCGCCGCGCTCGTCACGGCCGCCGTGGTCGCTGCGGCCGCCGCCCTCGGCGTGCTCGGCCACCTGCTCGACTTCCTCACCACTCAAGGTTCGCGCGGCATGCAGCTCGAGGCCACGTTCACGACGCCGTGGCTGTGGATGTCGGTGCTCGGCCTCGGCGGCGCACACATGTACATGAACACCGAGATCAACTCGATGCAGGTGGACGGGCCCGGCTCGACGGTGGCCTCGGCGCTCATGCAGCCGCTCTTCGTCGTGGTGGCCGCGGCCATCGCCGGGGCCATCTTCTGGGCGCTGCACGAGGGGAAGAAGCGCGGCCACGAGGACCGCTCGGAGCTCCTGCTCGCCGGGGCACTCGCCATGGTGAGCGCCTTCATCGTGTTCAACAAGGTCGGCTCGCCGCAGTTCATGGTCTGGCTCGGCCCCGTCGTCGCGCTCGGCATCGCCCAGGACAGGGCTGCATGGCGGGTGCCCGCGCGGCTCCTGCTCGGCATCGCGGTGGCGACCTACTTCATCTACCCGCTCTTCTATGACGCGCTGAGCCACAACAACCCGCTCATGGCCCTCGTGCTCACCGTGCGGAATGTGCTGCTCGTGGTCCTGTTCGTGTGGTCCGCGATCCGCCTCGTCCGACTCGGACGGCGTGGCGCGCCCGCCGTGCCCGCGCCCGGTTCCGGATCCGACGCCGCGTAGGCCCGCCGCCGCGCAGGGTCACCCGGCCGGCTCTGGGCCGGCCTGCGGTCTGGGCCGGCCCCGCTCGCCAGCCGGCAGGCCGGCCGCGGGCCGGCCCCGCCCGTCAGTATGAACCGCTCCGGCTGCTGCCCCGCTCGCGCGGACGCTCGAAGACGATGCGCCGGGTCTTCGGGTCCAGCAGGACGAGGTAGGCGACGAACGCGAGGGCCACAAGCCCCGCGAGGGCATCGGGCGGGAGCGGGATGTTCACGAACCCGAACACGTGCAGCTGGTCCTGGGCGCCGAACACCACGAAGAACACCACGGTGAGGTACCACAGCTTCACCTGCCAGTCGTCGCGGATCCCGGTCACCGCGAGGAACGGGACGAACCACAGGACGTACCACGGCTGGATGATCGGGCCGAGCACCACGATCGCCATGAAGGCCAGGCCGAGCCGGCGGACGACCTGCCGGTCGTCGCCGCGGAAGATGAGCCAGACGGCCAGGGCGATGCCCGCCCACTTCAGGACGCCGCGGTAGACCTCGGCGGCGTGGCCCCCGTCGAGGCCCATTGCGCCGAGCACGGCGGCCACGATGTTGCTCGTGAATCCCGAGGGCGTGTAGGCGATGAAACCGGGCGTCGGATCGACGATCGCGTTGACCCACCCGAAGCCGAGCCCGTACACGAACGAGCTCACGACGAACAGTCCCAGGCAGATGAGGCCTGTGCCGGCCCAGCAGAGGAACTTGCGCGCCCAGGAGGCCCGGGGGCCCGCCCAGAGCAGGCCGATGAACGGCAGGACCACCGCGGTGATCGGCTTGACGCCGATGGAGACGGTCGTCAGTGCGATCCCTGCGAGCCAGTTGCCGCGCGCCGCGTAGTAGACGCCGGCGACGGCGAAGCCGATCATGAGCGCCTCGTTGTGGGCGCTGGCGATGCACGAGATGAGGAAGAGCGGGTTGGCCACCGTGAGCCAGACGGCTCGTGCGCCGTCCACCCCGTGGAGCTCGGCGAGCCGGTAGCCGTAGTATGCGCACAGTGCCACCCCGCCGAGCGCGAGGACGCGGAAGAGCAGGACGGAGAGATCGGGCTGTCCTCCGGTGAGCTGCACGATCCAGCGTTCGAACCAGAGGAAGTAGGGCCCGTAGGGGGTGCGCGTCGACGCCCAGGAGGGGTCCGTGCCGAGCTCGAGCCAGTTGTTCAGGCTCGAGATGCCGGTGTCGTAGGGGTTCAGGCCGGCCGCCATGAGCCTGCCCTGGCCCACGTAGGCGTAGACGTCCCGCGAATAGATCGGGACGGCGGCCATGAGCGGCAGGCCCCAGAGCAGGACGGCCGCGACCGTGGGCCGGATCGTCCCGGGTCCCCAATGGCGCAGCCGCTGCCCGAGCCTCAGCCAGGAGCGGGTGAGGAGCATGGCCCCGATCACGAGCGCGATGATGCAGGCGGTGACGCCCCATGTCTCGGTCCGCAGCATGATGAACAGCGCGGTGCGGTTGAACTGCGAGGCGTCCGCGAGCCACCCGACGCCGAAGGAGCCGACCACGATCAGCAGCGATCCGATGAATCCCTGGCCGAGGGCCCAGTGCGGGGGCTGGTTCACGCCCGCCGGAGGAACCGACGTCCACAGGGAACCCAGCCGCTCGAGAATCCTCCCGGGCAGGGCAGGGCGCTGTGAGGACATGGGTCACCCCTTCTGTCGGTGCGGGAGAGGCTCATTCTAGCATCGGCGCCCCCGCGGGGACCGGCCGGAACCGGGTGCCGCATCCCGCTTGGCGGTAGTCTGGGCCGGTGCCCATCAGCAACGAACACATTGTCTGGATCGACTGCGAGATGACCGGCCTCGACCCGGTCGCCGACGCCCTCATCGAGGTGGCGGTCCTCGTCACCGATTCAGAGCTCAACGTCCTCGGCGACGGAGTCGACGTCGTCATCAAGCCCTCTGAGGAGGCCCTGGCCGGCATGGGCGACTTCGTCCGTGCCATGCACACCGAGTCCAAGCTGCTCGACGAGCTGCCCCGTGGCATGACGATGGAGGCGGCCCAGGCCGAGGTCATGGCCTACATCCGGGCGTGGGTCAAGGAGCCGAACAAGGCCCAGCTCGGCGGCAACTCCGTCGGGACGGACCGGCTCTTCCTGGCCAGGGACATGCCGGAGGTGATCGAGTACCTGCACTACCGCGTCATCGACGTCTCGACCATCAAGGAGCTTGCGCGGCGCTGGTACCCGCGGGCCTACTTCCAGTCGCCGGCCAAGACCGGGAACCACCGTGCCCTGGGTGACATCCGTGACTCCATCGACGAGCTGCGCTACTACCGCGAGACGGTGTTCGTCCCCGCGCCCGGGCCGGACTCCTCGGCGGCCCGCGAGGCCGCGGAGCGGATCTCCTCGGGAGCGACCGGCACGGGGACGCCGGCGAGCCGCGAGGCCGCAGAAAAAAGTTAGTCCGGAGCCGCCGTTTTGGTCATGAGCACCGGCGCGGAGCAGGTAGACTATTTCTCGTTGCTTTCACGGGGAAGGACGGCTGAGCGAGCTCGGCCCATCTCCCGAGAGTGAACGCGGTGGGTATAGCTCAGTTGGCAGAGCGTCTGGTTGTGGTCCAGAAGGTCGCGGGTTCGAGCCCCGTTACTCACCCGAAGAGGCCGGGTCTCCGGTCACCACGAGGCCGCCGGGGATGTCCCCCGGCGGCCTCGTCGTTGTCCCTCGCCGTCCCGTCGATCCGTGAGGGCGAATGCCCGGCACAGAACAGGAGCCGATCCGTGGCCGTCCGTCCCATCACCATCTGGGGGGAGCCTGTCCTCCACCGCCGCGCCTCCGAGGTCACCGAGTTCGACGGCGCCCTGCGGGCCCTGATCGAGGATATGCACGAGACGAACGAGGCCGCCCACGGAGTGGGCCTGGCCGCCCCGCAGATCGGCGTCGGGCTGCGGGTCTTCGTGTACAAGTTCAACAATGACGACGGCGTGCCGCCCCGTGGCGTTGTGGTCAACCCGCGCCTGACCCTCTCCAAGGTCCCCGGCGCGGCGCCGGACCCCGAGGAGGACGAGGAAGGCTGCCTCTCCTTCCCGGGCGAGGGCTACCCGCTGCAGCGCGCCGAGTGGGTCAAGGTCGAGGGGTTCGACGGCGACGGACGCCCGCTCGAGTTCGTGGCGACGGGCTGGTTCGGCCGGGTCATGCAGCACGAGTACGACCACCTCGACGGCAAGCTCTACGTCGACCGTCTGATCGACCGCTACGCGAAGAAGGCTCGGCGGGCGGCGCGCAAGCACGGGTGGGGCGTCCCCGGCCTGACGTGGATGCCCGGGGTGGACCCGGACCCGTTCGGCCATGACGACCACGACCACGACGTGCACGAGCACATCTGAGGCACGGCCCCGCGGGGCCGTCCAGGACGCGCGAAGGGCGCCGCACCAGATGGTGCGGCGCCCTTCGCGCATCGTGTCGGGACGGTCCTACTGCTCGCGGATGACCCGCTGGAGATCCTCGTCCGCCGCCCGCTGGAGCTCCTCCAGCTGGGCGACGCGCTCGGGACTCACGTCCCCGCGCGCGAGGGCCGCCTTCGCGTGGTCGACGAGCAGCTTTGCCTGCTTGGCGTTGGCCTTGGCGACGTCGAGCGCGTGCTCGAGCGTGCTCTCATGCTCTGTTGCTTCCATAGGTGCATCTTGCCCCTGGGCCATCGCCGAATCCAGCTTCCCCGCCGATTGCTACCGAGATGTCGCCAGCGTGTACTCGTCGGCGGCGGTCTGCACGGGGAACGACGGCGCGTGGTCGCCGGCCATGTCCTCGAGGACACGCACCACCTGCGAGCTGTAGCCGAACTCGTTGTCGTACCAGACGTACAGCACGAGGTTCTTGCCGGTCGAGATCGTCGCGAGGCCGTCGACGATCCCGGCGCGGCGCGAGCCGACGAAGTCGCTCGAGACGACCTCGGGCGAGTCGATGTAGTCGATCTGCTTGCGCAGGTCCGAGTGCAGCGACATCTCGCGCAGGTACGCGTTGACCTCGTCCTTGGTGGTCTCGTTGTCCAGGCTGAGGTTCAGCACGGCCATCGACACATCCGGGGTGGGGACGCGGATCGCGTTGCCGGTGAGCTTGCCGGCCAGCTCGGGCAGGGCCTTGGCCACCGCCTTGGCCGCGCCGGTCTCGGTCAGGACCATGTTGAGCCCGGCAGCGCGGCCGCGGCGGTCGCCCTTGTGGAAGTTGTCGATCAGGTTCTGGTCGTTCGTGAAGGAGTGCACGGTCTCGACGTGGCCGTGGACCACCCCGTACTTGTCGTTGATGGCCTTCAGGACCGGCGTGATCGCGTTGGTCGTGCACGAGGCAGCCGTGACGATCCTGTCGGCGGCCGAGATCGAGGTGTGGTTGATCCCGTGCACGATGTTCGGCAGGTCGCCCTTGCCCGGGGCGGTCAGGAGCACGCGGGCCACGCCCTTGCTCTGAAGGTGCTGGGCCAGGCCCTCCGCGTCGCGCCACTTGCCGGTGTTGTCGACGACGATCGCGTCCTCGATGCCGTACTGCGTGTAGTCGACGGTGGCCGGGCTGTCCGAGTAGATGACCCGGATGAGCGTGCCGTTGGCGAGGATCGTGCTGTTCTCCTCGTCGACCGTGATGGTGCCCTCGAAGGCGCCGTGCACGGAGTCGCGGCGCAGAAGGCTCGCGCGCTTGATGAGGTCCTTCTCGGAGCCCTTGCGGACCACGATGGCGCGCAGGCGCAGGCCCGCGCCGCCGCCGGCGTGCTCGATGAGGATCCGCGCGACGAGGCGGCCGATCCGGCCGAAGCCGTAGAGCACCACGTCGGTGCCCTTGCGCGGGTCGGCGCCGTGCTTGCCTACGACCTCGGCGAGCTCGGCGCGCAGGAAGTCCTCGAGGGAGAGGGTCTGCCCCTCGGCCCGGAACGCCTCGTTCAGGCGCGCGATGTCGATCGAGGCGGCCCCGAGCTCGAGCGTGTCGAGGGCCTTGAGGATCGGGAGGGTCTCCTCGAGCGCGAGCTCCTCGCTGTCGATCTGGCGGGCCCAGCGGTGGGCCTTGAGCAGTCCGACCACGGACTGGTTGATGAGGCTGCGGCCGTGGACCGAGGTGACCACGTTGTTCTGGCGGTAGAGCCGGCCGATGACCGGGATCATCTCCTCCGCGGCGGCCTCGCGTCCGATCCACGTGCCGAGTGCGGTTTCCGTCGTTGTGCTCACACAGGTGCCTTTCTCTGCTTCTCGCACGCCGTCGTGCGTATACCCGCCGTGGGTGTCCAGGGGTTGGTCAGCGGGCATGAAAAGAGCCGGTCCTGCGATCGCAGAGCCCGGCCCGTGGAGAACTTCTACGTTCTCTTCCAGTGTACTGAGGCTGCCGCACGGCCGCCGCCCCAGGCCCTGTGAACCTACTCACAGCGCCCGCTGGGGGCACGCGGCAGGGGTGTGAGGACAGGCCGGCCTGTGAGCCGGGTTCTGTCTCCGCGCCGGGTTGCCCCGGCGCGGGAGGCGACCATCCATCTAGGACCGCCGTTGCCGGCGGCCTCGAGCGGCCTACCCGGGCGCTCGGGCGGGCAGCCCTCGATCGCGCCCTGTCTGGCCTTGCTCCGGGTGGGGTTTACCGAGCCTCCCCGGTCGCCCGGGGAGCTGGTGGTCTCTTACACCGCCGTTTCACCCTTACCGCGGACGCGGCGCCAGGCGCCTGTCCGCGGCGGTCTGTTCTCTGTGGCACTGGCCTGCGGGTTTCCCCGAGTGGGCGTTACCCACCACCCTGCCCTGCGGAGCCCGGACTTTCCTCGCGGCGCCCTGGCTTACGCCAGACCGCCCCGCGGTCGCCCGGCCGACCTGTCCTCTCGTTCCCAGTCTATAGGGCCGCTCTCGGCCTTCAGGTGTCCGGCCGGCTGCCGGGTACGATGCCGTGGTGCTCATCCTGCTTCCGCCCTCTGAGGGCAAGACGCCCGCGCCCTCCGGTCCCGCCGTCGACCTCGGTTCGCTGAGCTTCCCGCAGCTCGAGGTGGCCCGGAAGGAGGCACTGGAGGCCCTCGCCGAGGTGAGCGGGCGCGAGGACGCCCTCGAGGTGCTCGGCGTCGGGCCGTCGCTGGCGCACGACGTCGAGCGGAACCGGCGGCTCGCGACGGAGCCGGCGGCTCCGGCCCACGCCGTCTATTCGGGGGTGCTGTACGAGGCCCTCGGCTACGCGGGCCTGACCCCTGCGCAGCGCCGCAGGGCCGACGACTGGGTCGTCGTGGTCTCGGCGCTGTGGGGCGCGGTGGGGTTCGCGGACAGGGTTCCGGCGTACCGGCTCTCGATGTCGGCGGCCCTGCCCGGGCTCGGGCGGCTCGCCTCGTACTGGAAGCCCCTCCTCGCCGAGGCACTGGCAAAGCGCGCAGCCGGGGAACTCGTCGTCGACTGCCGCTCGAGCACGTACGCCGCTGCCTACGCTCCCCCGCCGGCCGCGACCGTCACCGTCGACGTGTTCAGGGAGCGGAATGGGAAGCGCAGCGTCGTGAGCCACTTCGCCAAGCACCACCGAGGCGACCTCGTCAGGCACCTGCTCACGCGTCGCGGCAAGGCGCCTGCCACGCCGGAGGCCCTGCTCGCCGCCGCGGCAGAGAAGTGGGAGGCGGAGCTCGTCCCTGGCACGGCGCGCCGCCCGCACTCCCTCGCGCTCGTGCTCAGGGACTGAGGGCAGGGACGCCCGCTCAGGCCCACTCGGCCGAGCGGACCAGGATGCACCCGGAGTCCGGGCAGAAGACCACGTCGTCCTCGGCGGCGCCCCGGATCGCTGCCAGGTCCCCGGGGCTCAGCGCCATGCCGGAGCCCTCGGACGTGCCGTGGAAGAGTCGCGCAGCGCCCACTCCCCGCTTGGCCAGCGTCTTCTCGTAGATCCCCACGAGGCCCGGCTCGATGCCCCGGGCATACTCGGCGCGCTCCTCGGCCACCGTGGCCCGCTCAGCGGCGATCGATGCGAGCTGCGCATCGATCTCCGCGCGGAGATCCTCGCTCGCGCCGCGCGCGTCCCCGAGCGCCTCGGCCGCGGACCCCTGTGCCGCCCGCAGGCCGTCGAGCCGCTCGAGGACCTCGAGCTCGGCGTCCTCGAGGTCGCTCTGGCGCGCACGCAGCCCCGCGATGTCCTTCTGGAGGGCCTCGAGGTCCTTCGACAGGCCCCCCGCGTAGAGGCGGTCCTCGTCCCGCGCGATCCGGGTGGAGGCCTCGGAGACCTTCGACTCGATCCCGGCAAGCTCTGCCTCGGTCTCCGCCACCGCCCGGTCGGCCTCGCCCGCCGCCGCCGAGGCCTGCTCGAGGGCGGCCTTCGCCGGGGCGAGCCGGGGGTCCGTCTCGAGGCTCCGGCGGCGCACCTCGAGCGAGCGCAGCCGGGCGTCCAGGGCCTGCAGCCCGAGGAGCTTGAGCTGTTCGGCGGCCGGGGCCTTGGGCATCGTTCCTCCTTAGGGGCCGCTGCCCTGGGTGGCTGGGCGGAGGCGGCCGGTGGCTGCGACTCTATCCCTCGCCCGGGGTGAGGATGAAGTCCCAGGGATCGGTGTTGATCGTCGAGACCCTGATGTCGAGGCTGTGGCCCTGGTCGGTGAGGACGTTGTCGAGCGCGGAGGCTGCGGCGGGGAGCCAGAGCCACTCGCTCGCGAAGTGGCTCACGTCGATGAGGTAGGGGCGCCCGTCCGGGGACGCCTCGCGCGCCTCCGAGGCGGGGTGGTGCCGCAGGTCCGCGGTGATGTAGACGTCCGCCTCGGCCGCGCGGACGGCGTCGAACAGGCTGTCACCCGCGCCACCGCACACGGCGACGCGGCGCACGAGCCCGTCGCGGTCGCCGGAGACGCGGACGCCGCCGGCCACCGCCGGCAGGATGCCGAAGAGCCGCCCGGCGAGATCTCCGAGGCTCGTGATCTCGCCGAGGTCGCCCACGCGCCCGATCCCCTCTTCGGGCAGGCCGGCGGCGGCCTTCGTCAGCGGCGCGACGTCGTCGAGCCCCAGCGCGTCGGCGAGCACATCGGAGACGCCGCCGACGGCGGAGTCCCCGTTCGTGTGGACGCTCACGAGGGCGGTGCCCGACTCGATGAGGCGGTGCACGGCGCGACCCTTGGGGGTGTTCGCGGCGACGCTCGTGACCCCCCGCAGCAGCAGCGGATGGTGGGCCACGATCAGGTCCGCCTCCCATGCCGCGGCCTCCTCGATGACCTCAAGGACCGGGTCGACGCAGAACAGGATCCTGCGCACGGGCTGGGACGGGCGTCCCGTCACAAGGCCGACGGCGTCCCAGCCCTCGGCGAGGGACTCGGGCCACAGCTCCTCGACGGCCAGGAGCACGTCGGCGAGCGTCACGCCCTCTGCGGCGCCGGGGGTGCCCTCCGGGGCTCCCTCCTCGCCGGGCTCGGCGCTGGGGCCGGTGGACTCGTCCTCCAGCGGGGCGGGGCCGTTCTGCTCTGTCACGAGGCGAGGTCCTCTCTCGGGAATCTTCCGCGGGCTGCGGACATTGTAGGCAGCATGAAGACTTTCATTCTGGGCGGCGGCTGCTTCTGGTGCCTCGACGCGGTCTACCAGAAGACCCGCGGCGTCTCCTCGGTGGTCTCGGGCTACACCGGCGGCCACTTCCCTGACCCTGACTACTACAGCGTGTGCTCCGGGATGACGGGGCACGCCGAGGTCGTCGCAGTCACCTTCGACGAGGAGGTCATTCCCCAGGAGACCGTCCTGGACATGTTCTTCGCCCTGCACGATCCGACCACGCCCAACCGGCAGGGCTACGACGTCGGCACCCAGTACCGCTCGTCCATGTTCTACCTGACGGATGAGGAGAAGGAGCTGTTCGAGCGGGCGATCGAGCGCAACCAGTCGCTCTGGAACACCCCGATCGTGACCGAGGTGAGCCGGGCTGGCACCTTCTACCCTGCGGAAGACTTCCATCAGGACTACTACGCGAAGAACCCGGACGCGGGCTACTGCAGCGTGATCATCAACCCCAAGCTCGCCAAGGCCAGAAAATATTACTCTCAGTGGCTGATTTCCTAGCCGCCCTCCGGCGCGCTGGCTAGGCTGAAGCCGCAGCCGGCCCCTACGGTCAGACTGTCACGCCTACTGCAGAAAGCTAAGGACTCATGGCACGCATCTACGACGACGTCACGCAGCTGGTCGGCAACACCCCGCTGGTCCGGCTCAACCGGCTCACGGAAGGCCTGGAGGCCCAGGTCGCGGTCAAGCTCGAGTTCTACAATCCCGCCAACAGCGTCAAGGACCGCATCGGCGTGGCCATCATCGATGCTGCCGAGAAGGCGGGCGCGCTCAAGCCGGGCGGGACGATCGTGGAGGGCACCTCCGGCAACACGGGCATCGCCCTGGCCATGGTGGGCGCCGCCCGCGGCTACAAGGTGATCCTGACGATGCCCGAGACGATGTCGACCGAGCGCCGCGTGCTGCTGCGCGCGTACGGTGCCGAGATCGTCCTCACCCCCGGCTCGGACGGCATGCGTGGCGCCGTGGAGAAGGCCCAGGAGATCGTCGCCAACACCGAGAACTCGATCTGGGCCCAGCAGTTCGCGAACCCGGCCAACCCTGAGGTCCACCGGGCCACCACGGCCGAAGAGGTCTGGAACGACACTGACGGCGGCGTCGACATCTTCGTCAGCGGGATCGGCACCGGCGGCACCATCACCGGTGTCGGCCAGGTCCTGAAGGAGCGCAAGCCGGGCGTGCAGGTCGTGGCCGTCGAGCCGAAGGACTCGCCCATCCTCAACGGCGGCCCCGCCGGCCCCCACAAGATCCAGGGCCTCGGCGCGAACTTCGTGCCCGAGATCCTCGACACGAATGTGTACGATGAGGTGCTCGACGCGACCCTCGAGGACTCCGTCGCAGTGGCGCGGGACCTCGCCGCCCAGGAGGGCATCCTCGGCGGCATCTCCTCCGGCGCCATCGTCTGGGGCGCCCTCGAGCTGGCCAAGCGTCCCGAGAACAAGGGCAAGCTGATCGTCGCCATCGTGTGCGACTTCGGCGAGCGCTACATCTCCACTGTCCTCTACGACGACATCCGCGGCTAGGGGCACGGGCTCCGGCTCGGCGGAAGGAAACCTGTTGTCTCTGATCAAACGCACGGTGGCGCGGCTGAGGGAAGACCTCGAGGCCGCGGCCGCGCACGACCCGGCTGCCCGCGGCAACGTCGAGAACTTCCTCGCTTACTCCGGGCTGCATGCCATCTGGATCCACCGCCTCACCCATGCCATGTGGCAGCGCGAGGAACTCCGCCTCCCGGCCCGGCTGATCTCGCAGGCCGGCCGCTTCCTCACCGGCATCGAGATCCATCCCGGTGCGACGATCGGGCGCAGATTCTTCATCGACCACGGGATGGGCGTGGTGATCGGGGAGACGGCCGAGATCGGCAACGACGTGTTCCTCTACCACGGGGTCACCCTCGGCGGCCGCTCGCTCGCGAAGGTCAAGCGGCACCCCACCATCGGCGACGGCGTGACCATCGGCGCGGGCGCGAAGGTCCTCGGACCCATCACGATCGGGGCGGGCAGCGCTGTGGGCGCCAACGCCGTGGTGGTCAAGGATGCCCCGCCCAACTCGATCGTCACGGGCGTGCCCGCGACCTGGCGCCACCGGGACGCGGCGAAGGAGACGAAGCCGGCCGTCGACCCGGCGGAGTACTACTACATCTAGCCCCGACGGAACCACGCACGACGGCGCCGCTCCCCGCGCGGGGTGCGGCGCCGCCGTCGTCCGCGGATGTCTTCGGAACGTCCACCCTCCGTTAAGGCGCGGTTGGCCTCGGGCGCACCCGCGCGCGGCATGCTCTGCCCATGACGAACCCCCCTGAGAACTCCCCCGTCACCCGCCGGCGCCTCCTCCTGGGCGCCGGCCTCGCCGCAGCCGCCGGGACCGTGGGCTTCGCGGCCCCGGCGCAGGCGTCCCCGGCGGCCGGAGCATCCGGCAAGGACCTGCCCGGCTCGCTCTCGGCGACGGACCCCACGGCCGTCCCGACGGTCGACGGACTCCACCTCCAGTTCGGCTCGGACGCCTCGAGCGAGATGGTGGTCTCGTGGCACACGCTCCAGCCGGTGCGCGGGGCCCGGGTGGTCCTGGGCGATGGCCACGGTACCTTCGACAAGGCGGTCGAGGCGACGACCCGCAGCTACGTGGACGCCAAGTCCGGCCAGAAGGTGTACGCGCACCATGCGGTCCTGTCCGGCCTCGCCGCGGAGACGGGCTACCTGTACGCAGCGGTCCACGCCGGAGCTGCGCCGCAGTTCGGGACCTTCACCACCGCACCGCGCGGCCGCGGCCGCGTGACCTTCACGAGCTTCGGCGACCAGGGCACCCCCACGCTCGGCAAGAAGCTGGGCACCTCGTGGGCCAACGACAACCTCGGCTCCCCCGCCGCCGGCGACACGACAGGCGGCGTCGAGCGGGTGCAGCCCATGTTCCACCTCTTCAACGGGGACCTCTGCTACGCGAACCTCGCGACGGACCGGATCCGCACGTGGTGGGACTTCTGGGCCAACAACTCCCGCAGCGCCCGGAACCGGCCGTGGATGCCCTCGGCCGGGAACCACGAGAACGAGCTCGGCAACGGTCCCATCGGCTACGCGGCGTACCAGACGTACTTCCAGGTCCCCGAGGCCTCCGGACAGACCGACGTGACGCGGGGGCTGTGGTACAGCTTCACCGTGGGCGCGGTGCGGGTCATCTCGCTCGCGAACGACGACGTGTGCTACCAGGACGGCGGCAACTCGTACGTGCGCGGCTACTCGGGCGGTGCGCAGAAGGCCTGGCTCGAGAAGGAGCTCGCCGCGGCCCGCTCGGACCGTGACGTCGACTGGATCGTCGTGTGCATGCACCAGGTGGCGATCAGCACGGCCAACAACTTCAACGGCGCCGACCTCGGCGTCCGGCAGGAGTGGGTGCCGCTGTTCGACAAGTACGGCGTCGACCTCGTGGTGTGCGGGCACGAGCACCACTACGAGCGCTCGCACCCGATCCGCGGGCACGAGGCGAACCAGACGATGACGCCGGTGCCGGCCGGCACCGACACGCGGACCATCGACACGACCAAGGGCACGGTGCACATGGTCCTGGGCGGCGGCGGGACCTCAGCTCCGTCGAACCAGCTCCTGTTCACCCCGCCCGAGTGCCGGGTGATCGTCTCGGTCTCGGACCAGCCGGATCCGACGACGCACCACCGGGTGCCCGTCTACGTGCACGAGCCGGCTCCCTGGTCCGCCGTCCGCGATGCCGCGAACTCCTACGGCTTCGGCGCGTTCGAGGTCGACCCGGGGACACCCGGCGGGGACACCACGATGAAGGTCACCTACTACAACGTCACCGGCGTGGGCGGGGGCCTGGAGGCCTTCGAATCCTTCACGCTGCGACGTCCGCGCTCGGACGCCGGCCGGTCGGCCGGCGCGCCCGGGCAGCAGGGCTGACGCCGCCCGTCGGCACCGGCGACCCACGCACGACGGCGCCGCCCACCTCGCGAGGTGGGCGGCGCCGTCGTGGTTCGGGACGCGGCTCCCGGAGGGCGACCCCCACGAGGTGACCTCCAGAAGGTGACTCCCAGGAGGTGACCTCCAGAAGGTGAGTTCCAGATGCGGCCCCGGGCGTCCCGTCAGTGCGTGTCGACGGCCGAGATCTCGGAGCGGTCCTCGCCCCAGAGCGTGTGGAAGGTGCCCTCGGTGTCGACGCGGCGGTACGTGTGCGCCCCGAAGAGGTCGCGCTGGCCCTGGATCACGGCGGCGGGGAGCCGCTCGGCCCGCAGGGCGTCGTAGTAGGCCAGCGAGGACGAGAACACCGGCACCGGGATGCCGAGCTGGACGGCCGTGGCCACGACGCGGCGCCAGGCCGGGACGGCCTTCCCCACGGACTCGACGAAGGCCGGGGCGAACAGGAGGTTCGCCGGAGCCTGATCGCCCTTGTAGGCCTCCATGATGACCTTGAGCAGGTCGGCGCGGATGATGCACCCGGCGCGCCACAGCGACGCGATCTCGTCGAGCTTGAGGTCCCAGCCGTACTCCTTGGCGGCGCTGGTGAGCATGTCGAGCCCCTGCGCATAGGAGACGAGCTTGGAGGCGTAGAGGGCCTGGCGCACGTCCTCGACGAAGTCCTCCGGCAGGGCCACCTCGGCCTCGTGGCCGGCGAGGGTCCTCTGGGCGATCTCCCTCTGGGCCGCCTGCGAGGAGATCCCGCGGGCGAACACGGACTCGGCGATGCCGGACACGGGGGAACCGAGGTCGAGGGCGGACTGGACGGTCCAGCGGCCCGTCCCCTTCTGGCCGGCGGCGTCCACGACGACGTCGACGAACGGCTTGCCGGTCTTGGCGTCGACGTGCCCGAGCACCTGCGCCGTGATCTCGATGAGGAAGGAGGACAGGTCGCCCTTGTTCCACTCCTCGAAGATGGCCGCCTGCTCGGCGGGCTCGATCCCGGCGGCGCCGCGGAGGAGGCTGTACGCCTCGCCGATGACCTGCATGTCGGCGTACTCGATGCCGTTGTGCACCATCTTCACGAAGTGGCCCGCGCCGTCGGTGCCGATCCACGCGCAGCAGGGGGCGCCGTCGTCGGCCTTCGCGGAGATCTTCTCGAGGAGGGGGCCGAGCGCGTCGTAGGACTCCTTGGAGCCGCCGGGCATGATGGACGGCCCGTTGAGGGCGCCCTCCTCGCCGCCGGAGACGCCGACGCCCACGAAGTGGAGCCCCTTCTCGGCGAGGGCGGCCTCCCGGCGCCTCGTGTCCTGGTAGTGCGAGTTGCCGCCGTCGATGACGATGTCGCCCTCTTCGAGGAGCGGGACGAGCTGGTCGACGACCGCGTCCACGGGCGCGCCGGCCTTGACCATGATGAGCACCCGACGGGGCTTCTCGAGGGCGTCCACGAGTTCCTGGAGCGTCTCGGTGCGCACGAACTCGCCCTCGTCGCCGTGCTTGGCCAGGAGGGTGTCCGTCTTCTCGACCGACCGGTTGTGCAGCGCGACGGTGAAGCCGTTGCGGGCAAGGTTGCGGGCGAGGTTCGCGCCCATCACCGCAAGGCCGGTGACGCCGATCTGTGCAGACATGTACTCTCCGTCTCTTCGGGGGATCTCAAGCACCAAGGCTAGTTGAGGCACGGAACCCTGGCCTCCGTTTGACATCGTATTTCGGCGCGCCTCACTTTTGGCAATCGATTGCCAAAGATGCCATCACGCAGGCTGCGGGCCAGCGGCACGCGGGGTCTCCGGCCGCTCTCCGCGACATACTGCTCATCTGTTTTGAAATGGGCGGCGTTTCGCCTTATATTCATCTGCAGAGCCTCCCGTCGCGGCAACCCCCCCAATGGCCGCGGCGGGAGGCTCGTTCCATGCTCGGTCACCTCCGGGCAGACGCGGGAATCCGCCGGGCACACGGTGGCAGCACGATCACGATCGCGGCGCGAAGCCGGCAGCGGGAGCCGGAGGGCACGGCGGCGTGCGCCGTGCGAACGGTGGGTCCTACCGGGATCGAACCGATGACATCCACGGTGTAAGCGTGGCGCTCTACCAGCTGAGCTAAAGACCCTCGAGGCCGGCCGCAGAGGCGGTCCGACGGGGTTCAACACTACCGCAGACCCCGGGTGGCCGCTAACAGCGCGGCCGCCCTAGGCGACGGGGGTCCCGGTGATCTGGGCGAGGGCCCGGCGGTACTCGGCGATGTCGCGGGCCTGCCCCCGGGGATTGACGACGCGGTAGCGCACCACACCTTCGGCATCGAGGATGAAGGTGCCGCGCAGGGCCATGCCGTCCCGGTCGTCGAAGACGCCGTAGCGCTGCGCCACCTCGCCGTGCGGCCAGAAGTCGGCCAGGAGCGAGAACTCGTAGCCCTCGGACGCCGCGTAGGCCCGCTGGGCGAACTTGCTGTCCACCGAGATCGCGAGGACCTCGCAGTCAACCTTGGCGAAGGCGTCCCAGCCGTCCCGCACCTCGCAGAGCTCGCCCGTGCAGATCCCCGAGAACGCAAAGGGGAAGAAGATCACTACGACGGGCCTGCCGCGGAACGACGAGAGCCGCACGGGCTCGCCGTACTGGTTGGGCAGCTCGAAATCGGGGGCAGTCTCCCCCACCGCGGGCGCGGCGCCCGCCGCGGCGCTCACTGCTTCTTCCGCACGAGGCGCGTCGCGCTCCAGTCCTTCGAGACCCCCACCGAGGAGGTGGAGTGAAGGCCCGCCGTCGGGGCCGACTCCTGGACCTCGACCGGGCGCACGTGCCCGTCACGGCCCTGCTTGGGCGTCAGGAGCCAGACGACGCCCGCCTCGTTGAGGGTGGTCTGCGCGTCCATGAGCATGTCGACGAGGTCGCCGTCGCCCTCGCGCCACCACACGATCACACCGTCGACGACGTCGTGGTCCTCCTCGTCGAGGAGGTCGGAGCCGACCTGCTCCTCGATCGCCTCGCGCAGACCGAAGTCCACGTCCTCGTCGTAGCCGAACTCCTGGATCAGGTCACCGTCCTTGAAACCCAATCGCGCCGCCACATTGCTGCCCGCGGCGGTGTCGGTCTCGCCCACGTCGTCTCCTCCTCGTCTCTGCTGTGCCCTGAGGCACTGTCCCGGCAGGCCGCGAGTGCCGCATCCGCCGGATGCGGCGCAGCACACAGCCTGCCGTAGCTATAAGCCAACTACGTTTGGCCCGCAGCTTCAAGCACGTGCCGCGTGGAGGCGCGCCCCGCCGGGCTCCGTTGCCGCCGTTCAGCGCGGTATTCTCCTCCGATCGCCCTCGCGCGGCCCCCGCGGGAGGAGCGCCCCGGGGCCCTCGCCCCGGTGGAGAGGCGCCGCCGCCGTTGGCCGGGGCACCACGCTGGCGGCGCGAACATGACCGGGTACCGCCGCCTCCGGCTAACAGTCCCTTCCCGCGCGCGGCTAGAGTGGCATCTGAGTGCCCGGCGCCCGGCAGACCCCTCCGGCCGCGCGGCGCTCAGAGTACCAACGGCCCTGCACGCACAGGGCACCGCGACGAGACTGCCCGCATCCGGCTGCCACCAGCTCCGGCCCTACGGGCTCGAAGAGAGGTTTGGACGTGTCTGTAGGAGAGGAAACCTCGCACATCCTCAGCGGCCTGACGAATCAGCTGCCGGACCGCGATCCCGAAGAGACCGCCGAATGGGTTGAGTCCCTCGACTCCCTGATCGAGGAACACGGCACCGAGCGCGCGCAGTACATCATGCGCAGCCTCCTGCAGCGGGCCGGTTCGCGCAGTGTCGGAGTCCCGATGGTCACCACCACGGACTTCGTGAACACCATCCCGGCCGACCAGGAGCCCGAGTACCCGGGCAACGAGGAGTTCGAGCGCCGCTACCGCGCGTACATGCGCTGGAACGCCGCGATCATGGTCCACCGGGCCCAGCGCCCCGGCATCGGCGTCGGCGGCCACATCTCCACCTACGCCGGTGCGGCCACGCTCTACGAGGTGGGCTTCAACCACTTCTTCCGCGGCAAGGACCACCCCGGCGGCGGCGACCAGGTCTTCTTCCAGGGCCACGCCTCCCCGGGCATGTACGCCCGCGCGTTTATGGAGGGCCGCCTCACCGAGGAGGACCTCGACGGGTTCCGCCAGGAGAAGTCGAAGGAGGGCCACGCGCTCTCCTCCTATCCGCACCCGCGCATGATGCCGGAGTTCTGGGAGTTCCCCACGGTCTCCATGGGCATCGGCCCGATGAACGCGATCTACCAGGCGCAGACCAACCGCTACCTCCACAACCGCGGGATCAAGGACACCTCGGACCAGCACGTCTGGGCGTTCCTCGGCGACGGGGAGATGGACGAGCCGGAGTCCCGCGGCCTGCTCCAGCTCGCGGCGAACGAGAACCTGGACAACCTCACGTTCGTGGTCAACTGCAACCTCCAGCGCCTCGACGGGCCGGTGCGCGGTAACGGCAAGATCATCCAGGAGCTCGAGGCGTTCTTCCGCGGCGCCGGCTGGAACGTCATCAAGGTCATCTGGGGCCGCGAGTGGGACTCCCTGCTCGCCCGCGACGACAACAACCAGCTCGTCAAGATCATGAACGAGACGCTCGACGGCGACTACCAGACGTACAAGGCGGAGTCCGGCGGATTCGTCCGGGACCACTTCTTCGGCAAGACCCCGGAGACCAAGGAGCTCGTCGCTGACTACACGGACGAGCAGATCTGGAACCTCAAGCGCGGCGGCCACGACTACTGGAAGGTCTACGCGGCCTACAAGGCGGCCACCGAGTTCAAGGGCAAGCCGACGGTGGTGCTCGCCATGACGGTCAAGGGCTACGGCCTGGGCCCGCACTTCGAGGGCCGCAACGCGACCCACCAGATGAAGAAGATGACGCTGGGCGACCTCAAGGACTTCCGCGACCACCTGCGCATCCCGATCACCGACGAGCAGCTCGAGGCCAACCCCTACGAGCCCCCGTACTACCACCCCGGGCAGGACTCGCCCGAGATCCAGTACATGATGGAGCGGCGCAAGGCGCTCGGCGGCTTCCTGCCCGAGCGGCGCGACCCCCATGAGGGCATCGCGCTGCCGGCCGAGAAGTCGTTCGAGGTCGCCAAGCGCGGCTCGGGCAAGCAGCAGGCCGCCACGACCATGGCGTTCGTGCGCCTGCTCAAGGACCTCATGCGGGACAAGGAGTTCGGCAAGCGGATCGTGCCGATCGTCCCGGACGAGGCGCGCACGTTCGGCATGGACGCGTTCTTCCCCACGGCGAAGATCTACAACCCCAAGGGCCAGAACTACCTCTCGGTGGACCGCGACCTCGTCCTGGCCTACAAGGAGGCGCCCGAGGGCCAGATCCTGCACGCCGGGATCAACGAGGCCGGCTCGATCGCGGCCTTCACCGCCGCGGGCACGTCCTACGCGACGCACGGCGAGACGCTCGTGCCGGTCTACGTCTTCTACTCGATGTTCGGCTTCCAGCGCACCGGCGACGGGATCTGGGCTGCGGCGGACCAGATGGCGCGCGGGTTCATCATCGGCGCCACCGCGGGCCGGACCACGCTCACGGGCGAGGGGACGCAGCACGCCGACGGGCACTCGCCCCTGCTCGCCTCGACCAACCCCGCGGTCGTCACGTACGACCCCGCCTACGGGTATGAGATCGGGCACATCGTCAAGGCCGGGCTCGAGCGCATGTACGGCGGCAAGCACCCGCAGCCGAACGTCATGTACTACCTCACCGTCTACAACGAGCCGATCGTCCAGCCGGCCGAGCCCGACGAGCTCGACGTCGAAGGCCTGCTCAAGGGCATCTACCTGCTGGCCCCGGCCAAGATCGACGGGCCGCGCACGCAGCTGCTGGCCTCGGGCGTCTCCGTGCCGTGGGCCCTCGAGGCCCAGAAGATCCTCGCCGACGAGTGGGGCGTCTCGGCCGACGTGTGGAGCGTGACCTCCTGGAGCGAGCTGCGCCGCGACGGCCTCGCCGCCGAGGAGGAGGCCTTCCTCCACCCGGAGAAGGAGGCTCGCGTGCCGTTCGTCACGCAGCAGCTCGCCGGGGCGACCGGCCCGATCGTGGCCGTCACGGACTACATGAAGGCCGTGCCGGACCAGATCCGCCAGTTCCTCCCGAACGAGTTCGCGACCCTCGGCGCCGATGACTTCGGCTTCGCCGACACGCGCGCCGCCGCACGGCGGTACTTCCACATCGACGCGCACTCCGTGGTGGTGCGGGCGCTGCAGATGCTCGCCCGCCGCGGCGAGGTCGACGCCGACGCGCCCCGCCAGGCCTTCGAGCGGTACCGCCTCCTCGATGTGAACGCCGGCACCACCGGCAACGCGGGCGGCGAGAGCTAGCCCGCGGCGCTCGCGGCGCACATCGGCCGCCTGCAGGCGACCATCCGACGACGGCGGCCCTCCCCACTCCGGGGAGGGCCGCCGTCGTGCGTAGCGGAGGGCGCCCCGGAACCGTGCGGCCGCCCGAGTCCGCAGCCGCGTGTGGCATGGCACACCGGCGCTTGTAGCCTTCACACAAAACTGGTTCCCACCTGAGCGCTCGCTATGCTCTTCCCATGGCCCAGCCGCAGCATTCCCCCGCAACCCCGCCGAACGGGAAGCTGACCATCTCGCCGGCGAAGGCCGAGACGGTCAAGAAGCTGCGGGCCAACGTCGGGCAGCTCTCCACGAGCACCATGCGGGAGCTCGAGCGGTCCCTGCCGTGGTACTCCCGGCTGAGCGCGGACGAGCGCTCCGCCCTCGGGCTCGTGGCCCAGAACGGGATCGCGGCGTTCGTCACCTGGTACGAGCGTCCCACCCTGCCCACCTGGATCCTCTCCGACGTATTCGGCACCGCCCCGACGGAGCTCACGCGCTCCATCAGCCTGCAGAAGGCGCTCCAGCTGATCCGCATCGTGGTCGAGACCGTCGAGGACCAGGTGCCGCACCTCGCCCCCGAAGAGGACCAGCCGGCGCTGCGGGAGGCCGTGCTGCGCTACTCCCGCGAGGTGGCCTTCGCCGCGGCGGACGTCTACGCGCGCGCCGCCGAGACCCGGGGATCGTGGGACACCCGCCTCGAAGCCCTCATCGTCGATGCGATCCTGCGCGGGGAGAACACGGACGCCCTGAGGTCCCGCATCGCGGCGCTCGGATGGAAGGCCCAGGAGCGCTTCACGGTCATGGTGGGCTCCTCCCCGCTCGAGCCCAGCCCGACCTATGTGGGCGAGCTGCGGCGGATCGCGGGCCGGCACGCCCAGGACGCCCTGGTCGGCATCCAGGGCGACCGCCTGATCCTCATCCTCGGCGGCCTGCAGGAGCCGGCGACGGCCATGGCGCGCCTGGCCGAGCTCTTCGCCCCCGGCCCGGTGGTGTACGGGCCGGAGGCCGCGACCCTGACCGAGGCGAGCACCTCCGCCCAGGCGGCCTTCGCGGGCCTGTCCGCCGCCCGGGCCTGGCCCAACGCCCCGCGCCCCGTCGCGGCGGACGACCTGCTTCCGGAGCGGGTGGCGGCCGGCGACGACGCCGCCCGCCGCGCCCTCGTCCAGAAGATCTACCGCCCCCTGGTGGCAGCCTCCAATGGGCTGGTCGAGACCCTTAGTGCCTACTTCGAACTGGGCCACTCGCTCGAGGCGACGGCGCGGGAGCTGTTCGTCCACGCCAACACCGTCCGCTACCGGCTGCGCCGCGTCTGCGACGTCACCGGGTGGGACCCGCTCCTGCCCCGCGAGGCGTTCGTCCTGCAGACCGCGCTCGTCGTGGGACGTCTCGCCGCGGCCCCGAAACCGCCCCCCGAACGGCATCCGCAGCGGTCCTGAGTCGGGGTTGCCGCCGCGAGCACGTTGTAGACTTCCCACAAACCGCATGGAGGAGCTTCGTGCGCGCTCTCCCCACTCAGAGCACCCCCGATTTGGAAAGCTTGGTGACGTGCTAGCAATTGTCTGCCCTGGACAGGGCTCCCAGACGCCCGGATTCCTGGCCCCCTGGCTCGAGCTGCCCTCCGTCGCCGACCGCCTCGGGGCCCTCGGCGAGGTGGTTGGCCTCGATCTCGTGGCGCACGGGACGACCTCGGACGAGGAGACGATCAAGGACACCGCGGTGGCCCAGCCGCTCATCGTGGCCGCTGGCATTGTCGCTGCCGAGGCGATGTTCGACGCCGAGCTCTCCGACCTGCCCGTCGTGCTCGCCGGACACTCGGTCGGTGAGATCACCGCGTCCGCCCTCGCCGGCGTGCTCAGCGCCGAGGACGCCATGCGCTTCGTCGGCGTCCGTGCCCGGGGCATGGCCAAGGCCGCCGCAGTCACCCCCACCGGGATGAGCGCGGTCGTGGGCGGAGACCGCGACGAGGTCCTCGCCGCGATCGCCGCCGCGGGCGCCGAGCCGGCCAATGTCAACGGCGGCGGCCAGATCGTCGCCGCCGGCACGTTCGAGGCCCTCAAGCAGCTCGCGGACAATCCGCCGGCCAAGGCCCGCGTCATCCCCCTCAAGGTGGCCGGTGCCTTCCACACGCAGCACATGGCCTCGGCCGTGGCGGACCTCGAGGCCCTCCGGCCCGAGCTGGCCGTCAGCGATCCGGCCGTTCCCCTGCTCTCGAACTTCGACGGTGCGGAGGTCGCCTCGGGCGAGGCCGCGCTCGAGAGCCTCATCGCCCAGGTCTCCCGCCCGGTGCGCTGGGACCTGTGCATGGAGACGCTCGCTGCGCGCGGCGTCACCGGCGTGATCGAGCTCGCCCCCGCAGGCACGCTCGTCGGCCTCGCGAAGCGGGGCATGCCCGGCATCAAGACCGTGGCGGTCAAGGGACCCTCCGACGTCGACGCGGCCCTCGAGCTCTTCGCCGCCGATGACGCCAGCAGCGACAAGGAGACCGTGTGAGCACCCCGACACTCAAGCAGGCCGAGACGCACGCGTACGCGCGCATCCTCGGCATCGGCGCCTACCGCCCGTCGGTCGTCGTCACCAATGACGACGTCTGCCAGTGGATCGACTCCTCGGACGAATGGATCCGCCAGCGCACCGGCATCGTGACCCGCCGCCGCGCCCCCGAGGACGTGAGCGTCCTCGACATGGCAGAGGGCGCCTCCCGCGATGCCCTCGCCTCGGCAGGCATCGAGGCGAACCAGCTCGGCGCCGTCATCGTCTCGACCGTGTCCCACCCCTACGCGACCCCGTCCGCGGCCGCCGCCCTGGCGGACCGCCTCGGGGCCACGCCGGCACCCGCCTACGACATCTCCGCCGCGTGCGCCGGATACTGCTACGGCATCGCCCAGGGCGACGCGCTGGTCCGCTCCGGCGCGGCCGACTACGTGCTCGTGGTCGGCGCCGAGAAGCTCAGCGACTTCATCGACAACACCGAGCGAAGCATCTCCTTCCTGCTCGGCGACGGCGCGGGCGCCGTCGTGATCGGCCCCTCCGAGACGCCCGGCATCGGTCCCTCGGTGTGGGGCTCGGACGGCAGCAAGTGGAATGTCATCGGCATGACGCACTCGCTCCTGGACGTCCGCGACCTCTCGGACGAGGCCGAGCACAACGGCGCGAGCAACGCGGCCGCGGTGCTGGGCACGGAGGCGAAGATCTGGCCGACCCTGCGCCAGGACGGACAGAGCGTCTTCCGCTGGGCCGTCTGGGAGATGGCCAAGGTGGCCCGGAGGGCGCTCGACGCCGCGGGCATCGAGCCTGAGGACCTCGCCGCGTTCATCCCGCACCAGGCGAACATGCGCATCATCGACGAGATGGTCAAGCAGCTCAAGCTGCCCGAGACGGTCATCGTCGGCCGGGACATCGCCGAGTCGGGGAACACCTCCGCGGCCTCGATCCCCCTCGCGACGGTGCGGCTGCTCGACGAGCACCCCGACCTCCACGGCAAGCTGGCACTGCAGATCGGCTTCGGCGCGGGCCTCGTCTTCGGCGCCCAGGTCGTCGTCCTCCCCTGAGACCGCGGCACGGCCCCCGGGCCGTGCTGAGACCACGCCGCGCACAGCGGCTGGAACCCTGATCCGGCGGACCGCCGGGAACCGAGAAAAGGAGCCGACATGGCAACCAACGAAGAGATCCTCGCCGGTCTGGCCGAGATCGTCAACGAGGAGACGGGGCTCGCCACCGACGCCGTCCAGCTCGACAAGTCGTTCACCGACGACCTCGACATCGACTCGATCTCGATGATGACCATCGTGGTCAACGCCGAGGAGAAGTTCGGCGTCCGCATCCCGGACGAGGAGGTCAAGAACCTCACCACGGTTGGCGACGCCGTCGACTTCATCGCCAAGGCCCAGGCCTAAGGGCCTCGCGCCCCGGCGGCCGGCGCCCCTGCGCCGGCCGCCCCCTGTTGACGAGGCCAGGGCCTTCTGGCCTCATCCCGCACCACGAAAGTAGCGAAGCATGGCGCGCAAAGTTGTTGTGACCGGCCTTGGTGCCACGACGCCCATCGGCGGCGACGTCCCCACCCTGTGGCAGAACGCCCTCAAGGGCGTCTCGGGCGTCCGCAGGCTCACCGATGACTGGGTCGAGCAGTACGAGCTGCCGGTCAAGATTGCCGCCAAGCTCTCCACCCCTGCCGACCAGGTGCTCAGCCGGGTCGAGATGAAGCGCATGGACCCGTCCACCCAGTACGGCGTGATCGCGGCCCGCGAGGCCTGGCGGGACTCCGGCATCGAAGAGATCGACCACGACCGCCTCGCGGTCGCCTTCGCCACCGGGATCGGCGGCGTCTGGACCCTGCTCAACGGGTGGGACACGCTCAAGGAGAAGGGCCCGCGCCGGGTCCTTCCGATGACCGTGCCGATGCTGATGCCCAACGGCGTGGCCGCGGCGGTCAGCCTCGACCTCGGCGCGCGGGCCGGCGCCCACACCCCCGTGTCTGCGTGTGCATCCGGCACCGAGGCCATGGCCGTGGGCCAGGAGCTCATCCGCGCCGGCAAGGCCGACGTCGTGATGGTCGGGGGCGCGGAGGCCGCGATCCACCCGATGCCGCTCGCCTCCTTCGCGGCGATGCAGGCGCTCTCCAAGCGCAACGACGACCCCGAGCACGCCTCCCGCCCCTACGACCTCGACCGCGACGGCTTCGTCATGGGCGAAGGGGCGGGCGCGCTCGTGCTCGAGGCGGAGGAGCACGCCCTCGCGCGCGGCGCCCGCATCTACGCTGAGCTCGCCGGCACGTCGGTCACGGCCGACGCGTACCACATCACCGCGCCGGATCCGGAGGGCCTGGGCGCCACCCGTGCGCTCAAGGCCGCGATGTTCGACGCTCGCGTCCAGCCGGAGGACGTGGTGCACGTCAACGCTCACGCGACCTCGACGCCGGTCGGCGACAAGCCCGAGTACACCGCGCTCAGGGCCGCGCTCGGCACCCACGTGGACAATGTGGCGGTCTCTGCGACGAAGTCGCAGATGGGCCACCTCCTCGGCGCCTCCGGTGCCGTCGAGGCCGTCCTCACCGTCCTCGCCGTGCAGGAGCGACGCGCTCCCGCCACGATCAACCTCGACCACCAGGACCCGGAGATCCCGCTCGATGTGGTCACCACAGCACGGGACCTCCCGCAGGGGGACATCGTCGCCCTCAGCAACTCCTTCGGCTTCGGCGGCCACAACGCGGTCGTGGTGATCCGCAACCACTGACGCGGACACGCCGAGAACGCGCCAACGGGGAGGGGGCCAGTCGGATGACTGGCCCCCTCCCCGTTGGTGTCACACAGACGCAGACAGGTGGGACAGGTGAGGCTGGGGCGGTGGTCAGCCGACCTGGTGGAGCCAGCGGACCGGTGCGCCCTCGGCGGCGTGGCGGAACGGCTCGAGCTCCTCGTCCCAGGCCTCGCCGAGGGCGAGGGAGAGCTCGTGGTAGACGGCCGCCGCGTCCCCGCCTGCAGACTCGTAGGCGTACCGGATGCGGTCTTCGGAGATGACGATGTTGCCGTGGACGTCGGTCATGGCGTGGAAGATGCCGAGCTCGGGGGTGTGCGACCACCGGCCGCCGTCCACGCTGGGGCTCGGCTCCTCCGTGACCTCGTAGCGCAGGTGGGCCCAGCCGCGCAGGGCCGAGGCGAGCTGGGCGCCGGTCCCGGGCTTGCCGATCCACGACAGCTCGGCACGGAACATTCCCGGAGCGGCAGGCTGCGCCGTCCAGTCGAGATCCGTCCGCTTGTCCACCACCGAGCTGATGGCCCACTCGACGTGCGGGCACAGCGCGCTCGGTGCCGAGTGCACGAACAGCAGACCACGGGTCATCACTGCAGACATTCCATCCTCCATCGCTGTCGGTACGTCTTCCCCTACGACCGTCAGCTGGCGGATCCAGCGATGCGTGGCTATTGAGTTGTCCCTCCGGGAGGAGGTGCCCCACGTCCGTAAGGCGCGGGACCCGCTCCGACCGGGGCTTCGCGACCATTCTGCCGGACGAATCTGCCAGATGCCAGTAGGCCCCGCCAGTGTGGCAGCAGGCTATGCGCGCGGATGGGACGCCAAGTAGCTCGCCCGCAGCCGTTCGACGGACACGTGGGTGTACAGCTGGGTGGTGGCCAGGCTGGCGTGCCCGAGGAGCTCCTGGACGCTGCGGAGGTCGGCGCCCCCGTCGAGGAGGTGGGTCGCGGCGGTGTGGCGGAGGGCGTGCGGACCGCTGGCCGAGGTGTCGCCGAGCCCCCTCAGGGCGCGGTCGACGACGGTCCGTGCCTGACGCTGCCCGAGCCGGCCGCCGCGGGCGCCGAGGAAGAGGGCAGCGCCGCTGGCACTGGTCGTGAGCGCCGTCCGCGCGCCGAGCCAGCGGGTGAGGGCGTCCGCGGCAGGGACCCCGAAGGGTACCGTCCTCTCCTTGTTGCCCTTGCCGAGCACCCGGATGGTGCGACGGCCGAAGTCCGCGTCGTCGACGTCGAGGGCCACGAGTTCGCCGATCCGCACCCCCGTCGCGTACAGGAGCTCGACCAGGGCCAGGTCCCTCACGGCCACCGGGTCGCCCTCGGCGGCGGCCGCAGCGGCGCCATCCAGCAACCGTTCGGCCTGATCCCGTTGCAGGACCTCGGGCAGGTGCGCCTGCCGCTTGGGGGCCGCGAGCCGGATCGATGGGTCCGCGTCCAGGTGGCCTTCCCTGGCGGCCCACGCAAGGAACGAGCGCGCAGCGGCCGACCGCCGCGCCAGGGTCGACCTCGCGAGCCCCGCCTCGCTCTGGCGGCCGAGCCAGCGGCGGAGCATGGCCAGGTCGAGTGCCCGCAGGTCCACGGCGCCGTCCTCGGCGGCGGAGGCGAGCATCGAGGTGAGGTCCGACTCGTAGGCGCGCACCGTGTGGGCTGAGCGGCCGCGTTCCAGGGCGAGATGGCGCAGGTACGACCGCAGGGGGCCATCCAGCCCCTCGGGCACTGCACCGGCGTCCATGGAGCCTCCTCGTCGTGGCCTTCGGGCCTCCTCCATCCTTCGCGGCCGCCGCTGCAGCGGCAAGCCCGACACGCACAGCGCGGGACAGGTCCGGCCGGAGCATGGCTCTCACGCCTGCCTGCTGCGCCTCCAGCCGCCCTCGGACCGCTCGCACAGGCCCACGAGGGACAGCCGTCCCAGTCCTGCCCGGATCTCGGCCTCGCTCAGGCCCGCGACCACCGCGAGGCTCTCCACCGCCGCGCCCCGCCGCACGGGCAGCGCCTCGAGCACCATGAGGTCGACGAGCGAGAGCCCGTCATGGGCGCGAGCGGGTGCTGACGGGTCCTCCGCGAGGCCCTCCCCCGACGGTGCCACCAGTTCGTAGGCCTCCTTGGCGTCGGTGACGCAGGCGGCGCCGTCCCGGATGAGCCGGTGGCATCCGGCCGAGTTCGCGCTGTAGACCGAGCCCGGGACAGCGGCGACGTGCCGGCCGAGGTCCACAGCCCTGCGGGCCGTGCTGAGAGCCCCGGAGCGCCATCTCGCCTCCACCACCACGGTCAGGGCGGACATCGCCGCAATGAGGCGGTTCCGTTTGAGGAAACGGTGCTTGGAGGGCGAGGCACCGGGGGGCAGCTCGGAGACGAGATGGCCCCGCCGGGCAACCTCCCGGAGCAGCTCCTCGTTGCCCGTGGGGTAGTAGCGATCCACGCCCCCAGCCATGACGGCGACCGTGGGGACGCCGGCCGCGGAGGAAGACAGTGCGGCCCGGTGCGCCTGTCCGTCGATGCCGTAGGCGCCTCCGCTGACCACCGTCAGCCCGAGGTCCGCCACGCCGCGGGCCAGCTCCCCTGCGACCGAGATCCCATAGCCTGTGGCGTCGCGTGATCCGACGACGGCCACGCTGCGCTCGGCCGCCGGGAGCGGTTCGTCACCGCGGACCCACAGGCACAGCGGGCCCTCGGCGCCGAGTCCGAGGAGCCCGGCCGGCCATTCGGCGTCCTCGGGGATCACGAGCCGGCCGCCGAGCCGTGCCGTCGCCTCCAGGTCCCGTTCGGGAGCGAGGTGCTGCACCCGCGGGGCCCACCGCTCGAGGGCGCCGGCCAGGGCGCCGGGCCGGGCCGCGGCCGCCCGCGGCCCAGACGCTCTCCCGGGATCAGGGCCGGCCGCGTCCTCGAGGGCCGTCCCGAGGGCGGCCAGATCCGCGGCTGGTGCGCGCCCCGAGGCGATCCGGAGGGCTTCCTCGGGGCCGAACGCCGCCACGAGCAGCACGCCCACGGGATCGAGGGGCTCGAAGAGCCGTGACAGGGCTGCCCTGGCGATCCGTACCTGATCCGTCCCGTTCCCCTCCCCGGCCACGGCCCAGCCGCCGCGCCCCTGGTGTCCCGGAGTCATGCCGCCACCGCCTGCCGGAGGAGGAGCGCCTGCCCCACCTCATCGCCCCCTGGCCGGTCGAGCCCTGCCAGGTCCGCGATGGACCAGGCGAGTCGGAGGACCCGGTCGAAGCCCCGGGCGGTGAGGGTGTTCGCCACCATCGCCCGGTCCAGCAGCGCGGTGGCCGCCGGATCGAGGCGGAGCTGGCCGCGCAGAAGGCGTCCGGGCACCTGGGCATTGGTCTCGAGCCCGTACTGCTGGAGCCGCTCAGCCTGCCGGCGACGGGCGGCGAGGATGCGGGGAGCGACGTCCGCCGTGGCCTCGCCCGCCGGCGCCTGCCCGAAGTCGATGGCCGAGACCTTGTTCACGCGCAGCTGGATGTCCACTCTGTCCAGCAGCGGTCCGGAGAGGCGCCCGAAGTAGCGCCGCTTGGCCTGCGCGGTGCAGGTGCACTCGAGTGCCTTGCCCGTCCCCTTCCCGCACGGGCAGGGGTTCGCGGCGACCACGAGCTGGAAGCGCGCAGGGTAGGCCGCGGCGCCCGCGGCGCGGTGGATCACGAGCTCGCCGCTCTCGAGCGGCTGCCGGAGGGAGTCGAGCACCCGACGCTCGTACTCGGGAGCCTCGTCGAGGAAGAGGACGCCACGGTGCGCGCGGGAGGCCGCCCCGGGCCGCGGGATGCCCGTGCCTCCCCCGATGATGGCGGGGGCGCTCGCGGTGTGGTGCGGGCTCTCGAAGGGCGGACGGCGGATGAGGGCACTCGTTCCGGGCTCGCCCGAGAGGGAGTGGATCGCGGTGACCTCCATGGCCGCCTCGTCGTCGAGGTCGGGGAGGATCCCGGGGAGCCGCTCGGCGAGCATCGTCTTGCCGGCCCCGGGCGGTCCCACGAGCATGATGTGGTGGCCGCCGGCCGCCGCCACCTCGACGGCGGCGCGGGCCTCTGACTGGCCCGCGACGTCCCTCAGGTCGGGGACGGCGAGCGGGCGGGGCGCGGGCCGTCCGCTGTCCTCGTCCGGACCCGTACCGCCGTCCTCGCAGGAGGGCACCGCGACCGCCTCGGGATCGGCTCCGAGGTCGAGGGCGAGCTGCCCGAGGGACTCGTAGGCGTGCACCCGGGCCCCGGGGACGAGCGAGGCCTCGCGGGCGTTGGCGCCGGCAACCACGACGTCGGGGCGTCCGCCCCGTACGGCCGCCATGACCGCCGGGAGCACGCCGCGCACGGGCCGGAGCCTGCCGTCGAGGCCCAGCTCGGCGAGGAACACGACGCCGGCTGGCGGCCGCAGGTCTCCCGCGGCCGCGAGCGACGCCACCGCGATCGCCAGGTCGAAGCCCGTGCCACGCTTGGGCAGGGAGGCCGGGATCAGGTTGACGGTGAGCTTGCGCCGGCTCAGGGGCAGGCCGCTGTTCTTGGCGGCGCTGCGGATCCGCTCGCGGGCCTCGCTCAGCGCCGAGTCCGGCAGGCCGAGGAGGACGAAGCTGGGCAGCGTCTGGCCGATGTCTGCCTCGACCTCGACGAGGTAGCCGTTCAGGCCTACGAGGGCCACACCGAGCGCGCGCCCGACGCCCGCCATCAGGCCACGCCCCGCAGGTGCTCGATCCTGGCCGCCTCGCCGTCCCGCCCGGTGACGGCGATGACGTCCACGCGCCTGGCCCTCGCCCGGAGCCCGTGCCCCTCAGCCCACGCCGCGAGCAGACGCACGAGCCGGCCGAGCTTGGCGGCGTCGACGGCCTCGAACGGGTGCCCGTAGTCCCAGGAGCGGCGGGCCTTCACCTCGACCGCGACGAGGGTCCCGCCCTCCGAGGCGACAATGTCCAGCTCGCCGTCCCGGCACCGCCAATTGCGGTCCAGGATGGCGGCGCCGGCCGTCCGCAGGTACTCTTCCGCGAGGCGTTCCCCGCGCTGACCGAGTCTGTCCTTGGCTCTCATGGGACCAGACTCGCGCCGGAGAGGACCGCTCGGCCGGCGGCGGGAGGCCCATGTGGGCAACTCGCCCACGGGGTCGGCTGTGGAGGAGAAGTGGCGCCCCGCTAGGCCCCCAGGCCGCCCTTGGGCAGGCCCAGGTCCTCGACCTTGGGCAGCTCCTCGACGTTGACGTCTTTGAAGGTGATGACGCGGACGCTCTTGACGAAGCGCGCACTGCGGTACACGTCCCAGACCCAGGCGTCCTGGAGGGTCAGGTCGAAGTAGACCTCGCCGTCGGCCGAGCGGGCCTGCAGGTCCACGTGGTTGGCGAGGTAGAACCGCCGCTCCGTCTCCACCACGTAGCTGAACAGCGAGATGACATCCCGGTATTCGCGGTAGAGCTGGAGCTCCATGTCCGTCTCGTAGTTCTCAAGGTCTTCGGCGCTCATAGTCCTATCTTCCTCCCGTCGAGATCCTCCGCCGCCGCAGCGCGCTCCTGCGCGGCGGCCTCGATCTCGTCTTCGGTGTCGGCGTCCGCCGTCCCCAGGCGCCACGAGCGGCGGTGGAGCACGGTGGGGCCGTGCTCCAGGAGCGCCGCCCTGTGCTCGGGCGTGGCGTAGCCCTTGTTGACGGCCCAGCCGAAGCGCGGATCCTCGGTCCCGTACTGGACCATGAGCCCGTCCCGGGCCACCTTGGCGAGGATGCTCGCCGCGGCCACGGCCTGGCAGGCGAGGTCGGCCTTGATCGTAGTCTGGACCGGCAGCAGGGGGCCGGCGTCGGGCTCGTCGAAGAGCGAGCCCTGGCCGCCGCGGGAGAGCCAGTCGTAGTTGCCGTCGAGGTGCACCGCGTCCGGCACGACACCGGCGGCGGCGACCTCGGCCAGCGCACGGTGCCCGGCCCGGCGCAGCGCCTCCATGAGGCCCACCTCGTCGATCTCCTCCGCGCCCGCGTGCCCCACGGCCGCCCCGACCGCCCAGGCCTGGATCATCGGGACCAGCTCCACGCGCCGCTCGGGGGTGAGGAGCTTGCTGTCACGCAGTACCGTGCGCGTCACGACGCGGCGCGCGTCGACGACGACGATCCCTACCGAGACGGGGCCCGCCAGAGCGCCTCGGCCCACCTCGTCGCAGCCGGCGATGAGGGGGCCGTAGGCCTGGGCGAGCCGGTTGACGAACCGCAGGGTGGGCGCCGTGGCGCGGCGCGGACGCGGAGCCCGCGCGCCGGCGGCGATGCGGGTGCTCATTTCGGTGCGGGCACGTCCTTGAACGTGTCCGGGTAGCTGTCGAGGGACCGGATGCGGTTCAGCGGCCAGGCGATGACGGCGGCCTGGCCTTCGACGTCGCTGAGCGAGACAAAGCCCGAGCCCGGCTGGACCGAGTTGTGGTAGCGCGAGTCCGAGGAATGGTTCCTGTTGTCGCCCATCACCCAGATGCTGTTGGCCGGAACCGTCACGTCGAACGGCACGACCCGCGGCGTCTCCGCATGGTTGACGTACGGCTCGTTGAGGGCGGCGCCGTTGACGGTGATGTGCTGCGACGCGTCGCAGCACACGACGTGGTCGCCCGGCAGTCCGATGACGCGCTTGATGAGGTGCTGCTGGGACGTGTCCGGCAGCAGGCCGACGAACTCGAGCACTTCCTGCACGGGGTTGGCCGCCGTCTGGGGCGCCTCCGGAAGCCATCCCTTGGTGTCCCTGAACACGACGACCTCGCCGCGCTGCAGCGGGAAGTTCCGCGGCACGAACAGGTTCACGAAGATCCGGTCGTTCTCCTCGAGCGTGGGCACCATCGACTCGGACGGGATGTAGAACGCCTTGAACAGGAAGGTCTTGATGAGGAAGGACAGCACGATCGCCACCCCGAGGATGATCGCGATCTCGCGGATCCAGGCCATGAGGCCTCCGCGCCGCGGGGCCGCTCCCCCGTCGCCGGCACCCTGCGCTTCCGGCCCCGCTCCTGCGGCGTCGGCCCCGGCATCTCGGCTGCGCATCACTGGGTGTCCTTCTTTGCTGTCGGGGAGGCGGTGAACCCGCCCAATCTATCAAGTGGCCACAGGATCGCCACCGGCCGGCCGATCACCTTGTCCGCCCGGACCAGGCCGCCCCCGGGGGCGCCCAGCAGTGCCCGGGAATCGGAGGACACCGAGCGGTGGTCGCCCAGGAGCCACAGCCGCCCGGCCGGCACGACGACGTCGAACCGCTGTTCGCTGGGCGCATCGCCCGGGAACAGGTACGGCTCATCGAGGGGCTGGCCGTTCACCTCGATCTTCCCACTCGCGGTGCAGCAGCGGACATGGTCGCCGCCCACGCCGATGACCCGCTTGACGTAGACGGTCTCGGTGGGCACGATCCCGAGCCATTCGGCCGCACCCTGGACGAGGTCCCCCGCCCATCCGCGGCCCGAGGTCAGGGGCGCGAAGGAACCCCGGCCGTCGAAGACGACGACGTCTCCGCGGCGGATGGGCGCCGGGTCGACGTCGGCGCGGACGACGCCGATCCGGTCCCCCGGGTCCAGCAGCGGCTGCATCGACTCGGAGGGGATGTAGAAGACGTCGACCACGAACGAGCGGATGACCGCCCAGACGACGACGGCCAGAACGACGGCCAGAACGACCGAACGCCAGCCCCGCAGCCGGGACTGGCGTTCGGATCGTGCCATGGAGGTGGCGTTCAGCACGCTTCGAGCAGCTCGGGGCTACTTGGTGCGGTTGAAGTCGCGCTTCTCCTTGATCTTGGCGGCCTTGCCGCGCAGCTCGCGCATGTAGTAGAGCTTGGCGCGGCGCACATCACCACGGGTCACGACCTCGATCTTGTCGATGATCGGGGAGTGCACGGGGAACGTGCGCTCAACGCCGACACCGAAGGAGACCTTGCGGACCGTGAAGGTCTCGCGCACGCCGTGGCCCTGGCGGCCGACGACGAAGCCCTGGAAGACCTGGACGCGGGAGTTCTTGCCCTCGATGATGTTCACGTGCACCTTGAGGGTGTCACCGGGCGCGAACGCCGGGATGTCGGAGCGCAGCGAGGCGGCATCGACGGAGTCGAGGATGTTCATTCTCATATCTCCTGGCAGATGCCACAGGTCACCTGCTTTGGTGTGCGGCCCGCACCGCGCTGGGGCGATCGAGCCGGAAGCCATGACCGCCCGCCGAAGGGCCCGGCAGGGCGGCGTGTCCATCACCGTTGGCTCAGGCCCCCTGTGGCAGGTCCAATGCCCGGCAGACACAACGCTCCATTGTGCCATATCGCGGACGGAGCCGTCACTTCCGCCCCGGCGTCAGTCCGCCTGCGGAGCCCGGCGCAGCCGTCCTTCCGCCACCTCGTAGCCGAGTTCGCGCAGCACGGCGCGCTCGGCCTTGCCGAAGGGTGCGGCGTCCGCCCCGTCGAGGAGCTCGGGCCGCCGCGCCGCGGTCCGGCGCAGCTGCTGCTCGAGACGCCAGGAGGCGATCTTGCCGTGGTTCCCGGAGAGCAGGACCTCGGGAACGTCGTGCCCGCGCCACGACGAGGGCTTGGTGTAGACGGGGTACTCGAGCAGCCCGTCGGCGTGGGACTCCTCCACGAGGGACTCGGGGTTGCCCACGACGCCGGGGAGGAGACGGCCGATCGCCTCCACCATGGCCATGACGGCCACCTCTCCCCCGTTGAGCACGTAGTCCCCGAGGCTCACGGGTCGCACCTCGAAGCGCTGCTCCGCCCATTCCAGGACGCGCTCGTCGATGCCCTCGTAGCGGCCGCATGCGAAGGCGAGGGTGGGTTCCTCGGCGAGCTCGTAGGCCATGGCCTGGGTGAAGACCGCCCCGGCCGGGGACGGAACGATGAGCACCGGCCGGCGCGCGGCGACCGGGCCGGCGTCGTGCCCGGCATTGCCCGCGACGGCGCCCTGTGCCACGAGGACCTGCTCGAGAGCCAGCGCCCACGGCTCGGCCTTCATGACCATGCCGGCCCCGCCGCCGTAGGGCGTGTCGTCCACCGTGCGGTGGCGGTCGAAGGTGAAGTCGCGGAGGTCGTGGACCGCGAGGTCCAGCAGCCCGTCCTCCTGGGCGCGGCCCAGGAGGGACAGCCGCAGCGGTGCGAGGTAGTCGGGGAAGATGCTGACGACGTCGATGCGCACCTACGCCTCCGACCCCGGCCCGCGCTCCGGCTCGCCGCCGGGGGCACCGGCGTCGCCGGTGTCGCGGTTGAGCTCGAGGAGGCCGGGCGGGGGGACGAGGACGATGAAGCCGCCCTCCACGTCCACCTCCGGCACGATCTCCTCGACGAACGGGACGAGGACCTCCCCCGTCGGCGTGTCGAGGACCAGGAGATCCTGCACGGGCATCGTCTGGAGCGCGGCGACGGTGCCGACGTCGCGGCCGTCCACGCGGACGGCCAGGCCGACGAGCTCGTGCTCGTACCAGCCCTCATCGTCGTCCTCGAGGTCCTCCGACTCGAGGTAGAGCTTGACCCCGCGGAGCTGCTCGGCGCGGGTGCGGTCGGGCACCTCGGCGAAGGAGAGCAGGAGGATGTCCTTGTTCCAGCGCGCGCCCTCGAGCGTCAGGGGACCGCTCGAGGAGGGCTCGACGATGAACTCGGTGCCGGGGACGAAGCGGTCCTCGGGGGCATCGGTGAGGACCTGGACGGTGACCTCGCCGCGGATGCCGTGCGGCTTGCCGATCCGTGCGACCTGGACCTGCATGGGATGGGCCTCCTGCGTGGTGGGGCCGGGGGCCCCGTCGGGGTGCGGTGCGCGGCTGCCGGCCGCGAAGGGTGGAGACAGCTCCGGCCCCTCCACCCTGGTGGGAGGAGGGGCCGGAACGGTGGTGGTGAGGCAGCGTCAGCGACGGCGGTCGGTGTCGACGACGTCGACGCGGACCGGTTCGCCGTCGGCGAGGGCCGCAACCACGGTGCGCAGTGCGCGGGCGGTGCGTCCCTGGCGGCCGATGACGCGTCCGAGGTCGTCCTCGTGGACGCGCACCTCGAGGACGTCGCCGCGGCGGCCGCTCTTGGCCTGGACCGCAACGTCATCCGGGTTGTCCACGATGCCGCGGACCAGGTGCTCGAGTGCCTCGGCCAGCAAGTTACTCAGCCTCGGCCTCGGCGGGGGCCTCGGCGGACTCCTCGGCCTCCTTGGAAGCCTTCGGGGCCTCGGGGAGGATCACGGAACCCTTCTCGGGAGCCACGAACGGCTCCTTGCCCTTCGGGAACTTGAGGGTGCCCTCGGCGCCCGGAAGGCCCTTGAACTTCTGCCAGTCACCGGTGATCTTGAGGAGCACCTCGACCTGCTCGGTCGGCTGGGCGCCGACGCCGAGCCAGTACTGGGCGCGCTCGGAGTTGACCTCGATGAACGAGGGATCCTCGGTGGGGTGGTACTTGCCGATCTCCTCGATCGCACGGCCATCGCGCTTGGTGCGCGAGTCGGCGACGACGATGCGGTAGTACGGGGCGCGCATCTTGCCGAAGCGCTTGAGTCGAATCTTAACGGCCACGGTTGTGGTCACTCCTGTTTCTGCACATGAGGCGAGCCCGGACTTTTCCGCTCCCGTGGGGCGGGCCGTACTTCGCCAGGGCTCCGATGGACACAACCGCGCGCGGAGAGAGGGGGCCGCGCGGATTGGTACCTGATCATTGTGCCAGATCCGGTGGCGTTTCGCATGCCGCCGGACCGCGGCGCGTCAGGAACTCGCCCAGACGAAGAGTTCCTGGCGGTTCGAGTCGTCGACGTCGGCGGCCAGCTTGGCGAGCTGCTCGACGTAGTCGTAGGCCTCGCGCGCGTCGAACGGGAGGTCCTCCTGGTCCACCCAGGCCGCGGCAACCCGCTCCACGGCGTTGCCCTCCCCCTCCTCGGACTCGTAGACGAGGAGGTCGGCGAGGGCCCGGACCATCGTGGAGGGCACCGCGAGGAGGCTATCCGAGGAGACGTCCACCATGGTGAGCTCGTAGTCGGCTCCGGGGGCATGCACGGCGGTTCCGACCAGCGAGCCGAGCTGCTCGATCTCGTAGTCCGAGACGCCGGGGATCCTGAGGCCCCCGGTGTCCTCGGCGTCGCCGCTGTCGAGCTGGGAAGCCCGGCTGAGCGCGTCGGCATGCGTGGAGACGAAGATCTCGGCGAAGGGACTGGGAGCGGTCACGTCTTCCCCCTCTGTGGGCGCTGGACTGCGGTTCGGCCTGCGTGTCGCCCGCGGCGACCGCGGACTGTCCGAGCGTAGCGCAGGGAGCGTCAGGCGTGCACGGACGCCATGCGGATCTGGTTGCGCCACGGATCCTCGAAGCGCAGCTCGGCCCCGGTGTGGCGGGTCGCGATGCCGGCCACCTTGAGACGGTCGGCGGCCGCGAGGACGTCGTCCTCCGAACCGACCGTGATGAGGACCTCGCCGAGGCCGAGCGTGTCCTTGCGCGGGCCGGCGCCGCGGGAGTTCCACACGTTCATGGCCATGTGGTGGTGGTAGCGGCCGGCGGAGACGAACAGGGCCTGGCCGTGCCAGCCCGCAGTCCTGGCGAACCCGAGCGTGTCCACATAGAACTTCTGCGCCGTCTCCACGTCGCCGACCTGCAGGTGGACATGGCCGACGCCGGCCTCCGCCTCCCGCTGCCCCTCGACGGACGCTTCGGTCAGGTTCTGGTTCAGGAACGCCTGCGGTGCCAGCGGAAGCGAGTCCATGACCACCTCGCCGCCATTCCACTGCCAGCTCTCACGCGGCTTGTCGAAGTAGAGCTCCACGCCGTTGCCCTCGGGGTCGGTGAAGTAGAACGCCTCCGAGACGAGGTGGTCGGCGCTGCCGGCGAAGAGCCTGGGGTCATACTGCGCCGCGGTGGCGACGGTGGCGGCTAGGTCGGCGCGGCGCTCGAACAGGATGGCGGTGTGGAAGAGGCCGGCCTCGCCGCGGCCGGGGATCTGCAGCCCGGCGGCCGGGCTCAGGTGAATGACCGGCCGGCCCTGCCGGCCCAGGTACACCCCGCCGAGGGACTCGCTGACCGGCACGAGCCCCAGGGCGCGCTCGTAGTAGTCGAGCATGAGCTTCATGTCCCCGACCTTGAGCATCACGGTGCCCATCGTCAGGTCGGCGGGAAGCAGGTCGCCGCTGGCGGGGCGGGCGGGGGTGGCGGATGTGCTCACGGTGGGCTCCTTGGCTGTCGAGGTCTGCATCAAGCGTACAATTACTTGAAGCTTCAATCAAGCCCGGATATTCCCCCTACACCGCGGCAGGCTCCGCCGCGCCGGCGACCCGCTGCCCGTCCCGCACCACGTGCAGCGGCGCCGCGAGGGTCCGCACGTCGCGCCGGGGATCCGCCCCCACGACCACGAGGTCCGCAGGGTCGCCCTCGGCGAGGCCGGCGGCGCCCAGCCATCCGCGCGCGGCCCAGCACGCGGCGTCGACCGCTTCCGCGGGCCCGATCGCGGCGGCCAGTTCGGCGACCTCGTCCGCGATCCTGCCGTGCGCGATCACGGTTCCGGCGTCGGTACCCGCGAAGATCCGCACCCCGGCGGCGTGGGCAGCGGCGATCCGCTCGTGCCGGCGTTCCCACAGGGCGCGCATGTGCGCGGCGTAGCGAGGGAACTTCGCCTGGCCCTGGGCGGCGATGTCGGGGAAGGTCGCGATGTTGACGAGCGTCGGGACGATCGGGATGCCGGCCTCGGCGAGGCGCGGCAGATGCTGCTCCTGCAGGCCCGTTGCGTGCTCGAGGCAGTCGATCCCCGCATCGATGAGGTGGTCGATGGTCCCTTCGGCGAAGGTGTGCGCGGTGACGCGGGCACCCTCCGCATGCGCGGCGGCGACTGCCTCGCGGATCACGGCCGGCGGGAACGTGGGCGCCAGGTCGCCGGCGCCGCGGTCGATCCAGTCGGCGACGAGCTTGACCCAGCCGTCACCGGCCCGCGCCTGGGCCACGACCGCCTCCACGAGGTCCTCCGGCTCCACCTCGTGCGCGAGGCCGCGGAGGTAGCGGCGGGACCGGGCAAGGTGGCGGCCCGCGCGCACGAGGCGCGGGACGTCGTCGCGCGCCTGCAGCCAGCGGGTGTCGGTGGGGCTGCCGCAGTCGCGGACCAGGAGCACGCCGGCCGCCGCCTCGGCGCGCGCGTGGGCGAGGGCCGCGGCGTCGTCCGGCGCGCCGCCGGGCACCAGCCCCACGTGGCAGTGCGCGTCCACGAGGCCGGGGAGCACCCACCCGCGCAGGCTCGTGGCCGCCGGCGCCTCGGGGCGGCGGTAGGTGATCCGGCCGTCGGCGATCCACGCCTCCGGCCGCTCGTCGGTGGGGCCGGCGAGGACGGGGCCGCTGAGGTGGACAACGTCATGCATGACGCCAGCCTAGCTGCCGTGCTAGGGTCCAACGCGTCCACACGGGTGCCCTCGCAAGGGCTGAGATCAGGCTGACGCGGCCTGCGACCGTCGAACCTGTCCGGGTCATGCCGGCGTAGGAAGTGAGGGCTCAGCATATGAGCACATCTGAAATGGAACAGCACCCCGCCCACTCGCTCGCGTTCCTCACCGACGACGAGCACGGCATCCGTGTGCCCGTCACCGAGATCGCACTCGACGATTCCCCGGGCGGCGAGGCGAACGGGCCGCTGCGGGTCTACCGGACGTCGGGCCCGGGCAGCGACCCCGTCGTGGGCCTTCCGGCGTACCGGGCCGAGTGGGTCGCCGAGCGGGGTGACGTCGAGCCGTACGCAGGCCGCGAGCGGAACCTGCTCGACGACGGCCGCTCCGCGGTGCGGCGCGGCGAGGCCTCGGCCGAGTGGAAGGGCGCCAGGCCCGTGCCGCTGCGGGCCAAGCCCGGCCGGCGCGTCACGCAGATGCACTACGCGCGGGCCGGCGTCGTGACCGAAGAGATGCGCTTCGTGGCGCTGCGGGAGAACTGCGACGTCGAGCTGGTGCGCTCCGAGGTCGCGGCGGGCCGCGCGATCATCCCGAGCAACATCAACCACCCCGAGTCGGAGCCGATGATCATCGGCAAGGCGTTCCTCGTCAAGATCAACGCCAACATCGGCAACTCGGCGGTCACGTCCTCGATCGCCGAGGAGGTCGACAAGCTCCAGTGGGCCACCAAGTGGGGCGCCGACACGGTCATGGACCTCTCCACCGGCGACGACATCCACACCACCCGCGAGTGGATCATCCGCAACTCCCCCGTGCCGATCGGCACGGTGCCGATCTACCAGGCCCTCGAGAAGGTCAACGGCGACGCGTCCAAGCTCACGTGGGAGATCTTCCGCGACACCGTGATCGAGCAGTGCGAGCAGGGCGTGGACTACATGACCATCCACGCCGGCGTGCTCCTGCGCTACGTCCCGCTCACCGCCGAGCGGGTCACGGGCATCGTCTCCCGCGGCGGATCGATCATGGCCGGCTGGTGCCTCGCCCACCACGAGGAGAACTTCCTCTACACGCACTTCGACGAGCTCTGCGAGATCTTCGCGCAGTACGACGTCGCGTTCTCGCTCGGCGACGGCCTGCGCCCGGGCTCGACGGCGGACGCGAACGACGCCGCGCAGTTCGCCGAGCTGGATACGCTCGCCGAGCTGACCAAGCGCGCGTGGGAGTACGACGTGCAGGTCATGGTCGAGGGGCCGGGGCACATCCCGTTCCACCTCGTGCGCGAGAACATCGAGCGGCAGCAGGAGCTGTGCGACGGCGCGCCGTTCTACACGCTCGGCCCGCTCGTGACCGACATCGCGCCGGGCTACGACCACATCACCTCGGCGATCGGCGCCACCGAGATCGCCCGGTACGGCACGGCGATGCTGTGCTACGTGACGCCCAAGGAGCACCTCGGGCTGCCGAACAAGGACGATGTGAAGACCGGCGTGATCACCTACAAGATCGCCGCCCACGCGGCCGACCTCGCGAAGGGCCACCCCGGCGCGCACGAGCGCGACGACGCCCTGTCCAAGGCACGGTTCGAGTTCCGCTGGAAGGACCAGTTCTCGCTCTCGCTCGACCCCGCCACGGCCGAGGCCTTCCACGACGAGACGCTCCCGGCCGAGCCCGCGAAGACCGCGCACTTCTGCTCGATGTGCGGGCCGAAGTTCTGCTCGATGCGCATCTCCCAGGACATCCGCAACGAGTTCGGCTCGAAGGAGGCCCAGGAGGCCATCGCGGGCATGCGGGAGAAGAGCCAGGAGTTCCTCGCCGCTGGCGGAAAGGTCTACCTGCCGGAAACGATCGCGGTGGGCTCGCCGGAGTAGCGCCCACGGCCCGGAGGCCTGCCGCCTGGCGCCTGCCACCGGGCCGTTCCGTTCTCGCCCTGGAGTCCACGAGTCGTGGACTCCAGGGCGAGACGCGAACTGCGGCCCACTCCGATGGCGGGAAGTGCACTTCTCGTCCGAATCCGCAGGCGCCCCTCGGGGCGACCTCGCGCGCCCGCCGGGCGAGCTCACGCACCCACGGGGCGACCTCGGCGGACGACGCCGAAGGGGCGCCTCCCTCGGGAGGCGCCCCTTCGGCGTCGTGCGTCTGCGTGGCCGGACCGGCCCCGGACGTGGGGCCCCCGGACTACTTGCCGAGGTACTTCTCGAAGCCCTTGGGCAGGTTGAGGGCGGACGGGTCGAACTCGTCGCCCTGCTGGGCGCCAAACGCCGAGCCCTGGCCGCTGAACGCCTTCGAGGCGCCGGCGGCCCGGCGGGCCTCCGCCTCGCGGCGCTCCTGCGCGGCCTTGGCCGGGTTGCCCGACTTCGCCTTCTTCTTGCCCTTGGCGGGCCCCTTCTTGGAGCCGCCGAAGCCGCCCGGGCCGGGCATGCCCGGCATCCCGGGGATGCCGCCGCCGGCAGCCATCTTGCGCATCATCTTCTGGGCCTGGCCGAAGCGCTCCAGCAGGCCGTTGACCTCGGAGACGTGCACGCCCGAGCCGCGGGCGATGCGGGCGCGGCGGGAGCCGTTGATGATCTTGGGCGCGAGGCGCTCGTGCGGGGTCATCGAGCGGACGATCGCCTCGACGCGGTCGATCTCGCGCTCGTCGAACTGCTCGAGCTGCTGCCGGAACTGGGCGGCACCCGGCATCATCATGAGCATCTTCTTCATCGAGCCCATCTTGCGGATCTGCTGCATCTGGGCGAGGAAGTCCTCGAGGGTGAAGTCCTCCTGGTCGGCGAACTTCTTCGCCATCCGGGCGGCCTCGTCCTTGTCCCAGCTCTTCTCGGCCTGCTCGATGAGCGTCAGGACGTCGCCCATGTCGAGGATGCGGGAGGCCATGCGGTCCGGGTGGAACAGCTCGAAGTCGTCCAGGCCCTCGCCGGTGGAGGCGAACATGACGGGGCGGCCGGTCACGGACGCGACGGACAGGGCCGCGCCGCCGCGCGCATCGCCGTCGAGCTTCGAGAGCACAACGCCGGTGAAGTCGACGCCCTCCTCGAAGGCCTTGGCGGTGTTGACCGCGTCCTGGCCGATCATCGCGTCGATGACGAACAGGACCTCGTCCGGGTTGACCGCGGCGCGGATGTCCGCGGCCTGGCGCATGAGCTCGGCATCCAGGCCGAGCCGGCCGGCGGTGTCCACGATCACCACGTCGTGCAGCTTGGCGCGGGCCTCGGCCACGCCGTCACGGGCGACGGCGACCGGGTCGCCCGTGGGTGCCTCGAACTCGGACTGGATGCCCGGGTGCGGGGCGTAGACGGCCACACCGGCGCGCTGGGCCACCACCTCGAGCTGGGTGACGGCGTTGGGGCGCTGGAGGTCGGCGGCGACGAGGATCGGCGAGTGGCCCTGGCCCTTGAGCCACTTGCCGAGCTTGCCGGCCAGCGTGGTCTTGCCCGCGCCCTGCAGGCCCGCGAGCATGATCACGGTCGGCGGGTTCTTCGCCAGGCGCAGGCGGCGCGTCTCGCCGCCGAGGATCGCCTGGAGCTCCTCGTTGACGATCTTGACGACCTGCTGGCTCGGGTTGAGGGCACCCGAGACCTCGGCGCCGAGCGCGCGCTCGCGGATCCGCGCCGCGAAGTCGCGCACCACCGGGACGGCGACGTCCGCGTCGAGGAGGGCGCGGCGGATCTCGCGGACGGTGGCGTCGACGTCCGCCTCGCTCAGGCGGCCCTTGCCGCGGAGATTCTTGAACGTCGCAGTGAGACGGTCCGAGAGGGAGTTGAACACGTGCCCGAGTCGCTTTCAGTCGTGGTCCAGGGATCTGACGATGGGTCAGGAGGTCGCGCAGACCCGCCGGAAGCGGATCTGGCCACCCTTAAGGGTACCAACGGACCGGGCAGTGGCATGCTAGGCCTCGTGACGTCGACTCGTGAGACCGCCCCGTCCGTGCGCAGCCTGCTCATCCTCGGCGCCTCCGGGGACCTGACCGGCCGCCTCCTCTTCCCCGGCCTCGCCCGGCTCCTCGCGACCGGGCGGCACGCCGGGCTCACCGTGGTGGGCGCCGGTGCCGAGGACTGGGGCGCCGAGCAGTGGAGCCAGCGCGTGCACGACGCCACCGAGGCGGCCCTGGCGGACGCCACCGACGCCGGCCGCGCCGAGCTCGAACGGATCCGCCGCGACTCCGTCTACGTCCAGCTCGACGTCACGGCGCCCGGGGAGCTCGCGCGCGAGATCGCCGCGCTCCCGGGGCCCGTCGCCGTCTACTTCGCGCTGCCCCCGGCCGTGAGCCAGAAGGCCTGCGGCCTGCTCGGGCCTGCCGACCTGCCCGAGGGCACCCGGCTCGTGCTCGAGAAGCCGTTCGGCTCCTCCGAGGCCTCGGCGGCCGCCCTGAACGAGACCCTGGGCCGGCTGGTCCCGGAGAGCCAGATCCACCGCGTGGACCACTTCCTCGGCAAGGGCACCGTCCTGAACATCCTCGGCCTGCGCTTCGCCAACAACTTCCTCGAGCCCGTGTGGAACCGCGACCACATCGAGAAGGTGGAGATCTTCTTCGACGAGGACCTCGCGCTCGAGGGACGGGCCGGGTACTACGACCGCGCCGGCGCCCTGCGGGACATGATCCAGAGCCATCTCCTGCAGGTCCTGGCCGTGCTCGCGATGGACGCGCCGGCCCGCCTCGACGAGCGCGACGTGCGGGACCGCATCAGCACCGTGCTCCGCTCCGCCCGGGTCCCCGAGCCGTTCACCGAGTCGACGCGCCGGGCCCGGTACACGGCCGGGAGCATCGGGGACCGCCACGTCCCCGACTACACGGCCGAGCCGGGGGTGGACCCGTCCCGCGGCACCGAGACGCTGGCCGAGATCACGGTCATGCTGGCGAGCTGGCGGTGGGCCGGCGTGCCGTTCATCCTCCGCTCCGGCAAGGCCCTCGGCGCCCGGCGCAAGGAAGCCGTGGTGACCTTCCGCCCGGTCCCGCACCTGCCCGAGGGCTTCCGCGGCGTGGACGAGCCGAACCGGCTCCGGATCGGCTTCGGCCCCGATGTGCTCCAGCTCGACGTCGACGTCAACGGTCCCGGGGACGTGCTCACCCTGAACCGCGTGACGCTGGACGCCGACCTCGGCGAGGCGGACCTGCTCCCCTACGGCGAGGTGCTGGAGGGCGTGCTCGACGGCGACCCGCTCCTGTCGGTGCGCGCCGACACGGCCGAGAGCTGCTGGCGGATCGTCGAGCCCGTGCTGGAGGCGTGGGCCGCCGGCGAGGTCCCCCTCCAGACCTACGCCGCGGGCAGCAGGGGCCCGGCGGACTGGGCCACCTCGGCCGCCGGAGAGGACGGCGCCGGGCCGTCCTGAGCCGGCCGGCCGGGGCGTCCGCCCCGGCTCAGATCGCGGAGTCCCCGCGCTCCCCCGTCCGCACCCGCACCGCATCCTGGACCTCGACGACCCAGACCTTGCCGTCGCCCTGGGAGCCCGTCGAGGCGGCGACGACAATCGTCTCGAGGATCTCGTCCGCGTGCTTGTCGGTCGCGAGCACCTCGACGCGGACCTTGGGAATGAGGTCCACGCTGTACTCGGCACCCCGGTACACCTGGACGTAGCCGCGCTGGCGGCCGTAGCCGCTTGCGGCGCTGACGGTCAGGCCCTGGACTCCCTCGGCCTCGAGGTGCTCGCGGATGGAATCGAGCTTCTCGGGCCGGACGATGGCGGTGATGAGCTTCACGAGCCCACAGTACCGGTTGGCGATGCCCCGGCCAGCACCTCCTCGCGCTGGCCGTGCGCGCCGTCCGCAGCGGCCTGGCCGAGGCGCCGCTCGAGGTGCTGCTCGAGCAGGGTCTCGACGGTGTGCCGGACGCCGAGCGGGTGGAACCCGCCGCCCGTGGCGGACGGCGACGAGTAGGCGGTCTCGGCGTGGATGACGAGGTCCACGCCGGTCTCCTCGACGTCCCTCGCAACCCGGAAGCCCATCACGGCCTTGATCGCGAGGCCCAGCCCGAGGGCCACGATGAAGGAGTAGCCCAGTACGGCGCCGGTGCCGAGGGCCTGGGTGCCCAGCAGGGCGAGGCCGCCGCCGTAGAACAGGCCCCGGCCGGGCACAGGGGCGGCCGGGTCGGCGGCGAGGCCGATGAAGAGGGTGCCGATGATGCCGCCGACGAGGTGGACGCCCACCACATCGAGCGAGTCGTCGTAGCCGAAGCGGTACTTCAGGCCCACGGCCAGGGCGCACACGGCGCCGGCGAGGATGCCGAGGACGATCGCCCAGGCCGGGTCGATGGTGGCGCAGGACGGCGTGATGGCCACGAGCCCGGCGACCGCGCCGGAGGCGGCACCGAACGAGGTCGCGTGGCCGTCGCGGACCTTCTCGACCACGAGCCAGGAGAGGATGGCGGCGCACGGGGCGACGAGCGTGTTGATCCAGGCGAAGCCGGCCTCGCCGTTGGCAGCCAGCGCGGAGCCGGCGTTGAAGCCGAACCAGCCGAACCAGAGCAGGCCGCAGCCGAGCATCACGAGCGGGAGGTTGTGGGGGCGGTGCTCGGGGTCCTTGCCGAACCCGACGCGCTTGCCGAGCACGAGGGCGAGGGCCAGGCCCGCGGCGCCGGCGAGGACCTCGACGGCGGTGCCGCCGGCGAAGTCGATGAGGCCGAGGTGGTTGAGCCAGCCGCCGATGAAGGTCCCGTGCGCGTCCTTCTTCGAGTCGAAGACCCAGTGCGCCACGGGGAAGTACACGAGCACGGCGAACGCGCCGGCGAAGACCATCCAGGAGCCGAACTTGGCCCGGTCGGCGATCGCGCCGGAGACGAGGGCCACGGTCACGGTGGCGATGACGCCCTGGAATCCCACGAAGACGATCTCGGGGATCGTGCCGACGAGCGGCATCGAGGAACCGGTGGCGAGCAGGTTGTGGAGGCCGAAGTCCTCGAGGGGGTTGCCGAACAGGCCGTCCCCCGCGTCGGTCCCGAAGGCGATCGAGTAGCCGAACAGCACCCAGAGGACACCGACCAGGGCGAGGGCCCCGAAGCTCATCATCATCATGTTGAGCATGGACTTCACGCGGGTCATGCCCCCGTAGAAGATGGCCAGGCCGGGTGACATGAGGAGGACGAGGGCTGCCGAGACGAGGACCCAGGCGGTGTCGCCAGCGTTCATGGGTGAGGCCTTTCGAGGGACGTTCACGGTTCTCGGCCCCCGTCCGCCGTCCCCGGCGGCGGTCTGCGGGACCACCTGAACAAGAATCCCGTGGCGGTGTTTCCGCTCCGCTCCGTCCGTGTTGCCCTCGTGTTACAGGAATCCCCCCGGCGTTAAGGGTTGGTCACGGCCGTGTTAACGGCATGTTTCGCGCCCGTCCCCGCCCGCCCCGCCTCTGCTCTTTCCGGCGGTGCCGGCCCTCCCGCCGACGTGGGCGGACGACGGCGGGGGGTCCCCGCCGTCGTCCGCCCTCCCGGAGCGACCGGTGCGGCTAGATCGCCGCCGCCCCGCGCTCCCCCGTCCGGACGCGGATCGCCTCGTGCACGTCCACCGTCCACACCTTGCCGTCCCCTGCACGGCCGGTGTTCGAGGTGGTGATCAGCACGTCGAGGATGTCGTCCGTCTGGTCGTCGGTGGCGAGCACCTCGATCCTGACCTTCGGGACCAGGTCCACGCTGTACTCGGCGCCGCGGTACACCTCCGTGTACCCGCGCTGGCGGCCGTAGCCACTGGCCGCGCTGACCGTGAGGCCCTGGACCCCGTAGGCCTCGAGCCCCTCACGGATGGAGTCGAGCTTCTCGGGGCGGACGATCGCGGTGATGAGCTTCACGCCTGGACCTTCTTCCGTGCTGCCTCAGTGAGCAGGTCGTCCGCGTTGAACGCCGCGACCTCTGCCTCGCCCTTGGACCCGAGCGGGTGGAACGCCGAACCCGACGAGCCGCCCATGCTGTTGCCGGAGTACGCCGTCTCGGCGTGCAGGGCGATGTCGACGCCGGCCTCCTCGGCCTCGCTCGAGACCCGGAAGCCCATGGTCTTGCTGATGATCCAGCCGATGGCGAGCGAGAGGGCGAACGAGTACACGAGGACCGTGCCGGCGCCGAGGGCCTGCTTGCCCAGGAGCTCGAAGCCGCCGCCGTAGAAGAGGCCCTGGCCGCCCGAGGGCGCGCCGGGGTTGGCCGCGAGGCCGATGAAGAGGGTGCCGATGATGCCGCCGACGAGGTGGACGCCCACCACGTCGAGCGAGTCGTCGTAGCCGAAGCGGTACTTCAGGCCCACGGCCAGGGCGCAGACCGCACCGGCGAGGACGCCGAGGACGATCGCCCACAGCGGCGAGACCGCGGCACAGGCCGGGGTGATAGCGACGAGCCCGGCCACGGCACCCGAGGCGGCGCCGAGCGAGGTCGCGTGGCCGTCGCGCAGCTTCTCGACCACGAGCCAGCCGAGGACCGCGGCGCACGGGGCGACGAGGGTGTTGATCCAGGCGAACGCGGCCACGCCGTTGGCGCCGAGGGCCGAGCCAGCGTTGAAGCCGAACCAGCCGAACCACAGCAGGCCCGCGCCGAGCATGACGAACGGCAGGTTGTGGGGGCGGTGGTTGGGGTCCTTGCCGAATCCGTTGCGGCGGCCGAGGATGAGCGCGAGGGCCAGGCCCGCGGCGCCGGCGTTGATGTGGACCGCGGTGCCGCCGGCGAAGTCGATCACGCCGAGGCCGTTGAGCCAGCCGCCGATGAAGTTGCCGTTGGCGTCCTTGTTCGCGTCGAAGACCCAGTGGGCGACCGGGAAGTAGACGAGGATCGAGAAGAAGAACGCGAAGACCATCCAGGCGCCGAACTTGGCGCGGTCGGCGATCGAGCCGGAGATGAGCGCGACCGTGATGATCGCGAACACGCCCTGGAAGCCGACGAAGGCGAGCTCGGGGATGGTTCCGGCGAGCTGCATGCCGTTGCCCGTGGCGAGGATGCCGTGGAGGGCGAACTTGTCGAAGTTGCCGACGAGGCCACCGAACCAGTCGGTGCCGAAGGACATCGAGTAGCCGATGAGGGTCCAGAGCACGCCCACGAGGGCGATCGCGCCGAAGCTCATCATCATCATGTTCAGGACCGACTTGGCGCGAGTCATGCCGCCGTAGAAGAACGCGAGCCCGGGCGTCATGAGCAGCACGAGCGCTGCCGAGGCGAGCACCCAGGCGGTGTCTCCCGCGCTGAGGGTGGGGGTCATGGTGTGCCTTTCAGGGATGGAACGGGACCTGCCCGGCCCTGCGCCGTTGCCGGCGCCCGTGGGCCGCTGGAAATAGATTCCTCCCGCGGTGTTTCCACCGGAGGCGGCCCACATTGCACGCCCGTTACATCTTGCTCCTGCGCGTTAAGGCGCCGTCACATGCGCGTTTCCAGCATGTTTCGCCTCCATCCCGGCGGCCGGGCGGCGCCATCGTGCCGCGCTGGTGCACCGTCGCTAAGGTGGTCCCATGCCCCGCACTTCCCCGCGGACGCCGGTGCCCCGCGACGTCTGGGTCCTCGTCGCCGCCGCGTTCGTCATCGCCGTCGGCTTCGGGCTGGTGGCCCCCGTCCTGCCGCAGCTGGCCACGAGCTTCGGCGTCGGGGCGACGGCGGCCTCCGTGATCGTGAGCGCCTTCGCGCTCGCGCGGCTCGTCCTCGCGCCCACCGCGGGCGCCCTCGTCGACAGGCTCGGCGAGCGGCCCGTCTACGTCACGGGCCTGCTCCTCGTCGCGGCCTCGAGCGCGGCGTGCGCGTTCGCCCCCGACTACTGGACCCTGCTGGCCGTGCGCGGGCTGGGCGGCATCGGCTCGACGATGTTCACGATCTCCGCCTCGGGGCTGATCGTGCGCCTCGCGCCGCCCGACGCCCGGGGCAGGGTCTCGGGCCTGTACGCGGCGTCCTTCCTCCTGGGCAACATCGCCGGACCGGTGATTGGCGGACTCCTGGCGTCCTTCGGGCTGCGCGTGCCGTTCCTCGTCTACGCGGGGGCCCTCGTGGTTGCGGCGGCCGTGGTGCACTCGTTCCTCGGGCGCCGCTCTGCCGCGCCCGCGCACACGGGGGCGGCAGCCCGGCCGCAGCTCCTGCTGGCCGACGCGCTCGCGCATGCGCCCTACCGGGCGGCCGTGGGCTCGAACTTCGCCAACGGGTGGGCTGCCCTCGGGATCAGGATGGCCCTCGTGCCCCTCTTCGCCACGGCAGCCCTCGGCGCGGGCCCCCAGGCGGCCGGGCTCGCGCTGGCCCTCTACGCCGGTGGCACCGCGGCGGCGCTCACCTTCTCGGGGCGCCTCGTGGACCGGTGGGGCCGACGTCCCGTGGCCGTGGTCGGACTCGTGGGCACAGCGCTGCCGACGGCGTTCCTCGGCATGAGCGGTTCAGAGCCGGTGTTCCTCGCGCTCTCTGTCGCCGCCGGCTTCGGCGCGGGGTTCCTGGGCCCGTCGCTGCAGGCAACGGTGGCGGACACCATCGGCTCAGGCCGCAGCGGCGGACGCCCGCTGGCCGTGTTCCAGATGGCCTCCGATGTGGGCAGCATCCTCGGCCCGCTGGCCGCCGGCGCGCTGGCGGACGGCATCGGGTACGGGTGGGCGTTCGCCGTCTCGGGTGCGTGCCTGCTCGCCGCGGTGCCGCTGTGGGCCACGCGCACGCCGGCCAGCGCCCCTGCGGCCGGGCCAGTGGAGGGCGGCGTGGAATGTGGTGTGGAAGGCGGCTCCGAGGACGTGGCGGCGGAGCGTCCCGAAGCCCCCTGATGGTGCCCCGGACGCGAGGCGCCCGCCCCCCGGAGAGGAGGCGGGCGCCGTCGTGCCCTGGTGTACCCGGAACGGGAGAAACGCGACGAGATGAGTACCCGGAACGGGAAATACGCGACGAGATGAGTACCCGAAACCGAGGGGGGGGTGGGGCTGTCAGGCGAGGATGGCGTCCACGAAGCCCTCGGCGTCGAACGGCGCGAGGTCGTCCGGGCCCTCGCCGAGGCCCACGAGCTTGACCGGCACGCCGAGCTGCTTCTGGATCGCGACGACGATGCCGCCCTTCGCGGTGCCGTCGAGCTTGGTCAGCACGATGCCCGTGATGTCGACGACCTCGCCGAAGACCTTGGCCTGGTTCAGCCCGTTCTGCCCCGTGGTCGCATCGAGCACGAGGAGGACCTCGTCAACCTCGGCCTGCTTCTCGATGACGCGCTTGACCTTGCCGAGCTCGTCCATGAGCCCGACCTTGTTCTGCAGGCGCCCGGCGGTGTCGACCATCACGACGTCGACCTCCTGCTCGATGCCGGCCTTGACCGCTTCGAAGGCCACCGAGGCAGGGTCGGCGCCGTCGACGTCCGACTTGACGGTCGGCACGCCCACGCGGGCGCCCCACGTGGCCAGCTGTTGGGCCGCGGCGGCGCGGAAGGTGTCCGCGGCGCCGAGCAGGACGTCCTTGTCCTCGGCCACGAGGACGCGGGCGAGCTTGCCCACCGTGGTGGTCTTGCCCACCCCGTTGACGCCGACCACGAGCACCACAGCGGGCTTGCCGTCGGCCCGGGAGACCTTGAGCGAGCGGTCCATGGAGGGATCGACGAGCTTGACGAGCTCCTCCCGGAGCATGGCCTTGACGTCGTCTGGGCTGCGGGTGCCCATGACCTTCACGCGGTCGCGGAGCGTGTCGACGAGTTCGAGGCTGGGCTCCGTGCCGATGTCCGCGAGCAGGAGGGTCTCCTCGACCTCGTCCCACACGTTCTCGTCGATGCTGTCGCTCGAGAGCAGGGCCAGCAGCCCCTTGCCGAAGAGGCTGTTGCTCTTGACGAGCCGCTCGCGCAGGCGCTGGAGCCGGCCCGCGACCGGAGCGGGCGTCTCGGTCGGGACGCGCTCGATGACGGCCTCGTCGAGGACGTCCTCGGTGGGCGCCTCGCCCTCGGGTTCGGCCGGTGGCGGCAGCGTGCCGGTGCCTCCCGGCGGGGCTTCCTCGGTCGTGGAGGCGCCGGGCCGGGTCGGGGCGATGACCTGATCGTTGGCGTCTCGCGGACCGGTGTAGGTGATCTTCTTCCGGCGGCCGCTCACGAGGCCGATGACGACCCCGGCGACGACGAGGATCACGATCGCGACGATGATGATGACGGGCAGCAGGGCGGAAAGGTCTGTCACGGTTCCTAGCTTCTCACAGGGCGGCCGTCCCACCGGGGCGGCCGCCGCACCGCCGCTCCCTGGGCCCCGCGGCCCTAGGCCTGGACGCGGTCGAGCTTCTGGCTGATCACGGTCGAGACGCCGTCGCCGCGCATCGAGACGCCATACAGGGCGTCGGCGACCTCCATGGTGCGCTTCTGGTGCGTGATGACGATGAGCTGGCTCGACTCGCGCAGCTCCTCGAAGATCGTGATGAGGCGGCCGAGGTTCGTGTCGTCGAGCGCGGCCTCGACCTCGTCCATGACGTAGAACGGCGAGGGCCGCGCCTTGAAGATCGCCACGAGGAGGGCCACGGCCGTGAGCGAGCGCTCCCCGCCGGAGAGGAGCGAGAGCCGCTTGATCTTCTTGCCCGCGGGACGTGCCTCGACCTCGATCCCGGTGGTGAGGAGGTCCTCGGGGTCGGTCAGGACCAGCCGGCCCTCACCGCCGGGGAAGAGCCGGCCGAAGACCCGCTCGAACTGGACCGCGGTGTCGGAGAAGGCCTCGGCGAAGACCCGCTGCACGCGCTCGTCCACCTCCGCGATGATCTGCAGGAGGTCCTTGCGGCTCTTCTGCAGGTCATCGAGCTGAGCCGCGAGGAAGCGGTGGCGCTCCTCGAGGGCCGCGAACTCCTCGAGGGCCAGCGGGTTGACCTTGCCGAGGGCGGCGAGGTCCCGCTCGGCCTTCTTCAGCCGCTTCTCCTGCTCGGCCCGGACGAACGGGACGCCGTCCTGGACCGCGTTGCCCTCGTCGTCCACCTCGATGCGGAGCGCGGCCCACTTGTCCCCGCCCTCGTCGCGCGGCACGGGGACGGGGCGGTGCGGGCCGAAGTCGCGCACGAGCTCCTCGGCGGCCATGCCCAGCTCGTCCACGACGCGCTCCTCGAGCGCCTCGAGCCGGAGGCGCTGCTCGGCGCGCGCGAGCTCGTCGCGGTGCGCGGCGTCGTTGAGGTCGGCGAGCTCGCGGGCGAGCTCGTCGTTGCGGCGACGCAGGGCACCGAGGCGCTCGTCCAGCTCAGCGCGGTGCGCCTCGGCCGCGTCACGCTCGGCCGCGGCCGCCTCGACCGCGCGGTCCAGCCGGGACAGGCCCTCCCGTGCGGCGGCGGCGACTGCGCCGGCACGGGCGGCCTCGCGGGCGCGGCGCTCGGCCCGGCGGCGTGCCTCCTCGGCGGCCCGCCGCTCCGACTCCGCGGCGCGCTCGAGCGACTGGGCGCGGGCTTCGAGGGTGCGGTGCTGCTCCTCCGCGGCGCGCAGCGCGAGCCTGGCCTCGAGCTCGCGGGCCCGGGCGGCGGCGGCCTCGGCCTGGAGCCGGTCCCGGTCGGAGGAGTCCGGCTCCTCGGCGTCCGGCGCCTCCTCCGCGAGCTCGAGCCGTTCGGCGGCCGCCTCGAGCGCGACCTGCTCGGACTCGAGCTGGGTGAGCGCGGTCCCGAGGGCGGTGCGCTGGCGCTGTTCCTCGGCCTCTGCGCCGCGCAGCTGGGTCCCCAGGGCGGCGAGCTTCTCGGCCACCGCCGCGAAGCGGGCGTCCGAGTCGTGCAGCGCCGCGAGGGCGGCCTCCGCCTGCTCACGGGCCGCGCGCTCGCGCTCCTGCGCTCCGGCCAGGGCGAAGCCGCACCGCTCGTGCTCCGCCTGGGCGGCAGCGAGACGGTCCCGGGCGGCGTCGAGGAGCCCCTGCAGCTCGATGGTCGAGGGCGCCCCGGCTGAACCGCCGAGCAGGCCCGCGGCGGTGACCAGGTCGCCGTCGTGCGTCGCGGCGGCGAGCCCCGGGTGGTCGGCGATGAGCGCGACCGCGGCCTCGAGGGTCGGGACGGCTGCGGCGTCCCGCAGCAGGCTGGACACCGCGGCGGCCACGGCAGGCTCGGGGTCGACGACGTCCTCCAGCCAGCGGGCACCCGCCGGCAGCGCCGGTGTGCCCCCGGCCGCCTCCCCGGCCGCCCCGACCGCCCCGGGCGAGCCGGCCGCCCCGGGCGAGCCGACCAGCAGGGCCGCCTGCCCGGCGTCGTCCGCCTTGAGCCCTGCCAGGGCCTCGGCTGCCTCAGGGGCGCCCGCCATCGCCAGGCCCTCGGCGAAGGGCCCGAGTACTGCCGCGACGGCGGCCTCGAACCCCGGCTCGACGCGGACCAGGTCTGCGACCCGTCCGAGCACCCCGGCCGCGGACGCGGCGACGGAGGCCGTGGCGTCCCGGTCCTTGAACGCCGTCAGGAGTGCCTCGATGCGGGCCTCCTGCGCCTGCCGGTCCGAGGCGGCGCGCCTGCGGCGCTCGAGGAGGGACTCGCGCTCCGCCTCGGCCGCCTCGAGCTCGGCGGCGGCCTCCTCGTAGGCCGTGTCGAGGTCCTCCTCGCCGGCCTCGACCCCGGCAATCTGCGACTCGAGGGCCGTGTACTCGGCCGCGGCGGCGCGCTGCCGCTCGGCGGCGCCGGCCAGGGTCTCGCGGAGCCGCCCGACCTCGCCCTCAGCCGACTCGACGCGGCTGCGGGCTGCCGCCACTTGGCCCGCGAGGCGGGCGAGGCCCTCGCGCCGATCGGCCTGGGCGCGCAGGAGGGCGGTGTGGCGGCGGTCCTCGGCAGAGGCCGCCTCCTCGGCCGACGCCCGCGCGTCCTCGGCCTCGGCAAGGCCCTCCACCCGGACCTCGACGACGTCCGTCACGGCCTCGAGCTCGGCGCGCAGCTGGCGCGCCTGACGTTCGAGCGCCTCCGGGTCGCGGCCGCGCGCCGGAGGCTCCGAGGATCCGAGCAGGCGCCGGCGCTCGTCGGCGAGCGAGGCAAGGGCCCTGAGCCTCTCCCGGCTCTGCGAGAGCCGGTACCACGCGTCGCGGGCGGCATTGACGCGCGGGGCCGCCGCGGCCGCGGACCGCTCGACCTCCCCCTGGGTGCGGCGGCCGGCGTCGAGCCCGCTCTCCACGGCGGCCCGGCGGGCATCGAGCGCTCCCTGGTCCGCCTCCTCCTGCTCCATGGCCGCGCGCAGGGTGGCGATGTCGTCCGCGAGGAGCCGGGCGCGGGCGTCCCGGACATCGGCCTGGATGGTCTGCGCGCGGCGCGCGACCTGCGCCTGCCGGCCCAGCGGCCCGAGCTGCCGGCGCAGCTCCGCGGTGAGGTCGCCGAGCCGGGAGAGGTTCGCCTGCATCGCCTCGAGCTTGCGGACGGTGCGCTCCTTGCGCCGGCGGTGCTTGAGGATGCCGGCGGCCTCCTCGATGAATCCGCGCCGGTCCTCGGGGGTCGCGTGCAGGACGCGGTCGAGCTGGCCCTGCCCGACGATCACGTGCATCTCGCGCCCGAGCCCCGAGTCGGAGAGGAGCTCCTGGATGTCGAGCAGCCGGCACTGGCTGCCGTTGATCGCGTACTCGGACCCGCCCGAGCGGAAGAGCGTCCGCGAGATCGTGACCTCGGCGTACTCGATGGGGAGCGCGCCGTCGGCGTTGTCGATCGTGAGCGAGACGTGGGCGCGGCCGAGGGGCGGCCGCCCGGCCGTGCCGGCGAAGATGACGTCCTCCATCTTGCCGCCGCGCAGGGTCTTGGCGCCCTGCTCCCCCATGACCCACGCGAGGGCGTCGACGACGTTCGACTTGCCCGAGCCGTTGGGCCCGACCACCGCCGTCACGCCGGGCTCGAACTCGAAGGTCGTGGCCGAGGCGAACGACTTGAAGCCTCGGATCGTCAGGGTCTTGAGGTGCAAGGGACTGCGGGTCTCCTCTGGGCTGGCCGGGGCGGAAGGGGCGGTTGTCCGTCATTGTGCCACCGGACACCGACGGAACCGGCCTACCAGCGGGCGTTGCGCGGAACCGGCTGGCAGCGGGTGCAGCGGTAGGAGGAGCGGTTCATGAACGGCTCCCGGACGATCATGCTGGCCTCGCCCGCCGCCGCGCACCGCCGGCACGCCCGCCCGGCGCGGCCGTAGGCGTCCAGGGAGCGGGAGAAGTACCCGGACGCGCCGTTGACGTTGACGTAGAGCGAGTCGAAGCTCGTGCCGCCGGCCACGAGGGCCCGGCCCATGACGTCCCGCACGGCATGCACGAGCCGGTCCGTCTCGGGGCGGCGGAGCGTGTCGGTCGGCCTCGCGTAGTGCAGGCGCGCGCCCCAGAGCGCCTCGTCGGCGTAGATGTTCCCGATCCCGGACACGAGGCGCTGGTCCAGGAGGGCGCGCTTGATGCCCGTGCGCCGCGCCCGCAGGCGACGGTGGAACGCCTCCGGGTCGAAGAGCGGATCGAGCGGGTCGCGCCCGATGTGGGCCGCCTCCCCCGGGATGAGCGCGAGGGCGGAGTCGCCGCGGCCGCCGGGGCCGCCGTCGTCCGTGGGGACCAGCGGCACGACGGCGAGGCCGCCGAAGATGCGCTGGTCCACGAAGCGCAGCTCGCGGGGCATGCCGGGGGCGTCGCTGAGGGTCAGCCGGACCTTGAGGTGCTTCTCGTCGGGCGCCTCGGGCTCTTCGACGAGGAGCTGGCCGCTCATGCCCAGGTGCGCGAGGAGCGCCGTGTGCGGGCTGGCCCCGGGGTCTGACAGCGGCAGCCAGAGGTACTTGCCGCGGCGCACGGCGTCGAGCACGCGGGCGCCCTTGAGCTGGCCGCGGAAGTCCTCGGGCCCGAGGGTGTGGCGCCGCACGGAGCGGGCGTCCACCACGTCCACCGCCTCGACGGTCCGCCCCGCGACCCAGGAGGCGAGGCCGCGGCGGACCACCTCGACTTCGGGCAGTTCCGGCATCGCCGCTCAGGCCTGCGCGGAAGCGGCGCTGTCGGTCCCGAGGACCTTCCAGGCGTTGGCGGCCGACTGCTGCTCGGCTTCCTTCTTGGAGTTCCCGGTGCCGGTCCCGTACTCGGTGCCGCCGATGAGGAGGGTGGCCGTGTACGTGCGCGCATGGTCCGGGCCGTCCCCGATCACCGCGTAGTGGATCGGGCCGAGCTGCCGGCTCGCGGCGAGCTCCTGGATGTGCGTCTTCCAGTCCGTGCCCGCCCCGAGCACCGCGGCGTCCGCGAGGAGGGGCTCGATGAGGCCGACGACGAACTGGCGCGCCGGCTCGAGCCCGTTGGAGATGTAGGTCGCCCCGATGAGCGCCTCCATCGTGTCCGCGAGGATCGAGGACTTGTTCTTCCCGCCAGTGACCTTCTCGCCCTGGCCGAGGTAGATGAACTCGCCCACGCCGAGGCGCCGGGCAATCGAGGCGAGGGCGCGGGTGCTCACGACGGCGGCACGCCGCTTCGCGAGGTCGCCCTCGCTCAGATCGGGGTACTCCCGGTACAGGTGCTCCGTGACGGAGAAGCCGAGGACCGAGTCGCCGAGGAACTCTAGGCGCTCGTTCGTCGGAATGCCGCCGTTCTCGTAGGCGAAGGAACGGTGGGTGAGGGCAAGACGAAGCGTCTCGGCGTCGATGTCGACGCCGAGACGCTTCAAAAGCTCGTCATGAGGGCTCATGCGCGAGATTCCGCCGGATCAGACGTCGGCGACCTTGCGGCCCTTGTACTCGAGGAACAGCTCGGTCCCGGCCGAGTCGGTGACCACCTTGGCCTGGTGGGGAAGGCTGTACGTCACGCGGCCGTTCTCAACGGTCTTGACCAGCGTGGGAACGGAGGCCTTCCACTGCGAGCGGCGGGCGCGGGTATTCGAGCGAGACATCTTCCGCTTGGGAACAGCCACGGCTAACTCATTTCTCTCTTAGTGCCAACACTTACTCATCGTCGTGCCGGTCTGGCTTCGCCAGATCTGCCAAGGCAGCCCACCGGGGGTCGACGACCTCATGGTGGTGCCCCGGCTCGTCCGCAAGACGCACTCCGCATTCGGAGCACAGGCCCTCGCAGTCTTCCCGGCACACCGGCTGGAACGGCAGCAGCGGTACCACTGCGTCCCGCAACACCGGCTCAAGATCGATGGAATCGTGCTCGACTCGACGTTGCTCTTCATCGTCTTCTCCGTCCGAGAGCCCCGGGCCCTCGAAGAAGAAAAGCTCTTGCACCTCGGCGTCGAGTCCGTACTCGATGGGATCCAGGCAGCGGCCGCACTCGCCCGTTACCGTGACGTGCGCAGTCCCCGAGACCAAGATCCCCTCGTGCACTGACTCGAAGGTCAAGTCCAGGTCCACGGGGGACCCTTCCTTGACGCCGATGAGCGCCACGCCGAGTTCACCCGGCGCGGGTACATGCTCCTCAAGGGTCCGCATACTCCCCGGGCTGCGCCCGAGGTCCTTGACGTCGAACATCAAAGGCGAACGTGCTTCGCGCTTAATGAGAACTCCTGTAGAACATAGACCGACACACTATCCTAGCCGCTGCGGCATCGAGGCCCAAAACGAGCAGTGCCGCGGCGCACCGGGACCGTGTCCAGCGTGCGGTGCCCATTCATTCTAGCGGCTCCGGCGGCGTCCTCAGTGCTGCGGACGGGTTTCGGCGAGCCGCGCGAGGACCGACCGGGGCACATAGTCCGCGACGTCCCCGCCGAGATCGTGGACCTCCTTGACGAGCGTCGAGGAGAGGTGGACGTAGTGGGCCTCAGCGGGGAGGAACACGGTCTCGACCCCGGTGAGCTGCCGGTTCATGATGGCCATCGGCAGCTCGTAATCGAAGTCGGACGACGAACGGAGCCCCTTCACGATCGCGCTCGCGCCCCGTTCCCGGCAGAACTCGGCGAGGAGGCCCTCCCCCATCGGCTCGACGAGGATGCCGCTGATCGCCCCGAGGGTCCGACGGGCCAGGGTGAGCCGCTCCTCGAGGCCGAACCGGTACTTCTTCGCGTAGTTGGTCGACACCGCGACGATGACCTCGTCGAAGAGGTTCGCGGCCCTGGCGATGACCTCGAGATGCCCGTTGTGGATGGGGTCGAAGGAGCCAGGGCACACCGCGCGTCGCATACGGCCAACATACTGCATGGCCCCTCGCCGGCCGCGGGCGCGTGGGGCCACCGGCGTGGCCCGCGCCGATAGCATGGACGGGTGACTTCCGCAGGGCAGGGACCAGCAGGACAGCACGCCTCGGCGTGGCAGCGCACGGCAGCGGGGGCGAACGTCCTCGGCGCCGACGGCAGGCTCGGCGTGACCATCTTCGAGGAGATGACGGGCCTCGCGGTCCGGCACGGCGCGATCAACCTCGGCCAGGGCTTCCCCGACGAGGACGGACCGGCCGAGATGGCAGAGGCCGCCCGGTCCGCGATCCTCTCCGGCGCCAACCAGTACGCCCCCGGGCAGGGCATCCCGCGGCTGCGGGAGGCGGTCGCGGCGCACCAGGAGCGCTTCTACGGGATCGCGCTCGACCCGTGGCGCGAGGTCATCGTCACCACCGGCGCGACGGAGGGCATCGCCGCAGCCATCCTCGCCCTCGCGGGCCCGGGCGACGAGGTCCTCACCTTCGAGCCGTTCTACGACTCCTACGGAGCCATGATCGGCCTCGCCGGCGCCGAGCACGTCACCGTGCCGCTGCGCGCTCCCTCGTTCCAGCCCGACCTGGCCGAGCTCGAGGCAGCGTTCGGCTCGCGCACGCGCGTCGTCGTCGTGAACAACCCCCACAACCCGACGGGGGCCGTGTTCGGCCGCGACGTGCTCGCCCGGATCGTCGCGCTGGCCGCGGAGCACGACGCCGTGATCGTCACCGACGAGGTCTACGAGCACCTCGTGTTCGGCCCCCGCCACGTTCCCGTCGCGTCGCTCCCGGGGGCGGCCGAGCGCACCCTGACGATCTCCTCGGCGGGGAAGACGTTCTCCTTCACCGGCTGGAAGGTCGGCTGGGTCACCGGCCCGGAGGAGCTGGTGGGGCGCGTCCGCACGATCAAGCAGTTCCTCACCTACAGCTCCGGGACCCCGTTCCAGGAGGCGGTCGCGCTCGGCCTGGGCTACCCGGACAGCTTCTTCGAGGGCATCGCCGCGGCGCTGAAGGCCAAGCGGGACATCCTCGCCCAGGGCCTGGAGGCGGCCGGCCTGGACGTCTACCGGCCCGAGGGCACCTACTTCATCACGGCGGACACCGCGGGCCTCGGGTTCGACAGCGCCGTGGACCTCGCCCGGCGCCTGCCCGAGCTCGTGGGCGTCGCCGCCATCCCGGTCTCCGTCTTCTGCCATCCCGAGGGCGCCGGCCGGACGCGGTCGCTCCTGCGCTTCGCCTTCTGCAAGAAGGAGCCGCTCCTGCACGAGGCTGCCACCCGGCTCTCGCGGCTCGCGGAGCTCGTGTGACGCCGGCCGGGGCCGGCCCGGGCCGGTATCTCCGCGGCATCGGCGCGCACGCTTCCGTGGAACCGGACCCGCTCGTCCCCGGTGCGTACGTGCTGTCGATCGGGGGCGCCGAGCAGTCCCACGTGGACCTCGCCCGCCCGGGCCACGTCTTCTACGCCTACCTGCGCCGGATCGCGAACGTCGTCGACGCCATGGCCCCCGCCGGGGCCCCGCTCCGGGCGCTCCACCTCGGTGCCGGCGCGCTCACCCTCGCCAGGTACGTCGCGGCGACCCGGCCGGGGTCGGTCCAGGCGGCGGTCGAGCTCGAGCGCGAGCTGCTCGACTTCGTGCTCGAGCGCCTCCCCCTGGCTCCGGGGACCGATCTGAGCATCCACCTCGGCGATGCCCGGTGGCAGCTTCCGGAGGCCGCCGCGCGGGGGCCGTTCGACGTGATCGTGCTGGACATCTTCTCAGGGCCCGAGGCACCGGCCCACCTCGCGGAGCCTGCCTTCTACGCCGAGGCCGCGGAGCTCCTGGCCCCGGGCGGCGTGCTGCTGGTGAACATCGGCGACGACCCGCCGCTGACGCTCGTTCGGTCCCAGCTGGGCGCCATGCGGACGGTCTTCCGGGAAGTCGCGGCGCTGTCCGAACCGGAGATGTTCACGGCGAGGTTCCCGGGGAACATCGTGGCGATCGGGCTCACGGGCGCATGGCCCGAGTCCTGGAGCGCGGGCCTCCCGGCGGCCGGCCCGCAGCCCACGCGCCTGGTCCGCGGGGTCGATCTCGACCCGCTCGCGGGGTGACTTTCAGCTCGCGAGCTTCTGCTCGGCGAGCCGCTTGACCCACTCGGGGGTCGGGCGGTTGAGCCGTTCATCGAGGACGACGCGCAGCTTCGCCGCGGCGATCTGGACCCGGCGGTCCGAGGCACCCGGACGCCGCTCTCCGGCCTTCTCGCCGGTGTGCCGCCCCGTATCCTCGCCGGGGAGCGCCTCGTGCTTGCTCACGGCTCCTCCTTCTCGTGCCTGACCGTCCTGACCGCGAAGGGCCCGCGGATCAGGGCCTGTGCCGCAGGCTCCCTTCCAGTATCGCCTCAGCCGCCCCCGGCCGTCCACGGCCCTCGCCGCCGGCGGCGCGGCCGGTCCGCCGCGCGGACCGTCGAGAACGCGGCGGGGCCGCTGGGGCCTACGTCCGCTCGGGGCCGGGCGCGTCCCCGGAGCCGTCCTCCTCGCCGTCGCCGAGCTCCTCGTCGAGGCCGGCCTCCTCGGCCTCCGCGATGGGGTCGATCCACACGGCATCGAGCAGCTGCAGCTCCTCGTCGCTGGCAATGAGGTCGCTCTTGGCGAGGCTGGCCAGGACCATGGTGCCCATGGCCGCGAGCTGGGGGTCCTGGGATGTCGAGGCCTCGAGGGCCCACTCGGTCCGCCGCCAGAACTCCGCGCGGCGGTCCGAGTAGGAGCGCTGGCGGATGGTCCCGAGTCCGACGATGGCCGCAACCAGCGCGGCGGCGAGCGTGCCCACGGGCGCGAGAGCGGCGACGAGCTCCCACCACTGCGGGGCGGCGGCGAGGTCCGCGGCGGGGACGAGCACCGGCAGGCCGGCCGAGAGCGGGGTCGTCATGAGGGTCGTCATGGCGCCACGGTCTCCGCGGAGCCGGACGGCGCGGGCGCGGCGTCCGGATCCGCGGGCTCCGCGAACCAGAGGCGCGTCTCCCCGTACTTGCGCTCGCCGAAGTGCTGCAGGCCCTGGGGCCAGCCCGGCTCGGGCGAGCGGGCCGAGCGTTCGACGACGATGAGGGCGTCCTCGGCCACGTGGGGCGCGAGCGCCTCGAGGACACGGGAGAGCTGGTCCTCCCCGAGCGGATACGGGGGATCCATGAACACGAGGTCCCAGTGCCGGCCGGCCCCGGTCGTGTCCAGGAACGATCCCACCTTGCCCCGGTGCACGGTGACGGCACGGCGGCCCACGGCGTCGTTGACGAGCCGGGCGTTGCGCTGGCACACGCCCACCGCCTTCGCGTCCGCTTCGACGAGCTCAGCGGTGGAGGCCCCTCGGCTCACGGCCTCCACTCCGAGGGCGCCGGAGCCCGCATAGAGGTCGAGGACCCGGGCCCGCGCGAGGACGCCCAGCGCGTCGAGGCGCGAGAAGAGGGCCTCCTTGACGCGGTCCGTGGTGGGCCGCGTCGCCGATCCGGGCACCGAGGCCAGGGGGGTGCCGCCGATGATGCCCGCGATGATCCTGCTCATCGGGCGGCCCGAGTCGTCTCAGCCACGCTCGAGGAACACCTCCTTCTCCGGTTCCAGGTATGCGTCGATCGCCGTCTTCAGCGCGGGGTGCGCTTCGAGGCCCGGGTCCTCGGCCACGATGCCGAGGGCGTCGGCGCGGGCGCGCTCGATGACGTCGGCGTCCCGCAGGACGCGCAGGAGCCGCAGGGTCGAGCGCCTCCCGGACTGGGACGCGCCGAGGATGTCGCCCTCCCGCCGGTGCTCGAGGTCCTTCTGGGCCAGGACGAACCCGTCGGTGCTCGCGGCCACGGCGTCGAGGCGTTCCCTGCTCGGGTGCCCGGGTTCGAGCGAGGTGACGAGCAGGCACGTGCCCGCGTGGCCGCCGCGGCCCACGCGCCCCCGCAGCTGGTGCAGCTGGGCGATGCCGAAGCGGTCCGCGTCGAGGATCACCATGAGGGTCGCGTTCGGGACGTCGACTCCGACCTCGATGACGGTGGTCGCGACGAGCAGGTCCGTGGTCCCCGCGGCGAAGCCCTCCATCGCCGAGGCCTTCTGGGCGCCGTCGAGCCGGCCATGGAGGGCCGCGATCCGGGTGCCCGCGAGGGCGCTCTCGCCGGCCAGCTGCTCCAGGGTGGCCGCGACCGAGGCGGCGGGGCTGGGCTCGTCGGACGGACCGAGCGCGGTCCCGCCCCAGCTCGCCTCGTCGAGCGCCTCGAGGTCGCCCTCGTCGTCGCCCGACTCTCCGATGGTCGGGCAGACGATGTAGACCTGGCGTCCGGCGTCGATCTCCTCGCGGGCGCGGGCCCAGATGCGCCGCTCCCACGAGGGGTTCTCGGCCAGGCCCACCACGTGGGTCGCGATCGGGGCGCGGCCTGCGGGCAGTTCGCGCAGCATCGAGGTCTCGAGGTCTCCGAACACGGTCATGGCCACGGTCCGCGGGATGGGCGTCGCGGTCATGACGAGCAGGTGCGGGGTGGCGAGGCTCTTGGCGCGCAGGGCGTCGCGCTGCTCGACGCCGAAGCGGTGCTGCTCGTCCACCACGACGAGGCCGAGGTCGGCGAACTGCACCTGCTCCGAGAGCAGGGCGTGGGTTCCCACCACGATCCCCGCCTCCCCGCTCGCCGCCGCGAGGAGGGACCTCTTGCGCTCGGCCCCGCTCTGGCTGCCGGTGAGCAGGACCACCTCGACGCCGTCGGCCGCTCCCAGGATGCCGTCCCGGGCGAGCGGGCCGAGCGTGCGCCGGATCGACTCGTAGTGCTGGGCGGCGAGGACCTCGGTCGGGGCCAGGAGCGCGGCCTGGCCGCCGTCGTCGACCACCTGCAGCATGGCGCGGAGGGCCACGACGGTCTTGCCCGAACCGACCTCGCCCTGCAGGAGCCGGTTCATCGGGTGCCCGGCGGCGAGCTCGTGCGCGAGCACCTCGCCGACCTCCCGCTGGCCCTCGGTGAGGGTGAACGGCAGCCCAGCGTCGAACGCGTCGAGCAGGCCGCCCCGCCGCGCGGGGCTCGGCCGGGACGGGAGCTGGGCGTGCTGGGCCTTGCGCCGCGCGAGGGCGGTCTGCAGGACGAGGGCCTCCTCGTACTGGAACCGCCGCCGGGCGGCGGCCCACTCCTCGGCCGTGGCCGGGACGTGGATCATGCGGTAGGCGTCTGCGATGCCGGGCAGGCGGTACTCGGCGCGCAGCCGCTGCGGGATCGGGTCCTCGAGGCCCTCGAGGTCGACCTGCCCGAGCACCGTCGCGACAGCCTGGGCGATGCGCCAGCTCGGCAGCTTCGCCGTGGCGGGGTACACCGGGATGGGCTTGCCGGCCAGTTCCTCGGCGCTCGCGCCGTCCTCGGCCTCGGCGTCGAGGAGGACGTAGTCGGGGTTGGTCAGCTGGAGGCGTCCCCGGTAGGAGCCCACGCGGCCGGAGAACATCGCCACCGTCCCCGGACGCAGCTGCCGCGAGGCCGCGAAGCTGTTGAAGAAGGTCAGGCTGATCGTGTCGAGGGCGCCCTCGGCGCCGTCGGTCACCACGACGTCGGTGATGGTGCCCTTGCGCGTGGCCATCTTCCTGCTCGTGGCCTTCACCACGCGCGCCAGCAGGGTCACGTCCGAGTCGAGCGGCAGCCCGGCGATGCTGGTCAGCTCCCCGCGTTCGGCGTACCGCCGTGGGAAGTAGTCAAGCAGGTCGCCCGCGGTCACCAGGCCGAGGTGGTCCTTGAGCTTCTTCGCGGAGGCGCCTCCCACGAGCCGGGTGAGGTCCCGATCGCGTTCAGTGGCCACGCCGGCTGCCCTCGGTGATCTGCCCGGCGGAGTCCTCCGTGCTGGTGCCCGGGCCCTGCGAGCGCAGCTCGGTGAACGCGACGCGCTCCGGTTCGCCGATCTGCCGGATGAGGCTGACGGCGGCATCCGGGTCCACGACGTGGACGTGCACGCGCCAGCGGCACAGGCCCGCCTCGTCGTCGAACGCGCCGACCGGGCTCATGATGACCGACTCGCCGATCTCGTCGAGCCGCTGGCGCAGCACCGCGGCGTCGAGCGGGCTGAGCTGGATCGTGCACATGATCTCGACGCCGAGCGCCTCGGGCTGGGCAGCGTGGATGTGGGGGTCCTGGACCCTGAAGCCGTGGAGCGTCTCGAGGGTGTCCTCCGGGATGCCCTCGCCGAGGACCGTGGTGCGCAGCGCGGCGAGGACGAGGAGCAGGCCCACGCCGCCGGCGTCGACCACGCGCGCGCTCGTCAGGACGCCCAGCTGGGCCTCGGTCTCGACGACGGCGCCGAGGGCGGCCTCGACCGCGCCGTCCAGCGCCGCCGCGAGCGCGAGGTTGCTGTCCTCGTGGGCCTCGGCGCTGACGGCCGCGGCAGCGCCCTCGGCGGCGGCCTCGAGGACGCTGAGCATCGTTCCGCCCACGGGCTCGCTGAGCGCGGACCATGCGCGGATCTGGGCACGGTGGAGGGCGCGGGCCAGCAGCGGGGCGCTGAGCCTCGTGTGGCCGGCCAGCGACGCCGCGAAGGCGTCGAGGAAGACGGCGAAGAGGGTGCCGGAGTTGCCCCAGGCCTCCTCCATGGCGGCCTGGCCGGCGGCGCCGAGGAGCAGACCGAGATCGGTGCCCTCGGTCGAGGCCGCGGCAGTGGAGGCCGCACGGACGGTGTGGTACAGGTTCGTGCCGGTGTCGCCGTCGGCCACGGGGAAGATGTTGATCGCGTTGAGCCGGTCGCTGTGGTTGGCGAGCGCGGTCTCCGCGTCGGCGAGCCACCGCCGCATCGCAGCGGCGTTCGAGGCGATCTTAGCGTGCAAAGTGGTCCCATCCGCTCGGTTCCGCGGGGCGCCCGCCGATGGCCACCCCACCCGGCCCGCCGGCCGGAGGCACCACCGAGCCTATCGCAGTGAATCCTTCAGGCAGGTGTGAAGAGGGCGGGAACGCCGCGAGCAGGCCGTGGTCCTCTCCCCCGCCCAGCACCCACCGCAGGGGCTCCGCTCCCACGGCCGCGGCCGGGCCGGCCAGGAGCGCCGCGTGGGCCGCGAGCACGGCCGGGTCGAGGTCGAGCACGACGCCGCTCGCCCGTCCCAGGCGGTCCCCATCCTTGAGCAGGCCGTCGGAGAGGTCCATGAGCGCGGTGGCGCCGGCGCGTGCGGCGGCGGGGCCTGCGGCAAGCGGCGGCCGCGGGCGGCAGAAGGCGCGGATGACGCCGCGGGCCTCCTCGCCGAGGCCGGCGTACCGCGGCCCGTGCTCGAGCAGGGCGAGCCCGGCGGCCGCTGTGCCGAGCTTCCCGGCGACGGCCACGACATCCCCGGGCCGGGCGCCGGAGCGCAGCACGGGGGCGCGCCCCTCGAGGCTTCCGAGGACTGTGACGGTCACCGAGAGCTCGCCGCCGAGGCCGAGGTCGCCGCCGGCGACGGTGCAGCCAGGGGCTCCGAGCCCCACGATGGCCTCGACGAGCCCGTCGGCGAGGCCCTCGACCCAGGCCACCTCGGTCTCCGCCGGCAGGGTCAGGCTCACCACCATGCCGGTCGCGACCGCGCCCATGGCATTGATGTCGCTGAGGTTCTGGGCCGCGGCCTTCCAGCCCACGTCCGCGCCCGCGGTCCGGTACCCGTTGGGCCAGGTGAGCCGGAAGTCCTGTCCCTCGGTCTGCGTGTCCGTGCTGACCACCACCCGGCCGTCCGGGGCCGCGAGCACGGCGGCGTCGTCCCCCGGGCCGAGGATCGGCGATCCGAGGACCGCCAGCCGGGGGAAGATCCGCTCGAGCAGCTCCCGCTCGCTCACCTCGTTCACGCGCGCCGCCAGGCGCTGGGAATCGGTCACGGACCCAGCCTATCGGCGCGGGCGGCGGTAGTCTGGAGGAACCCCCTAGCCCCGCCCGGATGGAGAAGCATGTCCGCACGAAGCCACGCCCGCGCAGCCCGGTACGGCATCCCGGCGGCGCTCGTCGGCCTCGTCGCCGCGCTGGCCGGGTGCTCCGCCCCGGTCTCCGTGCAGCCGGCCGCGGACGCGGCCAACCCTGCGTGCGCCCCGCTCATGCTGGCCCTCCCGGACACGATCGGCGATGCCCAGCTGCGCACCACGACGAGCCAGGCGACAGCGGCGTGGGGCGACCCGGCCGCCGTCGTGCTCCGCTGCGGCGTGCCCTCGCCGGGTCCCACGACGGACCGGTGCGTGAGCGTCAACGGCGTCGACTGGGTGATCAGGCAGGACTCCCCCGCGACGCCGGGCGCGTCCTCGCCGGGAGCGTCCTCGCCGGGCGCGTCCTCGCCCGGCGCGGCGGCGGGCGGCGCGGCCGGGGCCGGCGACGGTGGCACCTACACGCTCACCACGTTCGGCCGGGAGCCGGCCACGGAACTGCTGCTGGATGCGAGCCGGGCGAGCTCCGCGACCGTCCTGGCGAGCCTGTCCCCTGCCGTGGCGAAGATCCCGGCCACCCGCCACTGCGTGGGCCAGGAGGACCTGGCCACGCTGCCGGCGAAGGGCTGAGCCGCGCCCGCTGGCCCGGCCGCTACCGCAGGCCGGTGGGACGGTCGAGGGCGAGCTGGATGAGCTCGTCGATCAGCTCCCGGTAGCCCAGCCCCGTCGCCGCCCACATCGCCGGGTACATGCTGATCGGGGTGAACCCGGGCATGGTGTTGATCTCGTTGATGACGAACTCGCCCTCGGGCGTGTAGAAGAAGTCCACGCGGCTGAGGCCCTCGGCGGAGACGGCGTCGAACGCGGTCGCGGCGAGCTCGCGGACCTTCTCGATCGCCTCCGGCGGCAGGTCCGCCGGACATGAGAGCGAGGCCGCGTCGTTCTCGACGTACTTCGCCGCGAAGTCATAGAAGGTGTGCGCACCGCCCTGGACCACGATCTCGCCCGGCAGGGACGTCCGGGGCGCATCGCAGCCGCGGCCCTCGAGCACGCCGCACTCGATCTCCCGGCCCGCGATCGCGGCCTCGATGACGAGGCGGAGGTCGTGCCGGCGCGCCTCGGCGATCGCGGCGTCGAGGTCCTCCGGGCGGTCCACCTTGGAGATGCCCACCGACGAGCCAGCGCGGCAGGGCTTGACGAACACGGGGTAGCCGAGGCGGTCGACGGCGTCGCGCACCTCCTGCGGGTCGCGGCGCCACTGCTTGTCGGTCACCGTCGTGTACGGGCCGACGGCGAGGCCGGCCGCCTCGAAGGCGACCTTCATGAAGTGCTTGTCCATCCCCACGGCGGAGGCGAGGACGCCGGCGCCCACGTACCGCACGTCGGCGAGCTCGAGGAGGCCCTGGATCGTGCCGTCCTCGCCGAAGGCGCCGTGCAGGAGCGGGAAGACGACGTCGACGTCGCCGAGCTCGCGGGGCACCTGGTTGGGCTCGGCGACGATGAGGCGCGCGGAGCCATCGGCCTCGGCGAGCCGGACCGTGGCCGCGCTGGCCTCCACCTCCGGCGGCTGCCCCGCATTGAGCGCCCACTGGTGCCAGTCGCCCTGGGAAAGGACCCACTGCCCCGCCCGGGTGATGCCGACCGGCACCACCTCGTACTTGTCCGTGTCGATCGCACCCATGACGCCCGCCGCGGTCACGCAGCTCACGGCGTGCTCGCTCGAGCGGCCGCCGAAGAGGAGGGCAACGCGGGTCTTCCTGGTCTCTGTCACGCTTAGTCGCCTTCTGATTTGAGCTGCCGCGCGAGCAGCAGCGGTTCGAGCTTCCCCACCGGCAGCTCGCCGCGCAGGACGGCCACGACTCCGGCCGTGATGGGCATGTCCACCCCGAGGCGCTGGGCGAGCTCGAGCACGGCGGGGGCGGACTTGATGCCTTCCGCCACCTGGGTCATGCGGGCGCCGACGGCCTCGGCGTCGAGCCCCTGCCCCAGCAGCCGCCCGGCGGTGTGGTTCCTGGAGAGCTTGGACGAGCAGGTGGCCACGAGGTCGCCCAGGCCGGCGAGCCCGGACATGGTGGTGAGGTCTGCGCCGAGCGCCACGGCGAGCCGGGTGGTCTCGGCCAGGCCCCGGGTGATGACGGTGGCCTTCGTGTTGTCGCCCATCTCCTTGCCCTCGCAGATTCCGACGGCGAGGGCGATCACGTTCTTGACGATGCCGCCAATCTCGACCCCGGTCACGTCCGTGCTCATGTAGGGGCGGAAGTACGGCGCGGTGCAGGCCTCGGCGATCCACTGCGCGGTCCCGTGGTCCGTGCACGCCACGACGGCGCCCGTGGGCTGGGAGCGCGCGATCTCCATGGCGAGGTTGGGCCCGGAGAGCACGGCGATCTGCTCGGCCGGCAGGGACGTGACCTCGGCGATGACCTCGCTCATCCGCTTGTCGGTGCCGAGCTCGAGCCCCTTCATGAGGGACAGGACGACGGCGCCGCGCGGCACGTGCGCGCTCCAGGCGGTGAGCTGGGCGCGCAGGGACTGCGCGGGCACGGCGAGGACCACGAGCTGTGCCCCCTCGAGCGCCTCGGCCGGGTCCAGGGTCGCGGTGATGGCCGCGGGCAGGGCGATGTCCCCGAGGTACCGGGTGTTCCGGTGCCTGGCAACGTCGGCGACCACCTCTGGGCTGCGGCCCCACAGCCGGATCGAGCGCCGGCTGCCGTGGTGTTCCGCGGCGTCGCCGAGGACCTTGGCGAAGGTGGTCCCCCAGCTGCCGGCGCCCATGACCGCGATGCGTTCGAGCGGCTCGCGGCCCTGATGCTCTGCGGCCACCCTCAGGCCCCGCCGCGCTCGACGTCGCGCCCGTGGAGGCTCTGCTGGTGCTGGGCCGGGTCCCACCGCTGGGCCGGGGGCTGCTCGCCGCGGAGCTCCGCGAGCAGTCCAGTGATCGCGTCCATGATGCGCTCGGTGGCCTCGAGGAGGGTGGTCTTGTCCAGCGGTCGCCCGATGAGGTCGGACAGGTCCACCGGATCCCCGACGAGGACCACGGCCTTCTTGCGCGGGAAGGGATAGAGCCGCTTGGCGTAGCGCGGGAACAGCTCGTGGTCCCCCCAGTGGGCGATCGGGATCACCGGGGCGCCGGTCTTGAGGGCGAGCCGGGCGGCCCCTGTGTGGCCCTTCATGGGCCACAGCGCGGGATCGCGGGTGAGGGTGCCCTCGGGGTAGACGATGATCGCCCCGCCCTCGTCGATGACCTCGCGGGCGACCTCGAGGGAGGTGCCCGCCCCGGTGCCCCCGCGGTCCACGGGGATCTGCTTGGTGCCCCTCATGATCTGGCCTAGCACCGGCGGCTTGAACAGGCCGGCCTTGGCGAGGAAGTGCGGCGGGCGCCCCTGGTTGTAGAGCATGTGGCCCACGGTGAGCGGATCGATCTCCGTGCAGTGGTTCACGCAGGCGATGAACCCGCCGCGGCCGGGGAGCCCGACGAGCTTCTCGGTGCCGCGCCACTCCTTGCGCATCAGCAGGTTCAGGAGGGGCCGGACCACGGCGCCGGCGATCGCGAACGCGATGCGCTCGCCAGCACTCTCCCTCAGGGCCGTCTTCGGGGCGCGGCTCACTGGCCCTCCTCGAGGTCGAAGTCGGCGCCCAGTGCGCCGAGCTTCTCGGTGAAGTACTCGTACCCGCGGCGGATGACGCCCACCCCGGTGGCGCGGGAGACGCCGTCGGCCGCGAGCGCCGCGATGAGGTGGCTGAAGCCGCCGCGGAGGTCGGGGACGTCGAAGTCGGCGCCGTGCAGCGGCGTGGCGCCCGAGATGACCGCCGAATGCAGGAAGTTCCGCTGGCCGAAGCGGCAGGGCACGCTCCCGAGGCACTCGCGGTGCAGCTGGATGGTCGCACCCATGCGGCCCAGGGCCTCGGTGAAGCCGAAGCGGTTCTCGTACACGGTCTCGTGCACGATCGACACGCCCTCGGCCTGGGTCAGGGCGACGACGAGCGGCTGCTGCCAGTCGGTCATGAAGCCGGGGTGGACATCCGTCTCGAGCACGAGCGGCGAGAGCTTGCCGCCCGGGTGGAAGAACCGGATGCCCTCGTCCTCGATCGAGAGGCCCCCGCCGAGCTTGCGGTAGACGTTGAGGAAGGTCATCATGTCGCGCTGGCTCGCGCCCTCGACGAAGATGTCGCCGTGGGTCGCCAGGGCGGCCGAGGCCCACGACGCTGCCTCGTTGCGGTCGGAGAGCGCGCGGTGGGTGTAGCCGCCGAGCTCGGGCACGCCCTCGATGCGGATAGTGCGGTCGTTGAGGACGGCGATGATCGCGCCCATCTTCTGCAGCACCGCGACGAGGTCCATGATCTCGGGCTCGATGGCCGCGCCCTTGAGCTCGGTGACGCCCTCGGCGCGCGTCGCGGTGAGGAGCACCTGCTCGGTGGCCCCCACGCTCGGGTACGGGAGCGTGATCTTGGCGCCCCTGAGACCGCGCGGCGCCGAGATGCTGATGCCGCCGGGGCGCTTGTCGACGACGGCGCCGAACTGGCGCAGGACGTCGAGGTGGTAGTCGATGGGGCGGTCGCCGATCCGGCAGCCGCCGAGGTCGGGGATGAACGCCTCTCCGATCGAGTGGATGAGCGGCCCGCAGAGCAGGATCGGGATGCGGGAGTCGCCGGCGTGGGCGTCGATGTCGGCGACCCTGGCGGTCTTGGCATTGGTGGGATCCAGAGTGAGGTCCCCCGTCGTGGCATCCCGCTCGACCGCGACACCGTGCAGCTGGAGGAGGCTCGTGACGATGTCGACGTCCTGGATCTCCGGCACATTGCGGAGCCTGGACGGCTCGTTGCCCAGCAGCGCCGCCACCATGGCCTTGGGGACGAGGTTCTTCGCGCCCCGGACCGTCACCTTGCCCGTAAGGGGGATGCCGCCCCGGATGGTCAGAACACTGCTCATGCGCACCTTTTCCTCACTGGCCCCCATAGCCCTCCTGCAGCCCCGCCCGTGCGGAGACCCTGCTAAGCATAGAAGCTCGCGCCCGGGGCAGCGAAAACCCCGGGGCGAGCTTCGTGGCGCGTCGGCCCCTCAGGCCTTGGCTGGGAGGGTGGTGGGCTTGAAGGAGGGCCGCTCTGCCTCGTAGGCGGTGATGGCGTCCTCGTGCTGGAGGGTCAGGCCGATGTCGTCGAGGCCCTCGAGCAGCCGCCAGCGCGTGTAGTCGTCGATCTCGAACGGCGCGACGATGGTGGCGCACGTGACGGTCTTGGAGGTGAGGTCGACCGTGATCTGGGTGCCGGGGTGGTTCTCGAGCTCCTTCCAGATGAGCTCGATGTCGTCCTGGGCCACGACGGCGGCCAGGAGGCCCTGCTTGCCCGAGTTGCCGCGGAAGATGTCCGCGAACCGCGAGGAGAGGACCACCTTGAAGCCGTAGTCCTTCAGCGCCCAGACGGCGTGCTCGCGGGAGGAGCCGGTGCCGAAGTCCGGGCCGGCCACGAGCACCGAGCCGGCATCGAAGGGGGCCTGGTTGAGGATGAAGGACTCGTCCTTGCGCCAGGAGGCGAAGAGGGCGTCCTCGAAGCCCGTGCGGGTGATGCGCTTGAGGAACACCGCCGGGATGATCTGGTCGGTGTCGACGTTGGACTGGCGCAGCGGCACGCCGATGCCGGTGTGGGTGGTGAACTTCTCCATGGCTGGTCCTTCCTTAGGCGGCCGCGCCGGCGGCGGTGTCCGCGGGGACGGGGTCGAGGTCCGACGGGGACGAGAGGGTCCCGCGGACCGCGGTGGCGGCCGCGACGACGGGCGAGACGAGGTGGGTGCGCCCGCCCTTGCCCTGGCGGCCCTCGAAGTTGCGGTTCGAGGTGGACGCGCACCGCTCCCCCGGCTGGAGCTGGTCAGGGTTCATGCCCAGGCACATCGAGCAGCCGGCGAAGCGCCACTCGGCCCCGAACTCGGTGAAGACCTTGTCCAGGCCCTCGGCCTCGGCCTCGAGGCGCACCCGGGCAGAGCCGGGGACCACCATCATCCGCACGTTCGGGTCCTTCGTGCGGCCGCGGACGATCTCGGCGGCGGCGCGCAGGTCCTCCAGGCGCGAGTTGGTGCAGGAGCCGAGGAAGACGGTGTCGACCCGGATGTCCTTCATCGGCGTGCCCGCGGCGAGGCCCATGTACTCCAGGGCGCGGCGGGCGTTGGCCTTGGCGTTCTCGTCCGCCATCTTCTCCGGGTCCGGCACGGACTCGGAGAGGGACACGCCCTGGCCGGGATTGGTGCCCCACGTGACGAACGGCTCGAGCTCGTCGGCGTCGAGGAAGACCTCGGCGTCGAACACGGCGTCGTCATCGGTGCGGAGGGTGTCCCAGTACTCGACCGCCGTGTCCCAGTCTGCGCCCTGAGGGGCGTGGGGGCGGCCCTTCATGAAGGCGTAGGTGGTCTCGTCCGGGGCGACCATCCCGGCACGGGCGCCGGCCTCGATCGACATGTTGCAGATCGTCATGCGGGCTTCCATCGACAGCGCGCGGATCGCTGATCCCCGGTATTCGAGGACGTACCCCTGGCCCCCGCCGGTGCCGATCTTGGCGATGACGGCGAGGATGATGTCCTTGCTGCTCACGCCGGGCTTGAGCGTGCCCTCCACCGTGACGGCCATCGTCTTGAACGGCTTCAGCGGCAGCGTCTGGGTCGCCATGACGTGCTCGACCTCGGACGTGCCGATGCCCATCGCGAGCGCGCCGAAAGCGCCGTGGGTGGAGGTGTGCGAGTCGCCGCACACGATGGTCAGGCCCGGCTGCGTGAGCCCGAGCTGGGGCCCGACGACGTGCACGATGCCCTGCTCCTTGTCGCCGAGCGAGTGCAGGCGCACCCCGAACTCGGCGCAGTTGGTCCGCAGGGTCTCGATCTGGGTGCGGCTCGTCGGATCAGCGATCGGCTTGTCGATGTCGATCGTGGGCGTGTTGTGGTCCTCGGTGGCGATCGTCAGGTCCGGGCGGCGCAGACGCCGCCCGGCGAGGCGGAGGCCCTCGAACGCCTGCGGGGACGTGACCTCGTGCACGAGGTGGAGGTCGATGTAGAGCAGATCAGGCTGCCCTTCCTCGCCCTTGCGCACCACGTGCGCGTCCCAGACCTTCTCGGCCAGTGTGCGTCCCACGGCCTGCTCCCTCCGACTCGTGCCAGTGTTGATGACCGGGCACTGGTCCGGCCAGCGCCCGCCTGGCCACCATCCCGGCTGCCTTGTACCCAGTGGACCAGCGGTCGGGCCGCGCTGGCCACCCCGCCGACTTGCATCTCAGATATTGAGACGCCAATATCAACCTATGGACAATACTAGTGGCGTCGGTGTGATCGACAAGGCCGCCCTCGTACTCGATGCGCTCGAGGCGGGCCCCACCACGCTCGCCCAGCTCGTGGCGGCCACGGGCCTGGCCCGTCCGACGGTGCACCGCCTGGCCCTTGCCCTCGTGCACCACCGCCTCGTGGCCCGGGACATGCAGGGCCGGTTCGTGCTCGGGTCCCGCCTCGTCGAGCTCGCCTCGGCCGCCGGGGAGGACCGGCTCATCGCGGCAGCGGGCCCCATCCTGATGCAGCTGCGCGACGCGACGGGCGAGAGCGCGCAGATCTTCCGCCGCCAAGGTGACTGGCGCGTGTGCGTGGCGTCCGCGGAGCGCCCCGTGGGCCTGCGCGACACGATCCCCGTGGGCACGCAGCTGAGCATGAAGGCCGGCTCCGCGGCCCAGATCCTCGTCGCCTGGGAGGACCACGACCGGCTCCTCGAGGGGCTCCACAACGCCCGGTTCACCCCCACCGTGCTCGCCGGCGTCCGACGCCGGGGCTGGGCCCAGTCGCTCGGCGAACGCGAGCCGGGGGTCGCCTCAGTCTCCGCCCCGGTGCGCGGGCCTTCCGGCAGGGTGATCGCCGCGGTGTCCATCTCAGGCCCGATCGAGCGCTTGACCCGCCAGCCGGGCCGCCAGCATGCTGAGGTCATCTGCAACGCCGGACGGCTGCTGACCGAGGCCCTGCGCAAGGGCAACGACTAGCCGACCCGGATCCACCACCTGAGCGGGCGGAGGGCCTGTGGCCGAATTCGCGGTGTTCCTGCGCGGTGTGAACGTCGGCGGCATCACCATCAGGATGGCCGAGCTGCGCGACGCCCTCAGCGCCCTGCCGGTGAGCGGCGTGAAGACGCTGCTCGCCAGCGGGAACGCCGTGCTGTCCACCGACCTGGATGGGGCCACGCTCAAAGAGCGTATCGAGGAGACCCTGCGCGCGGCCTTCGGGTACGACGCCTGGGTGATCGTGCTCGCGCGGCAGGACGTCGAGGCGCTCGTCCGCTCTTGCCCCTACCCCTCCGACGATCCGGACGTGCACGCGTACGTCACGCTCTCCTCGGATCCGGCCGCGCTCGACAGGCTCGTGGCGCTCCTCGATGCCGAGGGCTCCGGCGGAGCGGCCGAGGACGGCACCCACGTCCGCCTGGGACCGGTGGCCCTCGCGTGGCGCTGCCCCAAAGGTTCGACCCTCGACGCGCCGCTGTCGAAGGCGACGGCCAAGCCCGTCTTCAAGGCCACCACGACCACGCGCAACCTCCGCACCCTCCAGAAGGTCGAGGCCGCGTTCGGCTGACGCCCTTCCGGGGCCTGCAGCATTCCGGCCTGCAGATTCGGGAATGCAGTTTCAGGAATGCAGAAAGGGCCCGGTCCGAAGACCGAGCCCTCCTTGAGGTGACCCCAGCGGGATTCGAACCCGCGTTACCGCCGTGAGAGGGCGGCGTACTAGGCCGCTATACGATGGGGCCTCGCACTGCGCCCGCCGAGATGGCGTGCGCTCCGGCCATCCGCAGTGGATGGCATTGTCGAAGGCCCGGCACTGCCGGACCTTCAGTGACCCCAGCGGGATTCGAACCCGCGTTACCGCCGTGAGAGGGCGGCGTACTAGGCCGCTATACGATGGGGCCGTGGTACTTTACCGTGCTCAGAGATGAGCGATCCTTCCGTCCTGCCGAGCAGGACTTCCAGAGCTGGGATACCAGGACTCGAACCTAGAATGACGGTACCAGAAACCGTAGTGTTGCCAATTACACCATATCCCACCGTGTCTTCCGGGCCGTGCTCACCGGATCTCTCCGATTCGCTCCGTGCCCCTCAGCACGAGTAATTACTTTACCCGAAGCTCCCGCACGCCACAAATCGGCGAGCGGCTGGGCCGATGGCCCGTGCCGGCGGGGTCAGCCGAGGCCCAGGAGCGCCGGAACCTGCCCGAGTCCGGTGACCTGATCCGGCACGGACGGCGCCATGGCCGGGTCCAGGACGGCGGACCGGCGATTGAGCCAGATCCCCCGCAGGCCCGCCGCGGCAGCACCGATGACGTCATGCGCAGGGTTGTCTCCGATGTACACGGTCTCGTGCGCGCCGGTCCCCAGCAGGCGCAGTCCCTCGTGGAAGATCGCGGGATCCGGCTTGGCCACCCCGACGGCGTCGATGCCCACGAGGATGCCGATGCGCTGGAGGCCGGCCGTGTCGAGCTTGGCGCGCTGGTAGTCGTGCACGTTGTTGCTCACGGCCCCGTAGGCGATCCCTGCCGCCTCGAGGGCGTCGAGGAGGGGCTCCACGTCGTCGAACGCGCGGACGTAGGTGGGCTGGGCGGTCTCGTAGGCCTCGAGCCACGCCGCGGATTCGGCATCCGAGGCGAAGGCGCGCCCGAACTGGGCGAGGCAGCGCTCGGCGCGCAGCACGCGCTGCTGGGCGAAGGTGATCTCGCGTGCCACGTACCGCTCGTAGATGTCGTCCGAGCCGCGGGTGAAGATCCGGCAGAACGTGGTCCATCCCGCCTCGTCCAGTCCCGGCAGCAGCGCGGCGCTCACCTCGCGCAGCGCACGGTCCATGGCGCCCTCGAGGTCCACGAGCGTCTCGTCGATGTCGAGCAGGACCCCCTTCACGAGGGCGGTGCCCGCCGCGGGAGCCGCACGCACGACGGCGGGTGCGGACCCGCCGTCGTGCGTCGCGGCTGCCTCGTCAGAGGCAGTGACGGTGAGCTCAGCCACGGAAGGCCTTGAGGCGCGCGAGCGAGGAGTCCTTGCCGAGGATGACCATCGACTCGAAGAGCGGCGGGGAGATCCGGCGGCCGGAGATGGCCGTGCGGACCGGACCGAAGGCCAGGCGGGGCTTGATGCCCAGTCCGTCGACGAGGGCGGCGCGGAGGGCGTCCTGGATGGCCTCCGCCGTCCAGTCGGCGAGCGGCTCGAGCGCGGCGAGGGCGGCGTCGAGCACCTCGGGGAGGTTCGCCGGCATGCCCTTGAGCGCGTCGTCGGCGACCGTGATGTCGGAATCTCCGGTGAAGAGGAAGCCGAGCATCTCCGGCGCCTCGCCGAGGAGGGCGATGCGCTCCTGGACCAGGGGGGCGGCCTCGGTGAGGATCTCCTCCTGGCGCGGGGTGAGGGTCTCCCCCACGAGTCCGGCGGCGCGGAGGTAGGGCACGAGGCGGTCGCGGAAGTCGGCGGGCTCGAGCATGCGCACGTGCGTGCCGTTGATGGCCTCGGCCTTCTTCTGGTCGAACCGCGCCGGGTTGGGCAGCACGTCCGCGATGTCGAAGTGCTGCACGAGCTGGTCCACGGTGAAGATGTCCTCGTCGGCGGACAGCGACCAGCCCAGCAGCGCCAGGTAGTTCAGCAGGCCCTCGGGGATGAAGCCGCGGTCACGGTGGTGGAACAGGTTCGACTGCGGGTCGCGCTTGGAGAGCTTCTTGTTGCCCTCCCCCATGACGTAGGGCAGGTGGCCGAAGAGCGGCATGTAGCTCGCCACGCCGACCGCGTGCAGCGCGTGGTAGAGGGCGACCTGGCGGGGGGTCGAGGAGAGGAGGTCCTCCCCGCGCAGCACATGAGTGATGCCCATGAGCGCGTCGTCGACCGGGTTCACGAGCGTGTAGAGCGGGGAGCCGTCCGCGCGGACCACCACGAAGTCCGGGACCGAGCCGGCCTTGAAGCGGATCTCCCCGCGGATGAGGTCGTTGAAGACCACGTCCTCGTCCGGCATGCGGAACCGCAGGACGGGCTCGCGGCCGTCGGCGCGGAAGGCCGCCTTCTGCTCGTCGGTGAGGTCGCGGTCCGAGTTGTCGTAGCCGAGCTTGGGGTCGCGGCCGGCGGCCCGGTGGCGGGCCTCGATCTCGTCCGGGGTCGAGAACGACTCGTAGAGGAAGCCGGCGTCCTTGAGCTTGGTCGCCACGTCCGTGTAGAGGTCGAGGCGGTGGGACTGGCGGTACGGCTCGTGCGGGCCACCCACGTCGATGCCCTCGTCCCACGTGAGGCCCAGCCAGCGCAGCGCCTCGACGATCTGCTGGTAGCTCTCCTCGGTGTCGCGCTGCGCGTCGGTGTCCTCGATGCGGAACACGAACGTGCCGCCCGTGTGGCGGGCATAGGCCCAGTTGAACAGGGCGGTGCGGACCATGCCGACGTGCGGGGTCCCCGTCGGGGACGGGCAGAAGCGCACCCGCACGGGGGTGTCGGGCAGGACGGACGGGATCGAGGCGGGATCGAGCAGGGGCTCAGCGGGCGAGGAAGTCATAGTGCTCCCCATTCTAGGGGCGTCCCGCCGGGGCCTCCTGAGAGGCACCTTCTGAAGGGCACCTTCTGAAGGTCAGGTCCTGAAGGGCACCTCCTGAAGGTCAGATCCTGAGGGTCAGCTTCTGAAGGTCAGGTCCCGCGAGTGGCAGCCCGCAGGAGGTGACCTTCAGAAGGTGACTCCCAGAAGGTGACTCCCAGAAGGTGACCTTCAGAAGCGCTCCGGTCCGGGGCGGCTACCGGCGGACGACGGGGTTGGCGAGCGTGCCCAGGCCCTCGATCTCGACCTCGACGCGGTCGCCGTCGCGCACGAGGCCGACGCCGGCGGGCGTCCCGGTCATGATGACGTCGCCGGGAAGGAGGGTGAACGCGGCGGAGACAGCGGCGACGAGCTCGTTGACCCCGAACACCATGTCGGCGGTGGTGCCGTCCTGCTTGGTCACCCCGTTGAGGGCCGTGGTGAGGCGGAGGTCCTCGACGTCGAGGTCCGTCTCGATCCACGGCCCGAGCGGCTTGGAGGTGTCGAAGGACTTGGCGCGCGCCCACTGGAGGTCCGTGCGCTGCTTGTCCCGGGCCGTGAAGTCGTTGCCCACCGTGTACCCGAAGATGACGTCCGCGGCCTTCTCGGCGGGCACGTCCTTGCAGATCCGGCCGATCACCACGCACAGCTCGCCCTCGTAGGAGACCTCCTCGCTCCACTCGGGCAGCACCACCGGATCGCCGGGGCCCACCACGGCCGTGTTCGCGACGAGGAACATGGACGGCTCGGTGGGCAGGTCGCTGCCCATCTCCTTCGCATGGTCCGCGTAGTTGCGCCCGATCCCGACCACCTTGCTGCGGGGAATGATCGGCGCCAGGAGGCGGACGTCCTCGAGCGGGTGCGTCTCCCCCGTGGGCTCGACGCCGTTGAAGAAGGGGTCACCCTTGATGGCGGCGACCGTCTCGTGGCCGGGCTCTCCCTGGACCACGCCGTAGAAGGGGGCCGCGTCCGCGGCCGAGATGCTGACACAACGGGCAATGCGCATGGGCCTTACCCTATCGCGGCGCCCCGGGCGGGAGGCCGCGGCTTGGGCCGCCCGCCGCCGCTCCCCTACAGTCTCAGGAGTGGCATCCCCGACTGACGTACCCTTCCTGACCGCCGACTCCCTCGGGAAGGAGATCGCGGGCGAGCCGCTCCTGGAGCCGGTGAGCTTCACGGTCGGGGCCGGCGAGTGCGTCGCCGTGGAGGGCCCGACCGGCTCGGGGAAGACCACCCTCCTGCGCCTGTCCGGCACCGCGATCGTCATGGCCTCGCACGACGCCGGCCTGGTCGCCGCGACCGCGGGCGCCACCTTGACACTCGCCGACGGCTGACAGGCCCCGCCGGCCGCTGCCGCCCCCCACGAGGAGGAGGGGCGCCCCCATCAAGAGCGGCGCGCCCCCGCCTGGGCGGGGACGCGCCGTCGTGCGCCGCGCGGAGCCCGGGACGGGCCCCGCAGGCTCAGGCGAGCTGCGTCAGCCAGCCGTGCAGGTCCTCGACCGCGCCCGTCTGGATGCCGAGCAGCTGCTCGCGGATGCCCATGGCCACCGAGTCCGGGCCCAGCTCTGGGGTGACCAGCGAGCCCTGGGCCGTCTTGAGCTCCCCGATCGGCGTGATGACCGCGGCGGTCCCGCACGCGAAGACCTCGGCGAGGGTCCCGTCGGCGACGGCCTGGCGCCACTCGTCGATGGTGATCTTGCGCTCCTCGACGGTGAGGCCGCGGTCGGCGGCGAGCTGGAGCACGGAGTCGCGGGTCACGCCGTGGAGGATGTTGCCGTTGAGCGCGGGGGTGACGAGGGTGCCGTCCTTGAAGACGAAGAAGATGTTCATCCCGCCGAGCTCTTCCACCGCGAAGTCGTCGGTCGGGTCGAGGAAGAGCACCTGCTTGCAGCCGTTCGCCTCGGCCTCGAGCTGGGCCGCGAGCGAGGCCGCGTAGTTGCCGCCGCACTTGGCCTCGCCGGTGCCGCCGTGGCCCGCGCGGGCGTAGTTCTCGGACAGCCAGATGGAGACGGGCTTGAGCTCGCCGCCGAAGTAGTTGCCGGCCGGCGAGGCGATGACGCGGTAGGACACCTCGCGGGCCGGGCGGACGCCGAGGAACGCCTCGGTGGCGATCATGAACGGACGCAGGTAGAGGGACTCGCCGTCACCGGAGGGAACCCACTCGCGGTCCGCGGAGACCAACTGGCGCAGGGACTCGATGAAGACCTCGGCCGGGAGCTCGGGCAGGGCCAGGCGGCGGGCCGACTTGTTGAAGCGGCGCGCGTTGGCCTCCGGGCGGAAGGTCCAGACCGTGCCGTCGGCGTGCCGGTAGGCCTTGAGGCCCTCGAAGATCTCCTGGCCGTAGTGCAGCACGGCGGCAGCGGGGTCCATGGCGATCGGGCCGTAGGGCTCGATGCGCGCGTTCTGCCAGCCGCCGTTGCCCTCGGCATCGACCTTCCAGTCGATGACTGCCGTGTGGTCGGTGAAGTGGTCGCCGAAGCCCGGGTTCGCCAGGACAGCCGCGCGCTCCTCGGCGCTCTTCGGGGTCTCCGAGAGCCGCCGTTCGAATTCAACGCCCAGGGCGTTCTGAGTCATGATTCCTCCACATCAGTCGGGCAGATGGCGTCGCTGCCGGGGCCCGGGGCCTGTCAGTCCCACCAGCTTACGCCTGCGCAGTAGGCGCCACGGTGGGCGGACGACGGCGGGTGGGCCCCCGCAGTCGTCCGCCCCGGTGGGCGCCCGGTCGGCGCCCGGTTCGGCAGTCGTTGTTCAGAGGCGCGTGGCGATCGCGTCGCCGATCTGGGCCGTGGTGCGGGTCCCGGCCTGGGCGCGGGACTCGACGTCGGAGCGGACCGCGGACTGGATGCGCGCGGCCGCCTCGGCCTGGCCGATGTTCTCGAGCAGGAGCGCGGCCGAAAGGATCGCGGCTGTGGGGTCCGCCTTCTGCTGGCCCGCGATGTCCGGGGCCGAGCCGTGGACGGGCTCGAACATGCTCGGCGCCGTGCCGTCGAGGTTGATGTTGCCCGAGGCGGCGAGCCCGATGCCGCCGGTGACGGCGCCCGCGAGGTCGGTGAGGATGTCGCCGAAGAGGTTGTCCGTGACGATGACGTCGAAGCGGGACGGGTCCGTGACCAGGAAGATCGTCGCGGCATCGACGTGCAGGTAGTCGTGCTCGACGCCGGGGAACTCGGCCGCGACGGCCTCGACCGTGCGCTTCCAGAGGTGGCCCGCGTGGACCAGGACGTTGTGCTTGTGGACGAGGGTGACCTTGTTGCGGCGCGTGGTCGCGCGGCGGAAGGCGTCGCGGACGACCCGCTCGACCCCGTAGGCGGTATTGACGGACACCTCGGTGGCGATCTCGTGCGGGGTGCCGACGCGCAGGGCGCCGCCGTTGCCGGTGTACGGGCCCTCCGTGCCCTCGCGGACCACGACGAAGTCGATCGTCCCCGGCGCCGCGAGCGGGCTGGGCACCCCGGCGTACAGGGTGGAGGGGCGGAGGTTGACACAGTGGTCCAGGCTGAAGCGCAGCTTGAGCAGGACCTCGCGCTCGAGGATGCCCGAGGGGATGCGGGCGTCGCCGGGGGCCGCGCCGACGGCGCCGAACAGGATCGCGTCGCGGCCGCGGATGTCGGCGAGCGTGCCGTCGGAGAGGGTCTCGCCGGTCTCGAGCCAGTGCTGCGCGCCGAGGCTGTAGTGCGTCTCCTTGACCTCGAGCCCGCTGCCCTCGAGGGCGCGGTGGAGGACCTTGAGCGCCTCGGCCGTCACTTCGGGGCCGATGCCGTCTCCGGGGATCACTGCGAGGTCGAGCTGCGTCTGCGTCATGGGGCCAGCCTAGCGAAACCATCCACATGCTGGGCATGCGGTCTCGCAATTCGGACACGCGGCGACCTCGCGCACCGGGCTAGCTGGGAAGGGCTGCCGCCAGGTAGTCGGCGAAGCCGCCGGGGGCCCTCCCGCGCAGTCGGCCCGAGGTGACCACCCTGCAGGCGTCGGTGGCGCGCCACCGCACGCCCAGTGCCTTCGCGGCCAGGACGAGCGCCTCATCCTCGCCGGAGTTCCGGGCGGGGAACCCCCCGGCCGCACCGTAGACGTCGGCCCGCACGCCGAGGTTGGCCCCGAACACGTGCCCGTGGCCGTCGGCGAGCCGGTGGGCGCCGTACCAGGCCGCGAGTCGCTCCGGATCGAGGTCCGCCGGGTCGGGCACGACGGTGCCGAGCACGAGCCCGAGCCCGGACTCCGCGAAGGCCAGGTGCTCCACGAGCCAGTCCCGCGGGACCCTGCTGTCCGCATCGGTCGAGGCGATCCAGATCCGTTCCCTGTGCGCCGCCGCCCGTGCGAGGGCATGCCGCACCCCGAGGCGCCGCGCCGCGCCGGCGCTCCCGGCCTGGCCCACCACCGTGTGCACCTGCGGCCACCGGGCCACGACGTCCGCGGATCCGTCGCGGCAGCCGTCCAGGACCACTGTCACCCCCACGCGGACCCGCGGGGCCGCCGCGGCGAGCTCGCGCACAGCGGCCTCGACCGAACGGAGGCACCCCGGAAGGAGCTCCTCCTCGTCCTTGGCAGGAATGACCACGACGACATCCGAGATCGCGTGCCTGCCGCTCATGCAAGGCCCTCGCGCTGGGCAACGGAGAGGGCGGGCGGCTTCGCGAACACCTCGAGCAGGAAGTCCCGCTCGCGGTGCTGCACCACGGTCTCGAGCCCGCGCTCGGCCCGCAGCCGCGCGTGCACGTCGTCGCCCGTGAGCTGCCACCCCTCGATGGTGCCGAGCCAGTGGCAGGCGAGGAGCGCGCCGTCGTCGGTGAGGCTGCCGAGGCACCGCCGCATGAACTCGTCCAGCTCCGCGGGGCCGAAGTAGTAGCCGACCTCCGAGACGACGATGAGATCGAAGGCGCCCTCGGGCCATTCCTGCGGCAGCCGGCGGTGCTCCCAGCTGATGGCGGAGGCATCGGGCAGCCGTTCAGCCGCCCGCTCGAGGGCGAGCGGGCTGACATCGGTGGCCACGACCTGGTCGGCGCGCTCGGCGAGCTCGCCGGTGAGGACGCCGATCGAGCAGCCCACCTCGAGCGCGCGCCGGTACCGGGGGCCGGGAGCGCCGAGAGGGTGACGGCCCGTTTGCGCCGCTCGTACCAGCTCGTCGTGAAGTTCCAGGGGTCCGGGCTCGCGGCGTGCACCGCGTCGAAGGTCGCCCGGGCGTCGCGCGGCGGCGAGGCGAAGTAGAGCTCGAAGCCGCGCTCGAAGTGCTCCTGCATCCCGGGGCTGAGCAGCGCCTCGTCGCCGGGGTGGGCGGACAGCGGCGCGGTCTGGGTGAGGTGGAGCGCGAGGGCGCGCTCCTTGGCGCCCTTCGCGGCGGGGGCGAGCTCGAGCCTGCGCGCCTCGGCCCACGGGACCCGCGGGTCCCCGGGCGCGGCCCAGTGCCACATCCACACGGGGTACTCGAGCAGCGCCACACCGGCGCCGGCCGCCACCCGCGCGGCCGCGGCGCCGGCGGCGTCGTGGTCGGTGTGCGCGTCGTGCCGCCAGGGTGCCGCGAGCACGACGCCGGCGGCGGCACCTCCGTCCTCGGCCTCGCCGAGGGCGTCGCGGACGGCCTCCACCAGCGTCCGCTCGAGAGCCGGTCCCCGGTCTGCGAGGGCGCCGTCGGGGAGACCGAGGCGCCGGAAGGTGGCCGAGGGGGCCAACGCGGCGACCGCTGCCCCGACCTCGCGCCGCCGCACCTCGGCGAGCCGGGCGCGGGTGAGCGTTGGCGAGTCGGGGTGGGAGGCCTCCCCGTCCGTCGCGACGATCACGTGCACCGCGGCGCCGGCACGGGCGGCGTGGGCGATGAGGCCGCCCGCGCCGAGCGTCTCGTCGTCGGGATGGGCGGCAAGGACGATGAGGGCGCGGAGCCCGGCGAGGTCCAGCGGGGGCGCTGCCGCCAGGGCCGCGTCGCGGCGCCAGAGGTCCTCGGGGGTGCCCTCGTCGAGGTGGCTGAAGGTCACCACGGCCGCTCCCCCGCCTCGAGCAGGGACCGGCCCAGGGCTGCGGTGTCGCGTTCGGCGTGGTGCTGGCGGAGGTAGAGCCGCAGGTCCGCGACCCGCTGGGCGTGCTCGGCCTCGAAGGCGAGCGGGGCAGGCCCGAGGGCGTGGTCGACGACTGCCAGGACCGTCTCGGCGGCGGCCGCGACGGTCCCCCTTGCACGCAGCGCCAGGAGCGCGCCCGCGGCTCCTTCGGCCTGGCCCGCGTCCACGGCCGCCGCGGCGCCGGCCAGCGCCGCCCGGGCGGTGCCGAGCGCGAGGTCGGCCGAGCCGAGGTGCGCGAGGGCGATCTGGTCCGGGGTCCGCTCGGTGGCCGCGGCCCACAGCCGCCGGGCCACCCCGAGGGCGCCGCCGTGCCAGACGGCCGCGACGCCGATCCCGCCCCAGGCGAAGCCGGGCCGCTCGAGGTACCAGCCGTCCGGGCCCACGGGCTCGGCCGGCACGGCGTCGAACTCGACCGGGCCGCTGGGGATGCCGGGGAGGCCGAGGGCCTGCCAGCCGCCGTCGCGGACGGCCACCCCGGGGTGCCTGAGCCGGACGGCGAACGCACGCCTCGTCTCCGGCCCGGTGTGCGCCGTCACGACCGCGTGGCTCAGGCCCCCGGCGAGCGAGCACCAGGGCTTGGTGCCGTGCAGGCGCCAGCCTTCCGGGTCCCGGCGGGCCTCGAGCCTCGCCCCGGGCCCCTCGGCAGCGAAGACTCCCCAGACGCTCCCAGCCTCCGGCTGGCCGAGGCCGGCCTGCCGGAGGATGGCGAGGGCATCGAGGTGGGGCTCGACCACCCGGGCCACGGACAGGTCGGCGGCGCCGAGGCGGGTCAGCAGCTCCCACAGCTCGGCCGTGCGGCCCTCCCCGGGGAACGGGGCGGCCGTGCCCAGCCGGCGGGCGAGCCCGAGCGCCCGGTCCGGCCACTCCCCCGACGCGCTGCGGGCGGCCTCCGCGAGGTCATCCCCTGCCGCGGGTTCCGCGGCCGCGTCCGCTGACAGTCCCCTGGCGGGCCCGATTGACACCATGTCAGGACCGTACCCGGCCGGGACTGGTGTGAATCGGCGGTACGGGACCGCCCGCGTGTCAGGCGCCGGCGGGCTCCTCGTAGCGCGGGAAGACGGGTGCCGGGGCGGGCAGCGCGGTGCCCGGGGCGATCGGCGTTCCGAGCGCGGCGAACAGGCGCGCCTCGCCCTCGGGCTGGCCGAGGACGTCGAGCAGCCGGGCCGCGGAGGCCGGCATGACGGGCTGGACGAGGATGCCGACCTGGCGCACCACCTCGAGCGTGACGTAGAGGACCGTGGCCATCCGCGCCGGGTCCGTCTTGCGCAGCACCCAGGGGGCCTGCTCGGCGAAGTAGGCGTTCGTGTCGCCCAGGACCGCCCAGATCGCCTCGAGGGCGCGGGAGAACTCCTGCCGGTCGAAGGCCGCGCGGACCGCCGGGAGCAGGGCGGCCGCGGCGTCGAGGACCTCGCGGTCCGCGGCGGTGAACTCCCCGGGCTCGGGCACCACGCCGTCGAGGTTCTTCGCCACCATGGACAGGGAGCGCTGGGCGAGGTTGCCGAGGTTGTTGGCGAGGTCCGCGTTCATGCGCCCCACGATCGCCTCGTGGCTGTAGCTGCCGTCGGCCCCGTAGGGCACCTCGCGCAGGAAGAAGTAGCGGACCGCGTCGAGGCCGTACTGGGCGATCATATCCGCGGGCGCCACGACGTTGCCGAGCGACTTGGACATCTTCACGCCGTTGTTCTGCAGGAAGCCGTGGATCATCACGCGCCGGGGCAGCTCAAGGCCCGCGCTCATGAGGAACGCCGGCCAGTAGATCGCGTGGAAGCGCGAGATGTCCTTGCCGATGATGTGCACGTCCGCAGGCCAGAACTTCTCGAACTGCTCGGAGGCGACGTCCGGGTAGCCCACGCCCGTGAGGTAGTTGGTGAGCGCATCGACCCACACGTACATGACGTGGCCCGGCGCATCGGGGACGGGGACGCCCCAGTCGAACGAGGTCCGCGAGATGGAGAGGTCCTCGAGCCCGTGCTTGACGAAGGAGATGACCTCGTTGAACCGGTACTGCGGCGCCCCGAACTCGGGGTGCGACTCGTAGTACGCGAGCAGCCGGTCCTGGTAGGCGGAGAGCCGGAAGAAGTAGCTCTCCTCGGCCGTCCAGGTGACCTCGGTGTCCGTCTCCTTCGAGTACCGGACGCCGTCGCGCACCTCGGTCTCGTCCTCGGTGTAGAACGCCTCGTCGCGCACCGAGTACCAGCCCTCGTACTTGTCGAGGTAGATGTCCCCGGCGTCCGCCATGCGCTTCCAGATGGACTGGGCGGCACCGTAGTGGTCCGGGTCGGTGGTGCGGATCAGGCGGTCGTAGCTCGTGCCGAGGAGCTCGTGGACCTCGCGGTACACCTCGGCCTGGCGGTCCACGAACTCCTGCGGGGTGAGGCCCTCCCGCTCGGCGGTCTGGGCGATCTTGAGCCCGTGCTCGTCCGTGCCGGTGAGGAAGAAGACGTCGAAGCCGTCGAGCCGCTTGAAGCGGGCCATGGCGTCCGCCGAGATGTACTCGTAGGCGTGCCCGATGTGCGGGGCGCCGTTCGGGTACGTGATGGCGGTGGTGATGTAGAAGGGTGTCTTCGAAGATGCGGGGCTCACCCTAAGAAATTACCGGATCGGCTTCACAGGAGGCGAAACGGGCCGAAAGTGACCACCGACGACGGCGACCCCCACCGCGGGCGGTGAGGGTCGCCGTCGTGCGCCCGGCCGGACGAGCCGGCGGGCGGGGTCAGTCCTCGAGGTCGACCTCGCGCAGGACGGTCGCGCCGATCTCGCCCTTGACCGTCTCGAGGACGGTGGCGGGGATCGCCGAGTCGACGGTGAGCAGGGCCATGGCCTGGCCCGCCACGTCGGCGCGGGCGACCTGCATGCCGGCGATGTTGATCTGGTTCATGCCGAGGATGTGGCCGATCGTGCCGATGACGCCCGGGCGGTCCGAGTAGAACATGACCACGAGGTGCTCGGAGATCGGGATTTCGACGTCGTAGCCGTTGATGCCCACGAGCTTCTGGACCTGCTTCGGGCCGGTGAGCGTGCCCGCCACCGAGACCTGGGTGCCGTCCTGGAGGAGGCCGCGGATGGTGAGGACGTTGCGGTAGTCCTCCGCCTCGGTGGTGGTGAGCAGGCGCACGGCCACGCCGCGCTGCTCGGCGAGCACCGGGGCGTTGACGTAGGAGACCTTCTCGGAGACGACGTCCGTGAAGACGCCCTTGAGTGCCGCGAGCTCGAGGGACTTGACGTCCAGGTTGGCGATCTCGCCGGCCACCTCGACGTCGATCTGGGTGACCGAGTCGTGCGCGAGGGCGGTGAAGATGCGGCCGAGCTTCTCGATGAGGGGGATGCCCGGGCGGACGTCGGGGGCGATGACACCGCCCGCGACGTTCACGGCGTCCGGCACGAGCTCGCCGGCGAGGGCGAGGCGGACACTCTTGGCGACCGAGATGCCGGCCTTCTCCTGGGCCTCGTCGGTGGAGGCGCCGAGGTGGGGGGTGACGACGACGTTCTCGTGGCCGAAGAACGGCAGGTCGGTGCTGGGCTCCTTGGCGAACACGTCGATGCCCGCGCCGCCGATCTGGCCGTCCTCGAGCGCCTGGGCGAGGGCCTCCTCGTCGACGAGGCCGCCGCGGGCGACGTTGACGACGTACGCGGTGCTCTTCATCTTCGCGAACGCGTCCTTGCCGAGCATGCCGACCGTCTCGGGGGTCTTGGGCATGTGGATGGTGATGAAGTCGCTCTGGGCGAGGAGCTCGTCCAGGGTCACGAGCTTGACGCCGAGCTGGGCGGCCCGCGCGGCCGTGACATACGGGTCGTAGGCCAGGACGTCCATCTCGAACGCCTGCATGCGCGCGGCCACGAGGGCGCCGATGCGGCCGAGGCCGATCACGCCGAGCTTCTTGTCCAGCAGCTCGGTGCCGGCGTACTTTGAGCGCTTCCACGCACCGCCCTTGAGGGACGTGTTCGCCGCCGGGATGTTGCGCGCGAGCGAGAGGATGTGCCCGCACGTGAGCTCGGCGGCCGAGACGATGTTCGACGTCGGGGCGTTCACGACCATGACGCCGGCCTGGGTGGCGGCCTTGATGTCCACGTTGTCGAGGCCGACGCCCGCGCGGGCGATGACCTTGAGCTTCTTCGCGGCGGCGATCGCCTCGGCGTCCACCTGGGTGGCGGAGCGGACGAGGATCGCATCGACATCGGCGATCGCGGGCAGGAGCTGGGCGCGGTCGGCACCGTCGGTGTAGCGGATCTCGAAGTCCGGTCCGAGGGCGGCGACGGTGGCGGGAGAGAGTTCTTCGGCAAGGAGGACGACAGGCTTGGTGGTCACGGGGCGGGGGCCTCTCCAGATCAGGCAGGGGTGGGGCAGTTCGGGCGGAGCGGGTGGAGTCTCTGGGGCCGGGTGCCACGCCCAGAGAGGAGCAGCGGCGGGCGAGGGCTCGCCCGCCGCTGCGGTGCGGGGGTCAGCGCGCGGCCGAGCCCTCGGTGTAGTCGGCGTCCTGCTGCTGCCACGAGAAGTGGGCGCGCAGGGCCTTGCCGGTCGCCTCGATCGGGTGACCGGCCTCCTTCTCGCGCAGGGCCTTGAACTCGACGGCGCCGTTGTCCTGGTCGTCGATGAAGCGCTTGGCGAAGGCGCCGGACTGGATGTCCGCGAGGACCTCCTTCATGGACTCCTTCACGGCCGGGGAGATCACGCGCGGGCCCGAGACGTAGTCGCCGTACTCGGCGGTGTCGGAGATGCTCCACCGCTGCTTGGCGATGCCGCCCTCCCACATGAGGTCCACGATGAGCTTGAGCTCGTGGAGCACCTCGAAGTAGGCGATCTCCGGCTGGTAGCCGGCCTCGGTCAGGGTCTCGAAGCCGGCCTGGACGAGGTGCGAGACGCCGCCGCAGAGCACGGCCTGCTCGCCGAAGAGGTCCGTCTCGGTCTCCTCGGTGAACGTGGTCTTGATGACGCCGGCGCGGGTGCCGCCGATGCCCTTGGCGTAGGACTTCGCGAGGTCCCAGGCCTTGCCCGTGGCGTCCTGCTCGACCGCGATGATGTCCGGGATGCCCCGGCCCGCGACGAACTCGCGGCGCACGGTGTGGCCCGGCGCCTTCGGCGCGACGAGGATGACGTCGACGCCGGCCGGCGGCTGGATGTAGCCGAAGCGGATGTTGAAGCCGTGGCCGAAGACGAGGGCGTCGCCCTCCTTCAGCGCCGGGGCGATGTCCTCGGCGTAGAGGTGGCGCTGCACCTGATCGGGAGCGAGGATGACGACGACGTCGGCCTCCTCCGCGGCCTCGCGCGGGGTCAGGACGCGCAGGCCCTGCTCCTCGGCCTTGGCGCGGCTCTTGCTGCCCTCCTTGAGGCCGACGCGGACGTCGACGCCGGAGTCACGGAGGTTGAGGGCGTGCGCGTGGCCCTGGCTGCCGTAGCCGATCACGGCGACCTTGCGGCCCTGGATGATCGAGAGGTCTGCGTCGTCGTCGTAGTACAGCTCTGTCACTTGGTTCTCCTTGATTGCGTTTGTGAGGTGTGGGGCGGCCGCGGGCCCGGAGCCCGCGGCGCGGGTCAGCTCGCGCGGAGTGCGCGGTCGCTCATGGACCGGGAGCCGCGGCCGACCGCAAGCGTGCCGGACTGGACGATCTCGCGGATCCCGAAGGGCTCGAGGACGGCGAGGAGGGCCTGGATCTTCTCCGAGGTGCCCGTGGCCTCGACGACGAGGGAATCGGTCGAGACGTCCACGATCGAGGCCCGGAACAGGTCCACGGCCTGGGTCACCTGCAGGCGCGTGACGGCGTCTGCCCGCACCTTGACCAGCAGGTGGTCGCGCTGGACCGAGTTCTCCGGCAGCAGTTCGACGATCTTGATGACGTTCACGAGCTTGTTCAGCTGCTTGGTGACCTGCTCGAGCAGATCGCCCTCGGCGTCGACGACCACCGTCACGCGCGAGACGCCGTCGACCTCCGTGGGTCCCACGGCGAGCGAGTGGATGTTGAACGCCCGGCGTGCGAAGAGGCCGGCGACGCGGGTCAGCACGCCGGGCTTGTCCTCGACCAGAACAGACAGGGTGTGGCGCGACATGCTCAGTCCTCCTCTTCCCAATCGGGGGTGGAATTGCGGGCCACCTGGATCAGGTCATTGCTGACCCCAGAGGGCACCATGGGCCAGACCATCGCGTTCGGGCTCACCACGAAGTCGATGACCACGGGGCGGTCGTTGATCTCGAGCGCCTGGGCGATGACCGAGTCGATGTCCTCCTCGCGCTCCACGCGGAAGGAGGCGCACCCGTAGGCCTCGCCGAGCTTGACGAAGTCCGGGATGCGCACGGTCTCCGCGCCGGTGTGAAGGTCGGTGTTGGAGTAGCGCCCGTCGTAGAAGAGGGTCTGCCACTGGCGCACCATGCCCAGGGAGGAGTTGTTGATGACCGCGACCTTGATCGGGATGTTGTTCAGCGCGCAGGTCGCGAGCTCCTGGTTGGTCATCTGGAAGCAGCCGTCGCCGTCGATCGCCCACACGACCCGGTCCGGGTTGCCCACCTTGGCGCCCATCGCGGCGGGCACCGAATAGCCCATAGTGCCGAGTCCGGCGGAGTTGAGCCACGCGTGCGGGCGCTCGTACTTGATGAACTGCGCCGCCCACATCTGGTGCTGTCCGACGCCCGCCACGTAGACGCCCTCCGGGCCCGTGAGCTCGCCGATGCGCGAGATGACGCGCTCCGGGGAGAGGAGGCCGTCCTCGGGCTCGGTCCACCCGAGCGGGTAGTCCTCGCGGAGCCGGTCCAGGAAGGACCACCAGGCGGTGATGTCCGGGGCACCGTCCTTGGCGTAGAGCCCGGAGACGGCCTCGGTGAGCTCGGGCAGGATCTCCTTGACCGAGCCGACGATGGGGACGTCCGCCGTGCGGTTCTTGGAGATCTCGGCCGGGTCGATGTCGGCGTGGATGACCTTCGCGTTCGGCGCGAAGGTGCTGAGGACGCCCGTGACGCGGTCGTCGAAGCGCGCACCGAGCGTGATCAGCAGGTCCGCCTGCTGCAGGGCGGTGACCGCGGCGACCGAACCGTGCATGCCGGGCATCCCGAGGTGCTGGCGGTGCGAGTCCGGGAAGGCCCCGCGGGCCGTGAGCGTCGTGACCACGGGAGCGCCGGTGGCCTCGGCGAGGGCGAGGAGCTCGGCCGAGGCATGGGCCTTGATGACGCCGCCGCCGACGTAGAGGACGGGCTTGGAAGCGCCGGCGATGAGACGGGCGGCCTCCCGCACCTGCTTGCTGTGTCCGCGGGTCACGGGGCGGTAGCCCGGCAGGTCGATCCGGGGCGGCCAGCTGAACGTGGTCTTGGACTGCTGGGCGTCCTTCGTCACGTCCACGAGGACGGGGCCGGGACGCCCGGTCGAGGCGAGGTGGAACGCCTCGGCGAGGGTGCGCGGGATGTCCTCGGCCTTCGTCACCAGGAAGGAGTGCTTCGTGATCGGCATGGTGATGCCCACGATGTCGGCTTCCTGGAACGCGTCCGAGCCGATGACCGAGCTCGAGACCTGCCCGGTGATGGCGACGAGGGGAACGGAGTCCATGTGCGCATCGGCGATCGCGGTCACCAGATTGGTGGCTCCCGGACCCGACGTCGCGATGCAGACTCCCACACGGCCGGTGACCATCGCATACCCCTGGGCAGCGTGGCCGGCGCCCTGCTCATGGCGCACCAGCACGTGGTTGATCTTCGAAGCCATCAGAGGGTCGTAGGTCGGCAGGATCGCGCCGCCCGGGAGACCAAAGACATCGTCCACGCCCAGTTCCTCGAGCGAGCGGACGATTGCTTCAGATCCAGTCATCTCTGTGGGCTCAACTACACGGTTGGGCCCCAGGACGGCAGAGGCAGAGTCGACGGTGTCGACAGGATCCGCGGCCTTGGCAGCGGACGGCTTCGAAGCCATCAGCGATGGGCTGATCGGCGTTCCTTTGCTCATCAGTCTCTTCCTTAGGATCTTCGTGGCGAAGGTGTGCTCCAACGAAAACAACCCCTCGGGCGCCTGGCGTTTCGAGGGGTTGCGCGTGACAGATCGTGCCAGACGGACTCAGTGAGCCACGCGCTGGTCAAGGACGACGACATCGAGCACCATGCTCGCCGAGACGATCTGCATGCCCACAGTCTCCCGAATTGGGCTTTTGAGTGTCAATTTGGTCAAAGGCCGTCTCACGATGCGGACTTCCATCCACAGCGTGAGACGGCGGATCCACGGGTGCCGGGTGCCGGTGGGGCTCACCCGAGGACGGCTCCCTCGCTCGCGGAGTGCACGAGCTTGGCGTACTTGGCCAGCACGCCGCGCGTGAACTTCGCCGGGATCGGCGCCCAGCCTTCGCGCCGCGCGTCGAGCTCGGCCTCGTCCACGAGCAGGTCGAGGCGGCGGTGGGGGATGTCCACGCGGATCCGGTCGCCGTCGCGCACGAAGGCGACCGGGCCGGCGTCGACCGCCTCCGGCGCCACGTGGCCGATGCACAGCCCGGTGGTGCCCCCCGAGAAGCGCCCGTCGGTGAGCAGGAGCACCTCCTTGCCGAGCCCGGCCCCCTTGATCGCGCCGGTGATCGCCAGCATCTCGCGCATGCCGGGGCCGCCCTTGGGCCCCTCGTAGCGGATGACGACGACGTCCCCGGGCGCGATCTGGCCACGGTCGAGCGCCTCGAGCGCTGCCTGCTCGCGCTCGAACACGCGGGCGGTGCCCTCGAAGACTTCCGCGTCGAACCCGGCCGTCTTGACCACGGCGCCCTGGGGCGCGAGCGATCCGTGCAGGATCGACAGGCCGCCGGTGGCGTGGATCGGGTTGTCCATGGCGCGCACGATCTTCCCGTCCAGGTCCGGCGGGGAGATCTCGGCGAGGTTCTCCGCGACCGTCCTGCCGGTGACGGTCAGCGCGTCGCCGTGCAGCAGCCCGGCATCGAGGAGCGCGCGCATGACGACGGGCACTCCCCCGACGCGGTCGAGGTCGTACATGACGTAGCGGCCGAACGGCTTGAGGTCTCCCAGGTGCGGGACCCGGTCCCCGATCCGGTTGAAGTCCTCGAGCTCGAGCCGCACCTCGGCCTCGCGCGCGATCGCGAGCAGGTGGAGCACGGAGTTGGTCGAGCCGCCGAAGGCCATGACCACCGCAATCGCGTTCTCGAACGCCTCGCGGGTGAGGATGTCCCGCGCCGTGATGCCGCGCCGGAGCAGGTTGACCACGGCCTCCCCGGAGCGGTGGGCGAACATGTCGCGGCGCCGGTCCGCGGACGGCGGCGCCGCGGAACCGGGCAGCGACATGCCCAGGGCCTCGGCCGCAGACGCCATGGTGTTGGCCGTGTACATCCCGCCGCAGGCGCCCTCGCCCGGGCAGATGGCCCGCTCGATCCGGTCCAGGTCGCCGTGGGACATCTTCCCGGCGGCGCAGGCCCCCACGGCCTCGAAGGCGTCGATGAGCGTGACGTCCTTCTCGGTGCCGTCCTCGAGCTTGACCCACCCCGGCATGATCGAGCCGGCGTAGAGGAACACGCTCGCGACGTCGAGGCGGGCCGCGGCCATGAGCATCCCGGGCAGCGACTTGTCGCAGCCCGCGAGGAGGACCTGGCCGTCCATCCGCTCGGCCTGCATGACGGTCTCGACCGAGTCGGCGATGATCTCGCGGGAGACGAGCGAGAAGTGCATGCCCTCGTGGCCCATGGAGATCCCGTCGGAGACCGAGATGGTGCCGAACTGCATCGGGAAGCCGCCGGCCGCATGGACCCCTTCCTTGGCCGCCTTCGCGAGGCGGTCCAGCGAGAGGTTGCACGGGGTGATCTCGTTCCACGAGCTCGCGATGCCGACCTGCGGCTTGGCGAAGTCCTCGTCGCCGAATCCGACCGCGCGGAGCATTCCGCGGGCGGGGGCCGCATGGATGCCGTCCGTCACGACCCGGCTGCGGGGCTTGGCGTCCGCGCCCGTGTGCGCCGCGCCGGTGTGGACCTGCTGAGGGAGGCTCTGCTCAGTCATGGGCCACAGTCTAGGGCGCAGGTGTGGTCGGGATCACGCCTCCCCACCGTCATCGCGGACGATCCTGGCGGCCTCCGCGTGGACCATATCCATGACGTCGCGGACCGTGGGCCGGGCCGCGACGTCGGCGCGGGCGAGCAGCACCACGCTCCGGCACGCCTGCACGCCGGCGAGCGGGCGCAGGACCAGGCCGCTGCGGAGGGCCCCCCGCGCGGTGAAGCGCGGCAGGAGGCTCAGTCCGTGGCCGCCGCGGACGAGTGCCTCCATGGCCCGCAGGTCCGGCATGAGCTGGACCCGTTCGACCACGCGGCCGGCCTGCAGCTCGATCTGGCGCAGGACCGTGTCGAAGGGGAAGCCGGCCGGGACGCCGATCCACGGCCACGGCGCCACGTCGTCGGGCTCGAGGACCTCCCTCGCGGCCAGCGGGTGGTCGCCCGGCAGCACGACGTCGAGCGGCTCCTCGAGCAGGGGCTCGACCACGAGCCCGGAGCGGAGGAACTCCTCCGGACCGTTGACGGAGTGGCCCAGGACGAGGTCGGCGTCCGCCGCGAGATCCACGAATCCCTGCGCGTTCGGGTCCTCGAGGCGCGCTTCGAGGCGCAGTCCCTTGCGCTCGGCCACGCGGTCGAGCAGGCCGGGGAGGAACATCTCGGCCGCGCTGGGGAAGAACACCGCGCGGACCCGCGCCTGCTCGCCCCGGCGGTAGCCGTCCGCGGTGGCTTCGGCGCGGGCCATCGCCACGGCGACGCCGGCGGCCGCCGCCGCCATCGCCTCGCCGGCCTCGGTGAGGCGCACGCCCCTCCCCTGCCGCTCGATGAGGACGACGCCGATCTCCTCCTGCAGGAGCTTGAGCTGCTGGGAGACGGCCGAGGCGGTGATGCCGAGCGCCTCGGCTGTTGCACCGACTGTGCGACGATCGGCAAGCTCCCTCAGGAGCAGCAGTCGGCGGAAGTCCATGCGCACAGGGTACTGGCGCTCCGGCTCCGGCGGCTCCCGAGTACGTAGACTGGCCTTCGGCGAGAGGAGAACCGTGAGCAGCACTGCCCCGACGGGGCGGGCCCCCGAGCCCGACGACGCGCTGAAGGCCGCGCTCCATTACGTCTTCGACAGCCAGATCCCCAACTACGGCGACTACAATCTGGTGTGCGTCACCGAGTGCGGCGGCTCGGTCTCCGGGCCCCGGCCCGGCACCCCGGCCCCCACCGGCATGGTCCTCGGCTACCGGCGTCGGCCGGTCGAGCTCGTCCTGGCGCCGTTCGACCGCCGGACCCTCGAGGGAACCGCGCAGCCGATGACGATCGACCTCACCAACCTCGCCTATGTCTCCGAGCCGGCCTCCGGCGCCTTCGACGTCGCGACGAGCACCGGCCGCGTGGTCACGTTCACGCTCCGCCCGGAGTGCACCCTGGGGACGGGCTCCGCTGTCACGCTCGCCCAGGAGGACGACGCCGCAGACCTCACGGCCTTCCTGCGCGATCTGGTCGGCCTATAGATCTGGTCGGCCTGTAGATCTGGTCGGTCAGCCTGTAGGGGTCACCGGGCCCGCAGCGTGGAGCGGGCGCGAAGACGCGTCGGGGGACTCTGGACGGGCGGGGTGCCGCGGGGTACTAATGGCCTCAGCGTCGTCGTCGACGTCTCATGCAGGGAGGCTGCCGTGGACTGGGTGATCATCGTCATCTCCGGCGCGATCATGCTCGCACTCGCCGTCTGGACCGTCCTCCGTGAGGACCGTTCGACGGCCCGCCGCGGACGCCACCGCGGCCGCTCCGTCATGGTCCGTGTGGAGCCGGGACCCGGCGCCACCGCAGGACCGCCGCGCCCGGCCGCGGGCGCCTGACCGCATGCGGTCGCTGCAGCGGAGGCTGGCCGGGGCCGCGGCGGCCGCGGTGCTGCTCGCTGGGACCAGCTGCTCCGGTTCCCCCGGGCCCGGTCCCACCCCTGAGTCCGGATCCCCCTCCCCACCTCCGGCGAGCGCAGCGCCGCCGCCCCAGGAATCCGGCAAGGTCATCGCCACCGCGTACACGACCGGGTACGGCTACTGGGACAACACCCCGCCCGGCTCCACGGTCATCTCCAACCCAGTCCTGCACCAGAGCGCGGGCGGGACCGGGACGTGGGCCGACCCCGTCACCGTCGCCGTCGGCCATTCGATCAGCAACGGTGCGGACACCCTCGATTTCCCGGCCGGCACGCGCATGTACATCCCCAACCTCCAGAAGTACTTCATCGTCGAGGACGCGTGCGGCGACGGGGCCACTCCGCAGGACATCCCGTGCCACAACATCTCGCGGGGCGCCGCCCGCGGCACTACCGTGTGGTTCGACATCTGGATCGGCGGCTCCTCCAGCAGCAACAGTGACTCGCGACGCTGTGAGGCCACCTTGACGGCCCTGCACACCGTCATCCTGGAGCCCAGCGTCCGTGACTACCGGGTGACGCCCGGGGACGTCCTCTCGGGCCAGGCGTGCCATGCCAATTACGGGGAGACCCCCCTCCTGCGATGACCGCCGGGGGCGCGCTCTCGGTTTCGCCCAGCGGAGCTGTCCGACTACGCTCGTTGACTTGGCGCACCGGGGGGCTGCGCCGACGTCGAGTACAAGAGCCAGAAAGAACCCCTGTATGAAGCACGCCAGAACACTGTCCACCGCCGCGGCCGCCCTGCTGCTCACCCTGACCGGGTGCGCTGGTGCCGCCCAGCACGGGACCGCCGCGCCGAGTGCCGCCGGAGCGACTGCCACCCCTGACGCGACCCCGACGGCGACCAAGTCCCCGCCGCTGCGCACGCTGCCCCCGCCACGCCGTCCCCGAGCGCCACCGCGTCCAAGCCCGCCGCGCCAGCAGCCCAGGCGGCCCCCAGCGCCGTGAACCGCCCGGTGGCCCCGCCTCCCGCGGCCGTCCCGGCGGCCCAGATCCCGCCCCCCAGGCCCCGAAGGCTCCGGCCGCCGTCCAGGAGACGGGGACGCTCGTCACCACCGCGTACACGACCGGCTACGGGTACTGGGACAACACCCCTGCGGGCTCCGCGACGGTGTCCCACCCCATCCTGCACCAGCAGGCGGGCGGCACCGGCACCTGGGCGGACCCGGTCACGGTCGCCGTCGGCCACTCCATCACGGGCGGCGTCGACACGCTCGACTACCCCGCCGGGACGCGCCTCTATGTCCCCAATCTGCAGAAGTACCTCATCGTCGAGGACACCTGTGGCGATGGGAGCACTCCCCAAGATGGCCCCTGCCACACCGGTGCGCCCGCAGGCAGCACCGTCTGGTTCGATGTGTGGATCGGGGGTTCCTCGGGGTCCCAGGCCGCCGCCGACGCCTGCGGTTCGACGCTGACCGATGCCAACGGCGCCGCGCACACCGTCATCGTCAACCCGTCGGTGCGCACGTACAAGGTCACCCCGGGAGACATCGTCTCGGGCGGTGCGTGCCACGCCAACTACGGCAACACGCCGCTGACCCAGTAGCCCCGCCGGCGGCCTCGGCCACCGCGCGAGAGAAGGGCCCCCGCCCAGCGCTTCCGCTGGCCGGGGGCCCTCGCGCGAAGTGCCCGCGGCCGCGAGGTGTTCCCGGTGCAAGAGAGCGGCACGACACGGTGGCGGCAGCGTCCCTCCCCGCCCGGGCCACCCTAGAGTGTGATCCATGCCATGCACCCCTGTGGCATCACCGCGCGCCCTCACCAGGGGCCCCGTGGACGACCAGACGGAATGGACACCACCGTGACGGAATCACCGACGATCCCGGAGACCCAGCGCTGCAGCTACCAGGCGGAGCTGAATCTGCACCAGACCAGCTTCATGTCGAGGTGCGAGCTCGGCGCAGGACATCGGGGAGGCCATCTGGCAGAGCTGCCCACGGTGCCGGGCCTCGCCGTTCCCGCGCTGAAACCTTCCGGCCCGTCGTCCGTCCCGTCTCCGCGCTGAACGAGCCCGGGTCGGCTGCAGCCGAGCGGCGCAGGAGCGCGCCCCGCTCTGTGCCGGGCCCACGAGAGGAAAGAAACCGTTGATGACCATCGTCAAGGCCATCGCCGGTGCTGCCGCCGGTGCGATCCTGGTGGGCGCCACGCTCGCGTGGCCGCTTCTCATCGTCGCCTATCACCTCTGGAGGGGGCAGTGAGATCCGGCGGCAGGTTCCCCTCGGGGATCCTCGCCGAATCGCCCACCGGGGGCGAGGCGACAGCGCGGGCCTGAACACCCCCGGGCACGCGACGGAAAGACCCCGACCCGTAGGCCCTCGCGTCATGCGGTCTGGTCGGCTGCGCGGCTGCGGGCCAGGGCGCCGTCGAGCCACGAGCGGAGCGCTGCTGCCGGTGCCGCCCCGGCCCGCTCTGCGACGACCTTGCCCCCCACTATCACCAACAGCGTCGGCACGGCCTGGATCCCGAACCGCCGTGCGAGGCCGGGGGCATGGTCGATGTCGACTTTGACGAGCTTCACCTTCCCCGCCCGTTCGCGGGCCAACTGGTCCAGAACCGGGCTGACCATCCGGCAGGGCCCGCACCACGGGGCCCAGAAGTCCACGATGACCGGAACGGTCGCTTCCTCGGCCACCACAGAGAAGTCACTGTCCCCCGCATCCACGGCCCAGGGGAGCTCACGCCGGCAGCTGCCGCAGCGGGGCGTTCCCTGCGCGCTGTCGGGGACCCTGTTGGGCTTGCCACAGTGCGGGCACACCGTGATGACCTTCTTCATCTGCGGCCGCCCCTTTCACGAACCGATTGGTCAGCCGGGCCCCGTGCGGGCAGCCATCTGGCCGTCGCCGTTCGCTTCGGGGGCCCAGGCACACCCCGCACGGGGATCCATCGTGCTCCCCGCCCGAACGCTCTGGCAATGGGCCAAAATGCCCGTGTCGACGGCCCGAGGCCTTACCGGCGCCGCTGCTCCCCCCTGCGGGCGTGCCTACGGGTCGCGGAGCTGTCGGGGCACAAAGAAAACCCCTCTCTGATCTGCGTTTCCGCAATTCAGAGAGGGGTTGTGGTGCGCCCCCCGGGACTCGAACCCGGAACCCATTGATTAAGAGTCAATTGCTCTGCCAGTTGAGCTAGAGGCGCATCTTTGCTGCGGTTCGACCGACCGTTTCCGGCCCGTCTCCGTGCCCCGCAACGACATGAAACTCTACAGGACGTCTTTCGAAAAGCGAAATCGGCCAGCACCCCGTCCGAGTGAGGTGCCCCACACTCCCTCCGCGGCCCGCGGAGGGGCAGTACGGGGGTGCGCGCACTGGCGCTAGGCTCGGTCCGTGACCACGACTGGACCCTCCCACCGCCTCTCGGCGGGCGACGCCGCCCCCGCCTTCTCGCTGCCCGATTCTGAGGGCGGGACCACGTCCCTCGCTGACTTCGCCGGCCAGCGGACCGTCCTCTACTTCTATCCCCAGGCCGGCACGCCGGCGTGCACGCAGCAGGCGTGCGACTTCCGCGACAGCCTGGCGGCGATCTCGGGGGCCGGCCTCGCCGTGGTGGGCGTCTCTCCGGATCCGGCCGACGCCGTGCGCCGGTTCGCCGCGGAGCAGCACCTCGGATTCCGGCTCGTGGCCGACGAGGACCACAGCGTCGCCGAGGCGTACGGCGCGTGGGGCGAGAAGGTCAACCACGGGCGGACCTACCAGGGCCTCATCCGGTCCACCTTCGTCATCGGCGCCGACGGGCGGATCGAGCTCGCGCAGTACAACGTGAGGGCCAAGGGCCACGTGGCCAAGCTCCAGCGGGACCTGAAGATCGTCCCGGTACACTGATCGAGTTGCCCCGCCAGCGGCGGGGTGCCGCGCGAGTGGTGGAATTGGCAGACACGCAGGATTTAGGTTCCTGTGTCTTCGGACGTGAGGGTTCAAGTCCCTCCTCGCGCACCGCCTCCGGCTCCAGTACGCCCTCCTCAGGGCCGACCCGGCCGAGCAGGTCGACACCCAGGGACACAAGGGCGCCGGGCATGCGGCGGGAGCGAAAGGCGTGAGACAGGTCGTGAGTGGCGCGCGGACCATGAGGCGGAGGGAGCTCCTCCAGGCAGCGGCGGCGGCGGTCCTCCTGACCGGGTGCACGGCGTCGCCCATTCCCCGGCCGTCTCCGACCCCGAGCGGATCGACCGCGCCCAGCGCCTCGTTCACCTTCGCCACCCCCGCCCCACCGATCGCGCTGGATCCCGCCGTCACCGCCGACATCGAGTCCTGGCGCGTCACACGCCAGGTCCTCGAATGCCTCGTGACGAGCGATCCCGACACGGGGGCGCCCGCGCCGGCCCTCGCCACCGCATGGACGCAGAGCGCGGACCTCCTCTCGTGGACCTTCACCCTCCGCGAGGGAATCACCTTCCATGACGGGACCCCGTTCAACGCCGCCGCCGTGAAGGCCAACTTCGACCGCTGGTACGCGTTCTCACCGCAGTTCCGCTCGAACCACACCGGGCTCGCCTTCACCGCGGTGTTCAAGGCCCACGCCGACCAGGCGTCCCTCTCGCTCTACAAGCGGTGCACGGTCCTCGGCGAGCACGAGGTGCGCATCGAGCTCACGCAGCCGCTCACGAGCTTCCTCGCGGCGATGACCACCCCCGCCTTCGCGATCTCCTCCCCCGCGGCCCTCAAGGCCGGCACCGCTGACGTCGAGGACCAGCCCTCGTCGGGGACGAAGATCTCCCGCTACGCGCAGCACCCGGTGGGCACCGGCCCGTTCCGGTTCCGCGAGTGGACCAAGGACTCGGTGGTCCTGGAGTCCTCGCCCACCTACTGGGGACCCCGGGGGCAGATCTCGAAGCTCACCCTCGTCGTGTACGACACGCCGCAGTCCCGGCTCCAGGCGCTCCTCGCCGGGACGATCGACGGCTACGACGCGGTGACCGTCGAGAACATCGAGACCCTCGTGCGCAAGGGCCTGCAGGTGGTGCGGCGCGACCCGTTCTCGGTCATGTACCTCGGGATGAACCAGGCCGTGCCGCTCCTGCAGAACGACAAGGTGCGCCAGGCGATCGCGATGGGCATCAACAAGGACGCGGTCATCAAGCCGTTCTTCCTCGAGGACACGAAGGCCGCCTCGCAGTTCGTCCCGCCGAAGCTCAGCGGCTTCAATGCCGCCGGCGGCTTCCCCTCCTACGACCCCGAGAAGGCCAAGCGGCTGCTGAGCGAGGCCGGCTACAAGGGCGAGGAACTCCCCTTCTACTATCCGCTCAATGTCACACGGCTCTACCTGCCGGACCCCCAGAAGGTCTACGCGGAGCTCTCCGCCCAGCTGACGCTGCTGGGCCTGAACATCAAGCCCGTCCCGGTGGACTGGGAGGACGGGTACCTGCAGAAGGTCACCACGGCCGGGGACCACGCCTTCCATCTGCTGGGCCGCTACGGGAGCTACAGCGACCCCGACGACTTCCTGGCGCCCCTCTTCGGCGCCAAGAACGGGGAGTTCGGCTTCTTCGACGCCCAGATCTTCAGCAAGATCGAACGCGCCCGCGGGCTGCCGGACGGCAACGACCGCACCCAGGCCTACCAGAACATCAACGGCCAGATCGGCTCGACGGCCCCCGCGGTGCCCATTGCCTACCCGATCTCCGCGGTGGCGGTCTCCTCGCGGGTGGCGACCTACCCGGCGTCGCCCGTCCTCAACGAGACGTTCAACCATGTGACGCTCGCCGCAGGCGCTTAGGCAGACCGAAAAAATCCTGCGGAAGGGGCTTGACTGCAACCCTTCGAGGATTTAGCGATCCGGCCGGGCGGGGGATATTCTGCCACTGGTCCATTTGTGCAGGGAGACTTCAGTGACCTTCATTTCCACCACCCGATCTGCCGACGTCGTTCTGGTCGGCGGGGGCATCATGAGCGCCACACTCGGCGCTTTCCTCAAGAAGCTCGAGCCGAGCTGGAGCATCGTGCTCTTCGAGCGCCTCGACGAAGCGGGGCTCGAGAGCTCGGACCCCTGGAACAACGCCGGGACGGGCCACGCCGCGTACTGCGAGCTCAACTACACCCCGCAGGCCAAGGACGGTTCGGTGAACCCGGCGAAGGCGCTGGGGATCAACGAGGGCTTCCAGCTCTCGCGCCAGTTCTGGGCCCACCTCGTGGGCGACGGCAGCATCTCGGACCCGTCCGGGTTCATCCACAACGTTCCGCACATGAGCTTCGTCATCGGCGACGCCCACGCGGACTTCCTCCGTACGCGCTACGAGGCGCTCCACCCCAACCCCCTCTTCTCCACGATGGAGTACAGCGAGGACCCGGCGCAGATCGCCGCGTGGGCCCCGCTCGTCATGGAGGGCCGCGGCGCCGGGCGCGTGGCGGCGACCCGGGTGGCCGAGGGCACGGATGTGGACTTCGGCCAGCTCACCCGTGAACTCGTCGGCTACCTCGCGGGCAACGGCGTCGAGGTGAACTACGACACCGATGTGAGCGGGCTCGAGCGTGCGCGGGGCGGCTGGAACGTCTCGACGCGGCACAAGTCCTCGGGCGAGCGCGGCAGCATCCACGCCAAGTTCGTCTTCGTCGGCGCCGGCGGCGGAGCGCTGCACCTCCTCCAGGACTCCGGCATCGCCGAGAGCAAGGGCTACGGCGGCTTCCCCGTCTCCGGCCAGTTCCTGCGCAGCACGGACGAGTTGGTCGCGCTGCGGCACAATGCCAAGGTCTACGGCCAGGCCTCCGTCGGGGCGCCGCCGATGTCGGTCCCGCATCTGGACACGCGCTACGTCAACGGCAAGCGCTCGCTGCTGTTCGGCCCGTACGCGGGCTTCTCCACGAACTTCCTCAAGAACGGCTCCCTCTGGGACCTCCCGCTCTCCATCCGGCCCGGCAACATCATCCCGATGCTCGCGGTCGCGAAGGACAACATGGACCTCACGGCCTACCTCGTCAAGGAGGTCGCCAAGGGCCACGAGAAGAAGATCGAGGCGCTGCGGGAGTACTACCCCGACGCCTCGGGCGGAGGCTGGGAGCTCATCACGGCCGGCCAGCGCGTGCAGATCATCAAGAAGGACCAGGCCAAGGGCGGCGTCCTCCAGTTCGGCACCGAGGTCATCACCTCGCGTGACGGCTCGATCGGCGCCCTCCTCGGCGCCTCGCCCGGCGCGTCCACGGCCGTGCCGATCATGCTCGAGCTCATGCAGCGGGCGTTCCCGAAGAACTTCAAGGGCTGGGAGCCGAAGCTGAGCGAGATGATGCCCGGATACGGCATCAAGCTCAACGACCATCCGGACCTTGCCGCCGAGATCGCCGCGAACACCTCCGCCGTGCTCGGACTCGCGGCCGCGGCCCACTAGGCCAGCGTCCGTTTCCGGCCCGCGTCCTCCTGCCCGAGGACGCGGGCCATTTCGCTACCAGTCCACGACTCCCGGCCACACCTTCCCCGGAACGGCCGGCCTCACGTGAAAGGGCCACCGATGTTCCGGCTCGCCCGCCTGTCCATGGCGAACAGGGCGCTCATCGCGCTCATCATGGTCTTCGCCTCGGTCTTCGGGGTCATCACGGCGACGAGCCTGAAACAGGAGCTCATCCCGTCCATCGAGTTCCCCCAGCTCACCGTGGTCACCTCGATGCCCGGCGCGTCGCCGGACGTCGTGGACAAGCAGATCGGCCAGCCGCTGGAGAAGTCGCTCCAGGCCGTCGAGGGGCTCGAGAGCAGCGCCTCGACCTCCCGCACCGGGGTCTCGACGATCCGGCTCTCGTTCCAGTACGGCACCAATCTGGACCGGGCCCGGAACCAGATCGACCGCGCGGTCTCCAACGTCAAGTCCCAGCTGCCCGCCGATGCCTCCCCCAACACGCTCGCCGGGAGCATCAGCGACTTCCCGATCGTCTTCATCGCCGCCTCCTCGGACAAGCCGCTCAGCCAGCTCGACACCCAGCTCATCCAGCAGGCCGTTCCGAAGCTCACAAAGATCGACGGCGTGCGCAGCGTGGACGTGACCGGAGGCGCGACGCAGCACCTCCAGATTCAGCCGGACCCCGCCGCGATGGCGGGCCGCGGCGTCGACGTCGGCTCGATCCGCACGGCCCTGCAGAACAACGGCGCGCTCGTGCCGATCGGGACGGTCACGGACCAGGGGAAGTCGCTCTCGCTCCAGGCCGGCAGCCCGGTGGACTCCACCGAGGCGGTCAAGGCGCTGCCGCTCACGGGAGCCAAGCAGCCGACGACGATCGGCGACGTCGCCACCGTGACGATCGAGGACGATGCCGCGACGTCGATCACCCGGACCGACGGCAAGCCGACCCTCGCCCTGTCCGTGACGAAGAAGCCCGAGGGCGACACGGTCGCGATCTCGCACGCCGTCCGGGACGCGCTCCCCCAGCTGGCCTCGGACCTCGGCTCGAACGCGAAGCTCACCACGGTGTTCGACCAGGCGCCGTTCATCGAGAGGTCCATCCGGGACCTCACCACCGAGGGAGCGCTCGGCCTCGGCTTCGCGGTCCTGACGATCCTCGTGTTCCTGCTCTCGGTCCGCTCGACCCTCGTCACGGCGGTCTCGATCCCGCTCTCGCTCCTCATCACGTTCATCGGGCTGTTCGCCGCGGGCTACTCGCTGAACATCCTCACCCTCGGCGCGCTCACGATCGCGATCGGCCGCGTCGTGGACGACTCGATCGTGGTCATCGAGAACATCAAGAGGCACCTGAGCTACGGCGAGGAGAAGACGACGGCGATCCTCAACGCGGTGCGCGAGGTCGCCGCCGCGGTGACGGCCTCCACGCTCACGACCGTCGCAGTGTTCCTGCCGATCGCCTTCGTGGGGAACCTCGCCGGCGAGCTGTTCCGGCCGTTCGCGCTCACCGTCACGATGGCGCTGCTCGCCTCGCTCGTCGTCGCCCTCACGATCGTGCCCGTGCTCGCGTACTGGTTCCTCGGCCACCGGTCGCCGGGTGCGGCGAACCGGGCCGAGGTCGAGGCCGAGGCGCACGAGAAGGAGCGCCGCAGCCCGCTGCAGCGAGGCTACCTGCCGATCCTGAAGAGCACCCAGAAGCACCCGGCGATCACGCTCGTCGCCGGAGCGATCATCCTCGTCGGCACGTTCGCCCTCGCGCCGCTCCTGCCCACCAACCTGCTCGGGAACACGGGCCAGAACAACTTCACCGTCACCCAGAAGCTCCCCCCGGGCACGAGCCTGGACGCGACGAGCACGGCGGCGGCCAAGGTCGAGGGCGTGCTCAAGGGCGTGAACGGCGTCCAGACCGTCCAGGTGACGATCGGAAACTCGACCACAGGCTTCAGCGCCTTCCTGTCCTCGGGCGCCTCGAACGCCACGTTCACCGTCATCACGGACGAGTCGAAGGACCAGGCGGCGCTCCAGCAGCAGGTGCGCGACGCCGTCGGCCGCCTCTCCGGGGTGGGGACCGTCTCCGTGGGGAGCCAGCAGAGCGGGTTCGGCACGGCCTCGACCGTGGACGTGACCGTCAAGGCACCCGACTCGGCCTCGCTCGCGAAGGCCAACGACGCGGTCGTCGCGGCGCTCAAGGACGTCCCCGGCGCGACGGACGTCACGAGCAATCTCGCTGCCGCCCAGCCTGTGGTCCAGGTCAAGGTGGACCGCGCGAAGGCCGCCGCCGCGGGGCTGAACGAGCAGCAGATCAGCAACGCGCTGGCCGCGACGGTGAGCCCGATCCCGGCCGGGACCGTCCGCATCGACACGACCGACTACCCGGTGCGGATCGGCAAGGGCACGCAGTTCCAGAGCATCGGAGCCGTCCGGGCCATCCCGATCCCCGGCGCTCCGGGCGGGCTCACGCTCGGGCAGATCGCCTCCGTGGAGGCCGTGGACGTCCCGGTGACCGTCACCAGCACCGCGGGGCAGCGCACCGCGACCGTCTCGGTGACACCGGGGGATGCGAACCTCGGCTCGGTGAGCGGCGAGGTCAGCAAGCGGGTGGCCGCGCTGGCGCTCGACGGCGGTGCGACGGCGTCGGTGGGCGGCGCGGCGAGCCAGCAGGCGCAGTCGTTCCAGCAGCTCGGCCTCGCGCTGCTCGCCGCGATCGCGATCGTGTACGTGATCATGGTCGCCGCGTTCAAGAGCCTGCTCCAGCCGCTCGTGCTCCTGGTGTCGGTGCCGTTCGCCGCGACCGGGGCGATCCTGCTGCTGCTCGCGACCCGGATCCCCCTCGGCCTGCCCTCCCTCATCGGCCTGCTCATGCTCGTGGGCATCGTGGTGACGAACGCCATCGTGCTCATCGACCTCATCAACCAGTACCGCCGCCCGCACGGGGGGCGCCCGGCCCTGCCGCTCGCGGAGGCGATCGAGCAGGGCGCGCGCCAGCGGCTGCGCCCGATCCTCATGACGGCCCTCGCGACCATCTTCGCCCTCACGCCCATGGCGCTGGGCCTCACGGGCGGCGGCGGGTTCATCGCCCAGCCGCTCGCCGTCGTCGTGATCGGCGGACTCGTCTCCTCCACGGCGCTCACCCTCGTGCTGGTCCCGGTCCTCTACCGGCTCGTCGAGGGCGGACTCGAGCGCCGGAGGCTGCTGCGCGACCTCAAGCGCACCCCCGTGGCCGAGGCGGCCGACGAGGGGGACGCCGAGGGCGACTGGACCACCGGCGCCGTTCCCCGGGTGAGCGGGCGCCGCGCCGCGAAGGACTGACGCGCGCCGGCGGGAATGTCCGGCGGCGGTCCCCCGTTGAGATAGATGCAAATGCATTTATCTCGCCGGGCGACCGCCGCCCGGGCCCGATGAAAGGTCGTTTCATGCAGTTCGGCATCTTCAGCGTCGGCGACGTCACCCTCGACCCCACGACGGGCCACCTGCCCACCGAGGGCGAGCGGATCCAGGCGATCGTCACGATCGCCAAGCACGCAGAGGAGGTGGGCCTCGACGTCTTCGCGACCGGCGAGCACCACAACCCGCCGTTCTACCCGAGCTCCCCCACCACGCTGCTGGCCTACATCGGCGCGCAGACCGAGAAGCTCATCCTCTCGACCACGACGACGCTCATCACCACCAATGACCCGGTGAAGATCGCCGAGGACTTCGGCATGCTCCAGCACCTCGTGGGCGGCCGGACCGACCTCGTGCTGGGCCGCGGCAACACCGCCCCGGTCTACCCCTGGTTCGGCAAGAACCCCCAGGACTCCCTCGAGCTCACGGTCGAGAACTACGCGCTCCTTCGCCGCCTCTGGGACGAGGAGGTGGTGACGTGGAGCGGGAAGTTCCGCACCCCGCTGCACGGCTTCACGGTCACCCCTCGCCCTCTGGACGGCGTCGCGCCCTTCGTGTGGCACGGCTCCATCCGCACCCCGCAGATCGCCGAGCTCGCCGCGTACTACGGGGACGGGTTCTTCGCGAACAACATCTTCTGGCCGAAGGAGCACTACATCCGGCTCATCAACCTGTACCGGGAGCGGTTCGAGCACTACGGGCACGGCAAGGCGCACCAGGCGATGGTGGGCCTGGGCGGGCAGTTCTTCATCCGGCCGAACTCCCAGGACGCCAAGCGCGAGTTCCGGCCCTACTTCGACAACGCCCCGGTGTACGGCCACGGCCCCTCCATGGAGGACTTCACCGCCCAGACACCGCTGACCGTGGGCAGCCCGGCCGAGTTCGTCGAGAAGACCCTGGCCTTCCGCGACTACTTCGGGGACTACCAGCGCCAGCTGTTCCTGGTGGACCACGCCGGCCTGCCGCTCAAGACCGTCCTCGAGCAGCTCGACCTGCTCGGCGAGGTGCTCCCTGAGCTCCGGGCCGGCTTCGCCGAGGGTCGCCCCGCGGACGTCCCGGAGGCTCCGACCCACGCGGCGCGGGTCGCCGCGCGGCGCGCCGCGGAGGGGGCAGCGGAGGAGGCCGTGGCCGAGGAGGCGGCCCAATGACGGAGACGACGCCGGCGCCCCACGCGGGCCCGTCCGTCCGGGAGGTGTCCGAGGCGTGGGAGTCCCTCTTCCGCGCGCAGGTCGCCGTGATGCGCCGGCTGCAGCGCGACCCGGCCTTCCGCACCCTCGGCATCAACAGCTATGACGTGCTCTTCACCCTGAGCCGGTGCGAGGGGCGGGGGCTGCGGCTCAACGAGCTCAACGACCACGTCCTGCTCGCCCAGTCGAGCCTGTCCCGGCTCGTGGAGCGGCTCGAGCGGCAGGGACTGGTGGCCCGGGAGAGCGCCCCCGCGGACGGCCGCGGCGTCGTCGTCCGCCTCACCGAGGAGGGCGCGCGCGTCCAGCGGGAGGTGGGCCGCGCCCACGTGCGCGAGATCAACCGGATTATGGGCGGGGCGCTCGACGCCGGTGACCTCGCCGCGCTGCGCGACCTCACCACGCGCCTGCGCGAGCACGTGGTGGCGGACCACCCGCTCTGAGCGCGCCTGGGGCGGCCGGCCCGATCAGCCGAGGGCCACGAGCGCGGCCGGGTCCTCGGCGGGAAGATCGGCGGCCTCGGCCGTCACGGTGAGCCGCTTGAGCGTGAGCCGTCCTCCGACGGTCGAGAGGAAGGCCGTGTCCGAGGAGTCCCGCCCGGCCGTGATCCGCAGCATCGAGGCCCGCGGGGCGAGCCCCGTGGGGTCCAGCACGTGCCACGCACCGTCCACGAACGCCTCCGCGACGGCATGGAAGTCCATGGGCCGCAGGCCCGGCGCGTAGACGGCGGCCAGCCGGGCGGGGACGTCCTTGGCCCGCAGGAGCGCGATGGCCAGGTGCGCGAAGTCGCGGCAGACGCCGCGGCGGTGCAGCAGGGTCTCGACGGCCCCGTCCGTCCCGCGCGAGGATCCGCTGACGTAGGCGAGCTGGGCGCTGACCCAGTCCCGGACGGCCTGGACGAGCTCGAGCCCGGCAAGCGAGCCGAAGTGGGCGTACGAGGTGGGGAGCAGGCGGTCGCTCTCCGCGTAGCGGCTGGGCCGGACGTAGCGGATGAGCTCCATCTCGTCGACGGGCTCCGGCTCGCCGGTCCCCTCGACGACCGCCCGGTAGGCGACCTCGACCTCGGTGGGCTCCGCAAGCTCGAGGACGTGGAAGCGGCCGCCGTGCCCGTCGAGGAGCTCGCGCGGTGCCACCGTCCTGTCGCCGGCGGTCACCACGAGCTCCTCCTCGAACGAGGTGTACCCGGGGACGCGGGCCACGGCGATGGCCATGGCCAGCTTGGTGTGCGGCGCGGTCGTGAACTTCAGGTGGGCACCGACGGTGCGCTGCATGGGGCTCCAGGAGGACTAGTTCTGCGTGAAGGCCAGCGACATGATCATGCGCTGCGCGTCGGCGAAGTCGCCCGAGTCGCGGACATAGGCCGATGCCTGAGCAAGGGTATCGAATGAGGACAGCGGCGCAACCTGGGCCTGGGGGGAGGGCGGGACGACCTCGACGGAGTCCGCGAACGAGTACCCCCCGATCCCGGCCGGACCTGGGACGATGTTGAGGAGCCTGCACGCCTTGCCGTCCTGGGCGGAGGTGGCCAGCGCCGTGAGCCCGAACGATCCGAAGTACTTGTAGCCCTGGATCACCCGGAACACGAAGCGCGGGGTGATGACCGACGGGCCGTCCGCGAACGGCACGGTGACCGGGACACTGTTGAGCACCGAGTAGGGCCTGGCCTGCGCAGGGTCGCAGGGCGCGGACGTCGGGACCGGCAGGCCGGTCTGGAGTGCTGCGACGAACGTCCCGTCCGCCTTCTTGACCTCGATGTGCAGCGAACCGGGCGCGGCACCGGCAGCCGGGTCGGTGCTCTGGACGATCCAGTCCGCGGGCAGGTCGAACCTGACCTTCTTCGCCGGATCGGTGTAGGTCTTCCAGGTGGCGCTCGTGGCCCCCGGCGACGGCGTGCCTCCGCTGGCCGAGCCGCTCGCGGTCGGTGCGCCCGAGCTCGAGGCGCCCGCGCTCGGACCGCCGGGCGCGGCGGATGCAGTCCCTGCGCTCGGCACCGGCGTCCAGGTGGGTGCGGCCGAGCCGGCCCCGCAGCCGGCGACGGCCAGGGCGAGGGCGAGGGCTGCGGCCGCTCGGACGGCACTGCGCCCGCGTGCTGCGCGGGCGTGGTGCTGGGGAGTGCGCGGCGGCTCGGTGCTGCTGGCGGCGACCATGGTCCAACCCTAGCGAAGCAGCCCTCCCGTAGGCTGTTGCCATGCCCGACGAGCAGCATCCCGCCGAGTCGCAGGACCCCGCGGACGCCTGGCCTGGGGACGCCCGGCCTGCCGCCGCGCCGCTCGCCACCGCCCCGCTGCCCCACGAGGTGGCCGACTGGCGGCTGCGCGTCTTCTCCCTCTACGAGCGCGTGCGGGCGGCGCCGACGCCCCGGGAGGGCCACGAGCTGTGGCGGCGCGGGCGGGACGCCCTCTTCGCCGCGCACCCCGCCTCTCCCCTGCCGCCCCGCGACCGCGCACGCTTCCGCGGGCTGCCCGTCGCCCCGTACGACCCCGCCTACCGCTTCGACGTCCCGCTCACTGACGAGGGCGCCGGCCAGGAGCGGCGTGTCGCCACCGGGACCGACGGGGTCGTGGTCTTCGTCCGGCTCGGCACCTTCGAACTGCCCGGCCTCGGCCGCCTCGCAGCGTGGGAGCACGCCGGCTACGGAGGCGGGATCTTCGTGCCCTTCCGCGACGGCACGGCGGGGCGCCCGGGACCGGGCGGCTCCTACGGGGCCGGCCGGTACCTCCTCGACTCCATCAAGGGCGCCTTCCTCGGCACCCGTTCCGACGCCGCGGGGGTGCGGTACATCCTGGACTTCAACTTCGCCTACAACCCGAGCTGCGCCTACGACGAGGCCTGGGCGTGCCCCCTCCCGGGCCCCGAGAACCGGCTCTCGGTGGACGTCTCGGCAGGAGAGCTCGCACCGCCGGGCGCCTGAGGGCGCGGCGGATTCTCGGGCACGCAAGCCCGTGGGAGCGGGGCCCCGAGCGGACCGGCGCAGGGCGGCGGGACCTTAGCACCACCCGCGGACGCTGCCGTTGTTTGACACCCGGCTGTGACGCCTGCCATAGTGTGTGGCGTGAACCTGTCAGACAGCCCTACACGTGGACAGCAGGACAGCGCAACGCCGCGCCGCCCCCTCGTCCGCGTGAGTGCGGCGGAGGCCGTCCTGGCGGACCTCCGCGCCGACATCGAGGCAGGGTCGGTCCCCGTCGGCGGGAAGCTGCCCTCTGAGGCAGCGCTCGCCGCGCGCTACGGTGTGAGCCGGTCGGTGGTCCGCGAGGCGCTTCGCTCGTGCGCGGCCCTCGGGCTCACCCAGACGCAGACCGGCAAGGGAACGTTCGTCGTCTCCGCCCGCGCCACCGGGGACCTCGTGCTGGGCCGCTACTCGGCCCGGGACCTCACGGAGGCGCGCCCGCACGTCGAGGTGCCCGCCGCCGGCCTGGCCGCGCTCCGGCGCACCGAGGAGGACCTCGCCACGCTCAAGGGCATCGTCGCCGAGACCGCCGCCGAGGACGACCCGGCCGCCCGGGTGGCCCTCGAGGCGGTCTTCCACGGGACCATCGCCAAGGCGAGCGGGAACCGCGTGTTCGAGGATGTGCTCTCCGACCTGCGGGAGGCCCTGGCCCACCAGTCCGAGACGCTCAACCTCCTCGCGGACCGCCAGGCGGCCTCCGACCGCGAACACGAGGAGATCCTCGAGGCCATCGAGGCCGGCTCGGCCGAACGGGCCGAGGCCGCGATGGCCAGACACCTCGCAGCCGTCGACGAGGCCGTCGAACGGCTCGGCCAGCGGTGACGGGCACGCCCGCCGCCGGCCGTACCGGCGCCGACCGCCCCTGACAGTCCCATCCACCCCGAACCCAAGCGAGCCATGACCTCTTCTGCCGCCTCGTCCACGCACAGCCCTGCCGCCTCTGGGAGCGCCGCGCCCGCGCTTCCCGCCCACGTTCCGCTCGCCGTCCAGATCCGTGGCGGAGCGATCGAGGGCGTGCACTACGGCACCGTCGCCGCCACGGATGCCGACGGCGCGCTGCTGTGGGGCGCGGGCAGCCCCGAGGCCCTGTTCTTCCCCCGCTCCGCCCTCAAGCCGCTCCAGGCCGTGGCGCTGGTCCGCGCCGGGCTCTCCCTGCCCGCCGAGCTGCTGGCGCTCGCCGCCGCGAGCCACTCCGGCGGCCCCGCGCACCGCGAGGGCACGCGCCGGATTCTCTCGCTCCACGGCCTCGACGAGGCGGTGCTCGCGAACACCACCGACCTGCCCTACGGGGTCCGAGAGCGCCGTGAGTGGATCGCCGCAGGAGGCCGCGCGGACCGCGTGTGCCAGAACTGCTCGGGCAAGCACGCGGCCATGGCCGCCGTCTGCACCCTCAATGACTGGCCGACCGCCGGTTACCTCGCGCCCACCCACCCGCTCCAGCGGCTCGTCGCCGCCACGGTGGCGGAGCTGACGGGCGAAGAGCCCGCGAGCTGGACCACCGACGGCTGCGGCACCCCGCTGCCCGCACTCAGCCCGGTCGGCATGGCTCGCGCCTACGGCAGGATCGCCCGCGCCGCGGCAGAAGGGAGCGGGAGCCCGGAGGCCGCCGTCGGCCGCGCCATGGGCCTCTACCCCGACATGGTCGCCGGCGAGGGCAGGGATGTCACCGCCCTCATGCGCGCCGTCCCGGGGGCCGTCGCCAAGGACGGCTTCGAGGGCGTCCAGCTCGTGGGCCTGCCCGATGGGAGAGCTGTCGCCGTCAAGGTCTCCGACGGCGGGGACCGGGCCCGCATGCCGGTCACTGTGCGCGCGCTCGCCGCACTCGGGCTCCCGGAGGCGGCCGAGGACGGCCCCCTCGCGGCCCTCGCGGCGCAGCCCGTGCTCGGCGGCGGCCGTCCGGTCGGCCTGCTCACCGCGCTCGACGACGCCTTCCCGCCCGCCGCGGCCTAGTCACCGCGGCGCGCCGCGCCGCAGCCGCCCCACGCCTCCCCCGACACCGCTCCGCCAGAAAGGCACCACCATGGCCTCCACCACCACCGCCGCAGAAGACGCCGCCGTCGCACGCGACGACCAGTCGGGCCCCACCGGCGCCGAGCTCGGCGCCGACGTCCCCGAAGGCTACCGCTCCGAGCACGACCTGCTCGGCGACCGGCTCGTCCCGGACCGGGCGTACTGGGGTGTGCATACCCTCCGCGCCGTGGAGAACTTCCCCATCACGGGGCGCCGCCTCTCCACCAACCCGCACCTCGTGCGGGGGCTGGCCGCGGTCAAGCTCGCCGCCGCCCGGGCCAACCGCGAACTCGGCCTGCTCGACGGCGAGCGGTCCGACGCGATCGAGGCCGCATGCCAGGAGATCCTCGCGGGCGGCCTCCTCGACGAGTTCGTCGTCGACGTCATCCAGGGCGGCGCCGGCACGTCGTCGAACATGAACGCCAACGAGGTCATCGCCAACCGCGCCCTCGAGGTCCTCGGACGGCGCAAGGGCGACTACGCGGCGCTGCATCCCAACGACCACGTCAACCTCAGCCAGTCGACCAACGACGTCTACCCCACCGCGGTGCGCGTCGCGACCGTGTTCGGCATCGAGGACCTCCTCGCCGCACTCGTTGCGCTCGAGGACGCGTTCGCCGCGAAGGCGAGCGAGTTCCGCACGGTGGTGAAGATGGGGCGCACGCAGCTCCAGGACGCGGTGCCCATGACCCTGGGCCAGGAGTTCGGGACCTACGCCGTCACGATCGGCGAGGACCGGGAGCGCCTCCGCGAGGCCTCCGGCCTCATCCACGAGATCAACCTCGGCGCCACCGCCATCGGCACCGGCCTCAACGCCCCCGCCGGCTACGCCGAGACCGCCTGCCGGCACCTCGGCGAGGTCACGGGCCTTCCGCTCGTGACCGCAGCCGACCTCATCGAGGCCACCCAGGACATGGGCGCGTTCGTCCACCTCTCCGGCGTGCTCAAGCGCGTGGCGGTCAAGCTCTCCAAGATCTGCAACGATCTGAGGCTGCTCTCCTCGGGACCGCGCGCCGGGCTCGCGGAGATCACCCTGCCGGCGGTCCAGTCGGGGTCCTCGATCATGCCGGGCAAGATCAACCCGGTGATCCCCGAGGTCGTCAACCAGGTCGCCTTCGAGGTGATCGGCAACGACGTCACGATCACGATGGCCGCAGAGGGCGGCCAGCTGCAGCTGAATGCCTTCGAGCCGATCATCGTGCACAGCCTGCACGAGAGCATCACGCACCTCACCGCCGCCTGCCACACGCTCGCCGAGCGCTGCGTGAGCGGGATCACGGCGAACGTGGAGCGCCTGCGCAGCACCGTCGAGCAGTCGATCGGCCTCGTCACGGCACTCAACCCGTATCTCGGGTACGCCCAGGCGACCGCGATCGCCCAGGAGGCTCTGGCGAGCGGGCGCGGCGTCGCCGAGCTCGTCCTGGAGCGCGGGCTCCTTACAGGGGACCGCCTCGATGAGCTCCTCCGTCCGGAGCGGCTCGCCAACCTCGGCGCCTGACCACGTCCACCGTCTGCCCAACCACCCCAGACTCCCCTCGCACCCCTCCCACCCTCCCATCACGGAACGTCCCCCTGACACCGAAAGGGACCCATGTCCTCCTCACAGCCCCAGTCTCAGAGCACCACGGAAGTCGCCGATCATCTTGAGGACCACGGTCATGCCCATGCGGCCGACCATGTGATCCATGCCGAGGACGCCGGCTACCACAAGGGCCTGAAGGCCCGGCAGATCCAGATGATCGCGATCGGCGGCGCGATCGGCACCGGCCTGTTCCTGGGCGCCGGCGGGCGCCTGGCCGCGGCCGGGCCCTCGCTCGTGTTCGCCTACGCGATCTGCGGCGCGTTCGTCTTCCTCATCCTCCGCGCCCTCGGCGAGCTCGTCCTCCACCGGCCCTCCTCCGGCTCCTTCGTCTCCTACGCCCGGGAGTTCTTCGGCGAGAAGGCCGCCTACATCTCCGGCTGGTTCTACTGGATCAACTGGGCCATGACCACCATCGTGGACACCACCGCCGCCGCCCTCTACATGCACTTCTTCGGCAAGTACGTCCCCTGGATCGCCGCCGTGCCCCAGTGGGCCTGGGCCCTGATCGCCCTCGTGCTCGTCCTGGCCCTGAACCTGGTCTCCGTGAAGGTCTTCGGCGAGATGGAATTCTGGTTCGCCCTGATCAAGGTCGCCGCCCTGCTGGCCTTCCTCGCCCTGGGCATCTACTTCGTCCTCTTCGGCACCCCCACCGGCGCCACCACCGGCCTGACCCTCATCTCCGACCACGGCGGCCTCTTCCCCATGGGCCTGGCCCCCATGGTCATGCTCATGCAGGGCGTCGTCTTCGCCTACGCCTCCGTCGAGCTCGTCGGCACCGCCGCCGGCGAGACCGAGAACCCCGAGAAGATCATGCCCCGCGCCATCAACTCCGTCGTGGCCCGCATCGCCGTCTTCTACGTCGGCTCCGTCATCCTCCTCTCCCTCCTGCTGCCCTACACCGCCTACCAGAAGGGCGTCAGCCCCTTCGTGACCTTCTTCGGCTCCATCGGCGTCGGCGGCGTGGACGTGATCATGAACCTCGTCGTCCTCACCGCCGCCCTGTCCTCCCTCAACGCCGGCCTCTACTCCACCGGACGCATCCTGCGCTCCATGGCCGCCGCCGGCTCCGCCCCCACGTTCGCCCTGCGCATGAACAAGGCCGGCGTCCCCTACGGCGGCATCGCCATCACCGCCGTCGTCTCCCTCCTGGGCGTGCCGCTGAACTACCTCGTCCCCGCCGACGCCTTCGAGATCGTCCTCAACGTCGCCTCCGTCGGCATCATCTCCACCTGGGCCACCATCGTCATCTGCCAGATCCAGCTGCACCGCTGGGCCAAGAAGGGCTGGACCACCCGCCCCGCCTTCCGCATGCCCGGCGCCCCCTACACCGGCTACATCACCCTGGCCTTCCTCGTCGCCGTCTTCATCATGGTCCTCATCGACTCCCCCTGGACCCTCCTGGCCACCGCCGTCGCCTGCATCCTCATGGTCATCGGCTGGTACGCCTCCCGCGAACGCATCCACGAGATCGCCGCCGCCCGCGACGGCTACACCGGCGCAGCCCCCGTCGTCGCCAACCGCACCCGACACGACTGACCCCACCCCGCCCCACGAGGGGACGGCCGACGACGGCGCCGCACCGCGCCGTCGTCGGCCCACCCTTGTGAGCCGGCCTACTCTTGTGAGTCGGGCTCGCGCCGACGGCAGGACGCATCTGGTCACACATACGGCACAGCACAGCCACAGCGCAGCGTGAGAGGGTGAAGCGCATGGAGAACCCGCAGACCCCGCCCGAGGCCACTGCGGACCGCTCCGCCGACCCCGCCCCGCGCCTCCGTGGGGCGCTGGGCGTCCTGCTGTCCGCGCGGCGGCTCCGGAAGAGCTGGCGCGTGCCCGTGGTCCGCCAGCTCACGCGCTTCACCGGGGTCGGTGTGGTCTGCACCGTCAGCTCGCTCGCCCTCTACGCGCTGTGCCGCCCATGGCTCGGGGCCCAGACCGCCAACGCGGTGGCCCTCATCATCACCTCGGTGATGAACACATCCCTCAACCGCCGCTTCACCTTCAGGGTGCGCGGCACCGCGAAGCTCGCCCAGGACCATCTGAACGGCCTCGTGGCCCTCGCCGTCGCCCTGGTGCTGACGGCCGGGAGCCTCGCGGGCCTGCACTGGGTGCAGCCCTCGGCCAGCGTCGCGGCGGAGCTCTGGACGACGACGATCGCCGGCTGGGTCGCCACCGCCGTCCGGTTCAGCCTCCTGAGGCACTGGATCTTCCGCCGCGCCCGCAACGCCTGAGCCGGGTCGAGCAGCGGGCTGGCCCGCCTCGCGAGAACTGTCGGAGACCTCTTCTAGAGTGTTCTCATGGGGCGGGAAGACATCTTCGACTGGATCGGCGATCCGCCGGTGGGTGAGCCGCCCGCGCCTCCTCCCTGGCTTCTGGCTGCATGGGCCGAACACGACCGTCTCGAGCCGGCTCTGTCGCCGCCGGCGCGGGCCGCGGCCCGGCTCGAGCAGGCCGACCGGCTGGTGGAGGCCCTCAGGGAGCTCGATGCCGAGGAAGCCCGGCTGGCCGGCGAACGGGAACGGGTCCTCGGGGCCCTGACGGCGGCGGTGGGCGGCGCATCGACGGATCCTCTCCTCCGGGCCGATGCCGCGGGGATCGCCGCCTCGGAGGTCGCGGCCGCGCTGAAGGTCTCGCAGCGGACGGCGCGGGCGCAGGTTGCCGAGGCTCTCGAGCTGACGGCGGATGAGTGGAGCCCCGTCCTCGAGGCCATGGAAGCCGGGCGCCTGCCGCGCCGGCGAGCCCTGGCGATCGTGGCGGCGGCGCTTCCCGTCCCTGCCAGGAGGCTTGCCGCCTTCGCTGCCGAGGCCCTCGCGCAGGCGTGCCCGGAGGACCCGGACCGGATCCCGTCGCAGGGCGCGCTGGGCCGCAGGCTGCGGCGGCTCGTGGAGGAGTACGCAGCCGAACCCCTGCAGATCCGCAAGCGTGAGGCCGTGGCGCGGCGGCGGGTCGACCTCGAACCGGCAGCTGATGGCATGTGCTGGCTCACGGCCTATCTCCCACTCGAGGTCGGCGCGGCGATCGACACCCGGCTTGAGGCGCTCGCGCGCTCCCTCCAGACGCCGAACGAGTCCCGAGGCATCGGCCAGCTCCGCCTGGACGTCTTCGCGGATCTGCTCAGGGGCCCCGGACTGAGCCCGGGCGCGTCGGCCATTCGGTGCGCGCCGGGGATCTCGAGCGGACCGGCTGCCCCGGAGGAGGTTCCGCACCGAGAGCTCGGCGGGGCGCGCACCGAACTCCTCGTCACGGTCCCGGCCCGGACTCTGCGAGGCGATTCCGACGACCCCGGAGAGATCCTCGGGTACGGACCGGTCGACGCGGACGCTGTGCGGCTTCTGGCTGCCGACGCTGCAACGTGGAGCCGGATGTGGGTCGATCCCGAGGACGGCACGCCGGTCGCGCTGGGCCGGCGGCGCTACACGCCGACGCTGGCCATGCGCCGGCAGCTCGGAGCACGCGACGCCACCTGCCGCTTCCCCGGCTGCGACGTCCCTGCGGCCGCCACCGAGGCGGACCACACGGCCGAATGGGCCGACGGCGGCACGACAGACCTGGCCAACCTCGCCCTGCTGTGCCGCGAGCACCACCGCCTCAAGTCTCTGGGCCGCTGGAAGCTCCGGCAGCTCACCCGTGCCGACGACAGACCGCCCGGCCCCGCGGCCGGCACTCCCCCTGGCCCGGCTACCGGTGGGCGATGCCCGTCACGGCCGCATACGCCTCTGCCACGGCCGCGGCAGCCTGCTCGAGTGCGGCGGCGTCGATCGAGCCCGGGAGGGTGAAGCGGACTGCCGTGAGGGCGACCTCGGGATCTAGTCCCATGGCGAGCAGCACGTGCGAGGGGTCGCTGGAACCGGCGGCGCAGGCCGACCCGGACGAGCACACCACGCCGCGCCGTTCGAGTTCGAGCAGGACTGACTCTCCGCTGACCCGCGGGAAGCAGAACGAGGCGCTGCCCGGCAGCCGCTCCGTGGGATGGCCGGTCACGATCGCCTCCGGGACGAGTTCCAGGATGCGGGCGGTGAACGCGTCGCGGAGGGACGCGAGGCGGCCCGCCGCCGTCGTGCGCTCGGCCTCGGCGAGCCGCAGCGCTGTGGCGAGGGCCACCGCGCCGGCCACGTTCTCGGTGCCGGAGCGCCGGCCGCGCTCCTGGCCGCCGCCGTCGAGGACGGGCTCGAGCGTGAGCCGCCCGGCCGCGTACAGCACGCCGACGCCCTTCGGGGCGCCGAGCTTGTGCCCGGAGATGCTCAGTGCGTCCACGCCGAGCGCCCGCACGTCGAGCGGCAGCCAGCCGGCGGCCTGGACCGCGTCGGTGTGGAACGGGACCCCGGCCTCGTGCGCCACGCGCGCGAGCTCTGCGACCGGCTGCACCGTGCCCAACTCGTTGTTGGCGTACATGACCGAGACCACCGCCGTCTGCGGCCCCACGACGGCGGCGAGCGACTCCGGCGCGACCTGCCCCGCGGCGTCGACCGCCAGCACGTCGACGGAGAAGCCGTGCAGCCGGGCGAGCGCCCGCGCCGACTCGAGGACCGCCGGGTGCTCGATGGCGCTGACCGCGACGTGCGACCGCCGCGGATCGGCGCCGCGCCGGGCGAGGGCGATGCCCTTGACGGCCAGGTTGTCCGCCTCGGTGCCGCCCGAGGTGAAGGTGACCTCCGCCGCCCGGCACCCCAACAGCCCGGCCACCTCGTCGCGCGCAGCCTCGAGCGCCTCGCGTGCGCGGGCGCCGAGGTCGTGGTGGCTCGAGGCGTTGCCGAAGTCTCCGGTGAGGAAGGGCCACATGGCCTCGAGGACTTCGCGGCGCACGGGGGTGGTCGCGGCGGCGTCCAGGTAGATCATGGCGTGCCGATCACCACGTCGAGCCCGAGGTCGAGGTTGACCACCGAGTGGGTGAGGGCCCCGACCGAGATGACGTCGACCCCCGTGGCGGCGATGGCGGCGACCGTCTCGAGGGTGACGCCTCCGCTCGCCTCGACGATGGCCCGGCCACCGATGAGCTCGACGCCGGCGCGCAGGTCGTCGAGGGTGAAGTTGTCGAGCATGATCGTGTCCACCCCGCGGCGAGGACGGGCTCGATCTGCTCGAGGCGGTCCACCTCGACCTCGACGTGCGTGGTGTGTCCGAGCCGGGCGCGGACGCCGCGCAGGGCCTCGGTGAGCCTGGCCGGGTCGCCGCCGGTGAGGACGGCCAGGTGGTTGTCCTTGGCCATCACGGCATCGGAGAGGCTGAACCGGTGGTTGCGGCCGCCGCCGCAGCGCACGGCGTACCGCTCGAGTTCCCGCAGTCCCGGGGTGGTCTTGCGGGTGTCGACGATCCGGGCACCCGTCCCCGCCGTGAGGGCCACGTACTGGGCCGTGAGGGCCGCGATGGCGCTCATCCGCTGCACGAGGTTGAGGACCACCCGCTCGGCGGTGAGGATCGACTGCGCCCGGCCGGTGACCCTGGCGAGGACGGCCCCGGCGGCGAACTCCTCGCCCTCGGCGGCCAGCAGCTCGACGGCGGCGTCCGGGTCGTGGAAGCGGAAGCCCGCCTCGATGATGGGGCCGCCCGAGAAGACCCCCGGCACACGGGCGCGCAGCTCAGCCGTCGCCGCCGCCTCGGCGGGGATCAGCAGCAGCGACGTGAGGTCCCCGCTCGGGGCGTCCTCGGCGTACGCCGCCTCGAGGACCCGGCGCACCGCCACTGTAGGAAGCGGGATGGGCGCCCACTGGATCGTCGTCTGGCCGTGCGCCGCGGGGACGCCCGCGGCCTCTGCGGTGTGGGTCATGTCAGGCGGTCCTTCCGAGGAGTGCGGGCTGGGCGGGAGCGACGTCGTCGGCGCGGCCGGCCGGGCGGCGCACGACGCCGGGACGCGGCTGGGCGTCCTGCGCGCCACCGAGCGGGGCGGGCAGGACGCGGTCCGGGAAGTCGAGCCGGAAGTGGGCCCCGACGGACTCCTCCCGGACTGCCGCGGCGGCCGCGAGCAGGCGCCCGAGGAGGAGGAGGTGGGCGGTCTCCGGGTCGTCGGAGGTCCATCCGCGCAGCGTGCTGGACAGGCGCGCGAGGCCGCTGCCGTCCCTGATGACCCCGCCGTCCGCCTGCATCGCGTCGGCGACGCGCGTCCGCCCGGGCCGCCCCGAGAGAGCCCGGGCGTCGGCGGCCGCGGAGGCGTCCACCTCGTGCGCCTCGGCAGCGTCCGGGCCGTTCCAGCGGCCGGAGCGGCCCTCGGCGAGCGCGTGCCGCACGGCACGGCCGGCGAACACGACGCCCTCGAGGAGCGAGTTGGAGGCGAGCCGGTTGGCCCCGTGCACGCCGGTGCAGGCGGCCTCCCCGACGGCGTAGAGCCCCGGGACGCTCGTTGACCCGTGCAGGTCGGTCGCGATCCCGCCCATCCAGTAGTGGGCGGCGGGGCCGATGGGCAGGGGCTCCCGGCGCCAGTCGAAGCCTGCGGCGCGCGTCATCGCTTCGAGTCCCGGGAAGCGCCGCGCGAGGAAGCCGTCGCCGTGGACGTCCTCGAGCCCGGTGGCGTCCAGGTACGCCTGGCCGCCCCCGGAGCGCGCGTGCAGGGCGAGGGCCCGGGAGACCACATCCCGCGGGGCGAGCTCGCCGAGGGGGTGGTAGTCGGTCACGAAGCGGCGTCCGGAGGCGTCGCGGATCACGGCACCCTCGCCGCGCACCGCTTCCGAGATGAGCGAGGACCGCAGGGTCCCATCGGCGCCCATGACCTGCAGCGCGGTGGGGTGGAACTGGTAGAACTCGAGGTCGCGCAGCGCGGCGCCGGCCAGGAAGGCGAGGGCGACGCCGTCGCCGGTCGCGACCGCCGGGTTGGTGGTCTGGGCGAACAGCTGGCCCGCTCCCCCGGTCGCGAGCACCACGGCGTCGGCCCGGACGTGCTCGACGGTCCGGCCTCCGGCGCGTGAGACGGCGATTCCGGCGACGGCACCGCCGTCGAGCAGGATCTCGGTGGCCATCGCCCGCTCGAGCACGGCGATGCGCCCCTCGGCCTCGAGCGCGCGCACGCGGCGGATGAGGGCCCGGGTGATGCCGGCGCCGCTCGCATCGCCGCCGGCGTGGAGGATCCGGGGGAACGAATGGGCGGCCTCGAGGCCGAGCAGCGGCCGGCCGCCGGGGCCGAGGTCGAACGCGACGCCCCGGCCCACGAGGTCCGAGACGGAGTCCGCGGCGGACCGGCACATGAGTTCGACGGCCGTGCGCGAGCCGATCCCGCCGCCGGCGGCCATGGTGTCGGCCACGTGGCTGGCGACCGTGTCGCCCGGCGCACGCTGCCCCTCTGGCAGCACGGCGGCGTACCCGCCCTGCGCGAGCATGCTGTTGCTGTCGGCGAGGTGCGCCTTGGTGAGGAGCACGACGTCGGCCCCGGCCTCCGCGGCCGAGACCGCCGCCGTCAGCCCTGCGACGCCGCTGCCGACGACGACGAGCTGCTCGAGCCGGCCGCGCGCGGCCGGCCCCACGCCGCGCGGTGTCACGGCCGCGCCGCCAGCATCCGCTCGAGGGCCACGCGCGCGGTCGAGGCGACGCCGGCGGGGACCTCGATGCGGTTGCGCACCTCGCCCTCGACGAGGCCCTCGAGGACCCAGGCGAGGTAGCCGGGGTGGATCCGGTACATGGTCGAGCACGGGCAGATCACCGGGTCGAGGCAGAAGACCGTGTGCTGGGGGTACTCTGCAGCAAGCCGGTTCACGAGGTTGACCTCGGTGCCGATGGCGAAGACGGTGGGCTCCGTCGCCGCGGCGATCGCCTTGCGGATGTAGTCGGTCGAGCCGTACTCGTCGGCCGCGTCGACGACCTCCATCGGGCACTCGGGGTGCACGATCACCCGCACGCCCGGGTACTCCGCGCGCGCCTTCTCGATCTGGGCGACGGAGAAGCGCTTGTGGACGGAGCAGAAGCCGTGCCACAGGATCACGCGGGAGTCCCGGAGGGTGGCCGCGTCGTTGCCGCCCAGGGGCTTGCGCGGGCTCCACATGGGCATCTGCTCCAGCGGGACCCCCATGGCCTTCGCGGTGTTGCGGCCCAGGTGTTGGTCGGGGAAGAAGAGCACCCGCTGCCCGCGCTCGAACGCCCACTCGAGCACCGTCGCGGCGTTGGAGGACGTGCACACGATCCCGCCGTGCTCGCCGCAGAAGCCCTTCAGGGCGGCGGACGAGTTCATGTAGGTGACGGGGATGACCGGCACGCGGCCCTCGGCGTCCGGCTCGGTGCCGAAGAGCTCCTCGAGCTGCGCCCAGGCCTGCTCGACCGAGTCGATGTCCGCCATGTCTGCCATCGAGCAGCCCGCGGCGAGGTTCGGGAGGATGACCGCCTGATCCTGCCGGGAGAGGATGTCCGCGGTCTCGGCCATGAAGTGGACGCCGCAGAACACGATCGCCTCGGCGTCGGGCCGGGTGAGGGCGGCGTTGGCGAGCTGGAACGAGTCGCCCACGAAGTCGGCGTGCTCGACGACCTCGTCGCGCTGGTAGAAGTGGCCGAGGACGACCACGCGCTCGCCGAGCTTCTCCTTCGCGGCAGTGATCCGGGCGCGCAGCTCCGTCTCCGTCGCGTGCTTGTACTCCTCGGGGAGCTGGCCCTGGCGAGGCGTCGACGCGGGGGCGCGGTCCGCGACGGACGCACCCGGCCCGTAGGCGGGCATGCCACGCAGGGCCTCCGCGGCGTCGAACTCCCACGGCCCCTTCGCGAGGTCGGCGCTGCACGTGCCCGTGGCGGCCTCGGCCTCGGCGCGGGTGACGAGGCTGATGGCGGTGGCAACAGATGTCATGGCGTGCTCCTGGTGGATGCGGCTGGGGCTGTGGGGCTGGCGGGAGAGGTACTGGAGGGGGCCGGCGGAGGAGGGTCCGCCTCGCCAGCTGCCTGCCGGGGAGGCGGGGCGGTCGTGGCGTCGATCCGCCCCCGCGCCCCCGTGTAGCGGTAGAGCCTCGGCGGCCGGTGGCGGCCTCCTTCGAGGACCTCGTCGGTGGGCTCGATCTGTGCCATGCCCTTGAGCTGACGGCGGAAGTTGGCCGGGTCGAGCGGGCGGCCGAGCACGGCCTCGTAGACCTCGCGCAGCTGGGCGAGCGTGAACTTCTCGCCCAGGAAGTGGTAGGCGATCTGGGCGTACTCGAGCTTGCTGCGCAGGCGCCAGAGCGCGTAGTCGACGATCTCGCGGTGGTCGAAGGCGAGGCCGCCGTCCTGCTCGCCCGCGGTGTCGGCCCGGTGCCAGGCGACGTTCTCGTCCTCCTCGCCGAGGAGCTCGGCCTCCGTGGGGCGGACGAGCGCCCAGTAGACGATGGAGACGACCCGCTGGCTGCCGCGCTCGGGCCGGCTGGACCGGTTGAGGCCGCCGAAGGCATAGAGCTGTTCGAGGTACTCGGGCTCGAGCCCCGTGGTCTGGCGGAGGTTGCGCCGCGCCGCATCCTCCAGGGACTCCGTGGGTGCCAGGGGTCCCCCGGGGAGCGCCCAACGGCCCCTGAACGGCTCCTTGACCCGCCTCACGAGCGGGATCCACAGGGTGGGCCCTCCCCCGGACTCTCCGCGGGCCGACTCGGGGGTCAGGGCGAAGATCACGGTGGAGATCGCGAGCGACGGCGGCAGCTGGGCCCGCTCCGAGACGTTCGCTCCCACGACGGAGTGCGCCCCCAGGGCGACCGACGCGCCGGAAGACGGGAAGATCCCGCTCATGCGTACCTCCAGCCGTCAAGGTCCGGGACCGGGCTCGACCCCGGCACGAGTTAAAGTCATGATGACTTTTACTGATGATACGCCCCTCCGCCGCGGGCACCAAAAGGTGACGCCCCGGCGCGGGACGACTCAGCCCCTGGCAGCGGCCTCGAGCAGGGGCAGCGTCCGGCCCTCGAAGTGGGTATTGAGCACGATCACCGAGGACGAGCGGACCACGGCACGCGTGGCCGTGACGGCATCGAGCACGCGCTGGAGGTCGGAGTTGGAGCGGGCCGCGACCCGGGCCATCAGGTCGCTGTCCCCCGAGACGGTGTGGACCTCGAGCACCTCCGGGATCTCGGCGAGGGCCGCCGCGACCGCGTCATGCCCGGAGTCCTGGTTGATCGTCAGCGAGCAGAAGGCCACGACGGGGAACCCGAACGCCCGCGGCTCCGGATGCGGAGCCCACTGCCCGATGACCCCGCTCGCCACCATCCGGTCGAGCCGGGCCTGAACCGTGGCGCGGGCCACCTTGAGGATCCGGGAGGCCTCGAGCACGTTCATGCGCTGCTCGTCGGTGAACAGCCGGACAATCCTGGCGTCGAGCTCGTCGACCTTCATGCGGGCCTCCAGATCGTGGTCTGCGGAACAGCTTCGAATGCTACAGATTGATGATCCGGCGCGCATGCACTGCGCATTCTGTCAACTTCCGCGGCGCGCTCTCCCCTCTTCCTGCACATCCTGCGTAGGACCGTGAAGTGCACCACACAGCCCCGCGGCAAAGGCGCTATGGTCAGGGGGTCCTCTGGCCGGCGGCGCCCATCCTCGCGACCTCGGCCACCGATCCTCCGAAAGACGGAAATGACAGCTATGCACACGTCAGACGGCCTCGGAACCGCGTCGACGACGACGCTGGAGCCGAGGCTCGGGCCCTCGATGTCCCCGCGGCAGCTCACGATGATGGGCCTCGGCAGTGCCATCGGCGCCGGCCTGTTCATCGGCTCGGGAGCGGGCATCCAGGCCGCAGGCCCCGCGGTCCTCATCTCCTACCTCGTGGCCGGGACCCTCATCATCATCGTCATGTGGGCCCTGGGCGAGATGGCGGCGGCCAACCCCACCAGCGGGGCGTTCTCGGTCTACACGGGCAAGGCACTCGGCGGCGTTGCCGGGGCCACGGTCGGGTGGCTGTGGTGGTGCCAGCTCGTGGTCGTGATCGCCGCGGAGGCCCTCGGCGCCGCCGGCCTCCTCGCCACGGTCTTCCCCGCACTCCCCGTGTGGCTCATGGCGCTGGTCTTCATGGGCGCGTTCACCGCGGTGAACCTCACCGGCGTCCGCAACTTCGGCGAGTTCGAGTTCTGGTTCGCGCTGCTCAAGGTCGCCGCGATCGTCGCCTTCCTCCTCGTCGGCGCAGCCCTCCTTCTCGGCTGGCTTCCGCACGCGGCCTCCCCGGGCCTGTCCCATTTCACCGCCGACGGCGGATTCGCGCCCCACGGCATGGGCGGCATCGCGACCGGACTGTTCGTCGTCGCGTTCGCCTTCGGCGGCACCGAGATCGTCTCCGTGGCCGCGGCCGAGACGCGCGACCCCGCGCGCAGCGTCGGCCGCGCCGTCCGCACGGTCGTGTGGCGCATCCTCGTGTTCTACATCGGGTCGATCTTCGTCATCGCCGCGGTGATCCCGTGGAACTCCCCCGAGCTCAAGAGCCCGTTCGCCGGCGTCCTGGACCTCGCGGGACTTCCCGGCGCCGCCACCGTCATCACGCTCGTGGCCGTCGTCGCGCTCCTGTCCGCGCTCAACGCCAACCTCTACGGCGCGTCGCGGATGATCTTCTCCCTGGCCGAGCGCCAGGAGGCGCCCCGCGCCCTCAAGTCGCTGACCAAGGCCAGGGTCCCCGCGGTCGCGGTCGCGGCATCGGTGGCCTTCGGCTTCATCGCCACGGTGCTCGAGCTCCTGTTCCCGGACCATGTCCTGCCGCTCCTGCTCAACTTCGTCGGGTCCACATGCCTGATCGTGTGGGGCTCGGCGCTGGTCTCGCAGATCGTGCTGCGCCGCCGTGCCGATGCCGAGGGCACGGTGCTGCCGCTGCGCATGGCCGGGTTCCCGTGGCTGTCCGCCTTCGGCGTGGTGCTGCTCGCCGCGATCTTCGCCGTGGGGCTCATCGGCGCGGACAGCCGCGCCCAGCTGCTGAGCACGTTCGTGCTCGTCGCCGCCATCGCGGCGGGCGCCTGGCTGCGCCGCCGCAGCGTGGCGGCCCGGCCGGCGATGGCCGGCCCGGGAGAGCCGGAGCGCTGACCCGGACCTGCTGAGGGCACGGGCCCGGACCGCGCAGGCCAGCGCGGTCCGGGCCCGCTGCCGTCCAGGGCGTCGCAGGCGAGTCGCTCCCGTCCTGCACATTGTGTGCAGTGATCCAGGACACAACAGCGCGGTACTAGACATCTTGCCTGATCAATCGATGATCGATTGCACAGACTGTTCGCCCGCCCTACGGTTCTGCTATGCAGACTTCACCGACAGCACAGGCCTCTCCCGGCCGTGCGGGACTCGCCGGAGCGGACCGGGCCCCGCTGCCCGAGCTTCCCGCGGCCGCCCCCGCGACGGACGCAGACCTGCGTGAGCTCTACCGCCTCATGACGGCGGTCCGGCAGCTCGACCTCGCCGCCGTCGCGTGGCAGCGGCAGGGCATCCTCCCCGCCTACGCGCCCGAGCTCGGGCAGGAGGCCGCCCAGGTCGCCTCGGCGCTCGCCCTGGACCTCTCGAGGGACTTCGCCTTCCCGACCTACCGCGAACTCGGCGTCGCCCGCGCAGCCGGCGTCGACATGGTCGAGTACATGTCCACCCACCTGGCCACGTGGCACGGCGGCTTCTGGGACGCCGCCGCCACGCACGTCGCCCCGATCCAGGCCGTCGTCGCCGGCTCGGTGCTGCACGCGGTCGGCTGGGCCCACGGCCAGACCCTCCAGGCCCGCGCCGCCTCGGCGCAGTCCTCCCCCGAGGCGTCCGCTCTGGGTGTGGCGATCACGTACCTCGGGGACGGCGCCTCGAGCCAGGGCGACGTGCACGAGGCCATGAACTTCGCCGGGGTCTTCAGGGCACCGGTCGTGTTCTTCGTACAGAACAACGGCTGGGCCATCTCGGTGCCCACGGAACGGCAGGTTGCGGGCGGCAGCGTCGCCGCGCGCGGCGCCGGCTACAGCATCCCGGCCCTCCAGGTCGACGGGAACGACGCCGCCGCCGTGCTCGAGGCGACCCGCCGCGCCGTCGCCCACGCCCGTGCGGGCCACGGGCCCGTCATCGTCGAGGCGATGACGTACCGGCGCGGCCCGCACGCCACCAGCGACGACCCCGGCCGCTACCGCACCCTCGACGAGGAGCGCACCGACGGGGGCGCCGACCCCCTTCTCCGCCTGCGCGAGCGCCTGCTCGGCGAGGGCATCGCGGACGAGGCCGAGCTCGAGGCCGCCGACGCGGCGGGAGCCGCCGAGGCCGAGGCCGTCCGCGAGGGCGTCCTCGCCCTGGGCCCGCGCCCGGGGGCCGAGATGTTCGACCTCGTCTTCACCGAACCCACCGACGAGCTGCTGCGGCAGAAGGCTGCCTGGCGCGAGGAGTCCGAGCATGCCTGAGACCCTGACCAGCCCGACCCCGGGCCCGACCCCCGGCGCCGATTCCGCCGCCGCAGCGGCCACCGCCGCAGCCACCGCCTCCGCTTCCGCCTCCGCCTCGGTCTCCGGACGGGAGCCGCGCATGCTCTCGCTGCAGGGCGCCCTCAACCTCGCCCTCGACGAGCTGCTCGCCGAGGATCCGAAGGTCCTCATCCTCGGCGAGGACGTCGGGACGCTGGGCGGCGTCTTCCGCGTCACGAGCGGCCTCGCGGCCAGCCACGGTGCCGAGCGGGTCTTCGACACCCCGCTGGCCGAGTCGGGCATCCTGGGCATGTCGATCGGCCTGGCGATGGCGGGCTTCCGTCCCGTGCCCGAGGTCCAGTTCGACGGCTTCGCCTACCCGGCCATGAACCAGATCGTCACCCAGCTGGGCCGCATCCACTACCGCTCCCGCGGCGCCCTGCGCGTGCCGGTCACGCTGCGTGTGCCGAGCTTCGGCGGCATCCGCGCCCCCGAGCACCACGGCGAGAGCCTCGAGGCCGTGTTCGCGCACGTCCCGGGCCTCAAGGTGGTCTCCCCCGCGGACCCGCAGCAGGGGTACACGCTGCTCAAGGCGGCCGTGCGCATGGACGACCCGGTGATCTTCATGGAGCCCAAGTCCCGCTACTGGCAGAAGGGCGAGGTGGTCACCGAGGGCGCGGGCTCGCCGACGCACGACGGCGCGTCCTCGCCGTCGCCGCAGGACGTCACCGGGGCGCGGGTCGCCCGGGAGGGCCGGCACCTCACGCTCGTCGCGTGGGGCGCGATGGTGGCCCGGTGCCTGCAGGTCGCCGAGCTCGCCGCGGAGGACGGGATCGACGTCGAGGTCGTCGACCTCCGCTGGCTCAAGCCGATCGACACCGAGACCCTGGCGAGGTCCGTGGCCAAGACGCGGCGCGCCGTCGTCGTCCACGAGGCCCCGCTCACCGCAGGCCTCGGCGCGGAGGTGGCCCAGCGGATCACGGAGCGCTGCTTCGGAACCCTCAAGGCACCCGTTGAGCGCGTCACAGGCTTCGACGTACCGTATCCGTCGGGAGACCTGGAGGACGAGTACATCCCGAATATCGACCGCATCCTGTTCGGCATCCAGCGAGTATTGGAGTACAAGCGTGGCTGAGATCTCCTTCCCCCTTCCCGACCTCGGCGAGGGCCTCATCGAGGCCACCGTCCTCGAGTGGCTCGTCTCCGAGGGCGAGCAGGTCGAGCGCAACCAGCCGATGGTCGAGGTCGAGACCACGAAGTCGGCCCTCGAGCTGCCGAGCCCGCAGGCCGGCGTCGTCAAGAAGGTCCACGGCGCCCCCGGCGAGGTCATCAAGGTCGGCGAGCCGCTCATCGTCTTCGAGGTCGCGGACGATACCGCGGGCATCGTCGGCACGGTGCCGTCTGAGGGCGCGCCGAAGCGCCGCGTGCGGCTCAGCGCGAACCTCGACGAGGATTGAGCACAGGAGCGGCGCCGGCAGCCTCGAGGGGGACAGCCGCCGCGGTCGCGGACAAGGAGAGGATGGCGCACATGATGGCAGGCCAGCACGCCGGACAGGCGGCGCACCACACGGTCGAGGGCACGGACCCCGGCCTGCACGTGGTCGTCGCCGAGCCCGAGGACCCCGCGGCGCTGCCGCCCGTCCTGCTCATCCACGGCTTCGCTTCCTCGGTGGCCCTCAACTGGGAGCAGAGCGGATGGGTGGGGGCGCTGACCGGCGCGGGGCGGCGCGTCATCGCCGTCGACCTCCCCGGCCACGGCGCGAGCGAGGCGCCCGAGGACGTCGATTCCTACACCCCGGGGCGCATCCGGGCCGACCTGCTGCAGATCGTCACCGACTCCGGCGCCCGGCCCCTCGCCGCCGGCCATCCCGAGAGCGGCCTCGACGTGGTCGGGTACTCGCTCGGGTCCCGGCTCGCGTGGGAGTTCGGGGCGACCCAGCCCGCGCTCGTGCGGCGGATGGTGCTCGGCGGCCCGAACAGCCGCGACCCGCTCGCGGAGTTCGACCTCGCCGGCGCCCAGCGGTTCCTCGCCGACGGCACGCCGATCGAGGACGCCTCGACCGCGCGGCTGGTCACGATGGCCCTCGCCTCGCCGGGGTCGGACATGTACGCCCTGCTCTCCCTCGTGGAGGGGATCAAGGAGGAGCCCTTCGACGCCGCCGAGGCCGTGCCCCAGCAGCCCCTCCTGCTGGTCTCGGGCGAGAAAGACGAGCGCGTCGGCGCGCTCGAGGTCCTCGCAGAGCTCGCCCCGTCCGCCAGGACTGTGGTGGTCCCCGGGCGGAACCACGTCAACGTCGTGACGGCGCGCGCGTTCAAGCAGGCGGCCCTCGAGTTCCTCGCCGAGGCCTAGCACACCCGCCCCTGCCCTCCCTCCCCCTCCCCCCGTCTGGAAGTCACCTCCTGGAAGTCACCTTCTGAGGGTCAGCTCCTGAGAGTCACCTTCTGAAGGTCAGCTCCTGAGGGCCAACCCACGGGAGGTGACCTTCAGGAGCTGACCTTCAGATGAGCGGGGGCGGGGCGGGGCGGCGACGCCAGCGCCGGGGGTTGACGGCCCGCGTGTTCCGCGGCACACTGGATCGTATACGATGATCGTATACGATCCAGCTCCGGTTAAGTGGGCTGCCGACTCAAGGGAGAGGGACACGTGGAGCGAGCAGAACAGCGCGAACAGCTTCGCCAGGACACCATCACGGGCGCCGGCAAGGTGATCGCCGTCCACCTCAACTACCCCAGCCGCGCCGCCCAGCGCGGCCGCACCCCCTCTGTGCCCTCGTACTTCCTCAAGCCCGCGACCTCGCTGGCCCTCGACGGCGCCGAGCTGGCCCGGCCGCGCGGCGTCGAGCTCCTCACGGTCGAGGGCGAGGTGGCCCTCGTGATCGGGGCCCGCACCCGCAACGTCTCCCCCGCGGACGCCTGGGCGCACGTCGAATCCGTCACGGCCGCGAACGACGCCGGCCTCGCGGACCTGCGCTGGCCGGACAAGGGCTCGAACCTCCGCTCGAAGGGCGCCGACGGGATCGCCCCGATCGGTCCGGCCCTCCTGCCGGCCCAGGAACTCGACCCGGCCGGCCTGCGCGTGCGGATGTGGATCAACGGCAACCTCGTCCAGGACGACGCGACCGCGACCCTGCTGTTCCCGTTCGCACAGCTCATCGCCGACCTCTCGCGCCTCATGACCCTCGAGCCCGGCGACATCATCCTCACCGGCACCCCGGCCGGCGCCACGGTGGCCCGGCCCGGCGACGTGGTCGAGGTCGAGGTCGACGGCGTGGCGTCCGACGGCGCCACCCTCACCACCGGGCGGCTCACCAACACGGTGGTCGACTCGGGCCTCGTCCTCGAGCCGTACGGCGCCCTCCCGAAGCTCACCGACGCCGACCGCATCGACGCCTGGGGCTCGGCCGAGGCCGCCGGGCTCGCAGCGGCGCACGGCGAGGGGCACGACGGCGGGCCGACGGCGGGCGCCGGCCACGCGGCGTCGTCCGCTCCCTCGCCCGAGGCGGACACCCGGCCTGCGAGCGTCCTGACGCCCGAGCTCACCGAGAAGCTGCGCTCGGTCGGGACCGCGACGCTGAGCGTGCAACTGCGCAAGCGCGGAATGCAGAACTGCCACATCGAGGGCCTCACCCCGACGCACCCCGGCGCCAAGGTCGTGGGGACGGCCCGCACCCTGCGCTACATCCCGGCCCGCGAGGACCTCTTCAAGGAGTTCGGCGGCGGGTACAACGCGCAGAAGCGCGCCGTGGACTCGCTGCGGCCCGGGGACATCCTCGTGATGGACGCGCGCGGCGAGAAGGGCACGGGCACGCTCGGGGACGTCCTCGCGCTGCGCGCCCAGGTCCTCGGCGCCGAGGCCGTCATCACCGACGGCGGCATCCGCGACTTCGGTCCCGTCTCGGCGATGGAGATCCCCGCGTGGGGCGCGAACGCGCACCCGGCCGTCCTCGGGCGCCGGCACGTGCCGTGGAGCGTCGACGACACGGTCGCGTGCGGCGGCGCCGCCGTGGTCCCGGGCGACGTGATCGTGGGCGACGAGGACGGCCTCGTGGTCATCCCGCCCGCGCTCGTGGCCGAGGTCGCCGAGGACGCCGTGGTCCAGGAGCGCATGGAGGCCTGGGTGGCGGACCGCGTCGCCGAGGGCCACCCGGTCGACGGGCTGTTCCCGATGAACGCCGAATGGAAGGCCAAGTACGAGGCCTACCTCGCCGAGCAGCAGGGCAGCGGAGACAAGCCGTGAGCGCATCCGTCGACGGCGCCCCGGCCCCGGCCGGCGAGCGCGGCGCGAGCAAGTCGCAGCTCGCGTACGAGTGGCTGCACGAGCAGATCGTCAGCGGCGGCCTCGCCCCCGGCGCCCGGCTCGTCCTGTCCCAGGTCGCCGAGAAGCTCGACGTCTCGGTGGTCCCCGTCCGGGAGGCGGTGCGCCGGCTCGAGGCCGAGGGGCTCGTGACGTTCGAGCGGAACGTCGGCGCCACGGTGGCGGGGATCGACCCGACCGAGTACCTGTACACGATGCAGACGCTCAGCCTCGTCGAGGGCGCCGCCACCGCGCTCTCGGCGCCGGCGGTAACCGCGGAGGACCTCGCGGCGGCGCGGGCGGTCAACGAGCGCATGCGCGAGTTCCTCGCCCCGGACCCGCTGCACTTCGACTCGGTGGCGTTCACGGCGCTCAACCGCGAGTTCCACTCCGTCCTGTTCGAGCGCTGCCCGAACCCGCACATCCTGGACCTCGTCCACCGCGGCTGGAACAGGCTCAAGGCCCTGCGCGGCTCGACCTTCAGCTACGTGCCCGAGCGGGCGAGCCAGTCCATCGAGGAGCACGAGGCGCTCCTCGCCCTCATCGAGCGCAAGGCGCCGACCGGCGAGATCGAGCTCGCCGCACGCCGGCACCGCTCGGCCACCTTGGACGCCTATCTCGCCCACACGGGCGAGAACCCCGGCTTCCCGACCCTCTAGTCCCCTCGTCCCGGACGCAGCGCGTCCACACGTTCACCGATCGAAGGATCCATTGATGACCAGCCATTCCGTTCCGGAGAACCTGCCCGAGCGCATCCAGCACTACATCGACGGCGAGTTCGTCGACTCGGTCGACGGCGACACGTTCGACGTGCTCGAGCCCGTCACCAACGAGGTCTACGTCAAGGCCGCCGCCGGCAAGAAGGCGGACATCGAGCGCGCCGTGGCTGCGGCGAAGCGCGCGTTCGAGGAGGGCCCCTGGCCCAAGATGCTCCCCCGCGAGCGCTCGCGGGTCCTGCACCGCATCGCCGACATCGTCGAGTCCCGTGACGCCCGCCTGGCCGAGCTCGAGTCCTTCGACTCGGGCCTGCCCATCACCCAGGCCCTCGGCCAGGCACGCCGCGCGGCGGAGAACTTCCGCTTCTTCGCGGACCTGATCGTTGCCCAGGCCGATGACACGTTCAAGGTCCCCGGCCGCCAGATCAACTACGTCAACCGCAAGCCGATCGGCGTCGCGGGCCTCATCACCCCGTGGAACACGCCGTTCATGCTCGAGTCCTGGAAGCTCGGGCCGGCCCTGGCCACGGGCAACACGGTGGTGCTCAAGCCTGCCGAGTTCACCCCGCTCTCGGCCTCCCTGTGGGCCGGGATCTTCGAGGAGGCGGGCCTGCCGAAGGGCGTGTTCAACCTCGTCAACGGCCTCGGCGAGGACGCGGGCGACGCGCTCGTGAAGCACCCGGACGTGCCGCTCATCTCCTTCACGGGCGAGAGCCGCACGGGACAGATCATCTTCGCCAACGCCGCCCCGTACCTCAAGGGCCTCTCCATGGAGCTCGGCGGCAAGAGCCCGGCGGTCGTCTTCGCCGACGCCGACCTCGACGCGGCGGTGGACGCCACGATCTTCGGCGTCTTCTCCCTCAACGGCGAGCGCTGCACCGCCGGCTCGCGGATCCTCGTCCAGCGCGGCATCTACGACGAGTTCGTGGAGCGCTACGCCGCCCAGGCCAAGCGCGTCAAGGTCGGCTACCCGCACGACCCTTCCACCGAGGTCGGCTCCCTCGTGCACCCGGAGCACTTCGCGAAGGTCATGGGCTACGTGGAGCTCGGCAAGGAGGAGGGCCGCCTCGTCGCCGGCGGCGGCCAGCCCGAGGGCTTCGAGTTCGGCAACTTCGTGGCCCCCACGGTGTTCGCCGACGTCAAGCCGGACGCCCGGATCTTCCAGGAGGAGATCTTCGGCCCGGTCGTCGCCATCACGCCGTTCGACACCGACGAGGAGGCCCTCGAGCTCGCCAACAACACCAAGTACGGTCTGGCCGCCTACGTGTGGACCAACGACCTCAAGCGGGCGCACAACTTCGCGCAGTCCGTCGAGGCCGGCATGGTGTGGCTCAACTCCAACAATGTGCGCGACCTGCGCACCCCATTCGGCGGTGTCAAGGCCTCCGGCCTCGGGCACGAGGGCGGCTACCGCTCGATCGACTTCTACACCGACCAGCAGGCGGTCCACATCACCCTCGGCAAGGTGCACAACCCGACCTTCGGCAAGCAGGAGGCGCCCGCGGAGGAGCACGCCGCCACCGATCTCGACGACCCGGATCCCCGCTGAGCCGGCGGCCCCGCAACCACACCCAATCTCACTGAAAGCAAGGACGCTGCCATGACCCACCGCGACGACATGACCCTGACCTCCTCGGGCTTCTACGTCTCCCAGGAGGCCCCGATCTCCTGCGCCAACCCGGTCCCGACCCCGTCGGTGCCCGCCCCGGACATCCTGCGCTGCGCGTACATGGAGCTCGTGGTCACCGACCTGGAGCGCTCGCGCAACTTCTACGTCGACGTCCTCGGGCTCACGGTCACCGAGGAGGACGAGAACGCCGTCTACCTCCGCTCGCTCGAGGAGTTCATCCACCACAACCTCGTGCTGCGCAAGGGCCCCGTCGCGGCCGTGGCAGCCTTCTCCTACCGCGTCCGCACCCCGGAGGACCTCGACAAGGCGGTCGCCTTCTACACCGAGCTCGGCTGCCGGGTGGAGCGCCGCGCGGAGGGCTTCACCAAGGGCATCGGCGACTCGGTGCGCGTGGAGGACCCGCTCGGGTTCCCGTACGAGTTCTTCCACGACGTCGAGCATGTCGAGCGCCTCGCGTGGCGCTACGACCTGCACACGCCGGGCTCGCTCGTCCGCCTCGACCACTTCAACCAGGTCACCCCGGACGTCCCGCGCGCCACCAAGTTCATGCAGGACCTCGGCTTCCGCGTCACGGAGGACATCCAGGACGAGGAGGGCACGGTGTACGCCGCGTGGATGCGCCGCAAGCCCACCGTCCACGACACCGCGATGACCGGCGGCAACGGCCCCCGCATGCACCACGTCGCGTTCGCGACGCACGAGAAGCACAACATCTTGGCCATCTGCGACAAGCTCGGGGCCCTCCGCATGTCGGACCACATCGAGCGCGGCCCGGGGCGCCACGGCGTCTCGAACGCGTTCTACCTCTACATCCTCGATCCGGACGGCCACCGCGTGGAGATCTACACGCAGGACTACTACACCGGCGACCCGGACAACCCCGTGGTCACGTGGGACGTCCACGACAACCAGCGCCGCGACTGGTGGGGCAACCCGGTCGTGCCGAGCTGGTACACCGACGCCTCGCTCGTGCTCGACCTCGACGGCAACCCGCAGCCGGTCATCGAGCGTACCGACTCCTCCGAGATGGAGGTGACCATCGGCGCCGACGGGTTCTCCTACACCCGCGCCAACGACGAGTCCGGCTCGTACCACGGCCAGGCCTCGAAGGGCTTCAAGATCGGCAACCAGCTCTAAGCCATGCTGAACGAAGAGACCATTGCGGCAATCGCCGACGAGCTCGTGGAGGCGGGGCGCACGCGCACGCCGGTGCCCCTCCTCCACACCCGCTACGAGGGCATGGACGTCGAGGACTCGTACGCCGTGCAGAAGCTGTGGGCCAGCCGCCTCGAGGCGGAGGGACGGAGGGTGGCCGGCCGCAAGATCGGCCTGACGTCCAAGGCCATGCAGGCGGCCACGGGCATCACCGAGCCGGACTACGGCGTCATCTTCGACGACCAGGTCCTCGAGAACGGCGCGGTGGTGGAGTGGAACCGTTACACCCACCCGCGCATCGAGGTCGAGCTGGCCTTCCGCCTGGGCCGGGACCTCAAGGGCCCGGGGGTGACCCTGTTCGACGTCCTCGACGCGACGGACTACGTGGTCCCCGCCCTCGAGATCCTCGATTCGCGGATCGAGATGGAGGGCCGCACCATCGTCGACACCATCTCGGACAACGCGGCGCTGGGCGCGATGGTGGTCGGCGGCCGCCCGGTGCGGCCCCACGACGTGGACCTGCGCTGGGTGTCCTCCCTGCTCTACCGCAACCAGGAGATCGTGGAGACGGGCGTCGCGGCCGGCGTCCTGAACCACCCGGCCAACGGCGTCGCGTGGCTCGCGGACAAGCTCGCCCACCACGGGCAGGACCTGCGCGCGGGAGACATCATCCTCGCGGGCTCGTTCACCCGCCCCATGTGGGTCTACGAGGGCGACACGGTCTACGCGGACTACGGGCCCCTGGGGACGGTGACATGCCGTTTCGTCTAGAGCCCGAGAGGACGTTCCGGCATGCCCTGGCCCAGGCCGAGACGGCCGGCAGCGGCGCCCAGATCGGCCTGTGGGTCTGCTCCGGCAGCCCCCTGGTCGCCGAGATCATGGCCGGCTCCGGCGCCCAGTGGCTGCTGATCGACACCGAGCACAGCCCCAACTCGCTCGAGTCCGTCCTCGCCCAGCTGCACGCGGTCCACGGCTACGACGTGCTGCCCATGGTGCGCCTGCCGTGGAACGACGTGGTGCTCATCAAGCAGTACCTCGACCTCGGCGCCCAGAACCTGCTGATCCCGATGGTCAACGACGCCGACCAGGCCAGGGCCGCCGTGGCCGCGGTGCGCTATCCGCCGCACGGCGTCCGGGGCGTCGGCTCGGCCCTCGCCCGCGCGGCCCGGTGGAACCGCATCCCGGACTATCTGGCCCGCGCGGACGAGACCATCTCGCTCACGGTGCAGATCGAGACGGGCGAGGCCGTGGCGAACGTCGAGGAGATCCTGGCGGTGGACGGCGTCGACGGGATCTTCATCGGCCCCTCCGACCTGGCCGCGTCGATGGGACTGCTCGGCCAGCAGGAGCACCCCGACGTGCGCGCCGCGGTCGAGCACTGCCTCGACGCCGCCCGGCAGGCAGGCAAGCCGGCCGGCGTCAACGCATTCGTGGAGGCGACGGCGCGGCACTACATCGACCGCGGTGCGCGGTTCGTGCTCGTGGGCGCCGATGTGGCAATCCTGGCCCGCTCGAGCGAGGAACTCGCCGCGCGCTTCGCGCCCCGGGCCGGGGAGCAGACGGACGACGGCGGGCGGCCGGCGAGCTACTGAGGCTCGCCGCGCGCGCTGGCTGGGGGCCAGAGAACGGAAGCGGAGCCGGAACCTGAGGGTTCCGGCTCCGTTCCGCGCGTCGTGCGGGCATTTCGACACAACTCGCCCGGGATTCGGGGCGCTTTCACCCCGAACCTGACCCGAGTTGTGGCGATATGCCCGGCTGCGCTCAGCTTCCGGTGCCGCGGCCGAACCAGCGGCGCCAGAACGGCGGCGGCCGATCGTCGGCGTCCTCCGCCTCCTCCGCGGCACGGGCGGCCGCCGCGGCGGCACGGCGCTCGTGCCAGAGTGCGACCTCGCGCTCCACGTCGCGGGTCTTGGTGATGACGGGCGGGCCGCCCAGGAGCTGGCGGCGGGCCTCGATGATGCGGCGGTTGAACGCCGCGAGGCTGTCCCTGACCTGCTGTTCGGTGTAGAGGGCGTCGAGGGTGGACTCGAGCCGGGCGTCCTCGACGCGCAGGACGAGCGCCTCGGGGCCCAGGCCTGTCAGCTGCTCGCGCTGGATGAGGCCCTTGAGCCACCAGTCGGGGTCGTTGACGTTGTCCAGGTTGGGGATCGGCTTCCCGGCGTACTGGAGGTGGTCGAACTCGCCCCGCGCCATCGCGTCGCGGATGAGGTAGTCGGCCCGGCGCGCCGCGTCGACCTCCCGGCGTCTGCGGTTGAGCTCGTCCTCCCGCTCGATCTCCTCGGCTTCCTCGGGCGAATGGGCGAGCCTGCCCGCCCGGAGCTCGGCCGCGCGCTCCATCCTGCGCCGCAGCTCCTCGTCGCCTCGGCCTCTCATGCCACCTCCCGCATCGCCCCGTCGCGGCACTGCAGCCACAGCACAGTGCCGCCACGTCCACGGTAGGACGTGACGGCACTGCAGTCACGGCAGCTCCCCGGCCCGGGGAGGCGGATCAGTCCTCCTCGTCGCCGAGGTGGTGCGCCCGCCCTTCCTCGCCGTGCCCGATCCGCGCGTACAGCGCCGCGTCAGTGCGGCGGAGCCGGAGGGCCCAGAGGATGCCGAGCAGGCCCGGGACGACCACGATGGCGGGGAGCACCCAGCTCAGGGCGCTCGGCTCGGTGAGGCCGAGCAGGACGTCGAAGTTCGCCACGATGAGGCAGAACACGACCGCGAGGGCCACGGCGCCGAGGGCGGGGGCGATGACGGCGGTCCAGGCACTCGCGCGGAGGGCCGGGCGGCGCCGGAAGAAGCCGATCACGGCCACGGAGACGATGGCCATCAGCAGCACGAGGCCCATCGCTCCGGCGTTGGTGAGCCAGGTGAACATGGTCAGGACCGGGTACAGGGGGCCCAGCTCGGAGCCATTGCCGGCGATCGCGAAGCCGGCCGTCACGAGCACCGCGATGCCGGTCTGCACGAGCGAGCCCGCCTTGGGGGCGCCGTGGTGGCTCGTCGCCTCGAGCCAGCCGGGCAGGACCCGCTCGCGGCCGAGGGAGAAGAAGTACCGCGCCACGGCGTTGTGGAAGCTCACGAGCGCGGCGAAGAGGCTCGTGATGAACAGGACCTGCGCGACATCCGCGGCGATCTGGCCCACGTGGGCGCCGAGGAAGGAGAAGACCAGGTCCGGGCCCTGCTTGCCCGCAGCGTCGAAGAGCTGGGACGGCCCCGTGCCCACGGCCATGGCCCAGGACGAGACGGCGTAGAAGACCGCGATGATGCCGACGGCGGTGTAGGTGGCGCGCGGGATGGTGCGGTGGGGCTCCTTGGCCTCTTCGCCATAGATCGCGGCGGACTCGAACCCCATGAAGGCCGCGACGCCGAACGAGAGCACGGCGCCGATGCCGGGCACGAAGAGGCTCGACGGCGCGAGCGGGGCGGCGGTGAGGCCCTCGGGGGCCACGGCGAAGGAGGCGACGTCGTACACGATCACCACCAGGAACTCGAGCGCCACGAGGGCGCCGAGCACCTTCGCCGAGAGGTCCACCCGGTTGACGCCGAGCGCCGCGACGACCGCGATGCAGACCAGGATCGGGGCCCACCACGGCACGTCCACGCCGAAGCGCTCCGAGATGAAGGAAGAGACGGTGAAGCCGAAGATCCCATAGATGCCCACCTGCATGAGGTTGTAGGACATCAGCGCGGTGAGGGAGGCGCCCACCCCGGCGGGGCGCGAGATGCCCTGCGAGACGTAGGCGTAGAAGGCGCCGGCGTTGGTCACGTGGCGGCTCATGGCCGCGTAGCCGACTGCGAAGACCGTGAGGATGGCGCCGAGGATGAGGAAGGACAGCGGGACGCCCAGCAGGCCGGTCACGGCGAACGTCGTCGTCACGCCGCCGGCCAGGACCGTCAGCGGCGCGGAGGCCGCGATGATCATGAGGGTCACGGAGGCGACGCCGAGGCGGCGCCGGCGCGGTGAGGCTGCGGCCTGCGCCACGGTGGCCTCCTTGGTCCGACGCGGGGAGCTCGTCGGGATGCTCATGGGTCCTCCAAAGTCGATGAGGTGGGGCGGCCGGTGCGGCCGCCCCACCATCGTGCGATGGGCGCCCTCTGCGTGACTTGTCCCACAGTGAACGCCTCTTGTCTGCCTGAGCGCTACCTGCCGGTACCGCCCGTGGCGGGGGCTACCGGTGGCAGTGGCCGCCGCCGGCCGCGGGGGCCGGGACGTCGAGGACGGGGCTGCGGTCGAAGAAGCCCTCGGGGCGGATCTTGAAGCCCACGTGGTCCACCGGCATGATGGGCCAGTCCTCCGGGCGCGGGAAGTGGGTCAGGCCGAACGTGTGCCACACGACGAGGTCGGTCCCGTCGAGGTCGCGGTCCTGGGTCTGGTAGGCCGGCAGGCCGGCTCCCCCGGGGTGCTGGTTCACGAAGTCGCCGGTGGGGTACCGCTCCGCCTCGTCGTAGCGGGTCACCCAGAGGGCCTTGGTCGCGAACGCGGCGCGGCCGGCGACCGACGACGCCGGGTCGGCCAGGAGCGTCGGCTGGCCCTGGGGGTGGATCTTGTAGGCCACGGGCTCGCCGAGGCGGTTGAGCGAGCCGGGGTTGGAGACGACCCACGAGCGCCCGGCCGCCATGTCGTTCTCCCGCGCCGCCTGGGACTCGCGGGCCAGGAGCGTGCGCCTGCGGGTGAACGCGTTGCCGCGCTCGTTCCCCGGCCCCAGCGGCACGCGGACGGCGTCCTCCTCCTCGACGCGGTTCGGCCCGCTGTCGAGCGCGAAGTCGAGCCGCGCGCTGAAGAGGTGCTGGTGGAACGGGGCGCCCAGGCCCGGCGCCATCTCGGACGAGTACGGGTAGTCCGCGGAGGGCTGGGCGGAGGTGAACACGACGCCGGTGGCCTTGGCCTCGAACTCGATCGTGCCGTCGAGGTAGAGGTACCAGTAGAAGCCGTAGTCGTAGTTGCCGATCGTGGTGAAGAAACTGATGACGAGGCGGCGGTTGCGGCGCACGTAGCTGACCCCGCTCCACAGGTCGGAGTGCTTGGAGAGGATCGAGGCGTCCTCCTCGTGCATGCAGATGCCGTTCGCGATGGTGCGCGGGGTGCCGAACCCGTCGGCCACCACGGGGCTGAGGTAGGTGATCTCGCCCAGGCAGTCGCAGCCGAGCTCGAGCGAGTTCGCGAACTGGCCCACGAGGTACTCGCCGGTGTCGAAGTAGTTCTGCCACGACCGCACCGGGGACGGGTCGCCGTAGGGAACGACCATCTCGGCGATCGAGGCGCGGTCGAGGATGCGGCGGCGGCGGGTCGGCTTCCGGTCGCCCGGGTTGCCCGCCGCGGCGTCGTCGAAGGCGATGTTGTGCAGCACGAGGCCCTCGCGCACGTCGAAGCCGACGTCGAGGCTCCACCGCTCCCATTCGACGTGGTTGCCGCCGGTGACCGTGAAGCTCGGGCCGTCGGGCTGGGTGATCTCGATCGGCTTCTGGGTGCCGCGGACCGGCCCGGTCAGCTCCGGATCGGTGAAGTTGCCGTGCTCCGCGGGCACCGGGACCGGGCCGAAGTCGAGGACCTGGTCCACGGTGCGGTTCACGACGTCGACGTAGGCCACGAGCCCGTCCACGGGGTGCGCCCACGGGCTGTCGGATGCGTGCTCCTGGACGAAGGCCAGGCCGCGCAGGATCCTGCGGCCCTTTTCCTCGGGGTACTCGAAGACGCCCGCGGAGAGCGGGGCGACGCGGACCGTCGCCGGGTCGAGGCCGCGTGCTGCGAGGGCCTCGAGCCAGCGGGCATCGCCGCCCAGGATCTCCTCGACCGCCTCGAACTCCTCCTCGAGCACGGGCAGCTCGCCGGCCGCCGACGTGTCGAGCTCGGTGTCGTCGTCGACCTCGCCCCGCGTCACCGAGAGCGTGACGTCGTGCGGGCGGGCCCCCGCGACGTCGTGCAGGAAGACGCGGAACCGGCGGTCGACGGCGGCACCCGGCTCCCCGGCGCCGCTACCCCGCGGCGGGTCGACGAGGCCGAGGTAGGCGATCCGGGTCGTCTCGTGCCACAGGCCTGCTCGCTCGAGGATGCCGCGGGCCGCCTCGATCTCGCTCGCGGTGGCCAGCGCGTACTGGCCGGCAGCGCCCTCCGCCGGGGACCCCGGCCCGTGGCACGCGTGCTCGCCGGCCGCGTGCTCGGGGACTGGATTCTTGTGGGCCGTCGTGTCGATGCTCATCGGGACCTCCGGGGGTTGGCGGGGAGATTTTTTTCTATGGACGTAGAGAATAACCGCCTGTAAGCTGAATCACAACGGTTGTAGAAAAAAGACGGCGGCCAGGGCCGCGAGGCACAGACTGCGAGGTGGAGATGCCCAAGATCGTCGACCACGACCAGCGTCGGCTCGAACTCGTCGATGCGACGTGGCGGGTCATCGCGGAGCGGGGCCTCGACGCCGCGACGATGCGAGAGATCGCCTCGGCCGCGGGGTTCGCCAACGGGGCGCTCAAGCCCTACTTCACGTCGAAGGACGGGCTGCTCGACTTCGCGTTCGAGCACGTCTTCGCCCGCACCAACCGCCGGATGGAGGCCGCGACCGCGGGCCTGTCGGGGCGTGCCGCCCTGCGGGCCTACTGCCACGAGATCCTCCCCCTGGACGACGACCGGCTCGCCGAGGCGCGGGTCGCGATCGCGTTCTGGAGCAAGGCGGTCAGGGACCCGGAGAAGGCGGCCCTCCACGAGCGCTCCATGGACCAGTGGCGCTCGGCCCTCGCCGACCTGCTCCGCGGGGCAGGCTTCTCCGGCGGCGCGGCGGAGCTCGACTCCGCCGTCGGCGCCGTCATGGACCTCGTGCTCGGCGCCCAGATCACGGCCACCCTCTCCCCCGCCCGGCACGGCGCCGGCCAGCTCGTCGCCCAGCTCGACCTCCTGCTCGACGCGTTCCTGCGCGAGGAGCAGTCGTGAGCGCGGCGCCCTCCTCCGTGGACGCTGCCCGGCAGGCAGGCGGGCTCGAGGTCACGGTGGCCCGAGACTTCGACACCTGGCGCCGTGCCGTCTCGGCGTCGTTCGTGCCGCTGGCCGTCGAGGCGGACCGGCGCTCCGCCTTCACGGGCAGCATGCGGGGGCGCCATCTCGCCGCCCAGCAGACGAGCATGATCGAGATCGCCGCGAGCAGCCACGCCGTCATGCGCACCCCCGAGCTCATCGCCGCGGCGGACCGGAAGTACTTCAAGCTGGGCATCCAGCTCGCGGGCACCGGCCTGCTCCTGCAGGACGGCCGGGAGGCGGTGCTCACCCCCGGCACCCTGGCGATCTACTCGACGGACCGCCCGTACACGCTCGCGTTCGACGGCGACTTCCGCTCGCTCGTGCTGATGTTCCCGCACGCCGCGCTGGACCTGCCGGCGGACGCGATGGCGCAGGTGACCGCGTCCGCCATCAGCGGCTCCGAGGGGCTCGGCGCCCTCGTGGCGCCGTTCCTCGTCCGGCTGTCGGAGAATCTGGACGCGGTGGCCGGGCCCAACGGCGCGCGCCTCGTGGGGAACGCGCTGGACCTCGTCACGACGCTGTTCAACGGCGAGCTCGACGCCCGCTCGGCGGCCTCACGCGACCCCCACCAGATGCTCCTCGCGAGGATCCACGACTACATCGAGGCGAACCTGCCCGACCCGGACCTCTCCCCCGGGTCGATCGCGGCCGCGCACTTCATCTCCACGCGCCACCTCCACGACCTCTTCCGCGAGCTCGGCACCACCGTGTCCGCGTCGATCCGCGAGCGCCGCCTCGCCAGGTGCCGCCGCGACCTGCGGGACCCGGTCCTCGCCGACCGGCCCGTGACCGCGATCGCCTCCCGCTGGGGATTCACGGACTCGGCCCACTTCTCCCGCATCTTCCGGGCCGCCTATGGCCTGCCGCCCACTGCCTACCGCGCGGGCGAGGGCTAGCCGGCAGTCCAGGGCCCGCGCTCCAGGCTACGAGGCCGCGTGCAGGAACGGGACGAGTTCGTCCAGGATCGGGTCCGCCGGGGCCAGCGTGGAGGCATGCGTCCGCCCGGGCAGCTCGACGAACCGCGCGTCCGTCATGATCGCGGCCGCGCGCCGTGAGTCCTCGAGCCGCTGCGGGTCGCGGGTGCCCGCCATGAGGAGGGTGGGCAGCGCCAGTTGGGCGACGACGGCCTCCGGCAGCCCCGGGTCCTCTTCCGTTCCGGTGAAGCAGGCGGCGAGCGCCCCGGCGTCGTTCGCGAGGAAGGCCTGGCGTGTGGCGGCGTCCACGGGCTTCCCTGCCGCCTCGAGTCCCTCGACGAACGCCTCCATGCGGCCGGAGCGCAGGGCTTCGAGGTAGCCGGGGAAGAAGACCTTGGCCACCTCGCCGCGCTGCGGCCGGTAGGTGCCGCCGAGCGCGGTCAGCGACGCGGCGCGCCCGGAGGCCGTGGCGGCGAGGGAGAACGCGACCCGCGCTCCGAGCGAGTAGCCAACGAGGTGGGCTCGCCCGATCCCCTCCGCGTCGAGGACGGCGAGGACGTCGGCAGTGTGGAGCCCCATGCGGTACGCCGGGGACGCATCCGGCTTTCCGCTGCGCCCGTGGCCGCGGAGGTCGACCCGCACCACGGTGAATCCCTCGAGCGCCTTCACGTATCCGAGCCCGCGCCAGATTGCCTTCGACAGGGCGGAGCCGTGGAGGAGGACGACGGCGGGGCCGTCCCCGGAGGCGTCGTAGGAGATCTCGGTGCCGTCGGCGGGGTTCGCGGTCGTGCTCACCGGCACACCCTATCGCCGCGCGGCCCCGGTGCGGCCGCGATGTGGCGCACCCCTCAGCGGGGCACGACGGCGAGGCGCCCCGCCCGCTGCCGCCGCACCCAGGCGGCGGCGAGGAGGGCGGTGCCGAGCTCGACCGCGATGATGGCGAGCATGGCCCCCGCATGCGCGTCGGCCGCTCCCCCGGCCGGCTGGTGGCCGTGCGCGTGCCCGCCGCCGTGGCCGCCGGAGAGCACGAGCGCGCCGTGGACGAGCACCATGGCCAGGGACATCGCGACCACGGCGTGGGCGGCACGCAGGCTCGGCCGGCGCCAGAGATGCCAGGCGCAGGGCAGGCAGGCCGCCGCCATGGCGGACCCGAGGACCGCCATCCATCCGCCGCCGGGGACCACGGCGAGGTGGGCAGCCCCGCCCACGGCGGCCGCCGCCGCGGCCCATCGGCCGGAGGTCCGGCCGGGCATCGTGCTCATGTCCATGTCCCCAGCATCGCCGGGCTGCGGCGCTGCCGCTTCGGCCAGAGTGCACCGTCCTTGACCACGCGCGCACAGCGCGACGGCGGGCCGTCCCGCGTGGGAGGGCCCGCCGTCGTGCGCCAGCGTCAGCAGGCGACCGGGGTCAGCAGGCGGCCAGCGTCAGCGGGCGGCCCCGGGGTGCTCTCGGACGTACTCCTCGTGCGCCTCGGCGACGTGGAGGTCGACCCCCTTGGTCTCCTTCACGAGCGAGACGCCCACGAGGGAGATCACGGCGGCGATGGCGATGTAGGCGCCGATGGTCCAGGACATCCTGAACTGGTTCATGAGCATCTCGGCGATCATCGGGGCGAACGCGCCGCCCAGGATGGCACCGAGGGCGTAGCCGATCGACACGCCCGAGTACCGCACCTTCGCGGGGAACATCTCGGCGTAGAGCGCCGACTGGGGACCGTAGGAGAGGCCGAGGCCGAACGTCATGACGAAGAGGGCCACGAAGTACCAGACGATGTTCCTGGTGTCGATGAGGAACCACATCGGCACCGCCCACAGGGCGAGGAAGGCGTAGCCGATCTGGAAGGTGCGGATGCGCCCGAGCCGGTCGGAGACCACGCCGCCCCAGAGGGTGAAGATGAGCCAGCCGAACGAGGCGAGGGTCGTGGCCAGCAGCACGGTGGGCTGGTCCATCTTGAGGTTCTTCACCGCGTAGGTGGCGAAGTAGGCGATCAGGAGGTAGCCGGCGGCGTTGTTCGCGATGAAGATGACCGCCGTGAGGACGACTTCCTTCCAGTTGTGGCGGAAGAGCTGCCCGAGCGGCGCCGAGGACTCCTTGCGGCGCTCCTGGAGCGCCAGGAAGACCGGGCTCTCCTCGACGGCGCGGCGGATCAGGTAGCCGACGGCGATGAGGACGATCGAGAACAGGAACGGCAGGCGCCAGCCCCACTGGACGAACGCGGGCCCCATCACGGTGGTGAGGATCCAGAGCGTGAACGTCGCGAGGATCATCCCGATCGGCACGCCGATGTGCGGGTAGGCGCCGAAGTAGCCGCGGCGCGCCTTGGGCGCGTGCTCGACCGACATCAGGGCCGCGCCGCCCCACTCGCCGCCGGCGGAGAAGCCCTGCAGCACGCGCAGGAGGATGAGCAGGAGCGGTGCGAGCGCGCCGACCTGGGCGTACGTGGGCAGCACGCCGATGAGCGAGGTGGACAGGCCCATCATGATGAGGGTGAACACGAGCATCTTCTTGCGGCCGAGCCGGTCACCGAGGTGGCCCGCCACGATCGCGCCGAGGGGACGGAAGAGGAACGAGATGCCGATCGTCGCGAAGGCGATCACCTGGGACAGACCCGGGTTCTCCTTCGCGACGGGGGCGAGGAAGAGCGGACCGAGCACGACGCCGGCCGCCTGGGCGTAGATGAAGAAGTCGTACCACTCGATGGTGGTGCCGACGAGGGTGCCAGCCAGGACCCGACGCTCCTCGCGCGACATCGCGGAGGTGGGCTGGGGCGTTGACTGCCTGGGTCATTGGGACTCCGTGGTTCTAGGGTGCGAGTGCCCCGCGGGGGGCGAACCATTGACGTGGGCCGCACGGGCGGCCCGACCGTTCGAATTACTTACCGATTGGTCGGTCAACAAAATGGAGGATACATGGATGTGAGGTGGCCCACATGCAGTGGGCGGCCGCCGCGTGCTGCGATGCGACGAGCGGCACCTGCGGCGCGCCGAACGGCGCATCGCGTTGCCCCACCGGCCGCCGTGCCCGATACTGGGACGGATACGTTCGATAATGGAACAGATGGTGCTGATATCGGACAGCACCGTGCGCGGGACGCCGCGACAGAGCCAGCTGCAGAGGATCCCATGCCACGCACCGCCGAGACCGGCCCCCACTCCCAGACGCTCTCCCGGGGCATCCGCGCCCTCGAGGTCCTCGCGGAGGCGCGCACTCCCCTGACCATCGCCGAGCTCTCGTCGGCGCTGGACGTGCACCGCTCGATCGCCTACCGGATCGTGCGCACGCTCGAGGACCACGCGCTGGTGACCCGCGACGACTCGGGCCGGCTCCAGCCCGGAGCGGGCCTCGCGGTGCTGGCCCGGTCGGTCTCGCGGGACCTCCAGGCGGCCGCGCTGCCCGAGCTCGGCCGGCTCGCGGCGGAGCTGCACATGACCGCCTTCGTGGCGGTCTGGGACCGTTCCGACTGCATCACCCTCGCCACGGTCGAGCCCCAGCACAACGGCGCGACCCTCGCCCAGCACCCGGGGACCCGGCACCCGCTGGACCGCGGCGGCCCCGGCATCGCCATCCAGTCCGCCCTCGGGCGCGACGAGTGGCAGCAGCGGGTGCCCGAGGTGCCCTACCGCGCGGAGTCGGACCAGTCCCGGGAACGGGGCTACGCCCTCAGCCACGACGAGGTGATCCCCGGCCTGTCCTCCGTGGCCGTCCCCCTCATCCTGCCGCACCACCGGCCCGCGGCCCTCGCCGTGGTCTACCTCGGCACGGCCGTCGACCCGGCGCCCATCGGGGCGGCACTCATCGCGGCGGCCGACCGGATCGCCCGCGCCGTCGGCTGAGCCCGCTGCCGGCTGCCAGCGCGGGCGGCCGTCCCGGCCGAGGCTGCGATGGCTGGACATTCCCGGTCGTTCAGGCGGCGGGGCGGGCGTGCCCGCGCGGCAGGAGCAGGGACGTGGCGCCCAGGAGCGCCAGGGCGGCGGCGCACACGAGCGGCGCGGCCAACGCGGCGGGCGACCCACCGCCCTCTGCCAGGACCCCGGCGGTGCCCGCACCCAGCGCCACGCCCGCCACGAGGCCGCTCGCGAGCGCGGTCATGGCCGTGCCCATGCGTCCAGCGGGCGCCAGTCGGCCACCGAGGCCGTAGACCGTGACCATGATCGGGCCGACCGGCACGCCGACCAGCAGCATCATGGCCGCCATCGCACCGAGGCTGTGGGGCACGAGCATGAGGAAGGCGAGCGCGGTCAGGGCGCCCGCGCACGCCGTCCAGCGTGCCGCGAGGGTGAACTTCGCCGGCCAGGCGGCGACGCTGAGCGCTGCGACGGCGGAGGTCAGGCCCAGCGCCGCGTAGAGGAGTCCGGCGGTCTCCGCGGCGCCGAGCTCTCCCGCGAAGGCGGTCAGGGCGGCCTGGGTGCTGCCGAAGAAGGCGCCCATCGCGAGCATGCCCGCGGCCGGGAGCACGACCGGCGTCCAGCTTCCGGCGGCTGCCGGTGCGGCGTCCGCCCCGTCGGGGCGGGGCGGCCAGTCCTGGCGGCGGTGTGCACTGCTGCCGCGGTGGGGTGCACGGCGAAGGCGGTCACGAACACGGCGGTGAGGACGGCGGCCAGCGCGAGCGGCAGCCAGGGCGCGATGGCCGCGCCGAGGGCGCCGACCAGGGCGGGGCCGAGGACGAACGTCAGCTCGTCCGCCGTGCTCTCGTAGGAGAACGCCGCGTCGCGCTCGAGCTCGCGCAGTGGGCGCCGCTCGGTGAGGGCCATCCACCGCGCCCGGGCCAGGGGGCCGACCTGCGGGAGGGTCAGTCCGGCCGCGAGCGAGACCGCGATGAGCGGCAGCGGCGCCGACTCGTGGAGGCCGCCGGGCGCGTAGCTCACGGCGATGACCCCGGCAGTCGTGGCGGTGTTGAGGAGGCCGGCGACGAGGACGGTGCGGCGCTGTCCGTACCGGTCGGCCAGCCAGCCGAGCGCGGGCGCGCCCACGGCGGAGCCGATGCCGACGGCGCCGGCAGCAAGGCCGCCGAGCGCGTACGAGCCGGACGCCACCGAGACGAGGGCCAGCGTCCCGATGGTCAGCATGGCCAGTGGAAGCCTGGCGACAAGGGCGATAGGGATGAAGTCCGGCCCGGCCAGGGACGGCAGCGCGGAGTAGCGGGCAAGAAGCGAGACGCGGACGGCCACGGGGTACCTCGAGGACATGCACGGCGTCCCTGCCACCCGCCGTGCAGGACCCGGTAGCGTTCACATCCTACTGTGCTGCCGCTTCGGCCTCGGCTGTCGGCTGGGCCAGCTGGGGCGCGAGCCCCACCGAGGCGATGCGGGATCCGTCGCGGCCCTTGCTCACCCGGATCTGGGCCGGGATGCGCTGTTTGAGCTCCGAGACGTGGCTCACGAGGCCGACGACCCGGCCGCCGGCCCGCAGGCCCTCGATGGCGTCCATCACCTGTTCGAGGGCCTGTTCGTCGAGGCTGCCGAACCCCTCGTCGACGAAGAGGGTCTCGATGTCGATGCCCCCGCTCTCGTGCTGCACCACGTCCGCCAGGCCGAGCGCGAGGGCGAGGGACGCCATGAACGTCTCCCCGCCGGAGAGGGTGGAAGGATCGCGCCGCTGGCCGGTCCAGCCGTCGACGACGTCGAGTCCGAGGCCCGAGGCAGCTCCGCGGGCCGCGAGGGCGTCGGTGTGCTCGAGGCTGAAGCGGCCGTCGCTCATCGCGAGCAGCCGCTCGGAGGCCGCGAGGGCCACCTGCTCGAGGCGGGCGGCGAGGACGTAGCTGTGCAGCGACATCCGCCGCTCGTTCTCCCCCTGGCCCCGAGCGGTCCGGGCCAGCGCCGCGAGCGAGTCGGACCGGGCCCGCGTCCGCTCGAGCAGGGGCCGAGCGGCCTCGAACGCCGCGCCCAGCGCGGTCAGGCGGCCGCAGGCGGCGGCCGCCCGCTGGGCGGCGAACTCGGCGGTCCGCGCCCGGTCCTCGGCTGCGGCCTCGCCGGCCCGCAGCCCGTCGAGGACCGTCTGGGTCGGTGCTGCGCCGCGGTGCTCGGCTTCGAGGGCCCGCTCGACGGCCGCCGAGGCAAAGAGGCCGCTCAGCTGCTGTCCTTCGGCCTCGTGCGCGGCAGCCTCGGCCTCGAGCCGTGCCGCCTCGGCCGGACCCAGGAGCGCCGCCCGCGCGGCGGGCGCGTCGGCGAAAGGCGAGGCCGAGAGGGCCGCGGCGAGGACGTCCGCGGCCGCCGAGCGCGCCTCCTCGGCCGCGCTGCTCGCGGCGAGCGAGTCAGCGAGGGCGGCGAGCGTGCGGGCCCGTGCCGCCACGTCCGCCTGCCGGGCGGCGACGCTGGGGAAGCCGCCGCGCCAGAGGACGATCTCGGCGTGCCGGCGGTCCCGTTCCTCGCCCCGGCTGCGGAGGGTCTCCTCGGCGCGGATCCTCAGGGCGGTGGCGTCCTGGCGTGCCGCGAGGGGGGCCTCACGTCGACGGGACAGGGCGCGTGTCCGCTCGAGCACGGACGTGAGCAGGGCCTCGGCCTGACGGGCACGGCCGAGCGCTGCGAGCTTCTCCTCGCGCACCCGCACGGCCTTGTCGGGGTCGGTCGCTCCGCCGCGTGCCTCCACGGCGGCCAGCCGGGCGCGCGCCGACGCCACGGCCTCGTGCGCGTCGCGCTCGCGCGCTGCCGCCGCCTCAGAGGACCGGGCGGCGGCGCGCTCCGCGTCGACGAGCAGGAGCGGGTCCTCGGTGCCCCGGGCGGGGGCGGGGTGCTCGGCGGAGCCGCACACGGGGCACGGCGCTCCCTCGTCGAGGTGTGCGGCGAGCTCGGCGGCGGCCTGGCCCAGCCGGAGCTCGCGCAGGCCCAGCCACGATTCCTTGGCGTTGAGCGCCTCCGCACGCCGTTCCCCGTGCTCGGATGTGGCGTCGGTGAGCGCGCGCAGCGCCCGCGCGTGGTCCTCGACGGCCTTGACGATGTCCTCGGCCGCGTCCGCCTCGAGCGTGGCGGAGCCGAGGGCTGCGGCCTCGACGGCGAGCCGGGAGCGCTCTGCCTCGAGCTCGTCGAGTTCCCGGCCGAGCCGCTCGGCGTCCGCCTCCGCGCGGGCCGCGGCGCTGCGGTGCGCCTCGAGGGCCGCGGCGGCGTCCGCGAGCTGGCGCTCGAGGTCCGCGAGGTTGCGCTCGGCCGCGATGCGCTCGGCGAGGACGGCAGCTTCCGCTTCCTCGGCGGAGGCCGCGCCCCGCACGTCCGCGGCCTCGGGCAGTCCGCTGCCCGGCGCCGTGCGCGGCGGGGTCCACCCCGTCGCGGCGGCGGCCTCCGCTGCGGCCGAGGCATCGGCGCGGGCGCGTGCCGATGCCTGTGCCGTGCGCTCTGCCTCGGCGAGCGGCCCGCTGAGGACGGTCGCCGCGCGGTGGGAGGCGAGGGCGTCCAGCCGTCTGGACTGGTCGGCGGCCGCCGATTCCCAGGCAGCCTGGCGGGCCCTGGCAGCCGAGAGTTCCTGGGCGTCCTCGAACCCACGGGCGGCCTCGGCCACCATGCGGCGCGCTTGAGCGAGGGCCGCCCGGGCGGCCTCGCACTCGGCTGCGGCGCGATCCCTGAGCGCGCCGAGCGCCGCGCCCGCCCACCCGAACAGGGCCGCCGCCCGCTCGGGGTCCAGAGGCTCGTCGGGGTCCACGACCGGCCGATGGTCGCCGATCGGCTGCTGGTCGCGGACCGGCCCGTGCGCGCCGTCCGGGTGCTCCCGGCCGTCCGCGGCGGTGTCGGTTCCGGTGCCGGTGCCGCAGTCCTCGGCCCGGCCCTCGGCCGGGTCCCCGGACGGGTCCCCGGGTCCGGAGCCGCGCTCGGCAACCAGACGGGCGAGGCCGTCCGGCAGCTCCTCGACGAGGGCGGCGAGGTCCGACTCGAGGCTGGCGACCGGCTGGGCGGCGGCGCGTTCAGCGGCTTCTGCCTCCGCCCTGGCCGCCTGCGCGAGGGAGGCGAGCTGGGCCTCGACGTCGGCGAAGCGGCGGGTGCCGAAGAGCTTCTCGAGGAGCTCGGTGCGCTCCGAGGCCTTGGCTCTGAGGAAGGAGGCGAACTCGCCCTGCGGCAGGAGCACGACCCTGGTGAACTGCTCGCGGGCCATCCCGAGCACCTCGCCCAGGAGCGCACCCGCCTCGTCGTTGCGCGAGGTGAGGGGGCGCCACGCGCCGTCCACGAGCTCGCGGACGTGGGTGGCGGCCTTCTGCTGGACCCAGCCGGACGCCGACCGCGCGCTCGGACGCGTCCACTCCGGGGTCCGGCGGACCTCGAAGCGGCGGCCCTGGGCGGTGAACTCGAGCACGACCGCCGGTTCCGCGTCTGCGGCGGCGTGGTGGCTCTTGAGCGAACGCGTGCCCTGGCGGGCCCCGGGGAGGCTGCCGTAGAGCGCGAAGCAGACCGCGTCGAGGATGCTGGTCTTCCCCGCGCCGGTGGGCCCGTTGAGGAGGAAGAGCCCGTGCTCGGCCAGGGAGCCGAAGTCAATGGCCTCGTGGCCGGCGAACGGTCCGAACGCACTGATCTGAAGCTGGTGCAGCCTCACGAGGCCACCTCCGCGAGCCGCACCGATTCGAGGGCGTGCTCCAGGGCCTCCCGTTCGGTCGCGTCCGCGCCGCGGCCGCGGACGTGCTCGAGGAACCCGCAGCACAGGTCCACATCGCTGCGGGCGGCGGCGAGCCGCTCGCTGTAGGTCGCGGCGGCCGTCCCGTCCCGGCCCTCGGGCTCGAAGGCGAGCGCGACCGTGAGGGGGAAGCGGGCGCGCAGCCGTTCCATCGCGGCCCTCGGGCGCTCCGCGTCGGTCAGGGTGACGTGGCAGTAGGCCGACTCGGCTGCGGTGTGGGCCACATCGGACAGGAGGTCCTCGAGCGGCCCTCGGAGGACCGCGAGCCGGTGCCGGCTCGCCCAGTCGACGGTCTCGACCGACGCGATCCCGTCCGGGCCGACGTCGAGCATCCATGCCCCCTTCGCCTGCCGCCACTCGGAGAACGAGTAGGCGAGCGGCGACCCCGAGTAGCGGATCGAGGGGGTCAGCTCCTGCCGCCCGTGCAGATGGCCCAGGGCGGCGTAGTCGAAGCCCTCGAAGACCGACAGCGGCACGACGTCGAGGCCTCCCACCGACAGCGCGCGCTCGCTCTCGCTCGACACCCCGCCGCCGGCGAAGGTGTGGGCCATGACGATCGAGTGCACGGTGCCGGCGGCCTTCCGGACCCCGAGGTCCGCCCTGGCCTTGCCGAGCGCCGCCGCGGTGACGGAGGCGTGGCCGGGCGCGGAGGCCCCGAGGGCTTCGGCGACGAGGCGCGGCTCGAGGTACGGGAGCCCGTAGACGGCGAGCTGGGCGCCGTCGCCGAGCGGAAGCAGGACCGGATCCCCGATCTGGTCCACGCGGGTGCGCAGGTGCACACCTCCGCGCTCGAGGAGCCTGGAGCCGAAGCCGAGCCTGACCGCCGAGTCGTGGTTCCCGCTCGTGATGATGACCTGTGCACCCGCGGCGGTGAGCCGCACGAGGGTCTCGTCGAGGAGCTCGACGACGTCGACGGCGGGCAGTGCCCGGTCATAGACGTCCCCCGCGACGAGCACCGCGGCGACGTGCTCCGCTTCCACGTGGGCCACGAGGGCATCGAGCCACTCGCGCTGCGCGTCGAGCATCCCGACGCCGTGGAAGGACCGGCCCAGGTGCCAGTCCGAGGTGTGGAGGATCTTCATGGTCACAACGCTAGAGGGCGGCACCGACAGTTCTCGCGATGCCGCCGCCGTCACCTCAGCGGTCCTTGTCGAAGAACTCTCGTGCGTCGTCGTCGTCCGAGCGCTCCGGTGCCGGCGCCGCCTCGGCGCTGGCGGCCTCCTCGCTCACGGCCTCCTCGCCGCGGGCCGCTTCGGACGCGCCGCTGGACTCGCGGGCTGCGGCGGCGTGGGCACCCTCTGCGGTCCCCGCCTCCACTGCCGTCAGGACGGCCTCGGAGACGCGGGCTCCGTCGTCACGGGTGGCCTCCGCCGTCAGGTCACCGACGCCGCCCGCCGTCGCGCCGTGCAGCTCGTCGGACGAGCCGAAGCCGCGGAAGATGAGGCCCGTGATGACCGCTCCGAGGACCGGCGCCACCCAGAAGAGCCACAGCTGGCCGAGCGCGCTGCCCTCGGCGAACACGGCGGTCGCGGTCGAGCGGGCGGGGTTGAGCGAGGCGTTGGTGATGGGGGCGATCGCCTGGACCAGCACCGACAGGCCGAGGCCGATCGCCCACGGCGCCATGCCCTTGACCGCGCGCCTGCTGGTGACGAAGAGGATGATGGCCACGAACGCGGCGGTGGCGACCACCTCGGCCAGGAGGCCGGCGGACATCGGGAACTTGCTCGGCGACAGGCTGTCGAACCCGTTCGAGAGCTGGGTGAAGATCGTCTGGGAGCTGTTCCCGCTGCCCAGGCTCGGCAGCGTCCGGATGGTCACCCAGAGGAGGAGGGTGCCGACCAGGCCGCCCACGAGCTGGGAGGCGATGTAGCCGGGGACGAGCCGCCAGTTCGTGCGCCCGGCCACGGCGAGCCCGAGCGTCACGGCCGGGTTGAAGTGGCCGCCGGAGATGTGCCCCACCGCCGCGATCCCCACGGCGATGCTGAGGCCGACCGCGAAGGGCGTCGGAATCGGTGCCGAGGAGGGCGTGCTGAACAGCGCGACACCGAGCCCCGCGTACGCGAGCAGGAACGTGCCGAATGCCTCGGCGACGAGCTTCGCGACGACGCTGAACTCGGCCGGCGCCTTCACGCGCGTGGACGCAGCCACGTCTGTGGTCATGAGGTCCTCTTTCATGGAGTGTCGAAGTGCTCACGAGGGTGCCTGAGCGGGGCCGCCAGCGCGGGGCAGGCCTCCAGCAGACTATCGCTTCCCACGGGGTGCCCCGAAAACCGGCCGAAGCCCGGCCGCAGGGCGAGCGAGCTGGGCCGTGGCGATCTTAGGCTGGTCCCATGGACTCCCCAGACACCGGCCCGGGCGAGGCATGGGGCCTCACCGACGTGATCACGCGGCTGCGCCGCACGCTCCGCGCCGGCGTGCGCGACGAGCTGCCCTGGGAGGCCCTCCCGATGGCGCAGGTGGAGCTCCTCCAGCGCCTGGCCGACGAGCCGGGGCTCGGGGTGAGCGAGCTCGCGCAGCGGCAGAACCTCGCGAAGAACACGGTGAGCAACCTCGTGGCGCAGATGGCCGCCTCCGGCCTCCTCGCGCGCCGCGCCAGCGAGGCCGACCGGAGGGCCGTGGTGCTGAGCCTCACGGCGGACGGGCACAGCCGGCTGGAGCACTGGCAGCAGGCCAACGAGAAGCGCATCCGGCGCGCGCTCGCCTCACTCGCCGCCGAGGACCAGGACTCGATCAACCGCGCGCTCCCGGCGCTGCGCGCCCTCGCGTCCCGCATGGAGGCGGACGCCGCCGGCGACGCCTAGCTCCGGCGCCGCGCCCGCTCAGGCGATGTCGGAGAGCCGGGTGCGCTCGAGGAAGTACACCACCGCAAGCGCCCCGGCCGTCGCCAGCATGGCGGGGACGAGCATCTCCGGACTCATGCCGGTGAACTCGGAGGCGAGGATCAGCCCGGTCATCGGTGCCTTCATGGTGCTGGCGAGGAACGCCGCGGCGCCGACGAACGCGAACGCGGCCACGGAGGTCCCGGGGGCGAACGCGTTCACGATGCTCCCCAGCACGATCCCGAGCATGGCGCCGACCGCGACCGAGGGCGTGAGCGTGCCGCCCGCCGCTCCGGCCCTGATGGTGGCGAGCGTCGTGGCCGTCTTGGCCACGAGCAGGATCCCGACGAGCGCGAGCGGCGCCGCCGCGGAGAACGCCGTCTGCGCCGCCGCCTTCCCGTTCCCCACCACCTCGGGCAGCACCATCGCGACGGCTCCCACGGCGGCGAAGAGCAGGGGCATCGTCCAGAGGATGGAGCGGCCGCGGGGCCGGGTGCCCGACGAGTAGCGGGTGAGCCAGGTGAAGCCCGCCGCGCCGAGGCCGATCAGGGGCCCCGCGGCGAACGACCAGCCGACGAGCGCAGGGGTGAGCTCCACGGGCGGCAGGGCGTACATCGGATCGGTGGGGACCACCAGCCGGGCCACGGTTGCCGCGATCGCGGAGGTCGCGAACGCGGGCAGCAGGACCGCGAAGCTCACCTCGGCGAGCAGCACCTCCACGGCGAAGAGTGCCCCGCCGAAGGGAACGTTGTAGACCGCGGCGAGCCCGGCCCCGGCGCCGCAGGCAACGAGGATGCGCACCTCGCGGGGCGAGAGGCCGGCGCCACGGGAGACCTTGTCCGCGAGCAGCGCCCCGAGCTCGCGCGGCGCCGCCTCGCGGCCGATCGATGCTCCGAGCCCCACGATGACCACCTGCAGCGCCGCGTTGGCCACGGTCGTGAACCACGGCATCGAGGTGCCCTTCGTGGCGTCCTCGACGGCGACGACCCGCTTCGCCCACGTCCGCAGCGCCCACCAGCCCAGGGCTCCGATCGCCCCGGCGACGACGAGGGCTGCGAGCCGCCGCCACGGCGGCGCCTGGGTGGCGCCGTCCAGGAGGGTCCCGTGCGAATAGCCGAAGGCGAGGTGCTCGAGGCCCTGCAGGGCGACGTCGACGGCGATGCCGATCAGGCCAGCGCCGAGGCCCACGGCGACGATGACCGCGGCCAGGCGCAACAGCCGGCGGCCCTCCTGGCGCACTCCGTCGACGCTCATGGCCGCCCCATCAACGACGGCCATGGGACCAAAGAAGTTCTGACATAGAACTATTCTAGCGCGGACCCCGGCCCGCGCACCCCGGGCGCGCTGCAGGCGGCATCGGCGCCCACTACGCTGTCTGCATGGACGTCCCCTCCCCCGCCTCCCGCATCCTCGGCTGCCTCGCCGGCACGGCCGCGGCCGAGGCCGCAGCCATCGCCGGATTCGGGCCCGAGGGAGCCACCGCACCGGCCGATCAGGACCCCGGCCGGCGCGCCGCGCTGCCGCTGGGGCCGGCGGGCCAGCTGACCCTCTTCACCGCCGATGCGCTCCTCGAGGCGATCGAGTGGGCCAACGACGGGGTGGCCGCGGACGAGGCGGCCTGTGTGTGGCTCGCCTCCCTGCGCTGGGCCGCCGCGCAGGGCGTCCCCCTCGCCCCCACCGCGCCCCTCGCCCAGCCCCGCTGGCTCGACGGGCAGGACGGCGTCCAGGTCCCCGCCGCCGTACGGCCGGAGTGGATCAGTTCGCTCGCCGGCGGCCAGATGGGCTCCCCGTCCCGTCCGGTGGGCCTCGCGTTCGACGACGCCGGCGCCGCCGCGCACGCGGCCCCGTTCGGCCTCGTCCCCCACATCCCGGCCGCCGCCGTGGTGAAGATGAGCACGGAGGGCGCCTCCCTGACGCACGGGACGCCCGGGGCGGTCCAGGCCGCCGTCGCGGTGGCGTCCATGGCGCACTTCCTCTCCCTCGGCGCGGACGCCACGACCGCGGCGGGGTCGGCGCGGGCGCAGATCGCCTCGCTGCCCACCCCCGAGGGCGCCATCCTGGACGCGTTCGACGCCGATGCTTCCGCCGCCGGGGGCGGCCGGCCGGACGCCGCCGCGGCCCTGGCGGCAGCGCTGGGTGCAGTGCGTGCGGCCGAGAGCGCCGCGGAGGCCGGGGACGCCGAGCAGGCCGCCTTCGCCGCCGCCATCGAGCTCGCGTCCGTCAGGGGCCACGACGCGGCTGCGATCGCGGGGGCCCTGCTGGGCACGCGCTGGGGCGCCGACGCGGTCCCGGCCCCGTGGGTCTCGCGCACCGCGGGCATGGGCGCGGCCGAGGGCCTCGCGGCCCGTCTGGCGAAGGCCACCGGGGCCCTGGCGGACTGACAGGCTGACCGGAGGATCCGGGTCAGGACCTGCGGTGCCTCAGGGCTTGCGGCGCCGCAGGGCGATGTCGCTGCAGGCCTCGCACGCCGAGGCGGGGACGAGCCCCGCCAGCTGCAGGCGGCCGAAGAGCCAGCAGCCGAGGCAGAATCCGGCGAAGGCCTCGAGGGAGGCCGCCACGATGAGGATGCCGAGGGCCACCCCGGCGGCGCCCGCCAGCCCACACGCGAACAGCACGGCCGCGGCGGTCGAGACCACGGCCCCGATGCCCTGGGCGAAGCGCTTGGGGGGCCCGGCGACCAGCCGTGCGGGGCCGAGGCGCGGTGCGATGACGTGCACGGCGAGCCTGCCGGCCGGCGAGTAGCGCGGGCCGCCGGCCACCCTGAGCCAGAAGCCTGCGGCGATGACCCAGAGTCCCCATCCGGCCCCGGTGGCGAGCCCGGCGGCGAGCACTGCCGTGCTGAGCACCACGATGATGCCCGCGGTGGACCTCGCGGCGTACTCGTTGACCGGGTTCGGGAAGGCGAACGCGCGCGCCAGGAGGGAAGGACGGGCCTCCACGGGCGCAATGAACTGGCCGCCCTGCGGCGCGTCGAACACTGACCGAGCGGCGGAGGAGGTGGGTGCAGCCATGCGGATCATGGTAGGAGCGCCGGCGCCAGCCCACGAAGGAATGTTGCCCCGCATGACGAAACGGGGCCGGATGGCGAAAGGGGCCCGGCCGGCGAAGGGGGGCAGGGACTCAGGCGCCGGCGGCGGGCCAGCGGCCGCCGAGCATCTGGAGGAACTCGCCCTCGGAGAGCACCTCGACCCGCTGTCCCTTCTCCTGCAGCTGCAGGGCCCGCCGTGCCTTGGTGGTCACGCGCCCGGAGGCGAGGTCGGAGGCGACGAATCCGTCGCCCACCACGAGCAGGGTGGTCGCGCGGGTCACCGAGCTGGCCGGCTGCGCCCCGAGCTCGGCGGCGCGGGACTTCGCCTCGCTGCGCGGCATCCCGAGCGACCCGGTGAATACGATCCGGTGCCCGAAGAGCGGATGGTGTGGGTCGGCCGCCGCGTTCGCGGACGGGTTCGCCCCCTCCTGGGGCCACGGCGCCCAGGTGCGGCCCGAGCGGGAGCCGTCCGGCGCCGTCGTCCGACCGGCGCCCGAGGAGAGGCCCTCGAGGGCGCGGACCGTGGCCGGGGAGTAGGGGTCTCCCGGGACGTACCCGGCTTGGCGCGGAAGGGAGAGCCCGACGGCGCCGTAGACGTCCGCCACGCTGTCGGCGCCGTGCCGGCCGGCGATGTCGATGAGGATTCCGGCGCAGGCCGCGGCGTCCTCGGTGGCATCGTGGTGGTGCTCGAGGGGCACCCCGGCCTCCCGCGCGGCGAACGGCAGCGAATGGGAGACGAGGCGATAGGTCTTGCGGGAGAGGACCACGGTGCAGGCGTAGTCGTAGGCCGGGGCCTCGAGGCCGCTGACCTCGAGGGCCGAGCGGATCACGCCGAGGTCGAAGGCCGCGTTGTGGGCCACGAGGACGTCACCGCCGATGAACCCGCCGATCTCGGCGAAGAGGTCCCCGAACCGCGGCGCCCCGGCCACCATCTCGGGCGTGATGCCGTGGATGGCCACGTTGCGCGGGTCGAAGGTGTCGTGGCCCGCCGGGGGGCGCATGAGCCACGAGGCACGCTCGGCCACCCGTCCGCCGCGGACCCGGATGAGGCCCACGGAGCAGGGGGAGCCTCGGAAACCATTGGCCGTCTCGAAGTCGATCGCGGTGAAGTCCAGGGCCACGCAGCGAGCTTAGCCGGAGTGCGCCCGCAGGCCCGCCAGCGCCACGCGCCGGCGGCCGCACGCCGCTGTGGGCTGCCCCACTCCCCCGCCCCGCCGCGCCCCCGGCCGGTACCCTTGGAGGGTGATCCCTGCTGCCCTGGCCGATGCCGCCTCTGTCCTGACGCTCGCCGTCCAGCCCAAGACCTCGTTCCTGCCCGACTGGCTCAACCCGGACGTGTTCCTGCGCGATTCGCCGCTGGGGCCCTGGGTGGTGCTCGTGGTGTGCGGGATCATCTTCGCCGAGACCGGCCTGCTCGTCGGGTTCTTCCTCCCCGGCGACTCCATGCTGTTCACGGCCGGCCTGCTCGTGGCCACCGGCGCGATCCGGTTCAACCTCTGGCTCCTGGCCCTGCTCGTGGTCGTCGCCGCGATCCTCGGCAACCAGTGCGGCTACCTCATCGGTGCCAAGGCCGGCCCGGCCCTCTTCAACCGGCCCGATTCGCGGCTCTTCAAGAGGGAGAACGTCGAGAAGGCCCACGCGTTCTTCGCCAAGCACGGCGGCAAGGCACTCATCCTCGCCCGGTTCGTGCCGATCATCCGCACGTTCGTGCCCGTGATCGTGGGCGTGGCGGGCATGAGCCGGGCCCGGTTCTTCCTCTACAACGTGATCGGCGCCGTGCTCTGGGGCGGCGGCGTCACCCTCCTGGGCGCCTGGCTCGGCCAGTACGCGTGGGTGGGCAAGAACATCGACCTCATCTTCGTGGCGATCGTGCTGGTCTCGGTCCTGCCGATCATCGTCGAGTTCATCCGCGGCCGCTCCGCCCGCCGCCAGGCCGAGGCCTTCGGCACGGACCCGGTGGACGAGTTCATCGAGGAGCACGAGCCGGTCGAGGAGCGCAAGACCAACCCCGACTGGAAGTAGCCCTTCCCCCGAGGTGCTGTGCGGCTCAGCCGCGCAGCACCTCGACGATGGCCGGCAGCAGCGCGCGGAACGCGTGCCCGCGGTGGCTGATCTCGTTCTTCTGCTCGCGGCTCAGCTCGGCGACGCTGACGCTGAGGCCCTCGGGCAGCAGGATGGGGTCGTAGCCGAAGCCGCCCTCCCCGCGCGGCTCGCGCAGCAGGGTGCCGGGCATCTCGCCCAGCTCGACCGTCTCGTAGCGCGTGCCGCCTTCGCCCGGCACCGCGAGCGCGGCGGCGCACACGAAGGCCGCCTGCCGGTGCTCGTCCCGCACGTCGCCGAGCTGGGCCAGGAGCAGCTCGAGGTTCGCGCGGTCGTCGCCGTGGCGGCCGGCCCAGCGGGCCGAGAAGATGCCGGGCGCGCCGCCGAGCACCTCGACCGCCAGCCCCGAGTCGTCCGCGATCGCCGGCAGGCCCGTGGCCTCGGCCACCGCGCGCGCCTTCTTCAGCGCATTCTCGGCGAACGTCACGCCGTCCTCGACGACGTCCGGGCCGCCGACCGCGCCCGCGTCGACCACCTGCGTGTCGACGTCGAGGCTCGGCACCTTGCCGCGCAGGAGGTCGCGCAGCTCCTTGAGCTTGCCCTGGTTGTGGGTGGCGAGCACGAGCCGCGGGGCGGGGACGGACGACGCCGGGCGGTCGCCGTCGTGCGCGGCGCCGGCGCCGGCAGTGCTCACCGCAGTGCCTCGGCCAGAGTCTCCCGCTGGATGTCCGCCAGCTGGGCCGTTCCCAGGAGCGCCAGGTCCAGGAGGCTGTTGAGATCGTCGCGGTCGAACGGCGCGCCCTCGGCGGTGCCCTGGACCTCGACGAACTTGCCCGAGCCGGTGACCACGACGTTCATGTCCGTCTCGGCCCGCACGTCCTCGACGTAGGGCAGGTCCAGCATCGGCGTACCGTCGATGATCCCCACCGACACGGCGGAGACGGTGTCCACGAGCGGCTCGGCGCCGCGCTCCACGAGGCCCTGCTCCTTCGCCCAGCGGACCGCCTCGGCGAGCGCCACGAAGGCGCCGGTGATCGCCGCGGTGCGGGTGCCGCCGTCGGCCTGGAGGACGTCGCAGTCGAGGACGATCGTGTTCTCCCCGAGCGCCTTCGTGTCGATGATCGAGCGCAGCGAGCGTCCGATCAGCCGGGAGATCTCGTGCGTGCGGCCGCCGATGCGGCCCTTGACCGACTCGCGGTCCGAGCGGGTGTTCGTGGCCCGCGGGAGCATCGCGTACTCGGCCGTGACCCAGCCCCGGCCCTCGCCCTTGAGCCAGCGCGGCACTCCCTCGGTGAACGAGGCGGTGCACAGCACGCGCGTGTTGCCGAACTCGATGAGCGCCGAGCCCTCGGCCTGCTTCGACCAGCCGCGGGTGATGGAGATGGGCCGGAGCTGGTCGGGCGTGCGGCCGTCGGCGCGCGCGACGAGGGGACTTCCAGGGGTGCTTGGGGTCATGGGACCAGCTTATAGACTCGCCGCATGGTCACCGAAGTCCCCACCGTCGCCCTGCCCAACGGGACCGAGGTACCCGTGCTCGGACAGGGCACGTGGTACCTCGGGGACACCCCCTCGGCCAGGGCAGAGGAGGTCCGCGCCCTCCGCACCGGGATCGACGCCGGGCTGACGCTCATCGACACGGCGGAGATGTACGGCGACGGGCGGTCCGAGGATCTCGTCGGGGAGGCCATCGCCGGGCGGCGCGACGAGGTGTTCCTCGTGAGCAAGGTGCTGCCGTGGAACGCGACCGCCCGCGGCACGGCCGCCGCGCTCGAGGGCAGCCTCCGCCGCCTCGGCACCGACCGGCTCGACCTGTACCTCTACCACTGGCGCGGGAGCACGCCGCTGGCCGAGAGCATCGCCGCCCTCCAGCGCCTCCAGGACGAGGGCAAGATCCTCGCGTGGGGCGTGAGCAACCTCGACCCGGACGACCTCGACGAGCTCGCCGGACTCCCCGGCGCCGGCGGCCCGAAGGGGGTCCAGACCGACCAGGTGCTGTACAACCTCGGCCGGCGCGGCATCGAGGCCGACCTGCTGCCACGCCTGCGCGGGCAGGGCGTGCCGGTCATGGCCTACTCCCCCATGGAGCAGGCCCGCCTGCTCGGCCACCCGGCGCTCGCTGCCGTCGCGGCCCGCCACGGCGTGGACGAGGCTGCCGTCGCGCTGGCCTGGGTGCTGCGCGGCCCGGGGGTCATCGCGATCCCCAAGGCGGGCACAGCCGAGCATGTCCTCGCGAACCGGGCGGCCCTCGAGGTGCGGCTCGACGATGCGGACCTCGCCGCGCTCGACGCCGCGTTCCCGCCGCCGCGCGGGCCCGTCCCGCTCGAGATGCTCTAGGCCGCCGGCGCCGGCAGTGCCGCCGGGCTCAGGCAGTGCCGCCGGGCACAGGCAGTGCCGGGCTCGTGCGGTGCCGGGCTCAGACGGTGTAGTGCACGCCCGCGACGGCGACGGCGATGGGGCCGCCGTAGGCCTCCTGGGCCTCGGCGACGGAGCGGTTCGCGTCGTTCCACACCGGAAGGTGGGTCAGCAGCAGGCGCTTTGCGTCGGCGTCGTGCGCGGCCTGCCCGGCCCGCAGGCCGGTGAGGTGGACGCCGTCGATCGCGTCGTCGCGGCCCTCGTGGTAGGCGGCCTCGCAGAGGAAGAGGTCGCATTCCCGCGCCGCCTCGACGAGCCCGGCGCACGAGTCGGTGTCCCCCGAGTAGGTCAGGACGCGCCGCATGACGCCGCCCGCGCCGTCGGGCTCGGTGCACTCGACACGCAGCGCGTAGGCCTCGGCGATCGGGTGCCGGGCGCGGTAGGCGGTGAACCGGAACGGGCCGAGCTCGACCGGCTCCTCGGCCGCCCACTCGTGGAACTCGAAGTCCTCGCCGAGGTCCGTCGGGGGCTCCATGTCGAGGGCGATGGTGATGCGCTTCTTCGTCGCGGCGGGCCCCCACACCGGGATCCGCCCGGCGGTCCAGCCGTTCGGGTCCCAGTGCACCGCGATGTGCAGGCCGGTGAGGTCCATGCAGTGGTCGGGGTGGAGGTGGCTGAGGAGGACGCCGTCGATGTCGCTGAGGTCCACGTAGCGCTGGAGCACGCCGAGCGCGCCCGAGCCGAGGTCGAGCAGGATCCGCCAGTCCCGCTCGCCGTCGTTGGCCGTGACGAGGTAGCACGAGGCGGGCGAACTCGGGCCGGGGAACGAGCCCGAGCAGCCGACGATGGTGAGCTTCACGGTGCCATCCTGCCCGCGTCGCGCAGGGCGAAGTGGGAGATCCGGGCCGACCCGCCGCGCGCCCGCGCCTCCTCGAGCATCTCCGGGGTGATCGTGGCCAGGCTCGCCGTGGGATAGCGGGCGGCGACGTGGTCGGCGTGCTCCACGCCCTGGACCTCGGGGCCCAGGAACCGGCGCGCGAGCGTCTCGAACTGGGCAGGGTCTCCGGTGGCGATGAACCGGTGCACGGGCGCGGTGGTGCCCGAGCGGACGAGGTTGTGCCGCATGAGCGCCCGGTAGACGTCCTTGGCGGTCTCCTCCGCGCTCGAGACGAGCGTGACGCCCTCCCCCATCACGTAGGAGATCACGCCGGTCAGGAGCGGGTAGTGGGTGCAGCCGAGCACGAGCGTGTCGACCCCGGCGGCCTTGAGCGGCGCGAGGTAGCCCTCGGCGGCCTCGAGGAGCTCCGGGCCGGTGGTGACGCCCGCCTCGACGAACGGGACAAAGTCCGGGCACGCCGCGGAGGTGATCGCCAGGTCCGGGGCGGCGGCGAACGTATCCTCGTAGGCGCGGGAGCCCACGGTGGCACTCGTGCCGATCACGCCGACCCGGCCGTTCCGGGTGGCCGTGACGGCGGCCCGGACCGCGGGCTGGATCACCTCGATGACGGGGATCCCGTAGCGGGCGGTGTAGCGCTCCCGTGCGTCCCGCAGCACCGCGGCGGTGGCCGAGTTGCAGGCGATGGTCAGCGCCTTGACGCCCGAGTCGACGAGCTCGTCCATGACCCCGAGCGCGAAGGCCCGGACCTCCGCGATCGGCAGCGGGCCGTAGGGGCCGTGGGCGGTGTCGCCCACGTAGACGATCGATTCCTGGGGCAGCTGGTCGATGACGGCGCGGGCCACGGTCAGGCCGCCCACGCCGGAGTCGAAGATGCCGATGGGGCGCTCCGAGCGCGGCAGGTCGCCCGTGGAGCCGAGCTCGGCCAGGGCGGCCGGGGCGGTCGGCTCACTCATGGCCGCTCCCCTGGGAGCGCACCCGGCGGGCGTCGAGCATCGCCTCGATGAGCGTCGTCTGGAGCCACGTCACGAAGTTGTACACGAGAGCAAGGTACGCCTCCACGTCCTCCGCGGCGGACCAGTCGGTGATCGCGTGGACCTTCTCGGCGTCCTCCTCGCTGCGGATCCCGAGGCGGGAGGCGAGGACGAGGCGGACGTCGTTGAGCGCCGTCGACCAGTGCTGGGCGGCGGCGTCGTCGAGCACGAGGTGGCGGGACTCGAGGGAGAGGGCGGCGGCGCGGAGGGCGCCGGCCTTGCCCTCGCGCAGGGACCGCTCGGTCAGGCGCCGGAAGTCGAGCGCGGCCTCGGGGTCGTCCTTGAAGGCGTTGGGCAGCAGCCGGGCGAGCGCGGGGTCCTCCGGCTCCTTCGCGTGCGGGGACAGCCCCACGAGGGCCTCGAGGGGATCCTGGTCGCCGGTCCCGGGATCGAGCATGCCGATGACGTCGTTGAAGAGCCCCCGCAGGAGCTCCCGCTCCGGCTCCTCGAGCCTGCCGGTGATGCCCCGGCGGCCATAGGTGAAGGGCTCAGCCATGCTCGCCGGACCTCTCGACCGTGGCCCAGAGGCCGTAGGTGTGCATCGCGACGGCATGCTGCTCGACCGTCTCCTTCGATCCGTGGCTCACGATCGAGCGCCCCTCGGTATGGACCTGCATCATGAGGGCATCGGCCTTGGCCTCCGAGTAGCCGAAGTAGGACTGGAACACGTAGCTGACGTAGCTCATGAGGTTGACCGGATCATTCCAGACCACGAGGTTCCACGGGGTCAGCCGTGCGGCATCCTCCCGCGCCTCGATCTGCCCGGCGACCTCCTGGGAGGGCTCGGTGGCGACGCTGATGCTCATGCGCTCCATTCTAGGCAGGCCCTCGGACGCCCCGGCCGCCGCCGGCGCCCGGCCGGGCGTGGGGGCCGCCATATAGAGTGGCACCGTGACTGACCCGAGTCCCTGGGCCCCGCCCCGCACCTCCCTGTTCACGGACCACTACGAGCTCACGATGCTCCAGGCCTCCCTCCACTCCGGCGCCGCCCACCGGCGCTGCGTCTTCGAGGCCTTCGCCCGCCGCCTTCCGGACGGGAGGCGCTACGGCGTGGTCGGGGGAACCGGGCGCCTGCTCGAGGGCATCATGGCGTTCCGCTTCACCGACGAGGAGCTCGGCTTCCTCGAGCGCGCCAAGGTGGTGAACGCCGAGACGCTCGACTACCTCGCCGGCTACCGGTTCTCGGGCGACGTCTACGGCTACGCCGAGGGCGAGGCCTACTTCCCCAACTCCCCGGTCCTCATCGTCGAGTCGACGTTCGCCGAGGCCTGCATCCTGGAGACGTACGTGCTCTCGGTGCTCAACCACGACTCCGCGATCGCCTCCGCGGCCTCGCGGATGACGACGGCGGCCGGCGGCCGCCCCTGCATCGAGATGGGCTCGCGGCGCACGCACGAGGAATCCGCCGTGGCCGCGGCCCGGGCCGCCGTGATCGCCGGGTTCGCGAGCACGTCCAACCTCGAGGCAGGGCTGCGCTACGGCATCCCGACCGTGGGCACCGCCGCCCACTCGTTCACCCTGCTGCACGACTCGGAGCGGGACGCGTTCGAGGCCCAGATCGCCTCGATGGGCCCGGGCACCTCGCTGCTCGTGGACACCTACGACGTCGAGCGGGCCGTGCGCACGGCGGTCGAGATCGCCGGCGAGAAGCTCGGCGCCGTCCGCCTCGACTCGGGGGACCTGATCGAGCAGGCGCACTGGGTGCGCCGCCTCCTCGACGAGCTGGGCAACGTCGACACCAGGATCATGGTCACGTCCGACCTGGACGAGTACGCGATCGCCGCGCTCCAGTCCGCGCCCGTCGACGCCTACGGCGTCGGGACCTCGCTCGTCACGGGGTCCGGGGCGCCCACCGCCTCCATGGTCTACAAGCTCGTCAGCCACGTCGACGACGCGGGGCACGAGGTCTCGGTCGCCAAGTCCTCCAAGAACAAGGCGACCGTGGGAGGCCGGAAGTACGCCCTCCGCCGGCTCGACGAGCGGGGCCGGGCGACCCAGGAGATCATCGGCGTGGGCCGCCGGCCGCACGACGACGGCAACGACCGGCCGCTGCTCGAGCACTTCATCGTCGGCGGCGAGCTCAAGCCGGGGTGGACGGGCCACGAGGGTGTTTCCCGGGCCAGGGAGCGGCACGCGGCGTCCCTCGCCGAGCTGCCGTCGTCCGTCCAGCGCATGCACCGCGGCGAGGCGGCGATCCCCACGGTCTACGAGGAGTCCAGACCCGTCTGAAAGTCACCTCCTGAAAGTCACCTCCTGAAAGTCACCTCCTGAAAGTCACCTCCTGGGAGTCACCTTCTGGGAGTCACCTTCTGGGAGTCGCCTTCTGAAGGTCACCTTCTGAAAGTCACCTTCTGAAAGTCACCTTCCGGGAGTTAGGCCGCGGCCGAGGCGAGGTGGGCTCGTATCCTGCGGAGGACGGCCCGGAAGTCATCCCTGAGGTCCTCGACGCGGACGAGGATGATCGTCCATCCTGCTTCGCGGAAGGCGCGGTCGCGCAGAGCATCGCGAAGCCGCTGGGCCTCATCGTTGTGGTGGGCGCCTTCATACTGGATGACCAGCTTGAGATGCCGGTAGCCCATGTCTCCGGACGGCGCGTAGGGGTCGAGGGGCCAGAGGGAAATCTGCAGCTCGGGCTCCGGCAGGCCAGCGGCGATGATCGCCTGGCGGAGCAGCGACTCCGGCACAGAGTCAGCGCCCACGCGAAGGTGCTCGAGTGCTGACCGCGCAAGGCCCACGCCCTTCATCCAGACATGGGCGTCCAGCAGCTCCCTGAGGTCCGCCATCGAGGCCAGGGGCTGGTCGCGCCCATTCTCGAGCTCGGGTCTGGGACGGCGGATGAGCTGGTCACCCAGCGCAATGCGGAACTCCTCCCCCAGCTCGACGGCGAGGTCCAGCCAGGTCCGTGCCGGTGTGGTCATGAGGAGGCCCTCAACGTGGTGGAGCTCCCCGGGCCGGATCCGGGTGTGGTGGCCGACAACGCCCGCGCGGCGAACCCGCGCGAGATGTGCGGGCCTGCTCAGGTGGATCCTGTCGTGGTCATCGACCCACGGCGGCAGGAACATCCCCTGCAGCGACGCAGCGGTGCGGTGGGAGATCCAAGCGTCTTCCGTCACCGCAAGATGGACCTCGGCGCGTTCCGGCAGTGTCGATGCGCATCCGGTCGGAACGTAGATGCCGCGGCTCCAGCGCTCGAGATCCTGGGCACGAAGCCTGCTGACGCTGACGCCAGCTTCCCGGGCGTCTCGATAGGTGAAGGCCCGATCCCGAAAGTCTTCTGGAAGCTCTCCGCGTGTGCTCACCCGGCCAGTCTGCTGGACATCCCCTCGGGCCCGACCAGGTTATCCACAGCAACCCGCAGGACGTGACCTTCAGAAGCTGACCTTCAGAAGGTGCCTTTCAGAAGATCGGGGGTCAAGCCAGGGCAATGCCCGATCCCTTGAGTTCCTCGTACGTCGGCCCGAGGTCGTCGGCGATGCCGGCACACAGCCCGGTGAGCACGCGGGTCGCGTAGCCGGACCGCGCGGCGTCGAGCGCCGTGGCCCGCACGCAGTAGTCCGTCGCGATGCCCGCGACATCGACGGCGCCGATGCGGTGCTCGCGCAGCCAGTCGTCCAGGGTCGCCGAGTCGCCCGTGTCCCCGGCGGCGTCCCCGTACTGGGCGAGATGTCCCTCGAAACCGGAATAGGCGGCGGTGTACTGGCCCTTGCGGAACATCGCATCGACTTCTGCGACGTCCAGATTCCTGTGGAACTCGGCCCCGGGGCTCCCCGCCACGCAGTGCGGCGGCCACGAGTCGACGAAGTCCGGGTGGTCGGAGAAATGGTGGCCGGGGTCGACGTGCCAGTCCTGGGTCGTCACCACGGCGTCGTAGTCGGAAGCATGCTCAGCGAGGAACGCGGTGATCCGCGAGGCGGCGGCCGCTCCGCCGTCCACCGCAAGGGATCCCCTTCGCAGAAGTCGTTCTGGACATCGACGATCACGAGTGCTCGAGGTGTGGCCATGGCACCATTGTGGCCCTTCAGCGCGCTCGGAGACCCGCAGGACGTGGCCTACAGAAGCTTCTCCAGGAGGTGACACCCAGAAGCTGACGTTCAGGAGGTGACCTTCAGGAGGTGACCTTCAGGAGGTGACCTTCAGGAGGTGACCTTCAGGAGGTGACCTTCAGGAGCTGACACTCAGAGGGTGAGCTGGCGGGCCGGCGGGCGGCGGGAATCAGGCGCGGCCCACGAACCAGTCGGCCAGCTTGGACAGCCGCGCCCTGAGCTGAGCCTCGTCCGCCTGGGCCACGGCCGGGCCGCCGCACAGCTCGCGCAGCTTGTTGTGCACCACGCCGTGCGGGGTGCCGGTCCGCGCGCTCCACGCGGAGACGTTCTTGGCGAGCTCGTTGCGCAGGTCCATGAGGCGGCGGTGGTCCGGCACGCCGGCCAGGGAGGACGTGGGGCGGGAGCCGCGCCGGGACACCTGCTCCTGCTGCCGCTGGCGCAGGAGCGTGGCGACCTGGTCGGCGTCGAGCAGTCCCGGGATGCCGAGGAAGTCGAGCTCGTCGTCGGAGCCGACGTCTCCGCCCATCCCGAACTCGCCGCCGTCGAAGAGCACCTTGTCGAACGCGGCCTGGGACTCGAGCGCCTCGTACTTGCCCTTCACGAGGGTGTCCGAGGCCTTCTCCTCCCGGTTGGCCTCGTCCATGAGGGACTCTTCGAGGTCCATCAGCCCGTCCTCGCCGCTCGAGGGGCGGTCGAGGGCGTGGTCCCGCTCGGCCTCCATCGAGTTGGCGAGCGCCATGAGCTGCGGCACGGAGGGCAGGAAGACCGACGCCGTCTCCCCCCGCCGCCTGGCGCGGACGAAGCGTCCCACGGCCTGCGCGAAGAAGAGCGGGGTGGAGGTCGAGGTCGCGTAGACGCCGACGGCGAGGCGCGGCACGTCCACGCCCTCGGACACCATGCGCACCGCGACCATCCAGCGCTGCGTGCCGGCGGAGAACTCCTCGATTTTCCCGGAGGCCTTCGCATCGTCGGAGAGGATGACCGAGGGCGACTCGCCGGTGATCTTCTTCAGGAGGCCCGCGTAGGCCCGGGCGTCCTCGTGGTCCGTGGCGATGACGAGGCCGCCGGCGTCGGGGACGGTGCGGCGCACCTCGGTGAGCCGGCGGTCGGCGCCGGCGAGGACGGCGGGGATCCACTCCCCCTGCGGGTTGAGCGCGGTCCGCCACGCCTGGGCCGTGACGTCCTTCGTCACCGCTGCCTCGCCGAGGGAGGCCGCCATCTCCTCGCCCGCGCTCGTGCGCCAGCGCATCTGGCCCGAGTACGCCATGAAGATGACCGGACGCACCACGTGGTCCCGCAGGGCCTGCCCGTAGCCGTACGTGTAGTCCGCCTTCGAGCGGCGGATGCCGTCCTTGTCCTCGGCGTACTCGACGAACGGGATGGGCGACGTGTCGGAGCGGAACGGCGTTCCGGTCAGGGCCAGGCGCCGTACCGCTGGGTCGAAGGCCTCGCGGAGCCCGTCGCCCCACGAGAGCGACTCGCCGCCGTGGTGGATCTCGTCGAGGATCACGAGGGTGCGCGCGGCCTCGGTCTTCGCCCGGTGCAGGAGCGGCTTGCTGGCGACCTGGGCGTAGGTGACGGCGACGCCCATGAACCCGCGCCCGTGCTGGCCGTCGGCGTTCTTGAAGTTGGGGTCGATCGCGATCCCGATCCGGGCCGCCGCGTCCGCCCACTGCCGCTTGAGGTGGTCGGTGGGGGCGACGATCGTCACGCGGTTGATGAGTCCGCGCTCGATCAGCGTGGAGGCGACCCGCAGCGCGAAGGTGGTCTTTCCGGCGCCGGGGGTGGCCACGGCGAGGTAGTCGCGCGGGGCGAGCTCGAGGTACTTCTCCAGCGCCTCCTGCTGCCAGGCGCGCAGCTTGGGGGCGGTGCCCCAGGCGGCCCGCTCGGGGTATGCAGGGGGGAGGGCGGGAGAGGCCTGCGGGAGGGCGGGAGAGGCCTGCGGGAGGGCGGGAGAGGCCTGCGGGAGGGCGGGAGAGGCCTGCGGAAGCGCGGGCACACCGTGGGCGGCGGAAGCGGAGGCCGCGGGGCCGCCGTCGGACGTGGAGGATCCGGCGTTCGACGACGAGGGGTCACCGAAGAGCGTTTCCCTCACGCGAGGTCCTCGCCCGCCGCAGCGGCGGTCACGGCCGACGGCGCGGCGGACCGCACGCCGGCGAAGGCGGACAGGAAGGCGGACATCGTCAGCGCGGCGGCCAGCAGGGCGAAGACGCCGGGCCCGGGAACCGCCTCCGGGGTCAGCAGCAGCGAGTACAGCGTTCCAGCTCCGGCGGTTCCCATCACTCCACCGAGCATATCGGCCATCTGCAGCGAGGCCGAATTCCGCCCCCGGTCCGCGGCCTCGCTCAGGTCGAGGACGAGCACGGATGTCGTGGTCGTGGCGAGCCCCATCCCGCACCCCGCGAGGAGCCAGCCGAGGGCCAGGAGCCACGGCGCCGCGGCCACGGACACCACGCCCGCGATGGACCCGAGGCCCGCGGTGAGGACCACGGAGCCGAGCACGAGGAACGTCGGCTTGGCGAGCCAGCCGCGCGCCTGGACGAACGAGCCGATGGTCCATCCGAGGGCCCCGCCGGTGAGGGCGAGGCCCGCAACGGAGGGCTCGAGACCGTACGCGTCGACCAGCATGAGCGGAATGAACGCCTCGGCGCCGAAGAACGCGAGCGTCAGCAGGCCGCGCACCACCATGACGGCGGGCAGCCCCCTGGCCACGCGGGCCACCCCGCGCGGCATGAGCCGCGGCGCGGTCGCGAGGACCGCGGCGATGCCGCAGAGCACGACGGCCCCGAGCACCGGCGCCGGGACGGCGGCCCGCGCGGCGGGGTCGGCCCAGGACTGGGCGGCCCACTGCGCCGCCGCGACGCCCGCGGCGAGGAGGACGCCCAGGAGGGCACGCCGTCGGCCCTCGCCCGGCGCGAGCGAGGTCTCCTCCGGCGCCCCGAGGCCGCGGACCCGCGGCCAGATGAGCACGACCGCCACGATGACGATCGGGGCCACCCCGAAGAACACCCACCGCCAGCTCGCGTGCTGGGCGAGCAGGCCCGAGATGTAGGGCCCCACGAGGGACGGCAGGACCCACGCGGCAGAGAACCAGCTGAACAGCACGGGCTGGAGGGCGGAGGGCAGGGCCTGGCCGATGATGACGTAGAGCGGGACGATCATGAAGCCGGTCCCCGCCCCGGAGACCATCCGGCCGACCGTGAACACGCCGAAGTCCCATGCCCCTCCGGCCAGCAGGAGGCCGCCCGTCATGAGGACGAGGCCGACCAGCAGCGAGGGCCGCGGACCTGCGCGGTCGCACCAGGGGCCGGCGGCCGCGGTGGCGGCGAGGGACGCGGTGAGGAACAGCGAGAACGCAAGGCCGTAGGCCCGCTCGCCGCCGAGGTCTGCGGCGACGACGGGCATGGCGGTCGTCACGGCCATCGCCTCGAAGGCGCTGCACGTGACGATCGCGAGGAGGCCGACGACGAGCCCCCGGTAGGCGGGGGACATGAGCCCGCGCGGGCGCGACGCAGCGCCGCCTGCCCCGTGGGGCCCCTCCCCCACAGGCGCCGTCACGGGGTCATGACTGGTCGTCGTCGTTGCTCGGGCGCAGGCCCTCGTAGATCTCCTTGCACGTGGGGCACACGGGGAACTTCTTGGGGTCGCGGCCGGGGGTCCAGACCTTGCCGCACAGGGCGATCACGGGCTCGCCGGTGAGGGCGGACTCCATGATCTTCTCCTTGCGCACGTAGTGGGAGAAGCGTTCGCGGTCGCCGGGCTCGAGCTCCTCGCGCAGCTCCTCGCGCTCGATCGTGGCGGTGGAGCCGCCGAGGCCGGGGTCGCGGGGGTCGTCGGCGAACGGGTCCGGGGGCATGGTGCTCATGGGATCCATGCTAGCCCCGGCCGGCAGGGGCGCCCCAGTCACAGGCCCTGCCATGAGGGCTTGTTGTCGTAGATGTGCCGGTAGTAGTCGGCGAGGTCCAGGGCCGAGGCCGCGGCCTCGTCCACGATCACCGTCGCGTGCGGGTGGAACTGCAGGACCGAGGCGACGCACATCGCGGTGACGGGTCCCTCGACCAGCCCGTGCACGGCCCCGGCCTTGACGGCGCCGGTCGCCACGAGCACCACGTGCCGCGCGGCCATGATGGTCCCGACGCCCTGGGTGACCACGTGGTGCGGGACCTCGTCGATCGAGGAGAAGAAGCGCGCGTTGTCGCGCCGGGTCTGCTCGGTGAGGGTCTTGATGCGGGTGCGGGAGGCGAGCGAGGACCCGGGCTCGTTGAAGCCGATGTGCCCGTCCGTGCCGATGCCGAGGATCTGGAGGTCCACTCCCCCGGCGTCGAGGATCGCCTGCTCGTACCGGGCGCATGCGTCCTCGAGGTCGGCGGCGGCGCCGTCCGGGCTGTGGACGCGCACGGGGTCGATGTTGACCCGCTCGGCGAAGTCGCGGCGGATCACGGACCGGTAGGACTCGGGGTGGTCCCCGGGCAGGCCGACGTACTCGTCGAGGGCGAACCCCGAGGCGCGGGAGAAGTCGAGCCCGTCCTCGGCGTGGAGGCGGGCCAGCTCGTCGTAGACGGGCAGGGGCGAGGACCCGGTGGCGAGCCCGAGCACCGCGTCGGGCCGGCGGGCCAGCAGCGCGGCGACGGCGGACGCGGCGGTCCTGCCGACCTCGTGCGCGTCCCTGAGGATGACGATTTCCATGCTGGCCACTCCCGTCGGTCTCCGGCACCTCGCGCCGGGCGGTGCGCATCCGGCGCGGACTTCCTGCTGTCCTATCTTCCGCCGCGGCGGCCCGGCGCACGACGGCGGCCGCCCGCCGTCGTGCCTCGGCCCGCCGTGCGCTTCAGCGCACCCGGACGAGGCTCGAGTACAGCTCGGGGCCGCGCGCGTCCATGAGGCGGCCGCCGAGGAGGACGCCGGCGGCGAGCAGCGCGCCTCCGAGCAGCACCCCCACGCCGAGGGTCGCCCACGCGAAGCCGGCAGCGCCCGTCGCGGCAGCGAGCACCGTGAGGACGATCTCGGGTGCGGCGAGGATCCCGAGCGCCACGACGCCCCCGAACTGGACGAGGAGCGTCTGGGCGCTGTTGCCGGCAGGCTTCTTGAACGGGCTCTCCCCGGGCAGCGGGACCGCCACGGTGTACCGCGCCGAGACCACGGAGGACAGCCCTACCCCGCTGAGCAGCACCCCGAGCGCGAGCCCGAGGAGGGCCGGGAACAGGGCCCAGTCGCCTGCCAGGGCAAACGGGAGCGCGGTGATGAGCGCCACTGCGGGCAGGGCGAAGAGCAGCAGGGCCGCAGCCCGCCCCAGCCGGTCGGCCCAGCCGCGCACGCCCGCGGCCAGGTGCATCGAGAAGGCCGTCGAGTCGTAGGAGACGTCGGCCGAGATCGACCAGGCCAGGACGAAGGCGGAGATCGCCCCGGCGAGCGGGAACGGTCCCTCGAGCACCGATCCGGAGCTGTGCCGGCCGGCGCGCGAGGCGACGAAGAGCACCACGGGCAGCAGCGGCACCACGATGAGCCCTGTGGTGTACCGGGGATCGCGGATCCAGTAGGTGAGGGCACGGGCCGCGACGGCGCCCGCCGGCGTGGCGGGCATCCAGCCGAAGGCGCCGAGCCCCCGCCGCGGGGCCGGCGAGCGCCCGGATCCCCTGCTGCCGGGATTCTCGAGGGCCCGCGCGAGCGCCCAGGACCATCCCCAGGCAGCGAGGACGAGCGCCGCGGCGGTGATCAGCAGCTTCGCGGCCGCCTCGCCCACCCGGCCCTCGGCCACCGCCGCGGGCGCCGAGAAGGCCGCGCCCAGCGGCGTCCAGCCCAGCACGGCCGCGGCCTGGGAGACGGCCGTGGTGCCGCCCTCGCCGATGCCGCGGGCGAGCAGCGAGATGCCGGGGCCAAGGAACATGATCGGCACGATGAACAGGATCCGGGTCACGTCGCGGAACCGGCGCGAGGAGGCCAGCTCCGCCACGATGCTCGCCACGAGGCGGCTCGTGACCACGCACAGCGCGAGCGCGAGCAGCGCGCCCAGCACGGCCGCGGCGACGACCAGGCCTCCGCGCGCCCACGTCACCGTGGTCCCGGCGAGCGCGAGCGCGGTGCACACCCCCGGCACGCCGATGAGCCCCGCGGCGGCCTGCCCGAGGAGCAGCTGGCGCAGCGGGATGGGGTAGAGCGCGAACCGGGCAGGGTCCAGCGTGAGGTCGATCCCCGAGAGCACGATCGGGGTCAGGGCCCAGCCCAGCACGAGCAGGGAGCCCGCGAGCACCAGCACGGTCTCGGCAATGGGAACCGGGACGGCCCTGAGGGCCACGAGCCCCACCAGGGCGAGCGCGAGGATCCAGAGCCCGTACAGGGCCCCGATGATCACGCCCACCAGCTGCCAGGGGCTGCGGCGCAGGCCGTTGCGCAGGAGGGTGAGCTTGAGCCGGATCAGGTGTGCAACCACGACAGTCCCCCCGTGCGCCCCGGCCCGCCCACGAGCTGGACGAACCGGTCCTCGAGCGAGGCCCCGGCGCGGACCTCGTCCACGGTGCCGGCCGCGAGGATCTGTCCCTGCGCCACGACCGCGACGTGGTCGCACATGCGCTGCACGAGGTCCATGACATGGCTCGAGACGACGACGGTGCCGCCCGATCGGACGAACTCGGCGAGGATGGCCCGGATCCCGGAGGCCGAGATCGGGTCCACCGACTCGAACGGCTCGTCCAGCACGAGCACCCTGGGCGCGTGGACGAGCGCCGCGGCGAGCGCGATCTTCTTCGTCATGCCGGCCGAGTAGTCCACCACGAGCGTGCGGCCCGCATCGGCGAGGTCGAACGCCTCGAGCAGGTCCCGGACGCGCGCCGCGACGGTCACACGGTCCATGCCCCGCAGGAGTCCCGCGTAGGTCAGCAGCTGCTCCCCGCTGAGCCGGTCGAAGAGGCGCACCCCGTCGGGGAGCACTCCGAGGAGCCGCTTCGCACCGACCGGGTCGGCCCAGACGTCGACGCCCAGCACGGCGGCCGTGCCGGCGTCGGGGCGGAGGAGGCCGGTGGCCATCGAGAGGGTGGTGGTCTTCCCTGCCCCGTTCGGCCCGACCAGCCCGTAGAACGAGCCGGCGGGCACGTCGAGGCTGATCCCTGCCACGGCCGGCTTGCCGCCGAAGGTCTTCACAAGGCCCCGGAGGGAGAGCGCGACGGGAACGGCCGGGCTGGGAGCATCCATGCCACCACGCTAGCAAGCGCCGTCCCGCCGCGGATGAGCCCCGAGGATGACTAGCGGCTCAGTCTTGAGGATGACCGGCGCGCAGTGGCCCCAGAAGAGGGCCGGCCTCAGAAGAGGGCGCGGGCGAGCTGCTGCCGGGCCGCGGCCACCCGCGGATCGGCGGCGCCGACCACCTCGAAGAGCTCGAGCAGCCGGACGCGTGCCGCCTCCCGGTCCTCGCCCCCGGTGCGGGAGATGAATCCGACGAGGCGCGAGAACGCATCCTCCACGTGCCCGCCCGCCACGTCGAGGTCCGCGACCCGGAGCTGGGCGGCGAGGTCGTCGGGGGACGCCGCGGCGGCGGCCCGGGCGGCCTCGGCCGCGGGCTGGTCCACCTCGGCCACGCGGGCCATGAGCTGGACCTGGACGAGCCCCGCCTTGGCCTCGCGGTCCGCGGGCTGCTCGGCGAGCGCCCTGCGGTACGCGGCCTCGGCCGCGGCGAAGTCGCCACGGTCGATCGCGTCGAAGGCCTCCTGGTGCAGCGGGGGCAGCTCCGGCTCCGCCTCGGCGGCGGGGACGCCGTCGGCGGTGCCGGTGACGCCGTTGGCCGCGGCGACCCGCAGCAGCTCGTCGAGGAGCTGGCGCGTCTGCGGCTCGGACGCCGCGCCCTGGAAGAGCGGGATCGGCTGGCCCTTGAGGATGGCGACGGCGGTCGGCACGGCCTGGGCCTGGAAGGCCTGGGCGAGCTGCGGGAAGGCCTCGACGTCCGCGGCGGTGTAGAGCAGCCGCCCGGCGTAGGAGGAGACGATCGTGCCGAGGTCGTCGCGCAGCCGCTGGGACTCGGGCGAATAGGAGGCCCACAGGAGCACGACGACGGGCACGGTCGCCGAGCGCTGGACGACCTCGCCGAAGGTCCGCTCGTCGAGGTCGATCCGGCCCGGTGCCGGGGCGCCCTGCGCGGGCGCCGCGTGGTCGGCGGGCTGCCCGGCGCCCGCGGGCGCCGGGTGGGCGGCCGAGGCGGGCGGGGCCGCCGTCGCCCGCGCCTTGAGGGCCGAGAGGTCGACGGCGCCGCGGAAGTTCAGCTGCGGCTGGGGCTGGCGGGAACCGGGAACACTCATGGCCCCAGCTTAGCGAAGGGCCGGGACGGGCGAGGGCGGGGCCGCACCGCGTCGGTGCAGCCCCGCCCTCACTCCGGACGGACCTCGTCAGCTCACGCTGGCCCCGGAGAGGTTCCGGGTGGCCCCGATGAGGGTGACCTGCTGCGGGCCGCCGTCCTTGGGGATGTAGAGCATGACCGACTCGCGGAACGTGAGGGTCGCCTTCGTGCTGGCCTCCTTGCCGCCGGCGAGCGCCGCGGCGTCGTCCTGGAGGGTGACCTTGTCGCCCGAGGCCTTCGGCGTGCCCTCGACCGTGAAGTCGAGCGGTGCGACCACGATCGCGCCGCCGTCGGCCGCGCGGAAGGCGGCCGCCTCGTTGCCGACGGGCGTGTGCTTGAAGGTGAACGTCGCGTCCGCGGCCTTGGCGATGTCGGACTGGTAGCCGAACGTGTCCTTGATGTAGGCGTTGTCCGGGATCCTGCCCTTCCAGGCGCTGTTGGCGTTGGAGAGCCGATCGGCCACCCCCGCAATCGCGTCCTTCGGGCTCACCGTGAGGCCCGCCTTGTCGTCGAGGGCGATCTGGTCGGTACCGGACTTGGGCGTCCCGGGGAAGGTCGCACCCGGCAGGAGCGGCGCGGCCTCGATGAGCTTGTAGTTCTCGCGGGCGGATGCCTGGCGCAGCGTCAGCAGCTGCGGGGTGGTGTTGCCCTGCCCCTGGGTGACCGCCACGATCGTGCGCGGCCAGGACCGCTGGGTCGTCACGACGGTGGTGAGCAGCTTCGACGAGCGCACGGGGGCGATCGCCGGGGCGCTCGAGACGGCCGCGCGCACCTTGTAGTTCTGCTGGCGGGCGAGCAGCGCCGAGCCGTCGACCCGGGCGCCGAGCTTGCCGGCGTCCTTCGCGTCGTCGCCGGCCTGCACCGCGTTGGCGGTCTGGTCGAGGATGCGCGTGAGCTGGTCCTCGACCACCACGCGCGTCCCCGACTCGGCGGGGCTGGGTGCGGGCGCGGTCGCGGCCTGCGCGGGGACGGCTGCGAGGCCGCCCACGCCGAGCAGGACGGAGAGCACCGCAGCGACGCGGGCCGCCGGCGTGCGCCGCACGGCCGGCAGGGACGCCGCGCGGCGGTCCGCTGTGCGCTCGGCGGTGCCGGGTGCCTGGCCGGGCACCGGGGGGATGGCCGCGGTCGCCGGACCGGACGCGCCGGCCTCGGGCGCACGACGCCGGTCCTCGCCGTCGGTGCCCGGGCCGCCCGCGTCGGGGCCGCCGATGCGGGGGGCACCGGGGCCGCCCCGGAGGCGCCGCAGCAGCATCAGGGCGGCGGCCGCGAGGATGAGGAGGGCGCCGATGACGATGAGCGGGACAGCCCACGGCATGGTCGCGTGGCTCGGCCAGGTGATCGTCACGTCCTGGGGTGCCGGGGCCTTCCCGTCGGTCGCGAGGAGGAGCTGCCAGTCGCCCGAGTCCGGGAGGTCCCAGTGGTACTGGAGGGTGCCGTTCGCGTTCTGGCTGGTGGCGAACAGGTCGGCGCCGGCGGGGTTCGGCGAGGTGGCCTCGCCGTCCGTGTGGGTGGCCTTGAGGACCTTGCCGTCATCGGAGGCGCCGTCGATGGTCGTGTGCGCGGCCTTGCCGACCCAGGCGGCCATGTCGTCGGGGCGCGCAGCGGCCAGCACGTAGTTGCCGTTGCCGTGGACGGTCAGGGTCGCCTCTCCCCACGGAGGTCCTTGAGCTTCGCATCGATCACCGTCAGCGGGGTGGCCGGGGTGCCGGCCGGAACCGTTGCCGTCACTTGGTCGGCTGGCGCCCACCAGGTGAGCTGGCCGATGCCGGCCACGAGGGCTACAAGGCCGAGCAGCAGGAGCGCGGCTGCGGTCTTCAATCGCACAGGAATACCTCACGTCGGGGGAAGGGAACCTGTCCATGGTAACCAAATCGTGACCATCGGGTCAGATCGGGCCGGCTGGTAGGGTGTGCGCAGTGGGCCCGGGGGCCTGCGGCCCACCCGCAGCCGAGCCCTCGGTGCCCGTCGTCCTCCGGCCTGTCCGGACCTAGCAGAAGGCAGAGGCGTGGGAGAGAACCACCAGCCCGAACCAGTCGAGCCGGAGTCTCCCTCCGCCGCGGGGACGAACCCGCCCGTCAAGCATCCGGTGATCGGGACCGGGCACACGGCCGAGCACCATGGCGGCAGGGAGTTCATGCGCACGGTCGCCCAGCGCCTGCGGACGCCGCTGCCGGGGGCGCAGCCGCGGGTGCGCTTCGAGATGCCGCCCATCGCCGAGGCGGAGGAGGGCAGCCCCCTCGCCCCGCTGTCGAAGGACAGGGGCCTCGGCGAGCCCGGGCCGCGGGTCTCGAACAGGAACCCCGTCTACGTGGGGTTCATGGGGACCGTCGGCGTGGGGATCGCACTCGCGCTGTACTACATCGCAGCGCACACCACCCAGCTGCTGCTGTGGATCCTCGCGGCCCTGTTCATCTCCCTCGGGCTGGACCCCGTGGTGCGGTGGCTCGAGTCGCGCCGCATCCCCCGTGCGCTCGGCATCGCCGTGACGATCCTCGCGCTCCTGGGCGTGCTGGGCGCGTTCTTCGGCACGCTCATCCCGACGATGGTCGACCAGATCACCCAGCTCGTGAACAACGTCCCGACCTGGATCAACGACTTCCTCGCCTCCGACTTCTACAAGAGCATCGACGAGCAGTTCGGCATCAAGACGCGGGTGACCGAGGAGCTGCAGAAGTTCGGCCAGGACTCGACCGCCGTCACGAACCTGTTCGGCGGGGTCCTCGGCTTCGGGACCACGGTGGCGAACTCCCTGTTCGGGGTGCTCATCGTCGTCGTCCTCAGCCTCTACTTCCTCTCCGCCATGCCGGCGATGAAGCGGTGGGCCTACCGGCTCGCACCCCGCTCCCGCAGGGTGCGGGTGCAGGCGCTCAGCGAGGAGATCACCCGGTCGGTGGGCAACTACGTCATCGGGCAGGTCTGCGTCGCCGCCCTGAACGCGGCCTTCGCCTTCATCGTCATGACGATCCTCAAGGTGCCCTTCGCCGCGCTCCTGGCGTTCATGGTCGGCTTCCTCGCGTTCATCCCGCTCGTGGGCGGCGTCGTCGCGGGCACGGTCATCTCGCTCGTGGCGCTCACCGGCGGCTGGCAGACCGCCGTCATCCTCGCCGCCGCGTACTTCGCCTACCTCCAGTTCGAGGCGTACTTCATCTCGCCGCGCATCATGCAGCGCGCCGTGGCGGTGCCCGGCCCGGTCGCGGTGATCTCGGTGATCGCGGGCGGCAGCCTCCTCGGCGTGCTCGGGGCGCTCATCGCGATCCCGACCGCGGCCTCGGTGATGCTGCTCATGCGGGAGGTCTTCATCACGAGACAGGACCAGCACTAGCCCGAGCGGCCGGCGCGCCGGCCGCCGTCAGGAGGCGGTCGCCGTCGGCCCATCCCACACGGCAGGGAGCTCCGGGGACTCACCGAGCACGTCGTCGACGACCTCGCCCAGCACCCGCTGCACGAACTTCTCGCCCACCCAGAGGTGCTTCGCGCCCTCGACGCCGACGACGCGCGCCTGCGGCACCCGCGCGAACCGCTGCACGGCCTCGGCAGGGCGCAGGTAGTCGTCGAGCTCCGGCACGAGCACCGTCAGGGGCCGCCCGCACGCGGCCCACGCATCGAGGTCGGCGTCGCCCGCGCGGTGCAGCGGCGGCGAGAGCAGGACCGCCCCATCGATCTCGTCCACGACCGGGGGCACGGCCCCGTACTTCAGCGCGAGTTCGGTGCCGAAGGACCACCCCACGAGCCACCGGCGCGGAAGCCCGCGCTCGGCGGCGAAGCGCACCGCGGCCTCGACGTCCGCCCGCTCGCCGACGCCTTCCTCGAACTGGCCCTCGCTCGTTCCGCGCGCGCTCGAGGTCCCGCGCGTGTTGAACCTCAGGACGGCCATGCCCGCGAGCGCGGGGAGCCGGAAGGAGGCCTTGCGGTAGACGTGCGAATCCATGAAGCCGCCGTGGGTCGGCAGCGGGTGGAGCGTGATGAGGGTCGCCACCGGCTCCGTGTCCTGCGGCAGGGCCAGCTCCCCGACGAGCGTGAGCCCGTCCTCGGTGCGCAGCTCGATGTTCTCGCGGCGCGCGGGCAGGACGGTGTTGGCGCGGATCGCCGCGGGCCCGTCGGGCTCGGTGAACACGTAGGAGGCGGGGTCGAAGCTCATGGTCCCCACAGTATCGAAGGGGGCTACCGGTAGCGGTACGTGCGGGTGCGCCAGCAGTGCGTGTGCCAGTGCCGCCGCTCGGCGATCCCGGCCTCCTCGCCGAACAGGTGGTCGTCGGCCCAGACCACCAGGTGGGCCGTCCCCGGCGGGATGGTGCGCGAGCACCCAGGGCACGTGTACACCTTCGCCGCGCTGCGGGTCGTCACCTGCCGGACGCGCCAGTCGCCGTCCGGCGCGGACTCGAGCCGGGCGAACCCGGCGAGCACGCGTTCGGGATTGAAGTCGTCCCGCCCGTCGCGCGCGTCCGCGGCGTCCCTGTCGCTGCGGGGGGCGGCGGCAGGGCGGCGTCGTGGGCGGTTCGAGCGGGGCATGGCTCCATTCTGCCGTGCCCACTGCCTCGTGCCCGTCCCACCGGGGGCCCGCGCCGTCCGTGGGCGCCACGGTAGAGTTCTCGGGTGCGACTCGTCATTGCCCGGTGCTCCGTCGACTACGTGGGGCGCCTGAAGGCCCATCTGCCCCTCGCGACCCGCCTGCTCGTCGTCAAGGCGGACGGTTCGGTGCTCGTCCACTCGGACGGCGGGTCGTACAAGCCGCTGAACTGGATGAGCCCGCCGGCCACCCTCCGCGTCGTCTCCCCCGAGGAGTCCGAGCTGGAGGACGGCGTCCTCGAGCAGTGGACGGTGCAGTCGGCCAAGACGGACGACCGGCTGATCGTCAACGTCCACGAGGTCGTGCACGACTCCTCCCATGAGCTCGGCGTGGACCCCGGCCTCATCAAGGACGGGGTGGAGTCCGACCTCCAGCGGCTCCTCGCGGAGCAGATCGAGACCCTCGGGCCGGGCTACAGCCTGATCCGCCGCGAGTACTTCACCGCCATCGGCCCGGTCGACATCCTCGCGCGAGACGCGACCGGCGCGACCGTCGCGGTCGAGCTCAAGCGGCGCGGCGACATCGCCGGCGTCGAGCAGCTCACGCGCTACCTCGAGCTCCTCAACCGCGACCCGCTGCTCGCGCCCGTGCGGGGCATCTTCGCCGCCCAGCAGATCAAGCCGCAGGCGCGGGTTCTTGCGGCCGACCGCGGGATCGACTGCGTGACGCTCGACTACGACGCGATGCGCGGCGTGGACGACGTGGAGTCCCGCCTGTTCTGAGCCCGACCGGGCTCGCCTAAGGTAGTGGCATGACGACCGCCGCCGCTGCCCCGGATTCCACCGCCCAGACCCGGCTCACCCTCCGCGGCCGGATCGTGAGCGACGGCGCCGTCGAGGAGGACGGCCTCGTCGCCGTCGAGGACGACCGCATCGAGTACGCGGGGCCCGCCGCGGACTTCGATGCCGCGGCCTTCGGCGGCCAGTCGGTGTCCGTCCCGGACGGCGCGCTGCTGCTCCCCGGGCTGGTCGACCTGCACTGCCACGGCGCGGCCGGCGTCGACTTCCCGACGGCGGACGAGGAGCAGGCGCGGCGGGGCATCGCCTTCCTCCACGGGCGCGGGACGACCACGTTCCTCGCGAGCCTCGTCACCGCCTCGCGCGAGGACCTGCTCCGCGGCGTCGCGCTCTTCTCGCAGCTCGACGACGAGGGCCTCGTGGCGGGTGTCCACGCCGAGGGGCCCTTCCTCTCGCACGCGCGCTGCGGGGCACAGAACCCGGACTTCCTGCTCGAGCCGGACGTCGACTTCGCGATGGAGCTCATCGAGGTCTCGGACGGCTCGCTCGCGACGGTGACGTACGCGCCGGAGCTGCCCGGCGCGTCCGACCTCGTCGACCTCCTGACGGCCCACGGCGTCACGCCCTCGCTCGGACACACCGCCTGCGACGACGCCACGGCGGAGGCCTCGCTCGAGCAGGCGCGGGACGGGCTCACGGCCGCGGGGTTCGACGGTGCCGAGGGCGTGCCCACGGTGACGCACCTCTTCAACGGCATGCCGCCGCTGCACCACCGCTCCCCCGGTCCCGTGGCGGCCTGCCTCCGCGCTGCCGCCGCCGGGGCGGCCGTCGTGGAGCTCGTGGCCGACGGCGTGCACCTCGCCCCCGCGACCGTCCGCACCGTCTTCGAGCTCGTCGGCTCGGCCAACATCGCCCTCGTCACCGACTCGATGGCCGCGGCCGGGCTCAGCGACGGCCACTACATGCTCGGCCCCTCCCCCGTGACCGTGGCCGGCGGCGTCGCAACCCTCGATGCGAACGGCTCGATTGCCGGAGGGACGGCCACCCTGCTCGAGGTCGTGGCCCGCACGGCGGCCGCCGGGGTGCCGCTCGCCGACGCCGTACTCTCCGCCACCGCTGTCCCCGCCGCCGTCCTGGGCCGCTCCGACGAATTCGGCAGCCTGCGCCGCGGGCTGCGGGCCGACATCGTGGCCACGGATCCGGACCTCGGCCTGGCCGCGGTCGTCCGCGCTGGCCGGGTGCTCCCCTCGGCACGCTGACGCCGGCTGGGCGAATTTGCCATTCATAGCCCGTCAGAGGTCCATGCCGGAACGTTTTCCGTGCGTTCTCCTGAATTTCTCCCCGCCGTCGCGCATGAAACGGCGTATGCCGTTGACCGTGAATGCGCGGCATGATTGGCTAGAGCCAGTCTTGATGTAGGTAGCAGTGTTTTCCATGCAATGCAGGCTCGCAAGACCGTTGCGAGCGTGGAGTTCCCGGCCAACACCGGCCTCCTCGCGGAGTAACCCGGCCGGCACACAAGTGCCGGCGTCTCGTTGCAATCCACAGGAGAACGCAGGACATGGCACAGGGGACCGTCAAGTGGTTCAACGCCGAGAAGGGGTTCGGCTTCATTACCCCGGATAACGCCGAATCGGACGTCTTCGTCCACTATTCGGAGATCAAGGCGAACGGCTTCCGCACACTGGAGGAGAACCAGCGCGTCGAGTTCGAGATCGGCCAGGGGGCCAAGGGCCCGCAGGCCACCGGAGTCAGCGCCATCTGAGCAGCTGCACGCCGGCGCATGACGCGCAGGAGGGGTTCCGAATCTCGGGACCCCTCCTTTTTTCATGACCGATTACTGACCGGCGCTGTAAACATTCATGGGTGATGCCGAATTAGCTGACCATCTGGCGCAGGAGGCGCATCCGGTGCCGCATCGTGAGGCCGGGGAGATAGGCCTGGGCGAGGGCCTGGCCGATGGCCGGGAGCTGCAGCGGGTCCTGGTAGTACATATAGAGCGCGTGGTATTCGGGCTGGAAGCGCGACTTGAACTTCGCGAGGGAGCGGAAGCCGTAGACCGGCTCGAGGGCCTGGCCCACGGCGTTGAGCAGCCTCGAGAGCAGCTCGTCCCCGGCGTCCACCTCGGCCCGCTCCCCCGCGGGATCGGCAGCCAGCGGGGAGCCCGACAGCGAGATCCATTCGACGCTGCCCTTCAGCTCCGTCACGGCCGAGGCGATGAGGAACTCCATGACCCCGGGGAAGGCACCGGGCCCGCGGCGCATGAAGTCGAGCGTCCATCCGACGATCCGCGACTCCTGGTACACGGGCAGCCAGCTCGTCACGCCGTGGATCCGCCCCTCGGCGTCGACTGCGAGGCACAGGAGCACTTCCGGGTCGTCGAGTTCGTCGAGGCCCCCGAGGGTGAACCCCATCGCGGGAAGGGCCTTCTGGGCGGACCATTCCTCGGAGAGCGCGCTGAGCTGCTGGCGCTGTGACGGGCTGAGGTGGTGGTACCTGGTCCACACGGCGCTGACCCCCAGCTTCGCCGCCCGGTTGACGGCGGTCCTGACGTTCTGCCACTCCTTGCCGACGAATTCGAGCTCGCGGACCTTCAGGCGGGTCTCCTGGGCGACCTCGACGCGGTGGAATCCGCGCGCCCGCAGCACGGGCCACAGGTCGGCGGGCAGGGAGTAGAAGCACGGCACGAGCGCCGTGCGGGCGCAGTGGGCGATGAACTCGGTGACGACCGCCGAGGCGCGCTCCGGCTCCCCGATGGGCCCTGCCACCGAGAGCGCAACCCTCCCGTGCAGCTGGAAGGCAAGCCCGGCGGTCCCGTGCTCGTCGAACCAGAACCGGTTGGGCGGCCAGAGCGTCATCCAGGACAGGGATCCGCCGCCGCGCCGCACGAGGCTGCGGGCGAGCTGGAGGCTGCCGTCCCTCGCCCCCACAGACTGCCGCCCGCGGAGCACGACGACGGCCGCCAGGACGAGCGCGACGAGCCACAGGATCAGGCCGCTGTGGACGAAGAGCCAGAGCTCCGCGCCGCTCCGGTTCCGGAAGAGGGCGCCGTAGCTGCTCGGGATGGGCGAGGGCAGGTACTGGCGGACGAGCTCGGCGAGCAGCCCCCACGCGGACTCGCGCCGGCCCAGTCCCCCGCCCTGCCACCACAGGAGCGTGTAGGCGACGACGAGGCCTCCCGCGACGGCCCCGCCGACGGCGCCGAGGCGCCGGCGCATGCCGCGCTCGGTCTCCACGGGGAACAGGCCGCGGTTGGCCCACAGGATCGCCACGAGGGCCACCGCCGTCAGGGCGATGGGCAGCAAGTGCAGGAAGCCCGAGGCCAGCACGGTGAACCGCGGCCCGCGCGGCGCAGGCGGCATCCTGACGAACAGCGCAAGGTAGCCCACCGCGAGGGCGCCGACCGCGAGCTGGACGGCGATCGCGAGGCGCAGCGCAACCTTCCGCCCGCGCCGCAGTCCTTCCGCGCAGATCAGGAGGATGGCCATCGGCACGAGGGAGGTCACGTAGCCCTCGGGCGAGAGGAAGGCCGGCTGCGCCGCCTGGAGGCACGCGGTGTCGACCACTCCGCCGCAGTCCTGCTCGAGCTGGGCGAAGACGGGCATCGGGTTGAGCACCATGTCGCGGACGAGGGCGAGGGGCCCGGACGGGCTCCGTGTCAGCGCCGTGAGGACCGGGCCCACCGCCGCGAGGGTGACGACGACGACCACGATGTTGCGCCGCTCGCGCACGGACGGCAGGGCCAGATGCGAGTCGTGCCGCCAGCCGGCGGACCACCACGAGGCGGCGATGCCGAGCAGGGCGCCGATGAGGCCGAGCACGGTCTCGGAGTGGCCCACGTAGAGCGTGAGCATCGCGGCGATGCCCACCACGGCGGTGCGCAGCCGGCGCCGCCAGAGGACGCCGAGCGCGGGGGCGGCCGCCATTGCGGTGAACAGGGCGGCGGGATAGGGTCCGAGCACGGGGTCGTCGACCATCGAGCCGAGCCACCCGTCGCCCCCGATCCGGGCCAGCTGGGTGACCGCGAAGAACGCGGTGACGGAGGCGAAGTCGCCGAGGAAGAACAGGGCGGCGGCCTTGAGGGAACCGTAGGCCGTCTCGGCCACGGCGACGAGCACACCCACCACCACGGTCGCGGCGAGGTAGGCGACCGGGTTCGTGACGAAGAAGATCGAGGTCACGGCGCCCCACCACTGGCCGGAGCGCAGAGATCCGAGGTCGCCGCCCACCACGTCGAGCACCGCCGGCGGCGGGCCGGAGAGTATGCTCCCGGTGGCGATGCCGGCGATCCACATCACGGCGATGACTGCGAGGGTGAAGGGGATGCGACGGCCGCCGCGGGCGGCGGCCCGCGCGGCCTGGGCGAGCCTCCTGGCGCCGTTCACGGGTGTCCCGCCCCGGAGGCGGCGGCGCGGCGGCCGGGGAAACTCGACGGGGCTGCCATCACGCGGGAGGATGCCCCGGAGCTCAGCGCCACGTCCCGATGCCGATGACAGGTCCGGCCTCGAGCCACGAGGCGAGGCCAGCGTAGGCGTTGAAGTCCATGGCGAAGCGCACGCTCGCGCCCTGGTAGGCCAGCTCGACGATCACGACGTCGGCCTGCACCCTGGTGCGCTCGGCCTCGGTGGGCGATCGGCGCCCCAAGAGCTCCAGCGAGCTGCGCGTGAAGCGGTGCCGCGCGCGCGGGCTGAGGGAGAGGAGGTTGAACCATTCGAGCTCGGTGTCCTGATAACGGCATACCCCCATCCGCCACGGCCCGGAGGCCATGGAGATGGAGGCATCGACCGTGCCCAGGGTGCGCCGCAGGACTACGCGGCGCACCCCGAGGGCACAGAGCAGGGCTGCGAGGAGAACGAAGACCACTGCCAGGACGATGAACGGAATGGCGGAGTCGTCCATCGAGGTCTGGCTAACGGGTCCCCGCGGCCGATTCGCCGATCTGGGCGTTGTCGGCGACGATCACGACCCGGTCGGAATCGACGGAGAAGAAGCCGCCGTCCACCGTCGCCGTGATCCGCGAGCCGGAGACCGGCTCGATCACAATGTCGCCCGCATGCATGATCGCCAGGACGGGGGTGTGGCCGGGAAGGATCCCGATCTCACCGTCCGCCGTGCGGGCCTTGACCATCTTCGCCGGGCCGGACCACACGAAGTGGTCCGCCGCGACGATCTCGACCTCGAGCTCAGCCATGCTACTTGGTCTGGTCCTGGATCTTCGCCCAGTTGCGCTCGACGTCGTCGAGGCCGCCGACGTTGAAGAACGCCTGCTCGGCGATGTGGTCCAGCTCGCCGTCGCAGATGGCCTTGAAGCCCTCGATGGTGTCCTTGATGGACACGGTCGAGCCCTCGACACCGGTGAACTGCTTCGCGGTGTAGGTGTTCTGCGAGAGGAACTGCTGGATGCGGCGCGCACGGGCCACCACGATCTTGTCCTCTTCGGACAGCTCGTCGACACCGAGGATCGCGATGATGTCCTGCAGCTCCTTGTTCTTCTGGAGGATCTGCTTGACCCGCACGGCGGTGTCGTAGTGGTCCTGACCGATGTACTGCGGGTCGAGGATGCGCGAGGTCGACGTCAGCGGGTCGACGGCCGGGTACAGGCCGCGCGAGGCGATCTCACGCGAGAGCTCGGTCGTCGCGTCGAGGTGCGCGAACGTCGTCGCCGGAGCCGGGTCGGTGTAGTCGTCGGCCGGGACGTAGATGGCCTGCATCGACGTGATCGAGTGGCCGCGCGTCGACGTGATGCGCTCCTGGAGGAGGCCCATCTCGTCGGCGAGGTTCGGCTGGTAGCCCACGGCGGAGGGCATGCGGCCGAGCAGCGTCGACACCTCGGAGCCCGCCTGGGTGAAGCGGAAGATGTTGTCGATGAAGAGCAGCACGTCCTGGTTCTGGACATCGCGGAAGTACTCCGCCATGGTCAGGGCCGAGAGCGCGACGCGCAGGCGCGTGCCCGGGGGCTCGTCCATCTGGCCGAACACGAGGGCGGTGTCCTTGAGCACCCCTGCCTCGTCCATCTCGACCCAGAGGTCGTTGCCCTCGCGGGTGCGCTCGCCCACGCCGGCGAACACGGACGTGCCGCCGAAGTTGCGGGCCACACGGGTGATCATCTCCTGGATGAGCACGGTCTTGCCGACGCCGGCGCCGCCGAACAGGCCGATCTTGCCACCCTTGATGTACGGGGTGAGCAGGTCGATGACCTTGATGCCGGTCTCCAGCATCTCGGTGGAGCCCTCGAGCTGGGCGAAGGAGGGGGCCTTGCGGTGGATCGGCCAGTGGTCGGCGGCCTGGATCTCCGACTCGGCGACGTCGAGCGGCTTCCCGAGGACGTTGAAGATGTGGCCCTTGACGCCGTCGCCGACGGGGACCGAGATCGGGGCGCCGGTGTCGACGACCTTGGTGCCGCGGACGAGGCCGTCGGTGGCCTGCAGGGAGATCGCGCGCACGAGGTTGTCGCCGAGGTGCTGGGCGGTCTCGAACGTGATCTCGCGCGTGTGGTCGCCGAGGGTGATCGTGGTCGTCAGCGCGTTGTAGATCTCCGGGATCGCGTCGGCCGGGAACTCGACGTCGACAACCGGCCCGATCACGCGGGCAATGCGGCCCGTCGCGCCAGCGGTCGCAACCGCTTCAGAGGCAGTGGCAGTCATCTCTCTCACTTCTTCAGTAGATGCGTTGATTCAGTCTAGGTGGTGTGTACGAGCGCGTCCGTGGCTCAGGCGCTGAGCGCGTCGGCGCCGGCGATGATCTCCGTCAGCTCCTGCGTGATCTCCGCCTGGCGGGCGGTGTTGCGCAGCCGCGTGTACTTCTTGATGAGCTCGGTCGCGTTGTCGCCGGCGTTCTTCATGGCGCGCTGGCGGGAGGCGAGCTCGCTCGCCGCGGCCTGGAGCATCGCCGCGAAGATCCGCGATTCGATGTACCGCGGCAGCAGCGCGTCGAGCACCTGCTCGGGCTCGGGCTCGTACTCGTAGAGGGGCAGGATCTCCTTCGCGTCCTTCGCCTCCTCCTCGACGACCTCGAGGGGAAGCAGCCGGATCACGGTGGGCACCTGCACCACCATCGACTTGAACTGGGTGTAGACGACGTGGATCTCGTCGACCCCGCCGTCCTCGTATGCGGTCGCGAAGGCGTCGAGCAGCACGCGGCTGATCTCCTTGGCCGTCGCGAACTCGGGGTTGTCCGTGTTGCCGGTCCACACCCGCTCGTAGGGGCGGTTGCGGAAGTCGAAGTAGGCCTGGCCCTTGCGGCCCACCAGGTAGGTGGCGATCTCCTTGCCCTCAGAGCGGAGGAGCTCGGCCAGGGACTCGGCCTGCTTCATGATGCTGGCCGAGTAGGCGCCGGCCTGGCCTCGGTCTGCCGTGAGGACCAGCACCGCCGCGCGCCGCACCTGGGTGGGCTCGGTGGTCAGCGGGTGGTCGATCTCGGACGAAGAGGAGACAGCAGAAACGGCGCGGGTAATGGCATTCGCGTACGGCAGGGAGGCGGCCACGCGGGCGCGCGCCTTGCCGATGCGGGAGGTAGCAATCAGCTCCATCGCCTTGAACATCTTGCGCATCGACGACGTCGAGGCAATCTTCTGGCGGTAGACCCGGATCTGGGCTCCCATTCTTGTCCTTTCCTCACCCTCGCCGACCGGCCGGGCCGGAGCCGTGGGCCCCGGCCCGGCCGATCAGCTGCAGGGAATCAGCGCTTCTGCTTGACGATCTTTTCCTGGTTGACGTCGCCTTCGGCAAGAGCATCGTGCTCCTCGTGCCCGGCGCCGACCAGCAGGCTGTCGCCCTGGCCGAAGAAGCCCTTCTTGAACTCCGTGACGGCGGTCTTGAGGGCCTCGACGGTGTCGTCCTCGAGCTTGCCCGTCTGGGCCAGCGTCGTCAGGATCGACGTCTTGCGCTTGAGGTAGTCCAAGAAGTCAGCCTCGAAGCGGCGCACGTCCTCGACGGGGACGTCGTCGAGGTAGCCGCGCGTACCGGCCCAGATGGACACGACCTGCTCCTCGACCGGGAACGGCGAGTACTGGCCCTGCTTGAGCAGCTCCATGAGGCGGGCGCCACGGGTGAGCTGCTGGCGGGACGCCGCGTCGAGGTCGGACGCGAACATCGCGAACGCCTGCATGTCGCGGTACTGGGCGAGGTCCAGCTTCAGCGTGCCGGAGACCGACTTCATCGACTTCACCTGCGCGGCGCCGCCGACGCGGGAGACCGAGATGCCGACGTCGACCGCGGGACGCTGGTTGGCGTTGAACAGGTCGGACTGCAGGAAGATCTGCCCGTCGGTGATGGAGATGACGTTGGTCGGGATGTACGCCGAGACGTCGTTCGCCTTCGTCTCGATGATCGGCAGGCCGGTCATCGAGCCTGCACCGAGCTCGTCCGAGAGCTTCGCGCAGCGCTCGAGGAGGCGGGAGTGCAGGTAGAACACGTCGCCCGGGTACGCCTCGCGGCCCGGCGGGCGGCGGAGGAGCAGCGAAACCGCGCGGTACGCCTCGGCCTGCTTCGAGAGGTCATCGAAGATGATGAGGACGTGCTTGCCGCCGTACATCCAGTGCTGGCCGATGGCCGAGCCGGCGTAGGGGGCAAGGTACTTGAAGCCGGCGGGATCGGACGCCGGGGAGGCGACGATCGTCGTGTACTCGAGGGCACCGTGGTCCTCGAGGGTCTGGCGCACGGCGGCGATCGTCGAGGCCTTCTGGCCGATCGCGACGTAGATGCAGCGGACCTGCTTGGTGACATCGCCCGAGGCCCAGTTCGCCTTCTGGTTGATGATCGTGTCCACCGCGATGGCGGTCTTGCCCGTCTGACGGTCGCCGATGATGAGCTGGCGCTGGCCGCGCCCGATCGGGATCATCGCGTCGATGGCCTTGAGGCCGGTCTGCATCGGCTCGTGGACCGACTTGCGCTGGGTCACGCCCGGCGCCTGGAGCTCGAGCGCGCGGGTAGCCTCCGCCGCGATCGGGCCCAGATCGTCGATGGGGGCGCCGAGCGGGTCCACGACGCGTCCGAGGAAGGCGTCGCCGACGGGCACGGAGAGGATCTGGCCGGTGCGGTGCACCTCCTGGCCCTCCTCGATGCCGCCGAAGTCACCGAGGACGATGACGCCGATCTCGCGGACGTCGAGGTTCTGGGCCAGGCCCAGGGTGCCGTCCTCGAACCGGAGGAGTTCGTTCGCCATGACCGAGGGAAGCCCCTCGACACGGGCGATGCCGTCTCCGGCGGAGGTGACGCGGCCGACCTCGACGCGCTCAGCCGTGCCGGGCTGGTAGGAAGCCGCGAAGTCGTTCAGCGCGCTGCGGACGTCGTCGGCATTGATGGTCAATTCGGCCATCTTCAGTCCTGCTCTCTTGATCTCGTGGTCATCGAAAGCGGAACTGCTGCGATGACCGGATTGTCTTGTACGGAGTGTGCTGATGCCTCAGCGTGCCTGGGCGGCCAGCTGACGTCGCAGGTCGCCGAGCCGCGTCACCGTCGAGGCATCGAGCACCTCGTCGCCGACCGTCACGCGGAGGCCGCCGACGAGCGAGGGTTCCACGGTCGTGTTGATCTTCAGCTCGCGCCCGTAGAGGGTGTTGAGCCCATCCTGGAGCCGCTTCAGCTGCCCCTCGCCCAGAGGACGCGCGACGGCGACGTCGGCGATCCAGCGCTTCTGGCGGCCAGCGGCGAGGGACGCGAACTTCTCCACGAGGGCCGTCGGCTTGGCGCCGCGCGGGGCGGACACCGCCTGGCCGATGAGCAGCCGGGCCTCCTCGGACGCCTCCGGCACGAGCCGCAGGGCGAGGGTGCGCCGGGCCTCCGGGGAGGCCTGCTGCTCGGTCAGGGCGGCCTGGAGCTCGTGGTTACCCTCGACGGTGTTGTTGAACGCGAACAGGTCGTTCTGGAGCTTCTCCAGCCCGCTGAGTCCGCTCGCGGTCCCCGCGCCCTGCTCGGCCACGGCGCATGCCACGGTCGAGGCGATGGTCTCGAGCGCATCGCTGATGTCGCGCGCGCCGGCCCACCGCGAGGCGGCGAGCTTGGCCGTGATCTCCACGGCCTCGCCCGAGGCCTTGCCGTCCAGCAGGCTGTGCACGAGGGCCGACTTCTCCGCGCCCTCACGGGACGGGTCGGTCAGCGCGCGCCGAAGCCCGGCGGAGCCGTCGAGGACGGCGAGGATGCCGAAGAGCTCCCGCGCCAGCGACAGCGAGGCCGTGGGCAGCGTAGTCTCCAGGTCCGCCAGCGCGGCGGCCAGCGATTCGCTCGATGCTCCTGCCATTACTTCGCCGCACCTGCGTTCTGGGACTCCAGCTCGTCGAGGAAGCGGTCCACCACACGGGCGGCACGCGCATCGTCGTCGAGGGACTCACCGACGATCCGGCCGGCCAGGGTCGTGGCCAGGGTGCCCACCTCGGAGCGCAGCGACGCAACAGCCTGCTGGCGCTCGGCCTCGATCTGGACGTGCGCCTGCTCGGTGATGCGGGCGGCCTCGGCGGCAGCCTTCTCCTTGAGCTCGGCGAGGATCTGGGCGCCCTCGGCGCGGGCCTCTTCGCGGATGCGGTTGGCCTCGGTGCGGGCGTCGGTGAGCTGCTGCTTGTACTCCTCGAGGGCTGCGGACGCCTCCGCCTGGGCCTTCTCTGCCTTGGCGATGCCCCCCTCGATGGCCTCGGCGCGCTCCGCGAACGTCTTCTCGAACGCGGGAACGACGAACTTGACCACGATGAAGAGCAGGACGGCGAAGCCGACAGCAACGACCAGGATTTCCCACCAGCTCGGCATGAGCGGGCTCTGGGCGCCCTCGGTGGCGGCGCTAACAATGAACTGATGCATGTGTTGCACCCCTCCTATCTACTCGGTTCTGGCTGTGTGTGCCGTGTTCTGGGTCAGAGAACGAAGGCGAACACGAGGCCGAGGATCGCGAGCGCCTCGGTGAGCGCAAGGCCGAGGAAGGCGATCGGCTGGAGCACGCGCTGCGCCTCCGGCTGGCGGGCCACGCCATTGATGTAGGCCGCAAAGACGAGACCCACGCCGATGGCACCGCCGATGGCGGAGAGACCGTAGCCGACGAGGTTGAGGTTGCCGGTCATTGTGTTCCTTTCAGGCTGCCCTGGAGGGCGGGTTGAGTGATCGGTTCATCCCCCGTGAAGGGGAAGTCTCAGTGGGCGTCCGCGTGGAGCGCGCCCTGGATGTAGATGGCAGTCAGAAGCGTGAAGACGTACGCCTGCAGCACCATGATCAGCGCCTCGAGCATGTACATCGCGGTCGCGCCGACGAGCACGAGCAGCGACGTCCCCTTGAGGACCACGCTCTCCTGCGCGATGAGGAACGCGATGCCGGACCCCGCCAGCGCGACCACGAGGTGGCCGGCGAGCATGGTCGCGAAGAGACGGAGGCTGTGCGTCATCGGGCGGACGATGAAGTTCGAGATGATCTCGATCGGGACGACGATCGGCAGGATGTACCACGGCACCCCCGCGGGGACCACGGTGAGCTTGAGGAACCGCGCGCCGAACTTCTTCAGGCCGACGCCGATCCACGTCACGTAGACGAGCGCCGCGAGGAAGTACGCGCCGCCGACGTGGGACATCGTGGGCAGCTGGAAGAACGGGATCGCGCCGTAGATGTTGTTCACGAGGATGAAGAAGAACAGCGCGAAGAGCAGGGGCACGAACTTCATGAAGTCCTTGCCGCCGATGATGTCCTTGCCGATCGAGTTGCGCACGAACCCGTAGAGGTACTCCCCGGCGAACTGGAGCTTGCCGGGGACCAGCTGGCCCTTGCGGGAGGCCGCGATGAAGAACCAGGCGATGAAGACGACGGAGAGCAGGACCATGAGCATCTGCTTCGAGAAGCCCTCGTGCGCGCCCCAGGGGAAGATGGCCGGGAGGTGCATGTCCTCGAGGGTGGGCGGGGTGAAGGCGCCGGAGTCTTCGGCCGGAAGCGTGAGCGGGGTCAACGCGATTCCTCTCTGCAGTGTCCATCGTCGGGCAGATGCTGGGGCGAGTGGCTTCGACCCCCACATGTGAAATTTTTCGGGTGCTCCATCAGCGACGGTCCGCCTCGGCGTCATCGCCTGGGCCCTGATGCTCAGCGGGGCCCGTTCGGTGCGTGAAGAGCCCATGCTTCATGGTCAGGTAGATGCCGCCGGCAATCCCCACCAGAGCGCCAGCGAGCACAAGCCAGCGCGTTTTCAGGAGATTGTCCAGCCCCCACCCTATCAAACTCCAGACAACGATCCCGCCAATCACATAGCTGAAGACGGCCATTCCGGAGTTGTAGCCGCCGTCGCCGGAAGGCTCGACGGGGCCCTGCTGGGGCGTGGTGTCCTCAGGCACGGGGACCCTCCTTCCCGGACGACGGCGCGGCGTCGCCACCGGTGCCATCGGCCGCCGGAGCGTCGTCGAAGATCTGCAGGCGGAGCCTGCTGAAGCGGTAGAGCTCGGCCGCCTGCCAGACGACGACGCTCACGATCCCGGCGGCGCCGAACCACGGGCGGTCGATCCAGGCCGGGGTGCCGATCCAGAGCAGGATCGCGGCGAAGCCGACGATCTTGAGCACGTAGACCACGGCGAAGACGCCGATGGCCCCCGACGGGTTCCGCCGCCCCACGAGATGCCCTGCGATGAGGCTCAGGGCGAAGAACGCGATCACGATCACGGCCGCGAAGGCCACGCTCGCCGCGGCCGCGGGGCCGGTGGACACCAGGGCCGCCGCCGCGAGCAGGACCGCTGCCGCGGCGGACGCCGCCGTACAGGTGCCGGCGAGGCCGAGCCACGGGGTGCGTCCGGGGTCGGAGCGGCCGACGCGGGGACGGCCGAAGAAGCCGTGCCGGTGCGTCATGGGGTCCATTTCATGCCAATTCGTCGGCGGCCTGCTGCCAGGAGGCCGGCGGGGGTGGGTGCCCTCCTATTCTACACAGGATAGAAGAGGTTCCCGTCGCCTGGTGGGGCCGGGGCGCCGTCAGGAGGCGGGGCGTGCCCGGCGGGCGCGCAGCCAGGCCGGGGACGTCAGGTAGGCCACGAGGACGGCGGCGGTCACCACCTGGGCGGCGAACACCCCGCCCGACGGCGCGGTCGCCGCGTAGAAGCCCGCGAGTCCGGTCAGGACGGAGGCCGCGGTGACCAGGAGCGCGACCTCGAGGTGCCGCAGGCCGTTGTCCGTGAGCCGCTGGTACACGTGCTCCCGGTGCGAGGCGTACCAGCGCTTGCCCTGCAGGGTGCGCCGCACGAGCGTCGCGAAGGTGTCCGCCAGGTAGACGAGCACGGGCGAGAAGACGTACTCGAGCGGGAGCTGGGCGAGGAATGCGGCGACCGCGGTGAGCGAGATCCCCGCCCCGAGCAGGTAGCTGCCCACGTCCCCATGAACATCGACCCGCGCAGGACGTTCCACGGGAGGAATCCCGCGAAGGAGGCCGCGAGCAGCACGCCCGCGGCGACGAGCCAGCCGTGTCCGGTGGCGGCGCCTGCGGCGGCGTAGAGGATGCCCACGGCGACGGCGTGCAGCCCCGAGATGCCGTTGATCCCGTCCATGAAGTTGGCGACGTTGATGTAGGCGGCCACGGCCACCATGCCGAGCGGGAGCCACCACAGGCCCTTGCCCGTGACGAGGATGATCGCGAGGGTGCCCGCGAAGCCGACCGCGAGCTGCAGGGCGGCCCGGCTCTTGATCCGCAGGCCCCGCAGGTCCTCTGCCCACCCCACGGCGGCGGCCGCGACGGTGCCCGCGACGACGCACGCGGCCAGCCCGGCGCCGTCGTCCGCGAGGCCCGCCGCGAAGGCGACGGCCCAGCCCGCGAGCAGGCCCATCCCGATGGTCAGCCCGAGCCCCCGCACGGTGGGACGGGTGTGGGAGGAGCGCTCGCCCGGGACGTCGATGACCCCGAGGCGCGTCAGCACGGGCCGGGCAAGGACGGGCAGCGCGGCGCTGACCGCGAAGGCCAGCGCCGCGGCGAGGACGATCACGCTGCCCCCGACCCCGGAATGACCTCGTGCGAGAGCTCAGTCTCCTCCTGCACCTGGGCCTCGATCATCGCCTCCTCCGTGCGCGCGCACTCGGCGAGCCAGCGGTCGTAATCGAGGCGGTCCGGGGCGATGCCGGACGAGGTCGCGTGGGAGATCTTGGGGTGGAGGGGCCGCACGTCGGCGACGTCGGGGTCCACGAGGTCCTCGTGCAGCTTCTCCGCTGGCCGCAGCCCGGTGAAGACGACGTCGATGTCCTTGCCGGACATCGCGATCATCCGCTCCGCCACATCGAGGATGCGGACCGGTTCCCCCATGTCGAGGATGAGCACCTCTCCCCCGCTGCCGATCGCACCGGCCTGGATGACGAGCTGGCATGCCTCGGGGATGGTCATGAAGAAGCGCGTGACCTCGGGATGGGTGACCGTCACCGGGCCACCGGTGCGGATCTGCTCGGAGAAGAGCGGCAGCATCGAGCCGCGCGAACCCATGACGTTGCCGAAGCGGACCGAGACGTAGCGCCGTCCGGTGCGCCCCGCCATCCACGCGGTGAGGCGCTCGGCCATCCGCTTGGAGTGCCCCAGGACGGTGGTGGGGGCCGCGGCCTTGTCGGTGGAGACGTTCACGAACGCCTCGACCCCGACCGCCTCGGCTGCCCGCAGGACGTTGAGCGTTCCGACGACGTTGGTCTTCCACGCCTCGGCGGGGTACTGCTGGAGCAGCGGCGCGTGCTTGAGCGCGGCGGCGTGGAAGACCACCTCGGGACGCCGGTCGCGGAAGACGCGGGTGAGCCCCTCGGCGTCGCGGATGCTCACGAGCACCGTGTCCCGGCCGTCGAGCAGGCCGCGGCCCGTCAGGGAAATCTGGGTGGCCTGGAGGGCGGTCTCGTCGTGGTCGACCATGATGAGCTCGGCCGGGGCGAAGGGGTGGATCTGGCGGCACAGCTCGGAGCCGATCGAGCCGCCAGCGCCCGTGACGAGGACGCGCTTGCCGGTGATGTAGCCGGCGATCTCCTCGACCTTGATGTCCACCGGCCGCCGGCCGATGAGGTCCTCGACCGCGACCTCGCGGAAGTCGGTGACGCTGTGCGCGCCGCCGCCGAGCATGTCCTTCAGCGGGGGGAGCACGAGCACCTTCACTCCGAGCCCTGCCACGCGGTCCGAAACCCCGCGGATGAACGCGGCGTCGGCCGCGGCGAAGGCGAGGATGAGCGCCGTCGACCGCGTCCGGCGGATGAGCTCGGGGAGGTCCTCGCCGGTGCCGAGGACCTGGACCGAGGAGACCCGCAGGTGCTTCTTGGCGGGGTCGTCGTCGATGAAGCCGGCCGGGTAGTACGGCGACTTCGGGTCCTGCATCATCCGGGTGACGAGGTTCGAGCCGAGGAAGCCGGCGCCGTAGACGAGCGCCTGCTGGGCGTTCTCCCCCGGCTTCTGCCGGCTCTCGACCCACATGCGCTTCGCGTACCGGCTCGCCGCCATGAACAGCGCGGCGAACGGGAACGCGATGACGCCCGTGCTGCGCGGGATCTGCAGGCTGAAGCCGAGGAAGGTGCTCAGGAGCACGAGGATCGTGGCCACGATGAGCGTGACCGAGACCAGGAGCCTGGCCTCCTCGAACGAGCCGAAGCTGTACCGGCCCTGGTAGAGGGCCATGCTGAAGCCGACGACTGCCTGGCACAGGATGGCGAGCAGGCTGAACGCCGCGACGCCGTTGGGCGTGAGGGTCTGCTCGGTGAGCTCGTAGCGGAGGACGACGGCGACGAGGATGGCCAGCGTCCATGCTCCGGCATCCAGGACGAACTGGATCCAGCGCCACAGCACCGGCCTCGGGGCCTCCGGCGTTGTTGCGGAGAAGCTCATGCGCGTTTCATTGACTCTCTTCCGTGGGGGCCCCGGCGTGTGCCCCGCGTGCGTGTCCAAGATACTCTGCCGTGCCGGACGGCGCGTCCAGCCTCAGCTCCGCGGCGCGACCATGCGCCGGTACCGCCCGGCGCGCACCGAGGTGGGCAGGAAGCGGTACACGGCGCGGATGCCCACGTTGCGCAGCCAGTCGGCGCGCGTGATGAAGCCGCCGGCCAGGAGCTGGTCCTGGGTGGCGACATCGTTCGCGAGCACCCGCAGGCCGCCGCGCCGTTCGTAGGCGCCTCCGGAGACCCGGTAGCGCACGAGCGGTTCGGCGAGGTTCCGCACGGCGGCGCCCGCGGCGATCATCCGCACCCACAGCCAGTAGTCCTCGGCCGCCGGCACCGACTGGTACCCGCCCACCGCCTCGGCGGCGGCGCGGCGGAAGACGACCGTGGGGTGCGAGATCGGGTTGCGGGCCCGGGCGGCGGCGACGATCTGCGGCGGCGAGGTGGGGACCGAGCGCGTCGCGAGGACCGCCGCCTCGTCGTCGCCGATCTCCTCCATCGCGCTGCCGACGAGGTCGGCGCCGGCCTCGATGACGGGCAGCTGGGCCGCGAACCGGCGCGGCAGCGAGATGTCGTCCGCGTCGGCGCGGGCGACCACCGCGTGGCGGCACGCCGCCAGGCCGAGGTCCAGCGCCGCGGTGATGCCGACGTTGGACGGCAGGGCCAGCACGGTCACCGACGTGGCCGGGCCCGTGATGGCCTGCGCGTCGTCGAGGGCGGCCTGGAGCTCGGCGTGCACCGGCCCGTCGCGCACGATCACGGCCTCCGCCGGCGGCCGCTCCTGCTCGGCGGTGCTCGAGGCGAGGGCGCGCCGGAAGCGGTGGGCGGTGTCGCCGTCGTACACCGGCAGCAGGAGGCTGAACGGCTCCCCCGCCGGAAGCGGCGCCGCGGGCGGCAGGGCCGGCACGGGCCGCAGCGGGTAGATGCCCGCGAGGACCTCGGCGTTGCTGCGCGGCGCGCGGAGGGCGTCGCGCAGGCCGCGCGCGAGGCACCCCGCGAGGAGGCGCCGGTCGGCGGACTTGGCGAAGGTCCGGGCCCAGATCCGGGCCGTCGCGTACGCGTACGCGAGCCGCTCCCACGGGGCGAGGGAATGCGTGCGTCCGTAGAGCCAGAACCGGTTGCGGACCTCGTAGTAGAACCGCGGGCCCGGGTCCACGTCGGTCGTGCCGAACTTCTTGGTGTGATGCGTCACCACGGAGGCCGGGACCTGGATCGCGTCGTGGAAGCGGGCCAGCCGCGTCGTGTACTCGAAGTCGTCGCCCCACAGGAAGTAGTCCGCGACCGGCAGGCCGAGCGCCCGCACCGCGTCTCCGGAGAGGAAGCACGAGACGAACGACGCGCTGCGGATGGGGCGGGCGCCGACTGCCGCGGCGCGGCGGCGCTGCGCGGCGGTGACGCCGAGCCGCTCCCGCATGGAGTTCATGGGGTGCTCGCGCCCGTCGGACCAGACCACGTGGCTGGCGAGCACGGTGGGCCGGTGCTCGGGGGCCTGCGCGTACCGGGTCCACGCGTCGACGGCCGCGGCGAGGGTGTCGGCGTGCGGCTCGGTGTCGTCGTCCATGACCCACACGAGGTCGGCATCGTGGTCGAGCACGGCCCGCTCGATCCCCACGGTGAAGCCGCCGGCGCCGCCCACGTTGGTGCCGAGCTCCACGAGGTCGATCGCCAGCGGGGTCTGCAGCGTGCGGACGAACTCGGCCGAGCCGTCCGTCGAGGCGTTGTCCACGACCACCACGGCCGCGGGCAGCATGGTCCCCGACGCGAGTCCCGCGAGGGTGCGCGCGAGCAGCTCTCGGCGGTTGAAGCTCACGACGACGGCGACGACGCGCGGGGGCGCCTCCGCGGTCCCGGCTGGAAGGTGCTGGGGTGCGGTTCCCGTGGTGCTCATGCGGGCGGGAGGTCTGCCTGCTCGCCGGCGGCCGCGGCGGGCTGCTCGGCTGCGGCGTCACCAGCCGCTCCGGCCGGCTGCTCGGCTGCGGGCTCTGCTGCCACGGGCTCTGCGTCCGCCGGCTCTGCGTCCGCCGGCTCGTGGGCCGCCGGCTCCTCGCCCAGGCCGAGCACGTCCGGTGCGACCTCGCGGATCGCCTCGAGGCTGAGCGCGCCCTGGCGCACGACGCGCAGGTGCTCCCCCGTGCAGTCGATGATGGTGGAGGGCAGCCCCGCTGCCCCGCCGTCGTCCCCGTCGGCCGGGCGGAAGCCCTCCTCGAGGTAGACCTCCACGCTCTCGGCGAGCTGCTCGCGGGCCTCCGCTGCGGTCTGGGCCGCGGGATGGCCGGTGCGGTTGGCACTCGAGACGGCGAGCGGGCCCGTGATGGTCAGGAGCGCCTGGGCGAGCTCGTCGTCGGGGATGCGCAGGGCCACGGTCCCCTTGGTCTCCCCCAGGTCCCAGGTCAGCGAGGGCTGGGCGTGGAAGATGAGCGTGAGCGGACCCGGCCAGAACTTCTCGGCGAGGGCGCGGCCGGCGGCCGGCACCTCCGTCGCGAGGCCGTCCATGGTCTGCAGGCGCGGGATGAGCACGGGCGGGGGCATGGAACGGCCGCGGCCCTTGGCGGCCAGGAGCGTGGCGACAGCCTGTGCGGAGAAGGCGTCGGCGGCGATGCCGTAGACCGTGTCGGTCGGCATCACGATGCACTGCTTCTGGGCGATCGCGCGCTGGGCGTGGGCGAGGCCCTCGGCGCGCTGCTGGGGATCGGTGCAGTTGTAGGTCGCGGTCGTCACGGCGACCATTCTTCCACGCACTCTGCCGTGCCCCGTCCGGGCATCAGGCGCGCACCGCGCTCGTGGCGCGCGGGAGGCCGTTGAGGTCGGCGTGGGAGCGCACGGCAGTCCAGTCCGGGCTCGCCGCGAGCCGCTCGGCGATGCGCCGCGCCTGCACCTCCGCGTGCTCCATGACCAGGAATCCGCCCGGGACGAGGAGCCGCGCGGCCGTGGCCGCGGCGGCGAGCGGGAGCTCGAGGCCACCGTCGGCGCCCCCGTAGAGCGCCATCTCGGGGTCGTGGAGGGCCGCCTCCAGGTCCCGGGGGACCATGTCCGGGGGGATGTACGGCGGGTTCGTCACGACGACGTCCACGGTGCCGTCCAGCTCGCCGAGCGCGGTGCGCAGGTCGCCGCGCACCAGCCGGACTCGTCCGCCCACCTCGGGCAGCGCGAGGTTCCGCGCGGCCCACGCGTGGGCGAGCTCGGACAGCTCCACGGCGTGCACGACGGCGCCGGGCACCTCGTGCGCGACCGAGGCGGCGATGGCCCCGGACCCCGTGCCGAGGTCGACGACGACCGGGCGGCCGCCCGCGCGGGCCGGCCCGGCGGCGTCGGGCGCCTCCCCCGGGGCCGGGGCGACGGCACCGGGGAAGTGCTCCGCGATCCAGTCGAGCGCGACCTGGACGACGCCCTCGGTCTCGGGACGGGGGACGAAGACTCCGGGGCCGACGGCGAGGGTCAGGTGACGGAAGTGGGCCGCCCCGGTGAGGTGCTGCAGCGGCACGCGCCGGGCGCGCTCCGCGACGAGGTCCCAGAAGCCGTCCGGGACGGGATGGCCGGCGATGGCGAGCGCCCGCAGGCGGCCGAGGCCGCCCCCGCCCAGCGCATCGCCCGTGGGGCCGTGGGCGAGCAGGTGCTCGGCGAGGAGCTCCGCGTCCACCCGCGGGCTCGGCACGCCCGCCTCGGCGAGGAGGGCGGCCGCCCGCCGCAGGGCGGCGCCGAGGTCCTCCTCCGCCCCGGCCGCGCTCCCCCGCCTGCCCCGCTCCCGGCGGCCTCGGTCATTCGCCGAGCGCCTCGAGCCGGTGCTGCTCGTCCATGTCGATGCAGGACTGGATGACGGGGCCGAGGTCGCCGTCCATGACCGCGTCGAGGTTGTACGCCTTGTACCCGGTGCGGTGGTCCGCGATGCGGTTCTCGGGGTAGTTGTAGGTGCGGATGCGCTCGGAGCGGTCCATGGTGCGCACCTGGGACTTGCGCGCCTCGGCGTTCTCGGCGTCGATCTGCTCCTGCTGGTGCGCGAGGAGGCGGGAGCGGAGCACGCGCATCGCGGCCTCGCGGTTCTGCAGCTGGGACTTCTCGTTCTGCATCGCCACGACGATGCCCGTGGGCAGGTGGGTGATGCGCACGGCCGAGTCTGTCGTGTTGACGCTCTGGCCGCCGGGGCCCGAGGAGCGGTAGACGTCGATCTTGAGGTCGTTGGCGCTGATCTCGATCTCTTCCGGCTCGTCCACCTCGGGAAAGACGAGGACGCCGGCCGCGGAGGTGTGGATGCGGCCCTGCGACTCGGTGACCGGCACGCGCTGGACGCGGTGCACCCCGCCCTCGTACTTCAGGTGGGCGAACACGCCCTCGGCCGGGTCGCTGGAGCCGCCCTTGACCGCGATCTGGATGTCCTTGTAGCCGCCGAGGTCAGACTCGGTCGAGGAGAGGACCTCGGTCTTCCAGCCCTTCGACTCGGCGTAGCGCGTGTACATGCGCGTAAGGTCGGCGGCGAAGAGCGCTGCCTCGTCGCCGCCTTCGCCGCCCTTGATCTCGAGGATCACGTTGCGGGCGTCGTTGGGGTCGCGCGGGATGAGGAGCCGGCGCAGCTTCTCCTGGGCGCTCTCGTGCCCCTCCTTGAGGACGGGGACCTCGGCCGCGAAGTCGGGATCCTCCTGGGCCATCTCCTCGGCCGCCTCGAGGTCGTCCCCGAGCTGCTTCCAGCGGTTGTAGGCCTCCACGATGCCGTTGAGCTGGGCGGAGCGGCGGCCGAGCTTCCGCGCCAGCGCCTGGTCCTGGTAGACCGCGGGGTCGCTGAGCTGCTTCTGGATCTCGGCGTGCTCGTCCAGCAGTCCTTGCACGGACTCGAACATGTCAGGGGCCTTTCTGGGGACGGTGCTACAGGTAGGAGCGAGCCGGTGCCGGCTCCCGGGGGAACGACGACGGCGGCCGGGCCCGGGGTCTCCCGGGCCCGGCCGCCGTGGAGGGCGCTAGTGCCGGTCGCTCTCGCCCTTGCCGGCGAGGGTCGTCTTCTGCACCTGCAGGAGGAACTCGACGTTCGACCCGGTCTCGCGGATCTTCGTGGTGAGCAGCTCGAGGGCCTGCTGCGTGTCGAGGCCCGAGAGCACGCGGCGCAGGCGCCACATGATCTTGACCTCTTCCGGCGAGAGCAGGTTCTCCTCGCGGCGCGTGCCGGACGCGTTGACGTCCACGGCCGGGAAGATGCGCTTGTCCGCGAGGGCGCGGGACAGGCGCAGCTCCATGTTGCCGGTGCCCTTGAACTCCTCGAAGATGACCTCGTCCATCTTGGAGCCCGTCTCCACGAGGGCGGTGGCGAGGATCGTCAGCGAGCCGCCGTTCTCGATGTTGCGCGCCGCGCCGAAGAACCGCTTCGGCGGGTAGAGCGCGGCGGAGTCGACGCCGCCGGAGAGGATGCGGCCCGAGGCCGGCGCGGCGAGGTTGTAGGCGCGGCCGAGGCGGGTCATCGAGTCGAGGAGCACCACGACGTCCATGCCCATCTCGACGAGGCGCTTGGCGCGCTCGATCGCGAGCTCGGCCACGGTCGTGTGGTCGTCGGCCGGGCGGTCGAACGTCGAGGCGATGACCTCGCCCTTGACCGAGCGCTGCATGTCCGTGACCTCTTCGGGCCGCTCGTCCACGAGCACCATCATGAGGTGGACCTCAGGGTTGTTGATGGTGATCGCGTTCGCGATGGACTGCAGGATGAGCGTCTTGCCGGCCTTGGGCGGGGAGACGATGAGGCCGCGCTGGCCCTTGCCGATCGGCGCCACGAGGTCGATGACGCGGGGGCCGATCTTCTTGGGGTCGGTCTCGAGGCGCAGGCGCTCGGAGGGGTAGAGCGGGACGAGCTTGGTGAACTCGACCCGGTTCTTCATCTCCTCGGGGCTCTTGCCGTTGACGCTCGTGACGCGCACGAGGGCGTTGAACTTCTGGCGGTTGCTGCCGTGCCGGCCGCCGCCCTGGGCGCTGCCGCCCTGGTTCTCCTCGCCCTCGCGGGGGGCGCGGATGGCGCCCACGACAGCGTCGCCCTTGCGCAGGCCGTACTTCTTGACCTGGGTGAGCGGGACGTAGACGTCGTTCGGGCCCGGGAGGTAGCCGGAGGTGCGGATGAAGGCGTAGTTCTCGAGCACGTCGAGGATGCCGGCGACCGGCAGGAGGACGTCGTCCTCGGTCACCTCGGTCTCGTCGACCTCGGGGCCGGCGCTGCGTCCGCGGCGGCGCTCGTTGCGGTCGCGGAAGCGGTCGTTGCGGCCGCCCTGCTGGGCCTCGTCGCGGTCGCGCCCGCGGCGGTTGCGGCGGGAGCGGCGGGAGCCGCCTTCCTCGCCCTCGCCCTCGTCGCGGCGGCGGTCCTGGCGCTCGGCACGGTCCTGCGGGCGCTCGCCCTCGTCCCGGCGGCGCTCCTGGCGCTCCTGGCGCTCGGCACGGTCCTGCTGGCCGCGCTCGCGGCGGCCCCGGCCCTCGCCGGCCTCCTCGTGCCGTCCGGGGGCCTCGGCCGGTGCGGCCTCGGCGCGCTCGGGGGCGGCGGCCTCGGCCGGTGCCTCCTCGCGGGCGGGCTGGGCGGCCTCGGCGGCCCCCTGGCCGGCCTCGGCACGGCGGTTGCGGTTGCGGGTGCGGCTCGGGCGGGTCCCGGCCTCGGGGGCCTCCTGCGCGGGGGCGGCCTCGGGAGCGGCCGGTGCTGCCTCGACAGCGGCGGCCGACGGCGCCGCCTCGGCCTGGGCGGCCGGCTCGCCCGCGGCGGGGGTCACGACGCCGTCGCTGCCCGCGCGGCGGCGGGTGCGCCCACGGCCACGGGCCGGGGCGCCGGCCTCGGCGGGGGCCTCGGCGGCGGGAGCCTCCTGGGCGGGGGCGGCGGCCTGCGTCTCGGGCAGGGGAAGCTCGGCGGTGGCCTCCGCCTTCGCAGCCGGGCGGCGGCGCTCGGCGGGACGGGCCAGCGGCTCGCCCTTCTGGTGGGCGGTGATCGCGGCGACAAGGTCGCCCTTGCGCATGCGGGACCCACCGGTGATGCCCAGCTGGGACGCCAAGGCCTGCAACTGTGCGAGCTTGAGGCCGGCGATCCCCTTGGACTCGGACGCGGAGGAGGCTTCCACTGCTGGGTTCAGCTCAGTGGTCTGTGTCACGGATGGTCCTTCCGGAGTCGAGACGCCGGCTTCGTTCGAGCCGGCGCATCGTGGTCGTGGCCGTCGACGAGAGCGACGGCCAGGCTGTGGCGCCGCGAGGCCAGATGGCCGGGCGGCGTCGTAGTCATTCAGCCCGCCCCGAGCATGAGCTGCCGTCGATGCCGCCGCTGCCGCGCGGGAAGGCGCAGGCAGCCGGGCCGGGGCACAGAGCTGGAGGGGCGGCACCCTTGGCACGAAGCTGGATCACGGAGGCGGCGCGCAGTGCCCGGGCCTAGTTGCCGAGGGCAGATTCACCACTGGAAGTTTCACCGCGGAACAGATTTACCGTGGGTGCACGTCCACTTTAGCACCTTCGCGGTCCACAGCCAGACGCGCGACGCGCCAGCGTGTCACCGACACCGCGCCCTGCTCCGCGTCGAGGACGTCGTGGGCGAAGTGCTCGACCGCGGCCTCCACCGCACGGGCCTCGTCCTCGCCGTCCGCGAGGACCAGCACGGTCGGACCCGCGCCGGAGACGACCGCGGCGTGGCCCTCGGCCCGCAGCGCCGCGATGAGCCGGGCGCTCGGTTCCATCGCGGTGGAGCGGTAGCTCTGGTGGAGGTAGTCCTCGGTGGCGGGAAGGAGCAGCGACGGGTCCTTCGTGAGCGCGTGCACGAGCAGCGCCGCGCGGCCGGCGTTCGCCGCGGCCGCGTGGTGCGGGACCGAAGAGGGCAGGAGCGAGCGGGCCAGCTCGGTCGAGAGCTCGAAGTCCGGGATCGCGACGATGGGCATGACGCTGGGGGCGACCTCGGCGATGGCCGTCCGGAAGGCCTCCCCGTCCTGCCACGACAGCGCGAGGGAGCCGTAGATCGCCGGCGCCACGTTGTCGGGGTGGCCCTCGATCTCGCTGCAGAGCTGCAGGGCCCACGCCCGGTCGGGGCGGTCCTCCGGGGCCACGAGCGCGGCGGCCGCGAGGACCGCGGCCACCGTGGCGGAGGCCGAGGAGCCGAGGCCGCGCCCGTGCGGGCTCACGTTCTCGGCCGTCAGGGCCAGTCCACCGTGCCGGTAGCCGAGGCGTGCGAGCGCGGCGTCGAGCGTGCGGACCACGAGGTGGCTCTCGTCGCGCGGGAGGGTGTCGGCTCCCTCGCCGCGCAACTCGAAGGCGAGCCCGCCGCCGTCGTGCGTCTCGACGGTCACGGTGTCGTACATCGCGAGGGCCAGGCCGAGGCTGTCGTAGCCCGGGCCGAGGTTCGCGCTCGTCGCCGGGACGCGCACGGTGACACGCTGCCCGGCGGCGACGGTGCGCAGCGACTCTGCGGCCGCCATCGTCGGTGCCGTCATCGCCGGCCCTACGCGAGGCCCAGGGCGGCCGCGACGCTCACGACGTCGTTGCCCACCTTGACGGGCTCGACCTCGCCGCCGTCGGCGGTGCGGAGGGCCCACTGCGGATCCTTGAGGCCGTGGCCCGTCACGGTGCACACGATGGTCTTGCCCGTGGGGACCCTGCCGGCCCCGTGCATCTTGAGCAGGCCCGCGACGCTCGCGGCGGACCCGGGCTCGACGAAGACACCCTCGCGGGCCGAGAGCCAGCGGTGCGCTGCGAGGATCTCGTCGTCGGTCACGGCGTCGATGAGGCCGCCGGACTCGTCGCGGGCGGCGACCGCGGTCTCCCACGAGGCCGGGTTGCCGATCCGGATTGCGGTCGCGATCGTCTCGGGGTGCGTGATGGGGTGGCCTGCCACGAAGGGCGCCGCGCCGGCGGCCTGGAAGCCCCACATGGCGGGCAGCCTGGTCGAGACGGCCTCGAGCGTGCGCGCGGGCGCGCCGTCGAAGGCGTACTCCGTAGCCGTGGCGTACTCCTTGTAGCCCTTCCAGTACGCGGAGATGTTGCCCGCGTTGCCCACCGGCAGGACGTGGATGTCGGGGGCATCGCCGAGGGCGTCCACGATCTCGAAGGACGCCGTCTTCTGGCCCTGGATGCGCGCGGGGTTCACGGAGTTCACGAGGAAGACCGGGTACGCGTCGGCGAGCTTGCGGGCGATCTCGAGGCAGTCGTCGAAGTTCCCGTCGACCTGGAGCAGGGTGGCGCCGTGGGCGATCGCCTGGCTGAGCTTGCCCATCGCGATCTTGCCCTCGGGCACGAGGACCGCGCAGGTGAGCCCGGCGGACGTCGCGTACGCCGCGGCGGACGCGGACGTGTTGCCCGTGGACGCGCACACCACGGCCTTGGCCCCGGCCTCGACCGCGGCCGTCATGGCCATGGTCATGCCGCGGTCCTTGAACGAGCCGGTCGGGTTCATGCCCTCGACCTTGAGGTAGACCGTCGATCCGGTCAGCTCGGAGAGCTTCTGGGCGTGCGCCAGCGGGGTGCCGCCCTCCCCGAGCGTGATCACGCGCGTCGAGGCGGTGACGGGCAGGCGGTCTGCATACTCGCGGATGACTCCGCGCCACTGGTGGGCCACTAGACTCCTTCGGCTCTCAGGACGCTCGTCACGGATTCGACGACGTCCAGGTTCTTGATGTCGGCAACGGTCGCCGCGAGTGCGGCCTCCGAGGCACGGTGGGTCACGAAGCGCAGTTCGGCGCGGCGGCCCTGCGGCCGGGCGCCGGCGCCCTCGGAGGCGGGCTCTGCCCCGTCGATCCGCTGGCGCATCGTCTCGATGGAGACGCCGTGCTCGGCGAAGACGGCGGCGACGCGGGCCAGCACGCCCGGCTCGTCGGCGACCTCGAGGCCGATGCTGTAGCTGGTCGTCACGGCCTCGGGGCCGACGAGCGGGAGCGTGCGGGTCGCGGTGCCGGTCCGGCCGGGCGAGCCGGCCAGGAGCCGCCGCGCCGTCGTGACGACGTCGCCCATGATGGCGGACGCGGTCGGGGCGCCGCCGGCGCCGGCCCCGTAGAACATGAGCGAGCCGGCGTTCTCGGCCTCGATGAACACCGCGTTGTAGGCCCCGCGGACCGCGGCGAGCGGGTGGGTGCGCGGCAGCAGCGTCGGGTGGACGCGCACGCTCACGCCCTCGCGGGGGGCGCCGGCCGCGCCGTCGTGCGCTGCCTCGGCACCGTCCGCAGGCTCCAGCGGCACGAGCTCGGCGATCGCGAGCAGCTTGATGGCGAGCCCGGCGTCCTGGGCGGCGGCGATGTCCGCGGCGCTCACGTTCGTGATGCCCTCGCAGCGCACGTCGTCGAGCGAGACGCGGGTGTGGAAGGCGAGCGAGGCGAGGATGGCGGCCTTCGCGGCGGCGTCCAGCCCCTCGACGTCGGCGGTCGGGTCCGCCTCGGCGTAGCCGAGCCGCTGGGCCTCGGCCAGGACGTCGGCGAACTGCGCGCCCGTCGTGTCCATGGCGTCGAGGATGAAGTTCGTGGTGCCGTTGACGATCCCGAGCACCCGGGTGATGCGGTCGCCCGAGAGGCTCTCCCGGATCGGCCGGATGATCGGGATGGCCCCGGCCACGGCGGCCTCGAAGTTGAGCTCGGCCCCGTGCGCGTCGGCCTCGTCGAACAGCGTCGCGCCGTCCTGGGCGAGGAGGGCCTTGTTGCCCGTGACGACCGAGGCGCCGCGGCGCAGGGCCGCGAGGATGTGGGTGCGCGCGGGCTCCAGGCCGCCCATGAGCTCGATCACGAGGTCCGCGGAGCCCACGAGGGCCTCGGCGTCGGTCGTGTAGAGCCCGTGCGGGAGCTCGACGTCGCGGGGGGCGTCCACGTTGCGCACCGCGATGCCGACCAGCTCGAGCCTCGCCCCGGCACGGGCCGCGAGGGCTTCCGCGTCGTCCAGGAGGATGCGCGCCACCTGGGAGCCCACGGTGCCTCCGCCCAGCAGCGCCACCTTCAGCACGCGCCGCGCGTCGCCCTCGGGCTGCGGGCCTGCCTGCGGCTGGGGGGCCTCGCTGGTCTCCGTCATGGTCGCTCCCATCGTTGTCTCTCCCACGGTGTCTCGCCTCGCTTTCCCGCCCGGGGCGGTCATGCTCCCATGTCGCGGGAGAGCAGGTCCTCTTCGGTCTCGCCGCGCACGATCCAGCGGGCCGCGCCGTCGCGGACGGCCAGCACGCCGGGGCGCGCGAGGTAGTTGTAGTTGCTCGACAGCGCCCAGCAGTAGGCCCCCGTCCCGGGGACCGCCAGGAGGTCGCCGGCCCGCACGTCCGCGGGCAGGTAGGCGTCGCGGACCACGATGTCGCCGCTCTCGCAGTGCTTGCCCACCACGCGGGCCAGCTGCGCCGGTGCGCTGGACGTCCGGTTGGCCAGGACCACGGAGTAGTCGGCGTCGTACAGGACGGGGCGCGCGTTGTCGCTCATGCCGCCGTCGACCGAGATGTAGCGGCGCACGGCGGTCCCGCCGTCATCCTGCGCCGCTGCGCCCGGCACGTCCACGACGACGTCCTTGATGGTGCCCACCTCGTAGAGGGTGAAGGTCGTGGACCCCACGATCGCGCGGCCCGGCTCGATCGAGATCCGCGGGGCGGCGATGCCGAGACGGTCGCAGGTGGCGCGCACGACGCCGGCCAGCGCCTCCGCGATCTCGCCCGCGGGCCGCGGCGCGTCCCCCGGAACGTAGGCGATGCCGTAGCCGCCCCGAGGTCGAGCTCGGGCAGCGCGACACCGTACGCGGAGCGCATCGCGGCGACGAATTCGAGCAGCCGCACGGCCGCGGCCTCGAAGCCCTCGGGCTCGAAGATCTGGGAGCCGATGTGGCAGTGGACGCCGAGGAGCTCGATGCTGTCGTGCCCGGCCGCCGCCGCGACGGCCTCCTCGGCCATGCTCGCGGCCGCGTCCGGTCCCGCGCCGGCGAAGGACGCGCTGGCCGTGCCCGGGGCCATGGAGAGGCCGAACTTCTGGTCCTCGTGGGCGGTGGCGATGAACTCGTGCGTGTGCGCGTGGACGCCCGGCGTGAGCCTGAGCATGACCTTGGCCCGGGGCGCCTCCGCGCCGGGGGCATCGGTGCCGCGCGCCGCCGCGATCGCCGCCACGCGCTCGAGCTCGTCGAGGCTGTCGACGATGATGCGGCCCACGCCCAGTTCGAGGGCGCGGGCGATCTCGGCGTCCGACTTGTTGTTCCCGTGCAGGCCGATCAGCTCCCCCGGCACGCCGGCGCGGGCGGCCACGGCGAGCTCGCCGCCCGAGGCGGTGTCGAGCCGCAGGCCCTCCTCACGGACCCACGCGGCCACGGCGGTGCACAGGAAGGACTTGCCCGCGTAGTAGACGTCCACTCCCCCGCAGAGGTCGGCGAAGGCTGCGTCGAACGCGGTCTTGAACGCGCGCGCCCTGGCCCGGAAGTCGTCCTCGCTCAGGACGAACACCGGGGAGCCGTAGGCGGACTTTATCTCCCCCACCGGCAGGCCGGCGACGGTGAGCTGCCCGTCCGGGCCGCGGCCGGCGTCGTGCGCCCAGAGCGAGGGGACGAGCCGGTTGAGGTCGCCGGGGACCTCGAGCCAGGCGGGGGCGAGCGGCGAGGCGGCGCCGGCAGCCGTCATCTCGGCCACGGGCCTACATCCTCTCCGGCGCGGAGACGCCCAGGAGACCCAGCCCGTTGGCGAGGACCTGGCTCGTGGCGTCGTTGAGCCACAGGCGCGTGCGGTTGAGGTCCGTGACCTCCTCGTCGCCCTGGGGCGCGATGCGGCAGTTGTCGTACCACGAGTGGTAGGCGCTCGCGACCGACTCGAGGTGGCGGGCCACGCGGTGCGGCTCGCGGAACTCGGCGGCCTTGGCCACGATCGACGGGTACGCCGCGAGGCGCGCCAGGAGGTCGTTCTCGCTCGGGTGCGTCAGCAGGGCCGCGTCGAACACGTCCGTCCCGTCCACCGTGCGGGCCACGCCGGCGGCCTCGGCGTTGCGCGCCGCCCCGCGGGAGCGGGCATGCGCGTACTGGACGTAGAACACGGGGTTCTCGTTCGAGTTCTTCTTCAGCAGCTCGGGGTCGAGCGTGAGCGGCGAGTCCGCGGGGTAGCGGGCGAGGGAGTAGCGCACGGCGTCCTTGCCGAGCCACTCGATGAGGTCCTTGAGCTCGATGATGTTGCCCGCGCGCTTGGACAGCTTGGCCCCGTTGACGGAGACGAGCTGGCCGATGAGCACCTCGATGGCCGCCTCGGGGTCGTCGCCGGCGCACGCGGCGATGGCCTTGAGGCGGTTGACGTAGCCGTGGTGGTCGGCGCCGAGGAGGTAGACCTTCTCGGCGAAGCCGCGGTCCTTCTTGGACAGGTAGTAGGCGGCATCGGCGGCGAAGTACGTGGGCTCGCCGTTGGCACGGATGAGGACGCGGTCCTTGTCGTCGCCGAAGTCGGTGGTGCGCAGCCACACGGCGCCGTCGGCGTCGAACACGTGGCCCTGCTCGCGCAGGCGCTTGACCGCGGTCTCGATCGCGCCGGACTCGTGCAGCCCCTCCCTCTCGGAGAAGTAGACGTCGAACTCGACGTCGAACTCGGCGAGGGTGGCCCTGATGTCCTTCATCTGGGCGGCGTAGGCGGCCTCGCGCACGATCGGCAGCGCGGCCTCGTCGGTCAGCTCGCGCACGTCCGGGTGGGCGGAGAGCACCTCGTGGCCGAGGTCCACGATGTACTGGCCCGGGTAGCCGCCCTCGGGCACGTCGCGCCCGTGCAGCCGGGAGAGCACAGAGCCGGCGAAGACGTTCATCTGGTTGCCGGCGTCGTTGATGTAGTACTCGCGGGTGACGTCCGCGCCCGAGGCCCGCAGCACCCGCGCGATCGAGTCGCCGAGGGCCGCCCAGCGGGTGTGCCCGATGTGCAGGGGACCCGTGGGGTTGGCGGAGACGAACTCCATGTTGATCACGTGGCCGGCGAGGGCCTCGTTGGTGCCGTAGGCGGCGCCGGCCTCGACGATCGACTTGGCGAGCGCGCCCGCGGCGGCGGCATCGAGGGTGACGTTGAGGAAGCCGGGCCCGGCGATCTCGACCGAGGCGACGCCCTCCACCGTGGCGAGGCGCCCGGCGATGAGCTCGGCGAGCTGCCGCGGCGCCATGCCGGCCCGCTTGCCGAGCTGGAGGGCGATGTTCGTGGCCCAGTCCCCGTGGTCGCGGTTCTTGGGTCGCTCCACGCGGATCTCCTCCGGCACGTCCACAGAGAGCTCGCCGGCGCGCACGGCGTCGGCGAGGCAGGCAGAAATGGCGGAGGAAAGTTCTTCGGGAGTCACCCCCCTAGCCTACCGGCGCCGCCTGTCCGCGCTGAAACTGCGCCCGTCATGGTCCCGCCCGTCCGCGGGCGGCGGAGGGGCCGCGGCGCCGCGCCGGACGACCACCCCGGGGTGGTCGTCGATGAAGTGCGGGCGGCTGATGACCCACCCCGAGACGCCGAGGACTGCCAGCGTGAGCCCCAGGAACACGAACGAGGCAGTCCAGGCCCCCGTGGCGTCGTGGAGGAGGCCGGCGGCGAGCGGTCCCGCGCAGGCCACGACGTAGCCGACCCCCTGGGCGAAGCCCGACACGGCGCCCGCTGCCTGGTGCGACCGGGTCCGCAGGTTGACGAGGACGAGCGCGAGGGGGAAGGTCGCCGGCCCCAGCCCGGCCAGCGTGGACCACAGCCACGTGGCCGTGTCCGGGGCGAGGGCCAGGCCCAGGTAGCCGGCGGCGAACGTCGCCACGCCGAACGCGACCACCGGGAACGGATTGCGGAGCCTCGCCGCGAGGACCGGGACCGCGAGGCTGAGCGGCAGCCCCAGCCCGGCGAACAGCGAGAGCTGGAACCCGGCGGCGGCGGCATCGAGCCCGGCGCCGCCCACGATCGAGGGCAGCCACGCGAACATCGTGTAGGTGTTCAGCGAGGTGCAGCCGAACAGCAGCGCGAGCGCCCAGGCGGCGGGCGAGTGCCACGGTCGGACGACGGCGCGCGGCGGCCGGGCGCCGTCGGCCGCGGCGTAGGCAGGGCTCGCCGCAGCAGCGCCGGCAGCACGGCCGGCACCACGGTCTGAGGCGCGGCCGCGGCGGGCGGGCCAGACGGTCAGCCACGGCAGGACCGCGAGGACGTTGACGGCGGCCCACCAGCCCAGGGAGGCCCGCCACCCGGCCGCGTCGGCCACGGGCACGGCGAGCAGCGGCGGAACGGTGGTGCCGACGTTGATGACCGTCACGTACAGGGCCGTCAGGAGCCCGACCCGGTCGGGGAAGTACTTGCGCACCATGGGCGGCAGGACCACGTTGCCCGCGCCCATGCCCGCGAGCGCGAGCGCGGAGCCCGCGAGGAACACGCCCGTCCCGGGGGCCGCGGACCGGACGGCCTGTCCGGCCGCTGCGGCCGCCATCGCCGCCACCGCGATGGCCTCGACGCTCCAGGCCCGCATGAGCAGCGGCGTGAGCAGCCCGGCGACGCCGAAGAGCGCCGTGGGGAGCATGCCGAGGATGCCCACGAGCCACGACGGCAGGAACATCTCCCCTGCGATGCGGTCGGTGAGCGCCGGCACGCTGGTCACGGCGGTGCGGAGGGTGAAGGCCACCGCCAGCAGGCCGACGAGGACGAGGATGCGGCCGCGCCAGGGCCTGCGCCCCCGGGTCCCCCCATGTTCTTCTGCCACCCCCTGACGCTATCGTGCTGGTCATGGACAAGGACATCCAGGACCGCATCCGCGAGCTCATCGATGAGGAGCACTCCCTCCGCGGCACCCCGGGGGCAGGCAGTGCAGAGAAGGGCACGGGCCGCCTCGGCGAGCTGGAGGCGCAGCTCGACCAGTGCTGGGACCTCCTGCGCCAGCGCCGCGCCAAGCGCGAGTTCGGGGAGGACCCCGACGAGGCCAGCGTGCGCCCCGCCGACGTCGTGGAGAACTACAGGGAGTAGCCCCCGCGGCCCCGGTTTGCGCGGCGCCGGTCAGCACCTGATAAGCTCGGTGAGTTCCCGCGAGGGAAACACGAGTTGCCCTCGTAGCTCAGTGGATAGAGCGTCTGCCTCCGGAGCAGAAGGCCGTAGGTTCGAATCCTATCGAGGGCACCACCGCACCCCCGGTCCGATGGACCGGGGGTGCTTCTCGTTGACGGCGGCCATTCACCTCGGCATACGGACGCCCCTGGCCGGCTCAGGCTGCCCTGGCCCGCAGGAGCGGCCCGGACCCCGGCCGCCCCTGCGGGCCAGGGCAGCAGTCGTCTTGGTACAGCCCACTAGACTGGATCAGCCATGGCCCTGACGATCACGTATCCCGCCGCCCTCCCGGTCTCCGAGCGCCGCGACGAGCTCATGGAGGCCATCGCCGCGAACCAGGTCACGATCATCGCCGGCGAGACCGGCTCGGGGAAGACGACCCAGATCCCCAAGATGTGCCTCGAGCTCGGCCTCGGCAAGAAGGGCCTGATCGGCCACACCCAGCCGCGGCGGCTCGCCGCGCGCACCGTCGCCGAGCGCATCGCCGAGGAGCTGGACGTCGAGCTCGGCGCCGAGGTCGGCTTCCAGGTGCGCTTCACCGGCGAGGTCGGGCCGCAGACCAAGGTCAAGCTCATGACCGACGGCATCCTGCTCGCGGAGATCCAGCGGGACAGGCTCCTGCGGCGCTACTCGACGATCATCATCGACGAGGCCCACGAGCGCAGCCTCAACATCGACTTCATCCTCGGCTACCTCAAGCGCGTGCTCCCCCAGCGGCCGGATTTGAAGGTCATCATCACCTCGGCGACCATCGACCCGGAGCGCTTCGCCCGGCACTTCGCGCGCGAGGTGCCCGGCGCCGAGCCCGAGCCCGCGCCGATCGTCGAGGTCTCGGGCCGGACCTATCCGGTCGAGATCCGCTACCGGCCCCTCGTCGCCGAACCGGCCGGCTCCGAGGACGAGGACGACTCGGTGGCCCGCAGCGACGACGCCCTCGAGGAGGACCGGGACCCGGTCGACGCCGTGTGCGACGCGGTCGACGAGCTCTCCCGCGAGGCGCCCGGGGACATCCTCATCTTCTTCTCGGGCGAGCGGGAGATCCGCGACGCGGCCGAGGCCCTCGCCGCCTCCATCCAGAAGAACCCCCGCATGGCCGGGGCAGAGATCCTGCCGCTCTTCGCCCGGCTCTCGCTCGCCGAGCAGCACCGCGTCTTCACCCCCGGCGGGAAGCGGCGGATCGTGCTGGCCACGAACGTGGCGGAGACCTCTCTGACCGTCCCCGGCATCAAGTACGTCATCGACACCGGCACGGCGCGCATCTCGCGCTACTCGCACCGCACCAAGGTCCAGCGTCTGCCGATCGAGCGCGTCTCGCAGGCCTCGGCGAACCAGCGCGCCGGCCGGTGCGGGCGCGTCTCCGACGGCATCTGCATCCGCCTGTACTCCGAGGAGGACTTCCTCTCCCGGCCCGAGTTCACCGATCCGGAGATCCTGCGGACCAACCTCGCCGCGGTGATCCTGCAGATGACCGCGATGGGGATCGCCCGCGGTCCCAAGGACGTCGCGGCGTTCCCGTTCGTCGAGCCGCCCGAGTCCCGCGCGATCAGCGACGGCGTGACCCTCCTGCGCGAGCTCGGCGCCCTCGTCGAGCCGGGCAAGGAGCAGCCGGGCACGGAGCAGGCAGGCAAGGAGCAGGCGGGCCGCGGGCAGCGGCCTGGCGCGGAGTCCGCCGCGGAGCTCGGCGGGGCGCACGACGGCGGTCGCGGCCGCCGGGGGAAGCGCACCGGTGCCGCGGGTGAGCGGGGCGCGCTGACCGCCGTCGGCCATCAGCTCGCCCAGCTGCCGGTCGACCCGAGGCTCGGCCGCATGATCGTCGAGGCCGCGCGGCGGGACTGCGCGCGCGAGGTCATGGTCCTCGCCGCGGCCCTGACAATCCAGGACCCCCGCGAGCGCCCATCCCAGGAGACCGGCAAGCGGCAGGCCGCGGACGAGAAGCACGCGCGGTTCAGGGACGAGACCTCGGACTTCACGGGCTACCTGAACCTCTGGAACTACCTCCAGGAGCAGCAGCGCGACCTATCCTCCTCCGCGTTCCGGCGCCTGTGCAAGGCCGAGTTCATCAACTACCTGCGGGTGCGCGAGTGGCAGGAGCTGTTCCAGCAGCTGCGCCAGCTCGCCCGGCCGCTGGGGATCTCGCTCGGCCAGGGGCGGGACACGGGCACCCCGCTGGAAGCAGTTGCGAAGCACGACGCCGTCCACCAGTCCCTCCTCGCGGGCCTCCTGAGCCACATCGGGCTCCTCGACGAGCGCAAGCGCGAGTACCTCGGCGCCCGCGGCACCCGGTTCGCGGTCTTCCCCGGATCGGCCCTGTTCAAGAAGAACCCGACCTACGTCATGGCCGCGGAGCTCGTCGAGACGAGCCGCCTGTGGGCCCGGACGGCGGCGAAGATGGATCCGGCGTGGGCCGAGCTCGTCGCGCCGCACCTCGTCAAGCGCACGTACTCGGAGCCCCACTGGTCCAAGCGCTCGGGCTCGGTCATGGCCTACGAGAAGGTGACCCTCTACGGCGTCACGCTCGTCGCCCAGCGCCGCGTCAACTACGCCCGCATCGACCCGGCGCTCGCGCGCGAGCTGTTCATCCGGCATGCCCTCGTCGAGGGCGACTGGCACACGCGGCACCACTTCTTCAAGCGCAACCAGGCCCTCCTGGAGGAGGTCGAGGAGCTCGAGACGCGCATGCGGCGCCCCGGGCTGCGGGCGGACGATGAGGCATTGTTCGAGTTCTACGACGCGCGGGTCCCGGCGTCCGTGGTCTCCGAGCGGCACTTCGACGCGTGGTGGAAGAAGGCCCGGCAAGAGGAGCCGCACCTGCTCGACTTCGACCGCGCCCTGCTCCTGGGCGAGGACGCCGAGGGCTCGGCCGCGGCGGCCGACGCCGCCTACCCGACGGTCTGGCGCCAGGGCGGCTTCGACCTGCCGCTCGCCTACGAGTTCCACCCCGTCGCGCCGGGGGGCACCCCGGACCCGGCCGACGGCGTGACCGCCGAGGTGCCGGTGCTGTTCCTCAACCAGCTCGAGCCCGAGCCGTTCCGCTGGCAGATCCCCGGGCTGCGCACCGAGCTCGTCACCGCCCTCATCAAGTCGCTGCCGAAGCAGGTGCGCAAGGCCTTCGTGCCCGCCCCCGACGTGGCGCGACAGGCCGTCGCGGCCCTCGAGGCCGACTTCGACCCGGCAGCCGATGCCCTCGAGGACTCCCTCGAGCTCGTGCTGCGCCGGCTCAAGGGGCAGATCATCCCGCCCGGCTCATGGAACTGGGGCGCCGTCCCGGCCCACCTGCTCATGTCCTTCAGCGTCGTGGACCCGAAGGGCACCGTGCTTGGCGCCGGCAAGGACCTCGTGGCCCTCAAGGAGCAGCTCGCCCCGGCCACGCGGCGCGCGATCGCCGAGTCCCTCGGCGCCACCCCCGCCACCACCTCGCCGACGTCACCCCGTGGGGGCGCGACGTCACCCCGTGGGGGCGCGACGTCACCCCGGGGCGGCGCGACGTCACCCCGCGGTACGGCCGCCGCCCCCGCCGGAGCGCCGGGTCCGGCCGGAGGGTCCGGGCTGGCCGAGCGCACCGGGCTGACGGAGTGGAGCGTGGGGACGGTCCCGCGGACGGCGAGCACCGTCGTCGGCGGCCACACCGTGACCGGCTATCCCGCCCTCGTCGACGAGGGCCGGACCAAGGCGGCGCCGCGCGGCACGGCCGGCCTGCGGGTGTTCCAGACCGAGGAGGACCAGCTGCGCGCCCACCGCGGCGGAGTCATCCGCCTGCTGGCGCTGCGCGTCCCGCCGCCCGACCGGTACGTGCTCGAGCACCTCAACAACCGCGAGAAGCTCACCTTCAGCCAGAACCCGCACGGCTCGGTCGCGGACCTCATCGCCGACTGCTCGGTGGCCGCGATCGACAGGCTCGTCCCCGCGGAGCTGCCGTGGGACCGCGCGGCCTTCGACGCACTCTACGATCACGTCCGCGCCGAACTCATCGACACGGTCTTCAAGGTGACGGCGATCGTCGAGCAGGTGCTCGCGTCCTCGCTGAGGATCGGCAAGGCGCTCAGGGGTTCCACGAGCCTCGCGCTCGTGAGCGCGCTCAACGACGTCAAGGCGCAGCTCGAGCAGCTCGTCTACTCGGGCTTCGTCGCGAGGACCGGCTACGCCCAGCTCGAGCACCTCCCCCGCTACCTCCGGGCGGTCGAGCGCCGGCTCGAGAAGCTCCCCACCAACGTCCAGCGCGACGCGGTCGCCATGGCCGCCGTCCAGGCGCTCGAGGACGACTACGACGACGCCGTGGCGGCCCTCGCGCCGACCGGCCGCAACGAGGCCAAGCTCGCCGCGGTGCGGTGGATGATCGAGGAACTGCGGGTGAGCCTGTTCGCCGTCGAGCTAGGCACCGCCGGGAAGGTCTCCGAGAAGCGGGTGCGGCAGGCGCTCAACGCGGCCCTCGCCCCCGCCTAGGGTCAGGCGGCCGGGACGTGCTCGCCGTGCCCGGCGGCGCGCAGCGCCTCGCGGATCCGCTCCGCGGCGGAGTCCAGGACGGCCGGGTCCGGGTTCTGCTGCGCGCGCTTGAAGTCATACTCGGCCTCGCTGCGGGAGGGCCAGACGTGCAGGTGCAGGTGGTCGATCTCGAAGCCGGCGATGATCATCCCCGCGCGGGGCGCGCCGAAGGCCTCCATCTGCGCCTGCCCGATCGTCTGGGCCACGAGCGTGAGCTTCGTCATGAGCTCCGGCGAGGCGTCGGTCCACCGGTCCACCTCCTCGCGGGGCACCACCAGCGTGTGGCCCTCGGCGAGGGGACCGATGCTCAGGAAGGCGACGACGTCGGCGTCCTTCCACACGAAGCGGCCGGGCAGCTCGCCCTCGATGATGCGGGTGAACAGCGTGCTCATTGCTCTCTCCTCGATGGGGCCCCCGCGCCGCGCAGGCTCGCGGCATCGAGGACGAACCGGTATTTGACGTCGGAGGCGACCATGCGGTCGTAGGCCTCGTTCAGCGATTCCGCCGTGACCACCTCGATCTGCGGGGCCACCCCGTGCTCGGCGCAGAAGTCCAAGACCTCCTGCGTCTCGGCGATGCCGCCGATGAGCGAGCCGGTGTAGGTCAGGCGCCGACGGATGAGGGCCCCGGCACGCACCGGCGGCATGTCGCCGGAGGGCAGGCTGAGGGCCACGAGGGCACCGTCGAAGCGCAGCACCGAGAGGTAGTCGTTCGGATCGTGCGGCGCGGCGACGGTGTCGAGCACGACGTCGAGCGTGCCCGCCGCTGCCTCGAGCTGGGCCGTGTCGGTGGTCACCACGACCCGGTGGGCGCCGAGCTGGGCGGCATCGGCCACCTTCGCGTCCGTGCGCGTGAAGACGGTGACCTCTGCCCCCATCGCGGCGGCGAGCTTGACGGCCATGTGCCCGAGTCCGCCGAGCCCCACGACGCCCACCCGGCGCCCGGGGCCCACGCCGAAGCGGCGCAGCGGCGAGTAGGTCGTGATGCCCGCGCACAGGATCGGGGCGGCCGCGGCCGGGTCGAGGGCCGCCGGGATCCGCAGCACGTACGCCGCATCGACCACGATCCTCTCCGAGTAGCCGCCCTGCGTGACCTCCCCGCCGTGGCGGGGGTCCGGGGCGCCGTAGGTGGCGACCATGCCGCGTTCGCAGTACTGCTCGAGCCCTGCCCGGCAGCGCGCGCACTCCCGGCACGAGTCGACCATGCACCCGACGCCCACGTGGTCCCCGACGGCGAACCCGCGCACGGCGGACCCGGTGCGGCGCACTCGTCCCACGATCTCGTGGCCCGGGACCAGCGGCCAGGGCCTCTCCCCCCACTCGCCGCGCGTCGCGTGCACGTCGGAATGGCACAGGCCGCAGAACTCGATGTCGATCTCGACGTCGTCCGCCTGCGGCTCCCGCCGCGTGAGGGTCAGGGGCACGAGGCCGCTCGAGGCCGAGGTGGCACCGTACGCGCGCACCTCGGAGCCGTCCCCTGACGGGGTGCCGCGGCCCGGGCGCTCCTCGAGCAGGTTCTCGCGGATGGTGTCCGCGCTGGGCATGACGGGGCGTCCGGGGGTCATGCCACCGACGCTATCGCATGCCGGCCGCTCACGCGCCCGGGCTGTTCTCGGGGCCGCCGGCCCGGCCCGCGCCGGCCGCGGAGGGCTCGGCGCCCACGGCGACGGGGCGGGAGGGGTCGCGGGACCACTGCGAGAACGAGCCCGGGTACAGTGCGGCGTCGATGCCGGCGACGGCAAGGGCGAGGATGTCGTGGGCCGCCGTGACGCCGGACCCGCAGTAGACGGCGACCGGGCGGCGGCCGTCCGCGCCGAGCGCGGCGAAGCGCTCCCGCAGTGCGGCCGGGGGGAGGAAGGTCCCGTCCGCGGCCAGGTTATCGGCGGTGGGTGCGCTGAGGGCGCCGGGGATGTGGCCGGCGCGCGGGTCCACGGGCTCCACCTCGCCGCGGTACCGCTCGGCGGCCCGGGCGTCCAGCAGCACGCCTCCGGCCGGGGCGCCGGGCCGCGGCTGCGCGAACGCGGCTGCCTCGTCCGCGCCGATGCGGGGCAGCCGGCCCTCCCCCAGGGTGACGTTCCCGCGCTCGGGAACACCGGCGCCCTGCTCGAGGGGCAGCCCCGCCGCGGTCCAGGCGCCCAGTCCTCCGTCGAGGACGCGGACCGACTCCAGGCCCGCGTCGCGGAGCATCCACCAGGCCCGGGCCGCGGCCTGCCCGGAGGTCGCGTCGTAGACGACCACGGCGTCGCCGTCGTCGATGCCCCAGGAGCGCGCGGCCTCCTCGAACGCGGCCCGGGACGGGAGCGGGTGCCGCCCGCCCGCGGCCTCTTCGGCGCTGCCGGGGGCGACCGGCACCGCGAGCTCGTTCTCGAGGTCGGCGAACACGGCGCCGGGAAGGTGTCCGGCCGCGTACTCCTGGCGTCCATTCGGGCCGCCGAGGGACCAGCGGACGTCGAGCAGTACGGGGCGCTCGCCGCGGGCGAGGCGCTCGGCGAGCTCCGCCGCCGTGATGAGGACCTGTTCACCGTTCATGGCCACACCCTAGCGCCGCGTACGCTGTCCGGATGGACGCACGCACCACTGGCGCCGCCCCGCGGCCCGGCGTCGGGGCCCGGGCCTGGGCGGACGAGGCCATCCGCCGCCTCGAGTCGGACGCCCGCCGCAGCGCCGACACCCATCTGCACCGCGTTCCCCTCCCCGAGGAGTGGGGCGTCGACGTGTACCTGAAGGACGAGTCAACGCACCGGACCGGCAGCCTCAAGCACCGGCTCGCCCGGTCCCTCTTCCTCTTCGCCCTGGTCAACGGCTGGATCAGCGAGGGAACCCGCGTCGTCGAGGCCTCCAGCGGCAGCACGGCCGTCTCCGAGGCCTACTTCGCACGGCTCATCGGGGTCCCCTTCACCGCCGTGATGACCCGCGGGACGAGCCGGGAGAAGATCGCCCTGATCGAGCAGTACGGCGGCTCGTGCCACTTCGTCGACTCGGCCTCGCAGGTGTACGGCGAGGCGGCACGCCACGCCGAGTCCTGCGGGGGGCACTACCTGGACCAGTTCACGTTCGCCGAGCGCGCCACGGACTGGCGCGGGAACAACAACATCGCCGAGACGATCTTCGACCAGCTCAGGCTCGAGCCGCACCCGGTGCCCCGCTGGATCGTGGTCGGCGCCGGGACCGGGGGCACGAGCACCACGATCGGGCGCTTCGTGCGGTACCGGCGGCTCGCGACCCAGCTCGCCGTCGTCGACCCCGAGAACTCGGCGTTCTACCCGAGCTGGGTCTCGGGCGCCCCCGCCAAGGGCGGCGCGTCGCGGATCGAGGGCATCGGCCGGCCGCGGCTCGAGCCGAGCTTCAATCCCAGGATCGTGGACCGCATGTTCCGCGTGCCCGACGCCGCCTCGGTCGCCGCGATGCGCGACCTCACCGCGCGCTTCGGCTTCGACGCGGGCCCGTCGACGGGCACCAGCCTGTGGGGCGTCTGGCAGCTGGTGTCGCAGATGGCGGCCGCCGGGGAGCGGGGCAGCATCGTCACCCTCATGTGCGACGCCGGCTCGCGCTACCGCGGATCCTACGGCGACGAGGGCTGGCTCGCCGAGCAGGGGCTGGACCCCGCGCCGCACGCGCAGGTGCTCGAGCGGTTCTTCGCGACGGGGCGCTGGGACGGGTGAGGCCTCAGAGGTCCACCGTCTGGCCGGGTTCGAGGTGCTCGTAGCGGGTGCCGTAGAGGTCCCCGATGCGCTGGGCGTGCTTCTCGACGATCCCCGTGCCCCAGTCGTTGAGGAGGGCATTGTGGATCGGGTAGGCGCGCCGGGCCCCGACCGCGATGATGAAGTCGAGGACCTCGCCGACCTTGCTCCAGGGCGCGTGGATCGGCACGAGCAGGGTCGGCACCTCGGCCCCGGGCGGAACGGTGAACGAGTCGCCGGGGTGGAACACCTCGCCGTCGACGAGGTAGCCGATGTTCGCGACCATCGCGACGCTCGGGTGGATCAGCGCGTGCTGGCTCCCGAACGTGCGGACCCGGAATCCTGCGGCGTCGAACTCGCTGTCCGTCTCGGCGGTGTGGATGCGATCGGCGGCCGACGGCGCGGCCTCCTTGAGCGCGACGGCCACTGAGGGGGGTGCCCAGGCCTCGAGCCGCGGGCTGGCCTCGAGGACGGCGGCGGCGCGCGGGAGGTCGATGTGGTCGGCGTGCTCGTGCGTGACGAGGAACGCCTCGGCGCCGTCCAGGGCCTGCTCGACTTCCGAGAAGTTGCCCGGGTCGATCGTCAGGACGCGGTGGCCCGTTCCGGTGTCGGCAGGCTTCTCGAGGCGGACGCAGGCGTGCGTGAACTTGGTCAGGCGCATGGCGCCAGTCTAGGACCGCCTCTTGCTAGGCTAGAAGACCCGATAGGCAGTGCAGGAGGAGTCGTTGGCCGAGAAGCCGCGCGAGCAGCGCGTGACGAAGCAGCGGGTCGCTGTCTCGGCAGCCCTGGACAGCCTCGAGGACTTCGTGAGCACCCAGGAGCTGCACCGTCTCCTCCAGGGCGAGGGGGCGTCCGTCTCGCTCGCGACGACGTACCGCATCCTGCAGTCCATGGCGGAGGACGGGCTCGTGGACGTGCTGCGCAGCGACGACGGCGAGGCCGTGTACCGCCGCTGCGAGGCCACCGGCCACCACCATCATCTCGTGTGCCGCCGGTGCGGCAAGGCGGTGGACATCGAGGCGCCCGCGGTGGAGACCTGGGCCAGCCGGGTGGCCCGCGACCACGGCTACACGGCCGTCGAGCACACCGTCGAGATCTTCGGCCTCTGCCCGGAGTGCACGGCCCGCGGCGCACGCGCCGCGGACCCGGACGGCGGGTCCCCGGCAGCCTGAGCGCTCCCCCGGCGAGGGTCCCGCCTCAGGCGGCGGCCGACGTCATGCGCCGCCCGCCGCCCGCCGGGCCGGACCCGAGCACACGCCCGTTCGCGCCGCGGCGGCGCCGGATCCAGCCGAGGGCCGCGCACACCGCGTAAATGAGGAACGAGAGCGTCGTGATGTAGGGGCTGATCGGCAGCCGCCCCCCGAGCGCGAGCATGATCCCGCCCACCGTGGCGGCCGTCGCGAAGAGCACGCTGAGCAGGAGCACGAGGCGCGGGGCGGAGGTCACCTTCAGGGCGGCGGCGGCCGGCGTGATGAGCAGCGCGAGGACCAGCAGGGCCCCCACCACCTGCAGCGACAGGGCCACGCTCACCCCGAGCACCACCATGAACAGGATCGAGAGCGCGCGGACCGGGACGCCCCGGGCGTGGGCCATCTCCGGGTCGACGCTCGCGAACGTCAGCGGCCGCCACACGGCCAGCAGGACGGCGATGACCGCCGCGGCGGTGACGGCGAGGACCTGGAGCTGGACCGTGTTGACCGCGACGATCTGCCCGGTGAGCAGGCCGAACTTGTTCGCCGCCCGGCCCTGGTAGAGCGCGAGAAACAGGATGCCGAGCCCCAGCCCGAACGGCATGAGGACGCCGATCACCGAGTTCTTCTCGCGCGCCCGCCCGCCCATGAGGCCGATCAGGAGGGCCGCGGCGACCGAGCCGACGAGCGAGCCGGTGACGATGTCGCCGCCAACGAGGAGGGCGAAGGCGGCCCCGGCGAAGGAGAGCTCCGAGATCCCGTGGACCGCGAAGGCGAGGTCCCGCTTCATGACGAAGGTGCCCACGACGCCGCCGAGGAGGCCGAGGACGGCCCCCGCCCACACGGAGTTCTGCACGAGCGCGAGGATCTCCCCGTAGTCCTGGAACGAGAAGACGGTGCCCCAGAAGTCGTCGAAGTTCACGGCGTGTCCTCCTCGTGGTGGTGCGCGCCGCGGTGGGCGTGCGTCGTGGCGTCCGGGAGGCCGACGACGACGATCCGGCCGTGGACCTGGGAGACCTCGACGGGCGAGCCGTACAGCTCGGAGAGCACGGACGTGGTCATGACCTCCTCGGGCGTGCCGACCCGGAAGCGGCCGTCGGCCAGGTAGAGGACCCTGTCGACGTAGTCGAGGATCGGGTTGATCTCGTGGGTGACGAAGACGACCGCGCTCCCCTCCTCGCGCCGCTGGCGGTCGATGAGCCCGCTGACGGCCTGCTGGTGGCCCAGGTCGAGCGAGAGCAGGGGCTCGTCGCACAGCAGGACCTTCGGGTGGCCGGCGATGGCCTGGGCGACACGGAGGCGCTGCTGCTCCCCGCCCGAGAGCTGGCCCACGGGCACCTTGGCGTAGTCGGAGGCGCCCACTCTCGCCAGGAGGTCCTCGACGCGGGCGTCGACCGCCCGCCGGTGCAGGCGCACGCCCCACCGGTGCCCGTCGACGCCGAGCGCGACGAGGTCCCGGGCGCGCAGGGGCGTGTCGGGGGCGAAGGACTTCTGCTGCGGGATGTAGCCGATCTCCTCCCCCGCGCGGCCGGGAGCGCGGCCCGCCACCTCCGCCGTCCCCTCGCTGAGGGGGACGACGCCGAGCAGCGCCTTGAGGAAGGAGGTCTTGCCGCTTCCGTTGGGTCCGAGCACGGCGAAGAACTCGCCCGGGCGGATGTCGAGGTCGAGGCCGGACCAGAGGGTCCGGGCGCCGAACGCCAGTGCCGCGGAGCGGAGCCGCACAGCGGGCTCAGCGGCCTGCGCGGCGCGGCCTCCGGGCCTCATGCGAGGGCCTTCTTCAGCGCGGCCACGTTCTGGCTCATCCAGCCGAGGTAGTCCTCGCCCTCGGGGACCGTCTCGGTGAAGTCGACCACGGGCACCTTCGCCGCCTCGGCGGCCGCCCGCAGCTGCTGGGTCTGCGGGCTCTCGGTCTGCGGGTTGTAGGCCAGGAGGGCGACCGATCGCGAGGAGACGAGGTCAAGGGTCGCCCTGAGCGCCGCGGGCGGCACATCCTGCTCCTCCTCGACGGCGGACGAGTAGGCCGTGGGGGTGGCGTCCCGGAGCCCGGCTGCCTGGAGGAGGTAGAGCGGCACCGCCTCGGTCATGACGGCCGACTTCCCTGCCGCCGAGGACTTGAGCGCCGCAAGGGTGGACTCGAGGCCGGACAGGCGGCCATCGACGTCCCGGGCCCGGCCCGCGTACGCGTCCCTGCCGGCGGGGTCCAGGGCGCCGAGCCGCGCGGCGATGGCGTCGGTGACCTTCTTCATGGCGCTGACGTCGTACCAGACATGCTCGTTGAACGCCGGGCGGCCGGCGGACGCGCCGGCCGCGAGTCCGGCGGTCTCCACCGCCGTGATCACGCTGTCCGGCCCGAGGTCGGCCTCCCGCACGAGCGGATCCATGTACGGGTCGTAGCCGCCGCCGTTCTCGATCACGAGGCTGGCCTTGGACACCGCGAGCCGGTCGTGCGTCGTCGCCTCGTAGGAGTGCGGGTCCTGGCTCGTGGCGGAGACGATCGAGGTGACCGTGACCCGGTCCCCGCCCACGGCCCGGGCGAGGTCACCGTAGACGTTGGTCGAGGCGACGACGCGCACGGTCCCGCCCTGTCCCGGCGACGCCGGTGAGCCCTGGCCGCCCGGCGAGCAGGCGGCCAGGGCGGCCACAGCCGCCACGGCGACGGCGCCCCGGGCGGCGGTGCGCGCCCAGGCGGGGGCGGAGAGGGTCGAGCGCAAGGATGCCTCAGTTCTGCGGGTCGGCGGACAAAAGGTGAGAATCGGTCGCAATAGGATCACTGTACCGCCTCTTGCGAACAATTCACATCTGGCTCTTGCGAACCATCCACCTCTGGCCGCGCGGGCCCTCGCCTCACCGGCCCCGCTCGAGGCCCTTCTGGCGGCGGAAGGCCTGGCTCTGCGTCACATCGCGGATCTCGCCCACCAGCTTCTCGATGACGTCCTCGAGGAACAGCACCCCGCGGGTCGCCCCCTCGGGGCCGATCACCCGGGCCAGATGGAAGCCGGACTTCTGCATCCCCGAGAGGGCGTCCTCGATCTCGTCGTCGAGCCCGAGGTTCGCCAGCGAGCGCACGCGGCTCTCCCCGATCGGCTTCCCCCGCCCCTCCGGACCGATAGCGAGGACGTCCTTGAGGTGGAGATAGCCTACGAGCTCGCCGTCGTCGTCGACCATGGGGAAGCGGGAGAAGCCCGTGTGGGAGACGGCCTTCTCGAAGTCTGCCGGCGTGGCGCTGGTCGGGAGCGAGACGAGGTCGCCGACGGGCACCATGATCGACTCCGCGGTCTGGTCGGAGAACTCGAGCGCCCCAGAGAGCAGGCCCGACTCGTCGTCGAGCAGCCCGCTGCGGGTCGACTCCTCGACGATCGAGGCGACCTCCTCGAGGGTGAAGCTCGAGGTCACCTCGTCCTTCGGCTCGACCCGCAGCAGGTGGAGGACAGCGTTGGCGCTGCCGTTGAGGAAGAAGATCACCGGCCGCACGAGCCGGGCCATGCTCAGCAGGACCGGGGCGAGGAGCACCGCCGCGCGGTCCGCCGTGGAGACGGAGATGTTCTTCGGCACCATCTCGCCGATCGTGACGTGCAGGAAGGTCACCGCGGCGAGCGCCACCGCGAATCCCACGGTGTCCGCGAGCTCGACCGGCAGGCCGAGCGAGTGCAGCGGATCGCCGATGAGGTGGTGGATGGCGGGTTCGGCGACTTGGAGGATCAGCAGCGAGCACACGGTGATGCCCAGCTGGGCGGCGGCGAGCATGAGCGAGACGTTCTCCATCGCGTGGAGCGTGGTCCTCGCCCGCCCGGACCCCGCCTCGGCGAGCGGCTCGATCTGGCTGCGCCGCGCGCTCATGATCGCGAACTCGCTCGCGACGAAGAAGGCATTGCCGAGCAGCAGGGCCGCCAGCCAGAGGATCCCGGCCCAGTCCCCCATCAGGCGGCCCTCCCCGATCCGCGGCCAGAGGCGTTCCGGGGGCCGGCGGCCTCGGCGCCGCCGGGCTCGGGCGGCGGCGGGGTGAACCGGAGGCGGTCGACCCTCCGGCCGTCCATGCGCACCACCGTGAGCGTCCCGCCGCCGACCTCGAGGGAGTCGCCGGTCTGCGCGACGCGGCCCAGGGCGCTCATGACGTAGCCTCCGACCGTCTCATAGGCGGGGCTGTCCACGACCCGGAGGCCGGGCACCTGTTCCGAGACCTCGTCCGGCCGCATGAGGCCGGGGAAGTACCAGTCGCCCGCGGAGCTCTGCAGGACCCCTGGGGCACGGCGGTCGTGCTCGTCGGCGACCTCGCCCACGATCTCCTCCACGAGGTCCTCGAGCGTGACGATCCCCGCGGTGCCGCCGTACTCGTCGAGCACGGCGGCGAGCTGGAGGTTCCCGTCCCGCAGCTGCGAGATGAGGGCATCGAGGTGGATCGTCTCGGGCACCTGGAGGATGTCTGTCATGATGGCGGCCGCCGGGACCCCGCGCCGCTTCCGGGCCGGCACCGCGACGGCCTTCTTCACGTGGACGACGCCGCGCACGTCATCGGGCGAGTCGCCGATCACCGGGAACCGGGAGTGCCCCGTCGCCCGGGCGGCCTCCACGATGGCGTCCACCGGCTCGTCGGCGTCGATGGTCGTGACGCGAATGCGGGGGGTCATGACGTCCGCCGCCGTCCGCTCGGAGAAGCGCAGCGTCCGGGAGACGAACCGTGCCGTGCCCGCATCGAGTGTGCCGAGCTCGGCAGAGCGCCGCACCAGGGAGGAGAGCTCGGCAGGCGAACGTGCACCCGAGATCTCCTCCTTGGCCTCGATGCCCATGAGCCCGAGCACCCGGTTGGCGAAGCCGTTGAAGAGGACCACCGCCGGCTTGAAGGCCGCGGTGAAGACGAGCTGGGGGCGGGCGACGGCGCGCCCCACCACGAGCGCCCGGGCGATCGCGAGGTTCTTGGGCACGAGTTCGCCGATCAGCATCGACAGCAGGGTCGCGAAGACCATCGCGACGGTGAGGGAGACCGCGGTGGCCCCCGGCACCCCGAGCGCGCGCAGCGGCTCCTCGAGGAGCCTGCCCACCGACGGCTCCATCACATAGCCCGTCAGGAGCGTGGTCAGCGTGATGCCGAGCTGGCAGCTGGAGAGCTGGGTGGAGAGGGTCGTGAGGCAGCGCAGGAGGGCCTCTGCGCCGGGCTCGCCGGCGTCGGCACTGCGCTGGACGGTGGCACGGTCGAGCGCCACCAGGGAGAATTCGACGGCCACGAAGAATCCCGTGCCGAGGATGAGGAGCAGGCCGGCGGCCAGCAGGAGCCATTCCACGTCAGTGCTCGAGCTCCTCGCGCCATGACATGGCCGCTCGCGCGGGGACCAGGTGGGCAAGTACACGGTGCATGCCGGCCCTGTGGCGGCGGGCGCCGGTCGGGCCCCCGCGGCCAGGCCGGCATCTAGAGGTGCCGTCCATAGTGGTTCCAGCCTATCAGCGCCCCACGGACCCGAGGTCGGTGCGACCCGGGTGTGACGGCGGACTCACAATCGCCCGATTCGCTCCGGTCTTTACTAGACTGGACCCTTGAGTGTGGGCTCCTGACGGCGCCCACGGCGGTCGGCGGATACGGCCAGCCCCCGAATAGCGCCCGGTGGAGCACGCGGGCGTGCGGTACGGGGCCGAGGCGCGGAGCCGCTGACACGCGGGCCTAAGTATCGATGGAAGAGGCGTATCTCCAGTGCCAGAACTGCCAACCCACCGCCTGCCCGAGGAATTCGGCGGCAACGAGTGGCTTGTGGACGAGCTCTACGAGCAGTACCAGCAGAACAAGAACTCCGTGGACGCCAAGTGGTGGCCGCTGTTCGAGTCCTTCGACTCGGACAGCGGCCACACGTCCAACGGCACGGCGAAGGGGCCGGCCGTTGACACGCTGACCCGGCAGATTCCGGCCGTCAAGGCTCCCGCGGCGCCTGCCCAGCCCCCGGCGGCCCAGCCCGCAGCCCCGGCGGCCCCGTCTCCGGCCCCGGCAGCCCAGCCCGCGCCGGCGGCGCCGAAGCAGGGTGCTGCACCGGCCCCGAAGCAGCCGGAGGCGGCCCCGAAGAAGGGCGCCGCCGCCGTCGTGCGCGACGGTGCCCGTCCCTCCACGACCGGCCTGATCCCCGCCCAGCTGCCCAAGACGGCCAAGGACGAGACGATCGAGGAGGACGTCGTCTCGACGCTGCGCGGCCCCGCCAAGGCCATCGCGACGAACATGGTCCAGAGCCTCGAGGTCCCCACGGCGACGACCGTGCGCGCGGTGCCCGCGAAGCTCCTGATGGACCAGCGCGTCGTCATCAACAACCACCTCACGCGGGTGCGCGGCGGCAAGGTCTCCTTCACGCACCTCATCGGCTACGCCGTGATCCGCGCGCTCAAGCTCATGCCGTCGATGAACGTCTCCTACGACGTGGTGGACGGCAAGCCGGTCGCGATCCAGCACGCGCACGTGAACTTCGGGATCGCGATCGACCTGCCCAAGCCGGACGGCAGCCGCCTGCTCGTGGTGCCGAACATCAAGAAGGCCGAGACCCTCAACTTCTCGGACTTCTGGCACACCTACGAGGACCTCATCAAGCGGGCCCGCGACGGCAAGCTCACGGCCGACGACTACGCCGGCACGACCGTCTCGCTGACCAACCCGGGCGGCATCGGCACGGTCCACTCGGTTCCGCGCCTCTCCAAGGGCCAGGCGGCGATCATCGGCGTCGGCGCGCTCGAGTACCCGGCCGAGTTCCAGGGCGCCTCGGAGAAGATCCTCGCGCTCCAGGCCGTCGGCAAGATCATCACGCTGACCTCCACCTACGACCACCGCGTCATCCAGGGCGCCGGCTCGGGCGAGTTCCTCCGGATCGTGCACCAGCTCCTGCTGGGCGAGCAGGGCTTCTACGACGAGATCTTCGAGTCGCTGCGCATCCCCTACGAGCCGGTGCGCTGGAGCCCCGACCTCCAGGTCAACCCCGAGGACGCCATCAACAAGGTGGCGCGCATCCAGCAGCTCATCCACGCCTTCCGCGTGCGCGGGCACCTCATGGCGGACACCAACCCGCTCGAGTACGTCCAGCGCCGGCACCCGGACCTCGACGTGCTGACCTACGGCCTGACGCTGTGGGACCTCGACCGCGAGTGGCCCACCGGCGGTTTCGGCGGCAAGCCGAAGATGAAGTTCCGCGACATCCTCGGCGTGCTCCGCGACGCGTACTGCCGCACCACGGGCATCGAGTACATGCACCTGCAGGAGCCCGCCGAGCGCAAGTGGTTCCAGGACGAGCTCGAGCACCCGTACAAGAAGCCCAGCCGCGAGGAGCAGCTGCGCATCGTGTCCCGGCTCAACGCGGCCGAGGCCTTCGAGACGTTCCTGCAGACCAAGTTCGTCGGCCAGAAGCGCTTCTCCCTCGAGGGCGGCGAGTCCCTCATCCCGCTGCTCGACGCGACGCTGTCCGAGGCGGCGGAGGACGGCCTCGACGAGGTCGCGATCGGCATGGCCCACCGCGGCCGCCTCAACGTCCTGACGAACATCGCCGGCAAGACCTACGCCCAGGTGTTCCGCGAGTTCGAGGGCACCCAGGACCCCAAGAGCGTCCAGGGCTCCGGCGACGTGAAGTACCACCTCGGCACCGAGGGGACGTTCACCGCGGAGAACGGCAAGCAGACCAAGGTCTACCTCGCCGCCAACCCCTCGCACCTCGAGGCTGTCGACCCCGTCCTCGAGGGCATCGTCCGCGCCAAGCAGGACCGCCTCGACCGGGGCGAGGCGTTCCCGGTGCTGCCGATCCTGGTCCACGGCGACGCCGCGTTCGCCGGCCAGGGCGTCGTGGCGGAGACGCTGAACCTCTCCCAGCTGCGCGGCTACCGCACGGGCGGCACGATCCACATCGTGGTCAACAACCAGGTCGGCTTCACGACCTCGCCCTCGGCCTCCCGCTCGTCGGTGTACTCCACCGACGTGGCGAAGATGGTCCAGGCGCCGGTGTTCCACGTCAACGGCGACGACCCCGAGGCCGTGGTCCGCGTGGCGCAGATGGCCTACCGGTTCCGGCAGCGGTTCCACAAGGACGTCGTCATCGACCTCGTGTGCTACCGCCGCCGCGGCCACAACGAGGGCGACGACCCCTCGATGACCCAGCCGATGATGTACAACCTCATCGAGGCGAAGCGCTCGGTCCGCAAGCTCTACACCGAGAGCCTGATCGGCCGTGGGGACATCACGCAGGAAGAGGCGGAGCAGCTCCTGCGCGACTACCAGGAGCGCCTCGAGCGCGTCTTCGCCGAGACCCACGCGGCCCAGACCTCGCCGATCCCGATCGTCACGGGCGACGCGAAGGCCGTCTCGGACCTCGAGCGTCCCCTCGCCCAGCAGGAGGACGACGCCGCGGGCGCCTCGCAGCGCTCGACCGCGATCAGCGCGGAGACGCTGGCGCGGATCGGCCAGGCCCACGTCGCGATTCCCGAAGACTTCGCCGTCCACCCCAAGCTCAAGCAGCTCCTCGAGCGGCGCGAGCAGATGTCCCGCGAGGGCGGCATCGACTGGGGCTTCGGCGAGATCGCGGCGTTCGGCTCGCTCATCGCCGAGGGCGTCCCCGTCCGGCTCGCCGGGCAGGACTCCCGCCGCGGCACGTTCGTGCAGCGCCACGCGGTGTTCCACGACCGCAGCAACGGCGACGAGTGGACTCCCCTGGCTCACCTGTCCGAGGACCAGGCCAAGCTCGCGATCTACGACTCCTCCCTGTCGGAGTACGCGGCCCTCGGCTTCGAGTACGGGTACTCGGTGGAGCGCCCGGACACGCTCGTGGCCTGGGAGGCCCAGTTCGGCGACTTCGTCAACGGCGCCCAGACGATCATCGACGAGTTCATCTCCTCGGCCGAGCAGAAGTGGGGCCAGCGCAGCTCGCTCGTCATGCTCCTGCCCCACGGCTACGAGGGCCAGGGCCCGGACCACTCCTCTGCGCGCATCGAGCGCTTCCTGCAGCTGTGCGCCGAGCAGAACATGATCGTCGCCCAGCCCAGCACGCCGGCGTCGCACTTCCACCTGCTGCGCCGCCAGGCGTACAGCCGCCCGCGCAAGCCGCTCATCGTCTTCACGCCGAAGCAGCTGCTTCGCCTGAAGGCCGCGGCCTCGACCGTCGAGGACTTCACCTCGGGCACGTTCCGTCCCGTCCTCGGCGAGCACGAGCAGCTGGACGCGAGCGCCGTGGACCGCGTGGTCCTCGTCTCCGGACGCCTGTACTACGACCTGCTGGCCGCCCGCACCAAGGCGAAGGACACGCGGACGGCGATCATCCGGGTCGAGCAGCTCTACCCGCTGCCCGAGGAGGAGATCAAGGCGGAGCTCGAGAAGTACCCGAACGCCGAGCTGATCTGGGCTCAGGACGAGCCGGCCAACCAGGGCCCGTGGATGTACATGGCCGTGCGCCTCATCCCGTCGCTCCGGCGCGAGCTGCGGCTCGTCTCGCGTGCCGCCTCGGCCGCGACGAGCGCGGGCTCGATGAAGCGCCACTCGGCCGAGGGCGACGTCCTCGTCCGCGAGGTGTTCGCGCGCTGAGCTGAGCCCTGAGCGAAGGCGACGACGGCGGCGGCCGGCTCCCCCAGCGGGAGCCGGCCGCCGCCGTCGTCGGTGCCAGCGCGCCTTGGGGTCACCTCACCAGGAGAACAGAGTCCAACACGGCGGAGCCGACCCCTCGGCACAGCGGAGGTGGCTCCTCGGCGGCGGCTAGACTCGGAAGCCGAGGACAGGGGCCGGTCGGTCCCCGACGTGAGATGGGAGTGTGGATGGCCCACGAGAGGAAGCTTCGGATCGCCGCGGTCGGGGACGAGCTCCTGGCCGGCAACGGAGACCCGCGGGCGCTGGGCTGGTTCGGCCGGGTGCTCGCGCGGACGCCCCGCGAGGAGGTGGTCCTCGAGTCGTACGTGCTCGCCGCGCCCGAGGAGGGCACCGAGGGCCTCGCGGCCCGCTGGGAGGGCGAGACCATGAGGCGGTTCGCCGCCGGCTACGAGAACCGCCTCGTGATCGGGCTCTCGGGACGGGACATCGCCTTCGGCGTCTCTCCCGCCCGCAGCCGCCTCAACGTCGCGAACATCCTCGACACGGCCCAGCAGAACAGCGCCGAAGTCTTCGTGGTGGGCCCGCCTCCCACCCTGGACCCCGCCCAGAACCGCCGCCTCGCAGAGCTGAACACGGCCTTCGCCGACGTCACGACGCGGCGCAACTACTACTACGTCGACACCTTCTCGCCGCTGCTGAACCATGAGCAGTGGCGCACCGACCTGGCCGGCAACGCCGGCGCGCCCGGGCAGGCCGGCTACGGCCTCATCGCCTGGCTCGTGCTCCACCGCGGCTGGTTCCCCTGGCTGCGGCTGCCGCAGCCCCAGTAGGACGCCCGGTGGGACGCCCGTGACGACGCGGCCCCCGCTCCGCGCGGCACCGGGGACCTCCATCCGCTAGACTGGACGACGGCCTTCTGGGCCACCGGTGCCGGCGACGGCGCCAACCCCTGTTGTCGAAAGAAGGAGGCCAGCCCATGAGCAAGCGTGCACGCAAGCGCCGTGACCGCAAGCGCGGAGGCGCGAACCACGGCAAGCGCCCCAACACCTGAGCGCAGCTGCGGTCCGCGACGCGGATACGGAGGATGCCCCGGACCATTGGTCCGGGGCATCCTCCGTCTGCAGCTGATCGGGGGCTCAGGAGTCCTCGCCCGGCGCGGCGTCCGGGGTCAGGCCTCCGCCCGCGAGGAGTGGATCTTGTTCAGGATCGAGTCCTTGAGGGCGGCCGGCGCCTGCTCGTGGCAGCTGCGCTTCATGGCCGACCGGATCATGCACTCGAGGTCATGCTCCTCGAGGCACTCGGGGCAGGACTCGAGATGGTCGCGGATCTCGGCGACCTCGTGCGCCGGGAGCGCTCCGTCGAGGTACTCGTACAGCCGGTGGAGGCGGCTGTCGTCACAGTCGCCCAGGCCCTGGCAATCGCTCATTGTTCCTTCTCCTGGGATGCCGCCACGGCCCGGGCACCGGCGAACCCGCGCTCGGCGGCGTAGTCCGCGAGACGGTCCCGGAGCATCTTGCGGCCGCGGTGCAGGCGGCTCATGACCGTGCCGATGGGGGTGTTCATGATGTCCGAGATCTCCTTGTACGCGAAGCCCTCCACGTCCGCGAAGTAGACCGCAAGGCGGAACTCCTCCGGGATGGACTGCAGGGCCTCCTTGACGTCGGAGTCCGGCAGGTGATCGAGGGCCTCGGCCTCGGCCGAGCGGAGCCCCGTCGAGGTGTGGGACTCGGCGCGCGCGAGCTGCCAGTCCTCGACGCTGTCCGTCTGCGCCTGCTGGGGCTCGCGCTGCCGCTTCCGGTACAGGTTGATGTACGTGTTCGTGAGGATCCTGTACAGCCAGGCCTTCAGGTTGGTGCCCGGCTTGTACTGGTGGAAGGCGGCGAACGCCTTCGCGTAGGCCTCCTGCACGAGGTCCTCCGCATCGGCGGGGTTGCGCGCCATGCGCATCGCGGCCGAGTAGAGCTGGTCGACGTACTGCATCGCGTCGCGTTCGAAGCGCTCGCGGCGCTGGTCGTCGGTCTCGGCTGCGACGTCGGCGCGTGCGCCCGACTCGCCACCCTGACCGTGGACGGGGGCTCTGGCTCGTGGGACTCGGCGGCGCTCATTGCCGCCCAGTCTACTGTCGGTGCCGCACGGACTGCTGTGCGTACATCAGGGCGTTCGAGGACCAGCACTCGGCTCCTTCCATCCGGCGGCGCCTGCTGGCGCCGCGTTCACCGTGCCCGGGGTACCGCTGACGCAGGCCCGCGGGGCCGCTGCGAGGCGCTCTGCCCGCCGGACACGAGGGAGAACGCGGCGGGAGAAGGAAAATATTCCCCAAAGATGCCAGACTGGGTCGCGTCGGAACACGCCCGAACCCAGCCTCAGGAGGCCCGATGTCCGCAGTCCGATTCCTCGCCCGACCGCTTCTCGGCTCGTCATTCATCGTCGCCGGCGCGGGAAAGCTGAAGAACGCGGATGACACGGCCGAGCAGCTCTCGCCCGTGCTGCGCCAGGCGGCCGATGCCCTCCCGATCCAGGTGGACGAGAAGGTCCTCGCCCGGGCCGTCGGCGCCAGCCAGCTCGGCGCCGGCATCCTCTTCGCGCTGGGCAAGGCGCCGCGGCTGTCCGCCTCCGTGCTCGCGATCACGAGCGCACTGAACACCTTCGTCGAGTGGCGCAGCGCCGACATCAGCACCCCGGCGGGCCGCGAGGCGCGCCGGAGCGGGCTGCTGAAGAACCTCTCGCTCCTGGGCGGCGTGCTGCTCGCGAGCGTCGACACCAACGGGCGGCCCTCCCTGGCCTGGCGCACGCAGCATCTCGCGGCCGACGCCACCAAGGCGGGCCGGCGCCAGTTCGCGGCCGCCGAGAAGCACACGAGCAAGGCGGTCCACCGCGCCGCGCGCCGTGCCGAGCACACCGCCCGGCGGGCGCAGCGCACCGTGCGCTCCGCGGCGAAGGAAGCGGCCAGCGCCGCCTCGGACGTCCTCTCGTGAACCACTGGCCGGCGCCCTTCGCTGACCGGCCGGTCGACGCCACCGTCACCGTGCCCGGCTCGAAGTCGCTGACCAACCGCTACCTCGTGCTGGCGGCGCTCGCCGATGGCCCCTCCCGCCTGCGGGCACCCCTCCACTCGCGCGACTCCGCCCTGATGGTCCAGGCCCTGCGGGTCCTCGGTGCCACGGTGACCGAGGTCCCCGGCGACGGCGAGTACGGTCCCGACCTCGAGATCGTCCCGGCCCCCCGCGGCGCCGACGCCGCCGATCTCGGCAGCGTGGCCGTGGACTGCGGACTGGCCGGCACCGTGATGCGCTTCGTGCCGCCGCTCGCCGCGCTCGCCCGCGGCGTGATCGCGTTCGACGGCGACCCGCACGCGCGGGTGCGTCCCATGGGCCCCGTGATCGAGGGCCTCCGCGGGCTGGGCGTCGACCTCACGTCCCCCGACGGCGGCACGCCCCGCTCGCTGCCGTTCACGGTGCAGGGCACCGGCGCGGTGCGGGGCGGCCACGTCGCCGTCGACGCCAGCGGCTCGAGCCAGTTCGTCTCCGCGCTCCTGCTCGCGGGCGCCCGCTTCACCGACGGGCTCCACCTCGAGCACGTCGGCGGCCCGGTGCCGAGCCTCGACCACATCTCGATGACCGTCGAGGTCCTGCGCGGCGTCGGGGTGGAGGTCGACGACACGGTCCCCCACCACTGGGTCGTCTCGCCCGGCCCCATCCGGGCCTTCGATGTCCGGATCGAGCAGGACCTCTCCAACGCGGGCCCGTTCCTCGCCGCGGCCCTCGCCACCCGGGGCACCGTCCGCGTCCCCAACTGGCCCGAGCACACCACCCAGGTCGGCGACGCCTGGCGCGAGATCCTCCCCCGCCTCGGAGCCGAGGTGACCCTCGACGCCGGCACCCTCACCGTCCGCGGCGGGGAGCGCATCACCGGAGCGGACCTGGCCGACACGAGCGAGCTCGCCCCGACGGTCGCGGCGCTGTGCGCGCTCGCCGACTCGCCCTCGCGGCTCACCGGCATCGCGCACCTCCGCGGGCACGAGACGGACCGGCTCGCGGCGCTCGTCGCCGAGATCACCCGGCTCGGAGGGGACGCCGAGGAGACCGACGACGGCCTCGTGATCCGGCCCGCCCCGCTGCACGGCGGCGTGGTCCGCTCCTACGCCGACCACCGCATGGCCACCGCCGGCGCCATCCTGGGGCTCGCCGTCCCCGGGGTCGAGGTCGAGGACATCGCCACGACGTCCAAGACCATGCCGGAGTTCCCCCAGATGTGGGCGCGCATGCTGGGCCAGCACGCGCAGGCGGGAGCCGGCTCCTAGCATGGGGCAGCGCGAGTGGGACGAGAGCGACGTCCGCGTCCGCCCGAACAAGCGTGGCAGCCGTCCGCGCACCAAGGACCGGCCGAGCCACGAGGACGCCGTCGTGGGCCGCATCGTCACGGTGGACCGCGGGCGCTACACGGCGGTCCTCGACGAGGACACGCCCCAGGAGCGGGTGGTGATCGCCGCACGGGCCCGGGAGCTGCGCCGCACGCCCGTGGTGCCCGGCGACTTCGTGGGCCTGGTGGGCGACGTCAGCGGCCGGCCCGACACCCTCGCACGGCTCGTCCGCATCGAGGAGCGCTCGACCGTCCTGCGGCGCAGCGCCGACGACACGGACCCGGACGAGCGGGTCGTCGTCGCGAACGCGGACCAGCTCGTGATCGTGGTCGCCGCTGCCAACCCCGAGCCCCGCACCGGCTTCATCGACCGGGCCCTCGTCGCGGCCTACGATGCCGGGATTGAGCCACTGCTGCTCGTGACGAAGGCGGACCTGAAGGATCCGGCCGCGCTCCTGGCCAACTACCGGCTCCTGCCCCTCACCGTCGTCGTGAGCCGCACCGCCGAGGAGCCCGCAGAGGGCGCCCAAACCGAAGACGGCGCCTCGGCCCGGCTCGACGACGAGGCCGTGGAGCGGCTCCGCGCCCAGCTCGAGGGCCACGTGACGGTACTGCTCGGCCACTCGGGCGTGGGCAAGTCCACCATGGTCAACGCGCTCACCGGCGCCGACCGCGCCACCGGCGGGGTCAACGCGGTGACCGGGCGCGGCCGGCACACCTCCTCCTCGGCGCTCGCGCTGCGCCTCGCCGACGCCCCGTCGGGCAGCTGGATCATCGACACTCCCGGGATCCGCTCGTTCGGGCTCGCCCACGTGGACCCCGACCGGATCCTGCACGCCTTCGCGGACCTCGAGCCGGGCATCGAGGCATGCGAACGCGGCTGCCGGCATGACGCCGCGGCAGTGGGCTGCGGCCTCGACGCGTGGGTCGCCGGCGGGCACGCGGGCGACGCCGGCCCGGCCCGCCTCGCGTCGCTGCGCCGCCTCCTCGGGGCCGGCCCGCGGGAGGAAGCGCAGGACGAGAAGGAACTCGGCGTCTAGGCTGTGCTCCCGTCTCGGCTGTGCCTCGCGGCCGGCGCGCGCCCCAGGGGATAGCGTGGGGTCCATGACCTCAGTGACCGAGACCTCGTACAACGACGACCTCCGCCTCGCCCACGTCCTGGCGGACTCGGTCGACGCCCAGACGATGGAGCGGTTCAAGGCCCTCGACCTGAAGGTGGAGACCAAGCCGGACCTGACCCCGGTCACCGACGCCGACCGCGCCGCCGAGGAGGCGATCCGCGGGCAGCTCTCCCGCTCCCGGCCCCGCGACGCGGTGGTGGGCGAGGAGTTCGGGACCACGGGCCACGGGTCCCGCCGCTGGATCATCGACCCGATCGACGGCACCAAGAACTTCGTCCGCGGCGTGCCCGTGTGGGCGTCCCTGATCGCCCTGGCCGACGGCGACGAGATCGTGGTCGGCGTGGTGAGCGCCCCGGCCCTCGGCCGGCGGTGGTGGGCGGCCAAGGGCACCGGCGCCTACACGGGGCGCTCCCTCGCCTCCGCCACGCGGCTGAAGGTCTCCGACGTCTCGAAGCTGCAGGACGCATCGCTGTCCTATTCCTCGCTCTCGGGCTGGAAGGAGCGCGGGAGCCTCGAGGACTTCCTCGGCCTCACCGACGAGGTCTGGCGGACCCGCGCCTACGGGGACTTCTGGTCCTACTGCCTCGTCGCCGAGGGCGCCGTGGACATCGCCACAGAGCCCGAGCTCGCCCTCTACGACATGGCCGCCCTCGTGCCCATCGTCACCGAGGCGGGGGGCCGCTTCACCTCCCTGGACGGGCAGGACGGCCCGTGGGGCGGCAATGCGCTCGCGACCAACGGGATCCTGCACTCCGAGGTGCTCGGCAAGCTGAACCCCGGCCGCGACGACCTCCTGCCGGACTGACGCGGGCCCCGGCAGCCGGCCCGCGCCCCGTCACCGTTCGTCACACTGACCCGCTGCGCGCCGCCCGGCGTGCGCGGCCCTCCCGCGTGCCCTAGGGTCTTTGCCAAGGTCACGAGTGCCAGCGCGAAACCCCGGTTTGCTGGCCGGCAACCCTCCCAGACGCGGCGGGGTGCCCCGGGTGACGACCGGGCCGGTCCGGAACGGATGCGGCAAGCGCGGACCCGAGGGTCCCTCGCCTGTGAGGAACGCCGATGAGCACTGTCCTGTCCCCCACCGCCGACGCTGCCGAGCTGAGCGCGCGGTACCCCGACGCGCTCGAGCCACTCGCCGCCGTCGTCGGCGCCGACCTCGCCGCGCCGCTCGTGACCGGCGGGAGCGTCCGGTACGCCAATCTCGACTACGCGGCCTCCGCCCCGGCGCTGGCCGAGGTCGCCGACCACCTCACCGAGGTGCTGCCCTTCTACGCGAGCGTGCACCGCGGCGCCGGCTACGCCTCGCAGATCAGCACGAGCGTCTACGAGAACGCGCGCGGAACCGTGCGCGCCTTCGCCGGGGCGAGGCCGGACGACGCGGTCGTGTTCACGCGCAACACCACCGACTCCCTCAACCTGCTCGCCGGCTGCGTCCCGCCCGGCCTCGACGTCCTCTACCTGGACATCGAGCACCACGCGAACCTCCTGCCCTGGCAGGGCCGCCCGCACCGCAGCGTCGTCGCCGCGGACACGGTCGCCGAGACGCTCGAGCGCCTCGGCGCAGAGCTCGCCCACGGCGGGGTGGGCCTCCTCGCCGTGACCGGGGCCTCCAACGTCACCGGGGAAGTCCTCCCCCTCGCCGAGCTCGCCGCCCTCGCCCACGCCCACGGGGCCAGGATCCTCGTCGACGCCGCCCAGCTGGCCCCGCACCGCCGGATCGACATGGCGGGGGACCCCGGAGCCGTCACGGGCATCGACTACCTCGCCTTCTCGGGCCACAAGCTCTACGCCCCCTTCGGCAGCGGCGTGCTCGTGGGCCGGCCGGACTGGCTCGACGCCGGCCGGCCGCACCTCGCCGGCGGCGGCGCCGTCAGCGAGGTCCGCCTCGAGTCCGTGGCCTGGGCCACCGGGCCGGCCCGGCACGAGGCCGGCTCCCCCAACGTCCTCGGCGCGGCGACGCTCGCCCGCGCCGCCGAGGTCCTCGGCGCCCTGGACCCCGTCGCGTGGACCCGCCACGAGGAGCAGCTGCGCGCCGCGCTCGTGGACGGCCTGGAGGCGATCGACGGCGTCGGCGTCCACCGCCTCTTCGCCGACGCGCCGTCGGCGATCGGCGTGGTGAACTTCTCGATTGCCGGCTACGACGCGGGCCTCGCGGCCGCCTACCTCTCCGCAGAGCACGGCATCGGCGTGCGGGACGGGCGATTCTGCGCCCATCCTGCCCTGACCCGGCTCGGGCTGCCGGCGGGCTCCCTGCGGGCCAGCTTCGGCGTCGGCTCCCGGCTCGAGGACGTCGAGCGGCTCGTGGCAGCGGTCGGGCAGCTCGTCGAGGCCGGGCTGGGCATCGACTACGCCGTCGACGCCGGGCGATGGGTCCCTGCCCGGGACACCCGGCCGTTCCCCGCCTGGGCGCCCAACACCCCGGGCACCGCGGGGGCGGCGCCGTGCAGCCTCGGCGAGTGAGCGGCGTCGTCCGCACGCCCTAGGGGCCGCGCCCGACGTAGAGTGGGGAGCCGGAATCCTCGAAAGGAACTGATGGGACGGGGCGGGCCGAAGTTCGACGACGCGCGGCGGCGCGAGCTCGCCGGGGCGTTCTCCGCCGGCGGCGAGCACTACGAACGGGTCCGCCCCGGCTACCCGAGGGAGGCGGCCGACTGGATCGTCCCGGACGGCGCGCGCACCGCGGTCGATCTCGGGGCCGGCACCGGCAAGTTCACCGAGCTGCTCGTGGCCCGCGGCCTCGCCGTGACCGCCGTGGACCCGTCCGCGGACATGCTGGCCCAGCTCGCCGCCAGGCTCCCCTCGGTCACGTGCGTCGCTGCCCCCGCCGAGCGGACCGGGCTGCCGGACGCCTCCACGGACGTGGTGGTCGCCGCCCAGGCCTGGCACTGGTTCGACCCGGCGGCCGCGACCCGCGAGGCGGCCCGCCTCCTCCGTCCGGGCGGCCGCGCCGGGCTCGTGTGGAACCAGCTCGACACGCGCATCCCCTGGGTCCACCGGCTCTCGCGCATCATGCACGCCGGCGACGTCCACAAGCCGGACTACCACCCGCCGTCGGGCCCGGAGCTGCACGGCTGGGAGCCGCTCGTGATCGCCTGGGAGGACCCGACCACCCCCGAGGGCATCGTGGAGCTGACGAAGTCCCGCAGCTACTACCTGCGGGCCTCCGAGAAGAACCGGCGCAGGGTCGAGGACAACCTCGCCTGGTACCTCTTCGAGCACCTCGGCCACTCCGCTGGCGAGCCCCTCGCCCTGCCCTACATCACCCAGGCGTGGCGCGCCACGGAGGCACCGCGCTGACGCCGGTGCGCAGCACCTTGCCGCACGCAAGCGCAGCCCGTAGTGTTTAGGTGTACCGAAAACTTATGTTTGGCGCGTCTAAGTGCCAGGCAGGCGCTGGCGAGGAGGCCGGTCGAGGGTGGACAGGGTGCTGAAGGCGCAGCGCACGGCCGCGGGCCGCTCCCGCTGGCCCCTGCTCCTCGGGGCCCTCGGACCGGCGTTCGTGGCCTCCGTGGCCTATGTGGACCCCGGCAATGTGGCGGCGAACCTGACCGCAGGCGCCCGATACGGCTACCTGCTCATGTGGGTGCTCGTCCTCGCCAACCTCATGGCGATGCTCATCCAGTACCTCTCGGCGAAGCTCGGCGTGGTCACGGGGCGCACGCTCCCCGAGCTGCTGGGAGCCCGCCTGAGGCCCGGACCCCGCCGGCTCTACTGGGCGCAGGCCGAGATCGTCGCGCTCGCCACAGACCTCGCCGAGGTGGTGGGCGGCGCGCTCGCGCTGCAGCTCCTGTTCCGGGTCCCGCTCCCCGTGGGCGCCGTCATCGTCGGGGTCGTCTCGATGGGGATCCTCGCGATCCAGGATTTCCGCACCCAGCAGCGGTTCGAGCTGGCGATCGTTGCCCTCCTCGCCGTCATCGCGCTCGGCTTCCTCGCCGGCCTCGCCGTCAGCGCGCCCTCCCCGGCCGCCATGGCCGGCGGGCTCCTTCCCCGGTTCGACGGCCCCGACTCGGTCCTGCTCGCCGCCTCCATGCTGGGGGCCACCGTCATGCCCCACGCGATCTACGTCCATTCGGCGCTGTCCCGCGACCGCCACCGCGGCGACGCCGACGGCCACCCGGGCGCCCCGGCCATCCGGCGGCTCCTGCGGGGGACGCGCGTGGACGTGGTCATCGCCCTCGGGGTCGCGGGCGTCGTCAACATCGGCATGCTCCTCCTCGCAGCCTCCACTCTCGGCGGCACCGAGGGAACGGACTCGATCGAGGGGGCGCACGCGGCGATCGAGAGGGCGCTCGGCCCCGCCGTTGGCATCGTCTTCGCCGTGGGGCTGCTCGCCAGCGGCCTCGCCTCCACCGCCGTGGGCTCCTACGCCGGTGCGACGATCATGCAGGGCCTGCTCGAACGCCGCATTCCCCTCGTCCTCCGCCGGGCGATCACGCTGGTCCCGTCGGTGCTGGTCCTCGCCCTCGGCGTGGACCCCACGTGGGCCCTCGTCGTGAGCCAGGCGGTCCTGAGCTTCGGGATCCCGTTCGCCCTCGTCCCGCTCATCCGGCTCAGCACCCAGGCCGCCGTGGTCGGCGAGCACACGCTGCGGCCGCCGCTGGTGGTCGCCGCCTGGCTCAGCGCGGCGCTGGTCATCGTGCTCAACGTCGCCCTGCTCTGGCTCACGGCCGGCCCCCTGCTCGGACGGTAGGGTGGATGGCGTGAAGAGCCAGCTCTCCTCCTCCACCGAGGACTACGTGAAGACGATCTATGCCTTCACCGAGTGGCAGGACGCCCCCATCACGTCCTCGCAGCTCGCGGCACGGCTCGGCGTGGCGAACTCGTCGGTGTCCGAGATGGTGCGCAAGCTCAAGGACCTCGGCCTCGTGGACCACCGCCCGTACGGCGCGGTGCGGCTCACCCAGGAGGGCCGGCGCGTGGCGCTCACCATGGTCCGGCGGCACCGCCTCCTCGAGACCTTCCTGGTCAGCGAGCTGGGCTACAGCTGGGACGAGGTCCACGTCGAGGCCGAGCTGCTCGAGCACGCGGTCTCCGACCTCTTCGTCGAGCGCCTGGCCGCCAAGCTCGGCAACCCTGCCCGCGATCCCCACGGGGACCCGATCCCGACGGCGGAGGGGACCGTGCCCCGCATCGACGCCCACCGCCTCAGCGAGCTCGATCCCGGCCACACGGGACGGATCGCCCGGATCAGCGACGAGAACCCGGATCTGCTCCGCTACCTCGCCCAGGAGAGGATCTCCCTCGACACGGACGTGACGGTGGTGCGGCGCAAGCCGTTCGGCGGCCCGCTCGTGGTCCGCATCGACGAGGGCGACGGCTCGCGCGACTTCGACGTTGCCGACGAGGTGGCCGGAGCGGTGTGGGTCCGGAACGGGCCGCCCCACGCGGGCTGTGCCCTCGAGCCCGGCTCCTAGTACTTCCGCTGGAGCCAGAACGCGAGCACCGTATCGGCCAGCGCCAGCACCGCCAGGACGAGGCCCAGCGGCTGCCCGCAGGCCGCGGCGGCCAGCCCCGCCGCCGCGAACGCGGCCAGGCCCACGAGCGGGCGCCGGGGCCAGGAGATCCTCCGCCGCGCCTTCGGCGCCATGAACAGGCCCCACGCGACCGCGAAGGCGCCGGCCAGGACCAAGCCCGCGACGGCACCGCCTGCCGCGGGGGCCAGCCTGCTGCCGATGTACCAGAACGCACCGAGGGCGGCGACCTCGAGGAGGAACGCGAGCGCCGCGTGCAGCATCCCCCACGGGCCGCCTGGCGCCTCGGGGCCCGGTGCGGCGGGCCGGCGGCTGTCCCGGCGGCGCGTGGCATCAGAGGTCATGGCTGTCCCTCCCAGAACGTGTTCGGTCCCCCCGTGCCCTGATCCTAGCCGCGGGGATGCCCACCGCAGAGGTCGCCGCGGCGGCGGCGAGCAGGAGCGCCGTCGCCGCAGCCCCGCGGCGGAAGCCCACGTCGTCGAGCACCCCTCCGACGATCGCCCCCGAAGCGGCGATCGCCACGAGGGACGCGATGCGCGCGGCGGCGTTGTTCACCGCGGAGCCCACGCCCTCCGACCCGGCGGGCACGGCCCCGAGGACGGTCGAGGTGAGCGGGGCGACCATGACCGCGAGGCCGAGCCCCAGGAGCACCATGGGCCCGAAGACGTCCCGCCAGTACGCCAGCGGCGGCGCGGCGAGGGCGAGCCACACGAAGCCCGCGGCAGCGGTGGCCGGACCGGCGGCCATCGGCAGCCGCGGACCAGTGCGCCCGGTCAGCCGGGCCACCGTGCCCGAGAGCAGGAGCATCGGCACCGTGGCGGGCAGCATGCCGACGCCGGCCGCGAACGCCGTCAGGCCCATCCGCTGCTGGAGGTAGAGGCCCACGAGGAACGCACCGAGCCCGAGGGCGCCGTAGGCCCAGACGGTGGCCACGTTCCCGGCGGCGAAGGTGCGGTTGCGGAACAGGGCCAGCGGGAGCTGGGGCGAGGCGGTACGGCGCTGCCGCGCGACGTAGGCGCCGACGGCCGCCGCCCCGACCGCGAGCGGGCCGAGGACCAAGGCGCTCGCCCATCCCAGCGTGGTCTGCCAGATCAGCCCCAGGACGATTCCTCCCAGGCCCACCACTCCCATCACGGCGCTCGCCAGATCGAACGGCCCGGGCTGGGGCGGCCGCGGGGACGCGTCGCGCCGCAGCACGGCCAGCGGGCGCGCCAGGACGGCGGCGGGGACGAGATTGACGAGGAACACGAGCCGCCAGCTGCCGAGCGTCACGAGGGCGCCGCCGAGGAACGGCGCCGCCACGGAGGCCGCCGCCGTCCACGCCGTCCAGCGGGCGATGAGCCGGAGCCGGACCGGGCCCTGTGCGGACGCCGTGATGAGCGCGAGGGCACTCGGGGTGATGAGGGCGCCCGCCGCCCCCTGGAGCACCCTCGCGCCCACGAGGAACCAGCCCGCCGGCGCGAGGCCGCAGGCCAGGGACGTCAGGGTGAACGCCGCGGTGCCCACCGCCAGCACGCGCTCGGTGCCGAACCGGTCCGCGACCGCCCCGGCGGCGAGGAGCAGCGAGCCGAGGGTGAGCAAATAGCCGTCCACGACCCACTGCTGGAGCAGGAGTCCGCCGCCCAGCTCGCGCTGGATCGCCGGCAGGGCGAGGCTCACCCCCGAGGAGTCGATGATCACGAGGCAGCTCGAGGTCACGGCCGCGAGCAGCACGCGGCGCAGGCCGGCCGCATCCGGGACGTTCACAGGGCCATCCTGCCCGCGATCGCCGGCCGGGACGAGGTCTGGGCCACGAAACCCTGGCACCGCCGGCGCCGCGGGCATTAAACCACGGCAGCGGCCCATCCGTGGTGGATGGGCCGCTGCCGTGCGGGGTGGAGATGGGGGGAATTGAACCCCCGTCCGGTGCGGTTTTGCCAGGTATTCTCCGGGCGCAGTGTGCGTCGGGATTTCTCGGCCCCAGCCATCATGCACACCAGTGGCTGACCCGGGCCCAGTCGCCTTGAAGTCCCAGCAGCTCCGACGACGAGAGCTGCCAGCAGTGGCTATCTAATCGACGCCAGGATCCGGGACGATAGCAATCCCGGGCTGACGGACTTGCTCGCTACTTAGGCAGCGAGGGCGAAGTCAGTGCGCTTAGAGTTGGCACTTATTGGTTTACAGAGAGCGTTGACGAGATGACTCTGCATCCTCGGCCCGCTTCCCCTGTCTCGACCTACACCGTCGAAACCGATCATCCCCGTATGTGGTTGTCAAACCGCCCCGGCCTGGACCGGGACCCCGTCGGCGAACCGCCGGAACAGCCAGTATAGCGCGTGGGCCGCCGCGGATATTCCCACGGCCCGCACGGAGGTCACCGTCGTCACCGGGGAAGCAGGCCGGCCCGGTCCTTGGCCTCGAGCACGGCCAGTGCGGCGGCGTCCACCGCGGACGCGAACCCGCGGTCCGCCTTGGCGCGGGCCACCATCCCGGCCCAGACCCGCGGGGCCAGCTGCTGGTCGGTGCAGAGCGCCATCGTGCCGCCCGCGGCGAGGAAGTCCGCGCCCCGGTCCTCAGGGGCGGTGGCGGAGAGCTGGACGGCGTCGCAGAGGTCGTCCGAGACGACGATGCCGCGGAAGCCGAGGTCGCCGCGCAGCATTCCCCCGATCACCGTCGGCGAGAAGACCGCATCGTGGCGCGGATCGATCTCGGGATAGGAGGCGTTGGAGAGCATCACCCACGGCACCCCGGCCCGGACCGCGTCCGCGAAGGGCGCGACGAAGGGATCGTGCCGCCCGGTTGTGGAGTCCGTGACCCCGGAGGCCGTGTCGGTGTTCGCCGTGACGCGCCCGAGGCCCGGGAAGTGCTTGGGCACGGCGATGAGGCCGGCGTCGGCCATCCCCTGCGCGAAGGCGATGCCGTGGGCGGAGACCGCCGCCGGCGTGTAGCCGAACTCGCGCTGGAAGTGGCCGATGGGCGTGTTCTGCGGCGCGAAGGCCGCCGACGGCACGGTGTCCATGACCGGGGCGAAGTTCACGTCCACCCCTGCGGCAGCCAGCTCGCGGCCCCATCCGGCGGCCGCGGCCCGCAGGTCCGCGGGCGCCATGCTCCCCTGCGCGAGGGCCGAGGGCATGTCGGAGAATCCGGGGCCGCGCAGCACCTGCACCTGGCCGCCCTCCTGGTCGGTGGCGACGAACTGCCCCACGCGCCTGGTCGCGGCGTCGGTGGCCTCGGCCCTGATGCCCCGCACCACGGCGGAGATGGCACCGACCCCGGCGGTCGAACGGCCCTTGAGGAAGACGTTGCCGATATGGAGCCGGCGCATCGCGTCGAGGGCCGCGGCGTCCGGGCCGGCGGCCGGGGAGCTGACCATGATGATCTGCCCCACCCGCTGCTCGAGGCTCATTGACGCCAGGATCTGGGCCGCGCGGCTCCCGGCGGGACTCGGCGCCGTGCTCGGGCCGGGCGCGGACGACGCCGGTGGCGCGCCGACGGCAGTCCGGGTCGCGGTCGGCGTCGGCTGGCTGCTGGTCCCGGAGGGCGAGGCGGAGGGCGGACCGGCGGTCCCCTCGGAGGGGGTCGGCGCCAGCCCGGCCGTGGGGCCGGCGAGGAGGCGCGGGAGGACGAGGGCACCGGCAACCGCGAGCACGGCGACGATGCCCGCCGCGACCGCGGCCCAGGTCTTCCAGTTCCTGTGCGGCATGGCCTGTCCCCAGCGCCCTTCCTTCAGCGGAGGTCCCCCTCAGCGGCGATTGCGGGCCCGCATGGCGCGCAGGGCCTCGCGCTTGTCCTGCGCCTCGCGGAGGGCGTGGCGCTTGTCATAGTCCTTCTTGCCTCGTGCCAGCGCGATCTCGACCTTGGCGCGGCCGTCGCTGAAGTACACCTGCAGGGGCACCACGGTCAGGCCCGATTCATTGACCTTGTGCTCGATCTTGGCCAGTTCCTCCCGGTGCAGCAGGAGCTTGCGCTTCCGCTTGGAGGGGTGGTTGGTCCAGGACCCCTGGCTGTATTCGGGGATGTTGACCGCTTCGAGCCACAGCTCGCCGCGGTCAAAGTGGCAGAAGCCCTCGCCGAGGGAGATGTGGCCCTCGCGGAGGGACTTCACCTCGGTGCCCATGAGGACGAGCCCGGCCTCCCAGGTGTCCAGGACCTCGTAGTCATGCCGGGCCTTGCGGTTGGTGGCCACGACCTTCCGGCCACTTTCTCTGGGCACGGCGGCGCTCCTTGGGGACTCGGTGATCGGCGAGGATCAGGACGGACATTCGCGCCGGCGCGGGGGCGCGGCACGGGACCTACCAGTCTACAGCAGCCCCATGGGATCGACGGGCTGGCCGTTGAGCCAGGTCTCGAAGTGGGCGTGGCATCCGGTCGAGTTGCCGGTGCTGCCCGAATAGGCGATGACCTGCCCCTGGCTCACGTGCTGGCCAGGCGACACGACGACATTCGTGTTGTGGTAGTAGACGGTCGTGAGGGAGTTCCCGTTGACCACGCCGTGGGAGATCATGACGGTCCACCCGCCTCCGCCGGTGGTCCACCCGCCCACGGTGACGGTCCCGGCCGCGGCGGCATGGACCGGGGTGCCGCACGCGGCGCCGAAGTCGATGCCGGTGTGCATGTAGCCGCCGGTCCCGTAGAAGTCGATGGTGCCCGGGGGCGTGGCACGCCAGCCGAAGCCCGACGTGATGGGGATGTTGCCGTCGAAGGGGTGGATCAGCCCGAACGCGGACGGGGTCACCGGGGCCGCCTGCGCCTGGCGCGTCTGCTCCGCGGCCTGGTTGGCCGCCGCCTGGGCCGCGGCCTCGGCGGCGGCCTGCGCCTGGCCGGCGCGGATGGCGGCCTGGCGGGCCTCTTCGGCCCGCTGGGCGGCGATGCGCCGCTGCTCGGCCTCCCAGGCCTCGCGCAGCCGGCGGTCGCGGTCCTGGATCTGGGCCGCGACCTGGTCCTGCTGGGCCTTGACGTCGGCGATCTGCTGCTGGATGGCGGGCTTCTGCGCCTCGAGCTCCTTGCTCAGGCGGCTGGTGTCGTCGACGAGCTTGTCCACGGCCGCCTTCTTCGACGCGGCGTCGTCGCGGGCGGCCTGCTCCTTCTTGAGGGCCTCGTCCGCCTTGCCCTTGAGGTCCTTGATCTGGGCCTCGACGGCCGCGAGCCGGGCCTGGGAGTTCACGTTCGCGGCGTTCTGCTGCGCGAGCTGGTCCAGGGCCGTGTTCTGGGACTCCATGACGGTGTCCGTGAGGTCGAGCGAGCCCGTCAGCGAAGTCTGGTTGCCCGAGCCGAGCATCAGCCCGACGTTCGAGGGCACGCCGCCGGACATGTAGGACTCACTCGCGATCTCGCCGATGAGCTTCTTGGTGCTGTCCATCTTGCCGCGGTCGCTCGCGAGCTGCTCGGTGATCTTGGCCTTGCTCTGCTGCGCGGCGTCGACGCGCACCGCGAGGGCGTCCACCTCGTTGGTCGCCGCTGTGACGCGGTCCTGCGCGTCGAGGAGTGCCTGCTGGGCTCCGGGGAGCCGGGCCTGGTAGGTCGCGAGGTCCGCCGCGGTCTGCTGGATCCGGCCGTCGAGGAACTCGAGCGATTCCTTGACCTCCTGCGCGCGCTGGTCCAGCTGGGCCTTCTGGTCGTCGAGGTTGTCCGCCCGCGCCCCCGAGCCGGCCAGTGTGAGGGTGACCACGAGCATCGCCGCGGCCATGAGCCCGGTGCCCCGACGGAACGCCCTACGGCTTCCCCCCGGCCACGGGGCGCGTCGTGTGGTGACCGCCTGCATCCTTCTGCGCTCCTGTCCGACTAGACCTTGAGATACCGACGCAGGGTCAGCATCGATGAGACGCCCGCGAGGACCACGCCCGTTCCGACGAGCAGGGGTGCGAGCATGAGGGTCTGGGACGGCGAGATGAACGCCGTCCCGGGGTACTGGGACGTCAGGACGTCGCCGAGGAAGAACTTGGCCACCGCCCAGAGCGTGCCGGAGGCGAGGACGGCGCCGATCACGGCCGCGATGGTCCCCTCCAGCACGAACGGGAGCTGGATCATGAGCTTGGACGCCCCGACGAGCCGCATGATCCCGGTCTCGCGGCGTCTGCTGAAGGCCGAGAGCCTGATGGTCGTGGCGATGAGGAGGATCGCGCAGACGATCATCACCCCTGCGATGACGATGGCGACGAGCGAGGCGGCGTTCATGACCGAGAAGAGCCGTTCGAGGACCTCGCGCTGGTCGCTGACGAGCCGGACGCCCGGGCGCGAGGAGAAGGTCTCGGAGATGATCTGGTACTTCTGCGGGTCCTTGAGGTTGACCCTGAAGGAGGCCGGGAGCTGGTCCGGGGTCACGGAGTCCACGATCGGGGAGTTCGCGAACTGCTCCCGGTAGTGCTGGTAGGCCTCGTTCTGGGACTCGAAGTGGTAGTCGGAGACGTACTGGGCGACCGCCGGCGAGGACAGCAGGGCCTCGAGCGCCTTGCGCTGGTCGTCCGTCACGGCGCCGGAGACGCAGCCGGGGGCCTTCGAGGTGCCGTTGCACAGGAAGATGGCCACCTGGACACGGTCGTACCAGTAGCCCTTCATCTGGTTGATCTGCAGCTGCAGCATGCCGGCGGCGCCGACGAACGTCAGCGAGACGAAGGTCACGAGGATGACCGAGACCACCATGGTCAGGTTCCGGCGCAGACCGCCTGCGATCTCGCCGAGGATGAAGGCGGCCCTCATGCGCGCTCTCCCCCGGTCGGGGCCACCGCGGGGATCATCGAGGTGTACAGGGCCTTGGCCTCGTCGCGGATCACCCTGCCGTCCACGAGCTCGATCACGCGCTTGCGCATCGAGTTGACGATGTCGGTGTCGTGGGTGGCCATCACCACGGTGGTGCCGTTCTGGTTGATCCGGTCGAGGACGGACATGATCCCCTGGCTCGTGGCCGGGTCGAGGTTGCCGGTCGGCTCGTCCGCGAGGAGGATCCCCGGGCGGTTCACGACGGCGCGGGCGATCGCCACGCGCTGCTGCTCGCCGCCGGAGAGCTCGTGCGGCATGCGGTGGCCCTTGCCCTCCAGGCCCACGGTCTTGAGCACTTCGGGCACGGCGTCGCGGATGATCGCCCGGCTGCGCCCGATCACCTGCATCGCGAAGGCGACGTTGGCGAACACCGTCTTCTGCGGGAGGAGCCGGAAGTCCTGGAACACGACGCCGATCCCGCGCCTCAGCCGCGGCACGCGCCAGCTCGGAAGCGAGGCCACGTTCTGCCCGGCGACCAGCACCGCGCCGCTCGTCGCCCGCTCCTCGCGCATGACGAGCCTGAGGAACGTGGACTTGCCGGACCCCGAGGCACCGACGAGGAAGGCGAACTCGCCGCGCTCGATCTCGAGGCTCACCGAGTCGAGTGCCGGGCGGGCCTTCCGGTCGTAGACCTTCGTGACATTGTCGAAGCGGATCATTGCTCTCAAACCCGTCGGGACGCACGCGTCCTGAGCCCGGCGCTCGGGCGAGGCTCGGAGGCAGGGGGCGCCGGCTGCTCGACTATAAGCACAAGGGCGGGACGTCCCGGGGTTCTCACCCCGGCGTGTCGGAGTCTCGGAGCGCGGCGGTCCCGGCCGCGAGCGGACCCCCGGCCAGCACGGCCCGCGCCACGGCGGCCGCGCCGTCGGCCGTCATGACGATCGTGTAGTGGTTCGTTCCGGGCACGTCGCGCACCTCGATCGCCGGATGCTCCTCGCGCACCCGGTCCATGACCTCGTCCGGGTAGAGGGGCGGAAGCTGGCCGAGGAGTCCGCGCTCGGCCCGCAGCAGGAGCGTGGGCACGCGCAGCCGGTCGAGGGCGCCGAGCAGGGACGCCCCGCCGTAGAGGTCGGCGTTGTCGTCGGCGAGCGCGGCCAGGGCCGTCGCGGGGCGGAGACGTGGCGCGGCCCCGTCGAGGTCGTAGCGGATGTACTCCTCGAACTCGGGCGTCCACGCTCCGGTGAACGCCGGGTGCGGCTCCCAGTAGTCGAGGTACGCCTCCGGGCTCGCGAACTCCATCCGCAGCCGCTCGGCGGCCGGTCCCAGGAGCGCCTGGAGCGCCTCCTCCGGGCTCATCCCGGGCGGCGGCGCGAGCGGGATGCCGCCGTCCACGAGGACGAGCCGCTCCACGAGCTCGGCGTGCCGGTCCGCGAGGACGAGGGACGCGAACGCGCCCATCGAGTGGCCCACGACGACGGCGGGCCGGTCCGCGTCGGCTCCCGCCGCGCGCAGCACGGCGGCCAGATCGTCGGCGTGCTGGGCCATGCCGTACGGGCCGGGCAGGGAGTTGCTGCGGCCGCGGCCGCGCAGGTCCGGGGCCACCACCCGGGCGACGCCGGGTGCGGAACCGGGCCCCTCGGCGTCGTCCGCGGAATCACCCTGCCCCGCTGCCGGCGGCACGAGCAGCTGGCGCGCCACGAACGGCCACGCGAGGTGCGAGGAGGTGACCCCGTGCACCGCGAGGACGGTCTGCCCGCCCTCGGCCCCCCTCCGGGACCACTCTCCGGCGCGCAGCGAACCGCCGCGCACCTCGACGTCGAAGGTGCGGTAGTCCAGGGTCTCACTCATGCGAGGCGTCCTCTCTCGGTCTGTCTGCTGGTGCCGGCGCGGGGGCCAGGCCGCGCTGGATGATGCCCATGAGCTCGTCGAGCACACGGTCCGGGATCTCCACGCGGGGCCCCCCGGCCCCGCGGTCCTCGGCCTCCCACAGGATGTACCGCATCCCGAAGAGCTCACCCATGCCCATGAGGGCCCACGCCGCGACCTCCGGGTCCACGGGGCGGACCTCGCCCGCCTCCTGGGCTGCGGCGAGGCCGTGCACGTAGCTGCGCACGATGTTCTCGTAGTGGCGCCGCTGGGCCGCGGGCGAGACGAACTCTGCCTGCCGGATGATCCGGTAAAGGGCGGGGTGCTCCGCCGTGAAGCGGAAGAACGCGCGGAACCCGGCCCGCTCCGCTTCCAGGCGCGTCCCCGCCGTGCGGGCCGCCTCGGTCATCGCGTGCCGGACGCGGGCATTGAGGTCGTCCACGACCTCGTCGAAGATCTCCTGCTTGCCGGCGAAGTAGAGGTAGAACGTGCCGAGGCCGATCCCCGCCTGCTCGGTGATCTTCACGATCGAGGCGTCGTGGTAGCCGGCGGAGGCGAAGACCTCCTCGGCGGCCGCGAGCAGCCTCGCCCTGGTCCTCGTGCCGCGCGCGGTGCGGGGCTGGGCGCTCATGCGCGCTCCCCCGCCGCGGTCCCTGCGCTGCGGGCGGACCCCTCGGTGCGGTCCCGCAGCCTCGCCCTGGCGACCTTGTGCAGGCCCGTGCGGGGCACCTCGTCGACGAACTCGACGGTGCGGGGCACCTTGAAGTGTGCGAGGACGCCGCGGAGGTGCTCGGTGAGCTCCTGGGCGTCGGTCGCCGCTCCCTGGCGGACGACGACGAAGGCAGCCCCCGTCTCACCCCAGCGCTCGTCGGGAGCTCCGACGACCGCCGCGTCCGCAACCGCCGGGTGCGCGAGCAGGGCCTGTTCGACCTCCGAGGGCGAGACGTTCTCCCCGCCCGAGATGTAGATGTCCTTGAGCCGGTCGACGACGCGCAGGAACCCGTCGCCGTCGCGCTCGACGACGTCCCCCGTGCGCAGCCAGCCGTCCACGAGGACCTCGGCCGTCGCGGCGGGGTCGTCGAGGTAGCCGGCGAACACGCCGGGCCCGCGCACCCACAGTTCGCCGCGTCCCCCGCCCTCGAGCTCCTCGCCCGTGGCCGGGTCGGCCACGGCGATCTCGACATGCGGATAGGGCGTCCCGGCGGAGCCCACGCGGCGCAGCGCCTCCTCGGGGGCCAGGCACAGCACGTTGGGGCCCGCCTCGGTCAGCCCGTACCCCTGGGTGAGCGCGACGCCGCGGGCGTGCCACGTGCGCAGCAGCGGCGCCGGCATGGGCGCCCCGCCGACCACCGCGCGGTCCAGGCTCGTCAGGTCGGCGCGCGCGAAGCCCGGATGCTGGGACAGCATCAGGTAGTGCGCCGGGACGCCCATCATGGTCGTGACCCTGCGCTGGGCGATGAGCTGCAGGACCCGGCCGGCGTCGAAGCCGCGCTCGAGGACCACCGTCGCGCCGGTCCACCACGCGAGCAGGGCATGGATGTTCCAGCCGCCCACGTGGAACTGCGGCATGATGCACAGCACCACGTCGTCGCGCCCGACCTCGACGGTGCGTGAGAACGAGAGGTTGGTCCAGAAGCAGTTGGCGTGGGTCAGCACGGCGGCCTTCGGCCGGCCCCCGGACGTGCCGGAGGTGAACACCGCGAGCAGCGGGTCGTCGTCGTCCACCCGGCGCCGCGGCACCGCCTCCCCTGCCCGCGGGAGCCCGCGCTCGATCCCGTCCCGGCCCGGCGCGGCGGTCCGCGGCGGCTGCGGCAGCAGCGCGGTCGCGGCGGCCCCGAGGGCGGCGTGCTCGGGCTCGATGACCAGGAGCGCGGGGGCGCACACGGCGAGCTGCTCGGCGAGCTCGGCGGGGGCGAGCCGCCACGAGAGCGGGACGAGCGTGAGGCCTGCCTTCGCGCAGGCGAAGAAGGCCACGACGTGGTCGGCGCTGTTGCCCGTGAGCGTCGCGATCCGCTGGCCGGCGGCGTACCCGGCGTCCGCGAAGGCGCCGGCGAGCGCGACGGCGCGCTGGTCGAGCTCCCGGTACGTGAGCGTCACGCCGCGGTCGTCGATCGCGATGCGCTCCGGCGTGCTGCGGGCACGGTCGGCCGTCCACCGTCCGAGGGTGTGCAGGCCGTCGGCGTCCTGTGCTCTCATGCATCCTCCAGTACTCGTTCGAGCCGTTCCTCCGGCTCGGGCGCGCGTGCGGCGCCGCGGCGGCGCGGCCGCAGTCTCGCGGCGGCGCCGGCGAGGCCGCCGGGAAGGAACACCACCACGAGGATGAACAGCGTACCGAGGATGAACAGGGGTTCGGACAGCGGGATCCTGAGCACCGGGGGCAGGTCCTTGACGGCGGCCGAACCCGCGAGCGCGGCCAGCCGCTGGTCGAGCAGCGTGTACAGCACGCCTCCGACCACAGCACCCCACCGCGACCCGACGCCGCCGAGCACCACCATGACCAGGAGGGTGATGGTGAAGTCCGAGGAGACCGAGCTCGGCACGGCGCCCGACTGCAGGAGCAGGAAGACCATGCCGGCCACCGCTGCCAGCGTCCCGCCCACCGTGAACACGATCAGCTTCGGCGCGAACGGTGCCAGCCCGAGCACCCGCGCCCTCAGCTCGTTCTCCCGGACGGCCTCGGCCACGTGGCCGGCGCGGCTGGACTGGATCCACAGCACGACCGCGTAGACCGCGACCAGTGCCGCGAGCGCGAGCCAGTAGAGGTTGCGCGTGTTGACCACGCCCACGAGGGCATCCGGCAGGTGCTCGGTGGACAGGCCCAGGCCCTCGTCGCCGCCCGTCGCGCCGCCCGGGTTGCGGCGCACGAGCACCGAACCAGCCTGGGCGAAGGCGAGCGTCACCATTGCGAACGGGATGCCCCCGACGCGCAGACTGATGCTCCCGACCGCGAGGGCGAGGGCGATGGCCAGCACGAGGGCCAGCAGCGCCGCGGGCACGAGGGGCAGCCCGAGGTGGCCGAGGATGACGGCGAGGCCGTACACCCCCGCGCCGAAGGAGAGGGCGTGGCCGAAGGAGAGCAGCCCGGCCGCGCCGAGCAGGAGGTGGTAGCTCAGCGCTGCCGCCGCCATGGCGAAGCACAGGGCGAGCAGCTGCAGCGATCCGGGCGTGTAGGTGGGGCCCGGGAGCACGCCCGGAAGGTCGATAGCGAAGAGCGGAAGCAGGGCCAGCGCCGCGACCACGGCCGCGCCTCCGGCAACCAGCCTCCACGGCGCGGCGCCGCGGCGCACGGGGGTCCGACGCCGCTGCCCCGCGCTCATGCCGCCGCCCCGAGGAGGCCGCGGGGGCGGACGAGCAGCACCACGGCGAGGGCGAGGACGACCACGAAATCACCGATCCCGAAGTAGAAGTTGGCGAACTGCTGGAGGACCGCGACCCCGACGGAGGCGATCGCGGCTCCGGTGAGCGAGCCGAGGCCGCCGATCACGGTGACGATGAACGCGAAGATCAGCAGCGAGCCGCCCAGCAGGGGCGAGACGTAGCCGAAGTAGTGGCTCGCGAGCACGCCGCCCAGGCCCGCGGCGGCGCCGCCGATCGCGAAGACGAGCGTGAAGGCCTTCCGCACGTCGATGCCGAGCGCGGTCACCATGGCCCGGTTCTCCACTCCGGCGCGGATGATCAGGCCGTAGCGGGTGCGCTTGAGGAAGACCACGAGCCCGGCGAGGACGAGGCCCGCGCAGACGATGGCCACGAACCTGTCGTTGGGGACTTTGGCGCCGAGGATGTCGGTCGTGTCCTTGAACCAGGCCGGGCCGCCGATGTAGACGGCGTCGGTGCCCCAGATCCCGTCGAACAGCGCCACGGTCGCGAGCGAGAGGCCCACCGTGACGAGCACCTGCTCGATGTGCCGGAGGTATAGCGGGCGGATGAGCGCGAGCTCGGTGACCGCCGCGACGGCGGCCCCGGCGGCCGCGCCCACGACGAGTGAGAGCAGGAAGGACCACCACGAGTCCGCGCCCAGCCGGCGCGCGGCCTCCCAGCCGAGGAAGGCCCCGAGCGTGAGGAACGAGCCGTGCGCGAAGTTCAGGACCCCCATGAGGCCGTAGATGAGGGACAGGCCCGAGGCCACGAGGAAGTAGAGGGCGCCGAGGCCCAGGCCGGTGACGAGCAGGAGGATGACGGTGCTCATCGGGCGGCCTCCCGGGCATCCCCGCCGACGCCGAGCAGGCGCCGGGTGAGCGGCTCGTCGTCGAGCAGCGCGCGGGCGTCGTCGGTCCGGTGCACGACCCGGCCGCCCGAGAGCACGACCGCCCCTGCGGCGAGCCGGCGGACCACCGCCAGGTTCTGCTCCACGAGCAGGATCGGGACGGTCTCGGCGGCGGCCTCGAGGGCGACGGCGACCTCCTGGACGACCTTGGGGGCGAGGCCCTTGGTCGGCTCGTCCACGAGGAGGATCCGGTTCTCGTTCAGCAGGGCCCGGGCCAGCGAGACCATCTGCTGCTGGCCGCCCGAGAGCGTCCCGGCCGCCTGCTGGGACCGGCGGACCAGGTCGGGGAACAGGTCCGCGACGAGGTCCCGGCGCTCCTTCGAGCCGCGCCCGCGGACCGAGAGCTGGAGGTTCTCCTGCACGGTGAGCTTGGAGAACACCTCGCGGTCCTCGGGCACGTAGCCCACCCCGAGCTGGACGATCCGGTGGGTCGGCTGCCCGTCGATCCGCTCGCCGGCCAGGGTGACCCGCCCTCGGCGGCCGATGAGGCCGAGGACGGCCTTGAGGGTGCTCGTCTTGCCCACGCCGTTGCGGCCCAGCAGGGCCGTCACGCCCCGGTCGGGGACGGCGAACCCCACGTCCTCGACCACCTGCTGTCCGCCCACGTGGGCCGAGAGCCCCTCGATCTCGAGCACGGCGCTCATACGGGCTCCCCCAGGTACGCGGCCTGCACGGTGTCGTCGGCCATGACGGCGTCCGGGGTGCCGATGGCCAGCAGCCGCCCGTGGTGCATCACCGCGACGCGGTCTACGAGCCCGAGGACCACGTCCATGTGGTGCTCGACCATGAGCACGGTGGTCCCGCGGTCACGATGGAGGCCCCGGATCACCTCGGTCAGCGCGCCGACGTCCCCCGAGCCGACGCCCGCCATGGGCTCGTCGAGCAGGACCACGCTCGGGTCGGTCGCGAGCATCATCGCGATCTCCACCTTCCTCTTGTCTCCGTGGGAGAGGTCCTGCGCCCGCAGCCCCTCCTTGTCGGCGAGCCCCACCTCGGCGAGCCTCTCACGCGCACGGCGGGTGGCGGCGTCGTGCGTCCGCGGGAAGGCGAGGACCGAGAGCGAGCCGCCGAGCCGTGCCTGGGCGGCGAGGCGGACGTTCTCGAGCACGGTGAGGGCGCCGAACAGGCTGGACGTCTGGAACGTGCGGCCCAGGCCGGCCTTGGCCCGCCGGTGCACCGGGAGGCCGGTGACGTCCCGGCCGTCGAGGAGCACGCGGCCCGCGGTGGGCCGGGCGAGGCCGGAGAGGACGTTGAACAGGGTGGTCTTGCCCGCGCCGTTGGGGCCGATCACCCCGAGCATCTCCCCGCGGGCGACGGCGAAGCCGACCTCGGAGAGGATGCTCGCGCCCCCGATCGCGAGCCCGAGGCCCTCCACCGCGAGGGCAGGACGCCCCGGGCCCGCTGCCACGCTTCTCAGCCCTTCTTCTCGGCCGGGGCCACGGCCTCGGCCGGGACGGTCTTGACCAGCTGCGGCGTCCAGGCGCCGTCCTTCTGGACGAGCTTGGCCTGGTACATCGGCTGGACGAGCACGTGGTCGGAGGCGCGGACGCTCTCCTTGCCCTTGGGGCCGTCGAACGAGTAGCCCTCGAGGCCCTTGACCATGTCGTCGACGTTCGCCCCGGCCTTGACGGCCTGGACGATCATCTGGCCGGCCACGAAGCCGTCGGGGGTGAAGAGGTCGGGCTTGGCCCCGGCGGCCTCGACGTCCTTGACCATCTCCTGCTCGACCGCGTTGTTGCCGCCGGCGCCCGGGAAGTAGTGGCTGAGGAAGCTGATCTTGCCGCTCGCCGCGCCGTAGGCGGAGAAGGTGGAGGCGTCGCCGAGGCCGGTGACGACGGGGGCGGCGTCGAAGACGCCCTGCTGGCTCAGCGACTGCCACATGGCCCCGCTCGTGGCGCCGGCCCACGCAACGAAGGTCATCGCGGGCTTGGCGTCGATGATCTGGCGCGCGAACGGGGTGAACTCGGTGGCGTCCTCGGGCACGAGGACCTGCTGCACGGTGGCGCCCTTGGCGCCCAGGACCGCCTTGACGGCCGCGACGTTGCCCTGGCCGAAGGCGTTGTTCTGGGCGAAGACCACGATCTTCTTGCCCTGGAGGTTGTCCACGAAGGTGCCCGCGGTGGCCACGTCCTGGAGCGACTGGCGCCCGGAGCGGAACGTGTACTTGTTGACGCCCTGGAGCGCGTCGGTGGCCGCGGGCCCGGAGATGTAGAGGACCTTGTTCTGCTCCGCCTGCTGGGCCAGCTTGAGGGCGACGCCGGAGGCGACCGTGCCGGCGAGGATCTTGTAGTCCTTGCCGATGAGGTCCTTGGCCTCGGCGACGGCCTTGTCCGGATCGCCCGCGTCATCCTGGTAGGTCAGGTTCAGGGTCGCGTTGCCCACCTTGCCGGTGCCGCCCGTCGCGTACTTGATCCCGGCCTGGAGGCCCTGGTAGTACGCCGCGCCGTAGGCGGCGAGGGGGCCGGTCTTCGAGTAGACGATGCCGACGTTGACCGTGCGCGCCGAGTCCGAGCCGCTGGCGGCGCTGGACGTGCTCGGGGCGCAGCCCGTCGCGGCGAGACCTGTGGCCAGGGAGGCGGTGAGGAGGAACTTCGTCGTTGCCTTCACGCGGGTGCCTTTCATACGGGTGCTTCGGGGGTGGCTCCGGCGAGCGCGCCGGAACCTGAAAGGTGATTCAGGTTACAGAAAACGTACGACGGCGGCGGGTCGCCGTCAAGGGGCCCCTCCCCTCGCCTCCCCCTCCCGCGACGTCATCCCGCCGGAGCGCGACGTCGCCCCTGGGAGCGCACACAGAAAGGGCCCGGGGCCTCCGTCAGGAGGCTCCGGGCCCGGGCGACTCTGGGGTCGCTCTAGCTCTCGGCGTGCTGGCGCTGCCCCGCGCGCCAGCGGATGCCGGCATCGATGAAGTCGTCGATGTCGCCGTCGAGGACCGCGGCCGTGTTGCCGACCTCGTGGTCCGTGCGCAGGTCCTTGACCATCTGGTACGGGTTGAGCACGTACGAGCGCATCTGGTCGCCCCAGGACGCCTTGACGTCGCCGGCGAGGGCCTTCTTCTCGGCGTCCTCCTGCTCCTTCTTCAGCAGCAGGAGCCGGGACTGCAGGACGCGCATGGCGGCGGCCCGGTTCTGGATCTGGGACTTCTCGTTCTGCATCGAGACCACGAGGCCGGTGGGGATGTGCGTGAGCCGCACAGCCGAGTCGGTCGTGTTGACGGACTGGCCGCCCGGGCCCGAGGACCTGAAGACGTCGACCCGGATCTCGTTGTCCGGGATGTCGATGTGGTCGGTCTGCTCGATGAGGGGGATGACCTCGACGGCCGCGAAGGACGTCTGGCGGCGCCCCTGGTTGTCGAAGGGGCTGATCCTCACGAGGCGGTGCGTGCCGGCCTCGACCGAGAGCGTGCCGTAGGCGTACGGGGCGTTGACCTCGAAGGTGGCGGACTTGAGGCCGGCCTCTTCCGCGTAGGAGGTGTCCATGACCTTGGTCGAGTAGCCGCGCCGCTCGGCCCAGCGGAGGTACATGCGCATGAGCATCTCGGCGAAGTCAGCCGCATCGACGCCGCCCGCGCCGGCGCGGATCGTCACGACGGCCTCGCGCTCGTCGTACTCGCCGTTGAGGAGCGTGACGACCTCGAGGTCCTCGAGGGCCCTGCTGATCGAGCCGAGCTCCTTGGACGCCTCGGCAAGGGTCTCGGCGTCGCCCTCTTCCTTGGCCAGCTCTACGAGGACCTCGAGGTCGTCGATGCGCTCCCCGAGCTTCTCGACCCGCTCGAGCTCCGACTGCCGGTGGGACAGCCTGGACGTGACCTGCTGGGCCTTCGAGGGGTCGTCCCACAGGTCCGGGACGCCGGCGGCCTCGCTCAGCTCGGCGATCTCGGCCCGCAGCGAGTCGACGTCCGTGACCTGCTCGATGGAGGCGTGGGTGGCCCGGAGGGCGCGGATCTCTGCGGGAAAGTCGATGTCAGCCATATCCATCCAAGATTACGCCATGAGCGCGGCGTGCCCGCGCGGCTCAGTACCCGGGGGCAGCGGACATCAGGAAGTACTGCTCGAGGGTCGGCACACCCCAGGAGCGCATCTGGGCGGCGGCATTGGTGCCCACGTACCGCAGGTGCCAGGGCTCGAAAGTGTACCCGGTGATCCCCTGGAACCCGTCGGGATAGCGGACGATGAACCCGTACCTCCACGCATTGGCCGCTGCGAACCTCCCCGCGGGGGTGTCGCGGAAGCACGCCTGCAGGCCGCAGTCGGCACCGGGGTTGCCGATGTCCATGGCGAGCCCGGTCTGGTGCTCGCTGAACCCTGGGCGCGCCGAGATCGTGTCGGCATAGGCTTGGCCGTACCACGCCACGTACGAGGCGTAGAGCGTCGCCTGGTCGCTGTAGGAGCGGTACCCGCTCACGGTCGTGATCTGCACCCCGGCCGCGGCGGCGTCGCCGATCATCCTGCGGAGCGCGGCCGCCGCATCTGCACGCATCAGCTGGGTCCCGACCCAGCTCAAGGAAGGCGGTGCGTAGGAGAGCGGGCTGAGGGGATGGCGCTTGTTGACCGCCACGAGAGGGTTCCAGTCCCACAGGCTGTACGACATCGGCGCGGTGGGATTCCACGTGATCTGGCCGCCCCAGAAGCTCTGCGTGCACCGTCCCGAGCACACCTCGGCCGAGGTCGGATAGCCGAACGGCCCGTTCTCCCACCCGTACGACGCCCAGTACGCGCCGATCGCTCCCCACACCGGGTTCGTTCCGAAGGCCGGGGACCAGTAGACCTTCCCGCCCTGGAAGTCCTGGTAGCAGCCCCCTCCGCGCAGCCCGCAGTGCTCTCCGCCGACCGCGTAGCCGAGGTGTCCGGTCTCCCAGCCGAGCGTCGCGTAGCGCTGCAGGATGGCGCCCCACACCGGGTTGGCCCCGGATGCGGGAGACCAGTAGACCTTCCCGCCCTGGAAGTCCTGGTAGCAGCCGCCTCCGCGCAGCCCGCAGTGCTCCTCGCCGAGGGGGTACCCGAGCTGGCCGGCCTCCCACCCGAGCCCTGCCCACCTCGCCTCGATGCCTCCCCAGGTCGCGTGGGCGCCGCTGGCCGGGGAGTAGTGGATGCTTCCGCCCTGATAGTGACGGACGCAGCCGTTGTCCCTGAGTCCGCAGCGCCCGGCATCGGTGGGGCTCCCGAGCCGGCCGGCGCTGCCTCCGAGCCGCTGGTAGGCGGCGCTGATGGCGCCGCCGTCGTCCAGTGCGGCTGCGGGCGAGGCTCCGAGGGCGCCGGCGAGGAGGACCGCGGCGATGAGTGCCGCGCACCTGCGGAGGAAAGTGGTCATGACGCCCCCTGGTCCCGGGCCGGCTGCCGCCGTGGTCCGCCCGTCATCTTCCCGCATCGTAGGGCTGCCCCTGCCGGCCGACAAGGGACCAGGGGCCCGGCCGGCCTCATCTCAGCAGCCTCGCCCTCGCGCTCGAGGTAGCCCGGATCGGGACCCCGTCGGGCAGGATGACGCTGACCACCGGGATGCGCGCGACGGCCGTCAGCGTCACGGTGGCCGTGCGGCCGTCCGGGCTCCCGGTCGCTGCCGCCACGGACAGGCCTTCGAACCGGGCCGCGGAGCCGTCGCGTGCGAGGTAGGACGCCGCCACTGCCCGCACCCTCTCCGGTGCGAGCACCGCAGCGGGCGGCCCCTCCCCGGCGGTGTCCGCGACGGTGAAGCTGTCGGCGGCGGCCACCGCGGCGCCGTCGGCCGCCGAGAGCAGCTTCTTGAACTCGAGGTGCACGGCCGAGACTGCGATCACGGTGGTGGCCACGAGGAGGCACAGCGCGGTGAACCCGATGATCAGCACCGTCAGCTGCCCGGACTCGTCTGCCGCACGCCTGCGCCGCCTGCAGCGCACGACGGCGGGCGCCCACCCGGTCATCGGAACCTCCCCACGATCTGCGTGGCGGACGCGTCGATCCGCCCGACGGTGAGCCCGAACGCGTTCGTCACCGGGCTGAACGGCAGGGGGACATCGACGTGCACCCTGGCGCGGACCGCCGTGCCGGCCTCGAGGCACGGAGTGCGGTCGCAGGTGACTTCGAGGCGGGCGGACCGCTCGGTGAGCCCGAAGTCTGCCAGGGCCACGCGCACCGAGGCCTCGGCCGCCGCACGGGCCGAGGCCTCGTCCGCCGCCTGGGCGAACGTCTTGGCTGCATGGTCCGCGGCACCGGCCGCGGCGAACGAGGCGCCCTGGAGCGCGGCGACGGTGATGACGAAGTAGACGACGGGAACCAGGAGGAGCACGCCGAGGAAGACGAACTCGACGACGGCGCTCCCGCCCTCCCCCCGCGCGGCACCGCGCAGGCGCCCGGCCCCGTCACTGCAGCGGCGCATGGCCCACAACCTCCATCGTCCCGGCTGGCCCGATCAGGCCGATGACGGGGATCGGCGCGACCACGCGCACCTCGAGGGTGCGCACCCCCGAGTCCTCGGACTGCCCCACTGTGACGCGCGCCGCGTACTCGGCTCCCACCGCCCCCGTGATGAGGTCGGTGGCGCGCTGCCGGGCGTCGGCCGGCGTCCGGTCGCCGAGCGTCCCGTACCGGGCACCGGAGGCAGCAGCGTCGACGAGCACGTTGCGCACATGGAGGACGAGGGCAAGCTGGACGACGGCGAGCGCCAGGGCGGTCAGCAGTCCCCCGACCATGACGAAATCCGCCACGGCGGAGCCGCGCTCGTCGCCCGCGCCCCCGCGCAGGGCCGGGGCCATGCCTACCTGCTGACCCGGCTGATGGCTTGGTTGAACAGTCCTTCCAGGGCGGGGCCGGCCACGGCGAGGAGGCCCATGACGAGGACGGCAGACATGAGCGTGATCATGACCCAGCCCGGTACGTCCCCGCGCTCTCTGGAGCCGTAGGCGAGGCGCTGTGGCAGCGCCGCGAAGAGCATGGACAGCGCGATGCCCGCGCGCATGAGAGCGCTCCTGCGGATGGTCGGTTTCATGTCGGTTCCCTTTCCCCCGATCGGGTGCTGCGTGAGTGGTATGGGTGGATGGTCAGAAGTCCAGGGTGATGGCGGCGATGCCCGGATAGACCGCGAAGACCACGGTCAGGGGAAGGACTCCGAAGACCAGGGGCACCATCATCCCGATCTCCTTCTTCCCGGCGGCCTCCATGAGTTCCCGTTTGGCCAGGTCGCGCACGTCCTGCGCCTGGGCGCGGAGGACGTCGGCCAGTGGTGTGCCGCGTTCGATCGCGACGACCAGGCCGTCGACGAAGCGCGAGATGGGGGCGAGGTCCACGCGGTCGCCCATGGCCTCCAGTGCCCCGACAAGTGGCGTGCCCGAGCGGGTGTCGGCGAGCACCGCCGCGAACTCGCGTGCGAGCTCGCCACGGGAGACCCGTGCCGTGCGGTCCAGCGCTCCCGCCGCTGTCTCCCCCGCGCCGACGGCCAGGGCCATCATGTCGGCGACGGAGGGGAACTCCGCGAGGATGCGCTGCTTGCGCCTGCTGACGGCCAGGCCGAGAAGGTAGTCACGCGCCATGAACCCGGCGGCCGTGGCCGCCAGGACCATGAGGACGGCGAAGAGGGCGTTGAGCCTCCCGGAGAACGCCGCGGCGGCCGATCCGAGGGTGGCCAGCACGAAGCTGGCGCCCGCCCAGAGGAGCTGCTCCGCCCTGAAGTCGACGGGGTTCTTGGGCGAGCCTGCCTGCGCGAGCCGGCGGGCGAGGGCCGCATTTCCGAGGTTCAGCCGGCCGAGCGAGCCCACGGCGTCGTGCAGGAGTGGGCGGAGGATCTGCTCGAGCGGCCCGAACGGCGTGACGTTCGCCTCGGCGTCCTGCAGGAGGCGGGAACGCCGCTCTGCCGAGCGCAGCTGGGGTGCAACCCGTTCGCTGAAGGTGGTCCGCCGCATCACCGGGAGCCGCACGAAGGCCAGCCAGAGGCCCACACCGCCGGTGGCGCCGGCGAGCACGGCCAGCGCCGTCGTGGCGCTCATCGGAGCACCCGCTCTTCTTCGGGAAGCGCCGCGATGCGGAGCATGAGCCGGTAGCACAGCGCGGAGACCCCGAGTCCGACGATGAGCACCGCGAGTCCTGTGGGCCGGGCATAGGCAGCCATGGCCTCGGGCCTCGTCGACATCAGCAGCAGCACGATCCACGGGGCCGCTACCGCGAGGCGGGCGGCGTTGACCGTCCAGGACTGGCGCGCCTCGAGCTCGCTGCGGGTCCGGGCACTCTCCCGGAGGAACTCGGACAGGGTTCCCAGCAGTCGGCCGAGGTCAGAGCCGCCGACCTCGCGCGTGAGCCGGAGCGCCTCGACGATCCGGTCCGCGACCGGGTCGCCCAGACGGTCCTTGAGCCGGTCGAGCGCGAGTGAAAAGCTGCCGCCCGAGCGGTAGTCCGCGGCGAAGTCGAGGAAGACGCCGCGGAGGGGCTCGGGACCCTTGTAGCCGAGCTGCATGAGCGCTTCGGGCAGCGACAGGCCGGCACGGATCGCGGAGCGGAGGTGGTCCACGACGTCGGGCCACAGCTCTCGCAGGACCGCGGAGCGGCGCTTCGCCTGCCAGCGCACGAGGCCCACGGGCAGGCCGGCGGCGAAGATCCCGAAGCACAGCGCCACGGGGGCTGCAGCCGTCACCACGAAGAACGCCAGGGCCACGAATCCGCCCAGCCCCGCGCTCGAGAGGACGAGCCCTGCCGGCGAGACCCGTTCGAGGCCGGCCTGCGCGATGAGCCGCCGCAGCCGTCCGGGTGGCTTGGGCTCGGACGACCGGACCGGCAGCGGCCAGAACGACCACCAGATGAGGAAGAGGCCGATCCCGCCGGCGAGCCCCACCGCCGCCGCCATCAGGCGGCCTCCAGGAGCTGGAGCACGTCGATGCCCGCACGCTCGAACTTCTCGGTGGCCGGGACGCCGGTGGGGCGCGCCCGCAGCACGCCGTCGGCGTCGAGCGCGAAGACGGAGGACGTCTCGATGATGCCGCCCTCGACCCGTTGTCCCACCGCGAGGATCTCGGTGACGCGACGCCGTCCGCTGGCCTGGCGGCCGCAGTGCACCACAAGGTCGATGCAGGCGGCGACCGTCGGCACGACGAAGGATGACGAGATGTTGGCCCCAGCGAGCAGCGGCAGGGTGCAGAGCTTGGTGACCGCGTCCGCCGCGGAGTTGGCGTGGATCGTGCACATGCCCGGCAGCCCCGAGTTGAGGGCGATCAGCATGTCGAGGCTCTCCGCCTCGCGGACCTCGCCGACGACGAGCCGGTCCGGCCGCATCCGCAGGGCCTCCTTGACCAGTCGACGGAGCGGGATCTCGCCGCTGCCCTCGAGGTTGGGCTGGCGGCACTGGAGGCCGACGACGTCGCGCAGCGGGAACTGCAGCTCGAAGATCTCCTCGACCGTGACCACCCGCTCACGCGAGCCAATCGCGGCGCCGAGACAGTTGAGCATGGTCGTCTTGCCTGCCTGGGTGGCGCCCGAGACGAGGATGTTCAGGCCGCCGGCCACGGCGGCCGAGAGGAACCTGGCGGCCTGGTGGCTGAGCGAGCCGAGCTCGACGAGGTGTTCGAGCCGGCTCGCCTTCACGACGAATTTGCGGATGTTCACCGCCCAGTGGCGTCGGGTCACGTCCGGGATGACGACGTGCAGGCGCGAGCCGTCGGGCAGCGCCGCGTCGACGAAGGGACTGGAGAGGTCGAGGCGCCGGCCCGAGGACTTGAGCATCCGTTCGACCAGATCGCGCACTTCCTGGTCGGAGAGGGTGGTCCCGGTGAGCTCGGACTCGCCGTCCCTGGCCACATAGACCTCGTGCGGGGCGTTGAGCCAGATCTCCTCGATGGTCGGGTCATCGAGGAACGGCTGGAGTGGGCCGAAGCCGGCGACCGCGTCGAAGAGCGCTCTCCGGGCGGCATCGAGCGGGCCGAGCGGCGGCACCGCGCCGAGGAGCGCGCGCTCGTCGTAGTCCACCACTGCCGCGTCGATGAGGCGCCGGACCTCGCCGGCCTCCCGCAGCGGATCGAGGCCGCGGAGCCTGATGAGCTCCCTGACCTCCCCTTCGACCATGCGCAGAGCATCCACAGACTTCCCCCCCCGGGTGCGCCCTTCGCGCCGGGCCCCTACCCGGCAGCAGCCTCAGCCTAACGGATCCTGTAAACCGCCGTCCCGCGAGGAGGGTGCCCTGTGGACAACTCCCCGTTCACCGGGAATCTCCTCCGTCCCGCTCGTCCAGCGGGTAGGTGCGGAGGCGGTCGGTCCAGGGGGTGGGGTGGAAGCCGGTGGCCTCGATCTTGGCCAGGTCCAGGGTGGAGCGCAGGGGCCGTGGTGCGGCGGACCTGTCGGTGAAGTACTCGGTGGTGGAGACGCGGTGGACGCGGGCGGGATCGGTGCCGGCGGCGGCGAAGACGTCCGCGGCGACGTCGGCCCAACTGGCCTCGGGGCCGGCGCCGGTGAGGTTGTAGGTCCCGTAGGGGGCGCGGTCCTCGAGCAGGTGGCGGATGCCGGCGGCGAGGTCGGCGGTGAAGGTCGGCCGTCCGATCTGGTCGTCCACCACGGAGGGCTCCACGCCTCTGCGGGCGAGGTCGGCCATGGTGGCCACGAAGTTGCGGCCCTCGCCGATGACCCATGAGGTGCGCACGATGTAGTGCCGGGGCACGACGGAGACCACGGCGTCGCCGGCGGCCTTGGTCTGCCCGTAGACGCCCAGGGGGGAGAACGGCTCGTCCTCGGTGTGGAGGGCCTCGGCGCCGTCGAAGACGTAGTCGCTGGAGACGTGGACGAGGGTCAGGCCGTGCCCGACGGCGACCTGTGCCAGCCGGGTGAGCGCGCCGACGTTGACGGCCCAGGCCGCGCGGCGGCCCTCGGGGGTCTCGGCCGCGTCGACCCGGGTGTAGGCGGCGGCGTTGATGACCGCGGTGTAGTCCTTCCAGTTCCGTGCGCGGAAGGAGGCCGGGTCGGCGAGGTCGAACTCGCCCCGGGAGGCGAACTCCACGTGCGCGGCGCCGTCGTACTCCGCCCTCAGCGCCCGCCCGAGCTGGCCGTCCGCTCCCAGGACCAGGACCTTGCGCGGCCGCATGGGCGTGACCTCGGCCAGGCGCGGGTGTGCCCGGTCCTTCTCGGACAGCTCGGCCCGCTCCAGCGGGATCGGCCACGGGACCGCGACGGTCTCGTCGGCGAGGTTGAGGAAGGTGTACTCCCCCTGCGCGGCGGCGGACCAGTGGTCGTTGACGAGGTAGGTGTAGGCGGTGGCGTCCTCGAGGGTCTGGAAGGCGTTGCCGACCCCGCGCGGGACGAAGATGGCCCTGGACGGGTCGAGCTCGGCGGTGAAGACGGTCCCGAAGCTCGGGCCTTCGCGCAGGTCGACCCACGCGCCGAAGACCCGCCCGGTGGCCACGGAGATGAACTTGTCCCATGGCTCGGCGTGGATGCCGCGGGTGGTGCCGGCCTTGGCGTTGAAGGAGATGTTGTTCTGCACCGGGGCGAAGTCGGGCAGCCCGAGGGCGGCCATCTTCTCCCGCTGCCAGTTCTCCTTGAACCAGCCCCGGCTGTCCCCGTGGACCGGGAGGTCGAACAGCACCACGCCCGGGATCGGCGTCCCGTGCGCGGCGAGCTGCCTGGAGAACTCGATGCCGTCCCCCGGCGCGGTCACTGGCCCTGCTCCTGGTACCTGGCCTCGGTGGCGGACTTCTGCGGCCGCCACCAGGCCTCGTGGTCGCGGTACCACTGGACCGTGGCCGCCAGCCCGGCCTCGAAGTCGCCGTAGCGGGGGCGCCAGCCCAGCTCGGTGCGCAGCTTCGTGGAGTCGATCGCGTACCGAAGGTCGTGGCCCGGGCGATCGACCACCTTCTCGTACGCGTCGGGGGCCTGGCCCATCTCCTTCAGGATCAGCTCCACGACGCTCCTGTTGTCCTTCTCACCGTCGGCCCCGATGAGGTAGGTCTGCCCGATCCGCCCCCTCTCCAGGATGGCCAGGACCGCGGAGGAGTGGTCGTCCGCGTGGATCCAGTCGCGCACGTTCCGGCCCTCGCCGTAGAGCTTGGGCCGCACCCCGTCGATCACGTTGGTGATCTGGCGCGGGATGAACTTCTCCACGTGCTGGTACGGGCCGTAGTTGTTCGAGCAGTTGCTGATCGTCGCCTGCAGGCCGAAGGACCGGACCCAGGCCCGCACCAGCAGGTCCGAGCCGGCCTTCGTGGACGAGTACGGGCTCGAGGGGTTGTAGGGCGTCTGCTCGGTGAACCGCTCCGCGTCCTCCAGGGCCAGGTCGCCGTACACCTCGTCGGTGGAGATGTGGTGGAACCGCGTCCCGTGCCGCCGCGCGGCCTCGATCAGCGTGTACGTGCCGATGATGTTGGTCTCGAGGAACGGCCTCGGATCATGGAGGGAATTGTCATTGTGGCTCTCCGCCGCGTAATGCACCACCGCGTCGACCGACCCGACAAGCTCCTCGACCAGCGCAGCATCCGCGATGTCGCCCCTGACGAAGCGGAAACGCGCCCCCGGCAGACCCCGCAGCGAATCCAGATTCCCCGCATACGTGAGCTTGTCCAGCACCGTCACGTCATAATCCGTGTGCCGCAGAACAAAGTGGACGAAGTTCGAGCCGATAAAACCGGCACCCCCAGTGACGAGCAATCGCATGAAATGAATCTAACGGTTGGGAAAGCCCGCAGGAACAGACATGATGTCCCCCATGAAGGGAATCATCCTGGCCGGGGGAACAGGGTCCAGACTCCACCCCATCACGCTCGGCGTCAGCAAGCAGCTTGTCCCCGTCTACGACAAGCCCATGATCTACTACCCGCTCTCCACCCTCCTGCTGGCAGGAATCCGGGACATCCTCGTCATCACCACCCCCGACGACGCCGCGCACTTCCGCCGGCTCCTCGGCGACGGGGCCGACTTCGGGGTCTCGATCACCTACGTCCAGCAGCCCTCCCCCGACGGCCTCGCCCAGGCCTTCCTCCTCGGCGAGGACCACATCGGCAACGACACCGTCGCCCTCGTGCTCGGCGACAACATCTTCTACGGCCCCGGCATGGGCGCCCAGCTGCGCCGCCACCAGGACATCGACGGCGCCGCCGTCTTCGGCTACTGGGTCAAGGACCCCAGCGCCTACGGCGTCGTCGAATTCGACCACACCGGGCGCGCAGTCTCGCTCGAGGAGAAGCCCGCCTCCCCCAAGTCCAACTACGCCGTCCCCGGGCTCTACTTCTACGACAACGACGTCGTCGCCATCGCCAAGTCCCTCAGGCCCTCCGCCCGCGGCGAGCTCGAGATCACCGACGTCAACCGCACCTACCTCGACGCCGGAACCCTGCAGGTCGAGGTCCTCCCCCGCGGCACCGCATGGCTGGACACCGGGACCTTCGCCGACCTCAACGACGCCTCCAACTTCATCCGCACCATCGAGAACCGCCAAGGACTCAAGATCGGCGCCCCCGAAGAGATCGCCTGGCGCCAGGGCTTCCTCACCGACGACGAGCTCCGCGCCCGCGCCACCAAACTCGCCAAGAGCGGATACGGCACCTACCTCCTCGGCCTCCTGGGCGGCTGACCACCGGCTCCCGCCCGCGGCCCGAGGACGCAGAGTTATCTGCACTATCATTATTCACACTGGCCACGCAATTCACTTCAACCACATCTGTGTTAGGCTCGCCGAGCGCCCCGGAGTCCTGGACTCCTGAAGCTCTTGGAGATAGTCATGCTGCACACGTTGTGGACCAGCCGCCGGAACCGGGTCCTCCCGGCGACCGCCGCGAGCGCAGTCCTCGCCGTCGGATTCCTTCTCGGCCCGCTCCAGCCGGCACTCGCCGACAACGCGCAGCCGACCTCGCCCGCCACGCCCAGCCCGGCCTCCACAGCGCCGGCCCAGACCGCGCCGTCGTCCGGGACCGGCGCGACGCCCTCGGCGCCGCCGTCGGTCGTGCCCAGCCCCGCGCCGTCGTCCGTCCCGCCCACAAAGCCCGGCACCCGCGATCCCGAGGACGCGGGCAAGGATCCATCGGCGCGGGCCGCCATGCGGTCCCTGATCGGGCCCGGGGCCAAGATGGGGCAGGCCAACCCGCAGTCAAAGAACAAGGGCGGGAACAACGCCCGCGGCATGGGCGTGCCGAGCCTGCTCCCCGGAGCATGGCAGCCCTCCTGGGGGATCTCCGGCGTCGACGTCAGCGCCTACCAGTCGAGCCTCGACTGGGGCAGCATGTACAGCCAGGGCGTCCGGTTTGCCTACGTGAAGGCGTCGGAGGGCAACTACTACACCAACAGCCAGTTCTCCTCGCAGTACTTCGGATCCCAGAGCGCCGGCATGATCCGCGGCGCGTACCACTTCGCGATCCCCAACTGGTCCTCCGGCGCGGACCAGGCCAACTACTTCGTCAGCAACGGCGGCGGCTGGACGCCCGACGGCATCACCCTGCCTCCCGTGCTCGACATCGAGTACAACCCGTACGCGGGCCAGACCATCAACGGCGTCTACATGGGCGACACGTGCTACAGCATGAACGCCTCCCAGATGGTCGGGTGGATCAACGACTTCTCGAACACCGTCCTGAACCTCACCGGCCGCCGGCCGATGATCTACTCCACGAGCGACTGGTGGTCCCGCTGCACCGGGAACTCCGCAGGCTTCTCGAACAACCCGCTGTGGATCGCCGCGTACAACACCTCGGGGCCGGGCACCCTGCCCGCGAGCTGGGGCAACTTCAGCGTCTGGCAGTACAGCTCGAGCGGGCCGTACCCCGGCGACTCCAACGTCTGGAACGGCGACTACTCGGGGCTCCAGCGCTTCGCGACCTACGGCGACACCGATCCGAGCGCGTCGATGGGAGCGGCAGCCAGCGCCTACACGGGCCTGGGCGGCCAGACCTCAGGGATCGCGTGCGGACTGAAGAACGGCGGCTGCTACCAGTTCTTCCAGAATGGGGCGCTCAACTGGAGCTCCGCCACGGGGGCACGGCCCACCTACTACGGACCGGTCCGCACGGCCTGGGCCAACAGCGGCTATGAGAACGGCGCCCTCGGCTATCCCACCACTGACCAGACCTGCGGGCAGCTCAATGGCGGCTGCTACCAGATGTTCCAGGGCGGAGCCATCAGCTACAGCCCGGCCACCGGCGCCCAGCTGAGCCTGTACGGGCCGATCCGTGATGCGTGGGGCGCGAACGGCTTCGAGCGGGGCATCCTCGGCTACCCGACCACCGGCAAGATCTGCGGCCAGCTCAACGGCGGCTGCTACCAGATGTTCCAGGGCGGCGGCATCAACTGGACGTCGGCGACCGGCGCCCAACTGAGCATCTACGGCCCCATCCGCGATGCCTGGGGCGCCAGCGGCTTCGAGAACGGCCCCCTCGGCTACCCCACCACCGGGAAGATCTGCGGCCAGGTCAACGGCGGCTGCTACCAGATGTTCCAGGGCGGCGGCATCAACTGGACGTCGGCGACCGGAGCCCAGCTGAGCATCTACGGCCCCATCCGCAACGCATGGGGGGCCAACGGCTTCGAGAACGGCATCCTGGGCTACCCGACCACCGGGAAGATCTGCGGCCAGGTCAACGGCGGCTGCTACCAGATGTTCCAGGGCGGCGGCATCAACTACAGCCCCGCCACCGGCGCGCAGCTGAGCACCTGGGGCGCCATCCGCAACGCGTGGGCCGCGACCGGCTTCCAGGACGGGCGGATGGGCTACCCGACCTCGAGCGGCGACACCTGCGGACTGCTCAACGGCGGCTGCTACCAGATGTTCCAGGGCGGCGGCATCGTCTGGAGCCCCGCCACCGGCGCGCAGCTGAGCACGTGGGGGGCGATCCGCACGGCGTGGGCGAACCTCGGGTTCCAGAACAGCCGGCTGGGCTACCCCACGACCGGGGAGATCTGCTCGTCGTCGAGCTCGTGCTACCAGAAGTACCAGGGCGGGACGATCAGCTGGACCGCGACCGGAGGGGCCGTCGTCGCCTACTCCTGAACGGGTACTCCTGAGCGGGTAGGCTGGTCGGTGCGCCATTCGCGCACCGACCAGCCGATGTCCGTTCCGACCATGGGAGCACCGTGACCAGCCCAGCGCCCACGCCCCGAGTGAGCCTCGTCATCCCGCTGTACAACGGCGCCGCAGTGATCGGCCGGGCCCTCGACAGTGTCCGCGCGCAGACCTTCGGCGGCTGGGAGGCCGTGGTCGTCGACGACTGCTCCACGGACGGGGGCGCGCAGGCCGTCCGCGACTACATCAGGGCCACCGGCGATCAGCGCATCCGGCTGGTCTCCCTCCAGGCCAACTCCGGCCCCAGCGCTGCGCGCAACGCCGGCGTCGCCGCGTCCACGGGCGAGTTCGTGGGCTTCCTCGACAGCGACGACGAGCTGCTCCCCCTCGCGCTGGACCACCTCCTCGCGCTCGCGGCGGACCCGGCGGTCGACGTCGCCGCCGGAGCCCACGTGGCCAAGCTGGCCAGCGGGCGCGAGAGTGTCCGGCCCGACCGCGTGACGGGCACGCTCACCGGCCTCGAAGCGGTCGAGGCGCTCCTGCAGGAGCGCATCTGGAACTACAACCACGGCAAGCTCTACCGCCGGCGCCTGTTCGATGCCGTCCAGCACCGCGAGGACATCCGGCGCTACGAGGACATCATCTTCAACGCGGCGGCCTATTCCTACAGCACCGCGGTGAGGTTCAGCGCCACCCCGGTCTACGCCTACTACGTCGACGCTGCCTCGACCACATGGTCGCAGAAGCTCACCGCCGACTTCGTCACGGACACCGAAGCGTTCCTGCGCGACGGCCTCAACCCAGGGGTGGCCCCCCTCGTCTCGCAGCGGTCCTGGCGCTGCATGCGGGCCACGCTCGCGGTGGTCGTGCTCTCCGGCGCCCTCGCCGGCGGTGCCGACGGGCAGACCGTGGCGGCCCTCTCGGCCGTCCTGCGGGACAAGGTCCGGCTGCGGGACCTGCCGGACGTGTTCATGTGCGCGCCCGTCATCGCCGCCTCGGCCGTCGCAGCGCGGGTGGCACCGGGCCTCTACGCGACGGCGTACCGGTCCTACATCCGCCGCCAGTACGAGCTCGGGGCATGAGCCGGCAGCCCGAGCAGGCGGTGGCCGTCGCGGCTGCGCCGGCCAGCCACCGGTTCCTGTACCTCCTCGCCGCCGTCGCCCAGGGCGCCGGTCCGCTGATCACCCAGCCGTTCGTGCAGCGGACCCTCGACCCCGAGCAGTGGGGCCGGGTCTCGTTCTCGATCTCGCTCGTGTCCGTCGCGCTGATCGTCATCCTCGTGGGCCTGCCGCTCATCATCACCCGCGCCTACTTCGACGGCCCCGACGGCCCGCGCAAGGCGGCGTCGCTGTCCGGCTTCGGCATCCTGCAGAGCGCCGGCCTGGGCGTGCTCGGCGTCGGCGTCGCCGTCGCGCTGGCCGCCGCGGCCGGGCGACTCGCCGACAACCTCTCCACGGTGATCGCGCTGGCGGTGGTCGGGCTGCTGGGCGGAATCCAGATGTGCCTCTCCGTCCTGCGGGCGCAGCACCGGGCCATGGCCTTCGTCGGGATCACCATCGGCGCCCAGACGCTCGGTCACCTCGCGGGCCTCGCCGCCGTCCTGTTCGTCTCGCGCAGCGCCGCGGCGTACATGGGCGCCTTCGCCGTCGTCGTCGCCCTCACCTCGGCCGCCAGCCTGATCGCCTCGAAGCCGGGCCGGCCCTTCGCCTTCCCGGGACTGGTGGGCTCGGCGCTGCGGACCTCGGCGCCGATGCTCCCCCACAGCGTCGCGCTCGTGCTCATGCTCCAGGGCGAGTCGTTCATCCTCACCGCCCTCCACGGACCGGCGTTCTACGGCAAGTACGGGGCCATGCTGCCCATGGCCCTCGGGCCCCTCGCCGTGATCATGGCCCTCGCCAACGTGTGGGAGACGGCCATCCTCGCGCACCGCGGGGACGACGCGAAGGGCGCCGTGCGCCGCATCATGGTCGAGGGGGTCGCCGTCGGCGTGGCCCTCGCGGTCGCCGCGAGCGCGTCCGCCGTGCTGGCCGCCAACATCCTCGCGCACGACCCGACCGTCGAGCAGCTCCAGCTCGCCCGGATCATGCCGGCCATGGCCATGGGCTACATCGTCTTCCTGCTCGGCACGACGCAGCTCGTGGCCATCGGCCGCACCCGCCTCATGGCGCTGGTCACCCCGGCCGTTGCCATCCTCGATCTGGCGGTCATGCTGATCCCCGCCGCGACGGGGAGCCTGTTCTGGGTGGGGGCCACCAAGGTGCTGGCCTTCGTCCTGCTGGGCCTGGCCTACATGGCCGCGGCGCGGCGCCACGGCCGCCATCTGATGGACGCGCGGATCATGGTCCTCGGCCTGGTGGTGAGCGTCGCCGTCTGCGCCCTCATGCTCCTGCTGCCCACCGACTTCTGGTTCGGCGTCGGGACCTTCGCCGCGGCCCTGGTCGCGTTCGCCGCCGCCGCGCTGTGGCTGTGGCGTTCGGGACGGCTCAAGGCCGTCATCGGCTGACGCGGGAGCCCCCAAAAGAAGGGCAGGCACAGACACCGGCGGCGCCGGACCGGAGGGTCCGGCGCCGCCGGTGTCGTGCGGGGCTGCCGCCTAGGGGCGCAGCGCGTGCACCGTGAGCCTCTTGAGCCCGGGCCACATCCGCTTCTGGACGACCTTGGGGGTCAGCGACACCGCGTTGAGCCGGGAGGTCAGGTGGACGCGGGCCGCGCGGGCCGCCCTCGTCCATCCCAGACGGGCGAAGTCGGCGGCGCACTCGTCGAAGAAGGCCCGCTCCTCGGCGAACCGGCGCCCGTCGAGGGCGCGCACGGAGGAGTCCGACTCGCGGTGGCGCCGGTACTGGAAGCACACGGTGTCGGTGACGAGCATCTTGCCGCCGTCCATGATGATGTCCATCGCGAGGGCGAGGTCCTGGACCACGTTGTACTGCTCGCGGAAGTCGTGCTTGAGGATCGCCTCGGCACGCCAGGCCACCGAGGGGAAGTAGAGCCAGTCGCCGGTGATGAGGCTCTCCGCGATCGCCTCACCCTCGATGATGGCCTCCGACGAACCGCCGACGGCGAGCCTCCGCAGGAAGCCCTTGACGCGGTCGCCGAGCGGCTCGTAGACACTGCCGTTCTCGTCGATCACCTCGACGCCGGGCTGGACGATCGCCACGTCCGGGTTCTGGAACGCCTTGCGGACCGTGCCGATGTAGTTCGGCAGCATGATGTCGTCCGCGCCCATGACCACGACCACATCGTGCTCGACGAGGGACAGGCACTTCTTGTAGTTTCCGTTGGCGCCGAGGTTCTTCTCGTTGCGGAAGTAGCGCACCCGCGGATCGCCCTCGACCAGGTTGGCGAAGTACTCCGGGAGCGTCTCGTCGGGGTAGCCGTCGTCGACGATGGTCAGACGGAAGTCCTCGTCCTCCTGGCTGAGCACGGAGGCCACGGCGGCCTTCATCATGGCAACGTCCCCGTAGTAGGGGAACATCACGTCAATGGTCACTGTCAACCTCTTCTGATGCGATCGGGCGTGCAGGATGGTGCACTGCGGTCGGGTCTTGGGGGATCTCGGCCGAGGTCGTGGCGGTCCTGCGGAGCACGTCGACGGACTGGCGCAGGATGGCCACCTCTTCGGCGAGGATCCTGGTCTCCTCCTCGAGGACCGTGAGCTCGCGCGAGACATGGAGGCCGACGCCGACGAGGAGCACGATCGAGAGGGCGAAGAGGAGGTTGGCCGGAACCTTGATGCCGACCAGGGACGCTGCCCAGTCCAGCAGCCCCGGGAAGATCCCCAGGATGATCGTGAGCCCGCCGACGACGAGCCACAGGACGGCGTACTTCTCGCGCAGCTTGCCGGAACGGAGCATGGCCAGAACGGCCAGCACCATCCCGATCGCGATGACGAGGGAGAAGGCGACGCTCACGCGGAGGCCCCCGTCTCCCCGGCGATGTCGCCGGCGGCGGGCGCGCTGATCTCGGCGGGCATCTTGGTGCGGGGGCGTGCGAGCGCGAAGCAGAGCACGAGACCTGATCTGGCCAAGTAGATGGTCGCCTTCCAGGGGCTGTGGCTCGGCGTGCCGGCCTGCCGGGCCTTCATTTCGACGGGGACCTGGGTGACCTTGCACCCCGACTTCACCGCCACGACGAGGGAGTCGATGGTGTCTCCGAGGTACTCGGCCGGGAAGTGCTCCATGTACTGGTGCAGCGCCTTGAGGTTCGCTGCCCGGAAGCCGGAGGTGACATCGGTCAGGCGCGTTCCGGCGACCGCGGAGATGACCCTCGCGAGCACGACCATGGCCCAGCGGCGGGGGCCCTTGGCGCCGTACGTCCCGCGGCCGGCGAAGCGTGCTCCGATCGAGATGTCCGCGCCGTCGAGCCCGGCGAGCACCCGGTCGATGTCGTGCGGATCGTGCTGGCCGTCGGAATCGACCTGGATGGCGCGCGTGTAGCCGTTCCGGAGCGCGTACTTGAACCCTGCCCGCATGGCTCCGCCGACGCCGAGGTTGAACGGCAGCCTCAGCACCGCCGCTCCGGCTTCGGCGGCAATCCGTGCCGTCGCGTCCTTCGAGCCGTCGTCCACGACCAGGATGTCGTGGTGCGGGACGATGGCCCTCACGTTCTGGATGGTGCCGCCGATGGCTTCCGCCTCATTCCAGGCGGGCATGATGATGAGCGCGCCTGATCGCCTCGGTGTACCCATGATTGGCAACTATACCAAGAGCCCCCGGTCCCCCTTCTGCACGTCCGACACAGCACGACAGGGCATACTTAGGGGGTTGACCGACGCGAGGAGCCTCACCAGATGACCTGGATCCAGACCATCCCGACCTTCGCGGCAGCATTGGTGGTGATGTTCGGGCCCGGTCTGGCGGTGCTCGCAGCGGCCGGTGTCAGGCGGCTGAACCTCGCCGCGCTGGCCGCTCCGGTCTCCGCCTCCGTCGCAGGCTGCACGGCCGTGGTGGCGCCCTTCGTGCGGCTGCCCTTCAACCCGGTGGTCTACTTCGTGGTCTCGGCCGTCCTGGTCGTCGGCACCCTGGCCGTGCGCATCCTCTGGCGCCGCCGGTCCTCCCAGCGTCACGGCGGCGGGGTCCTCGCCTCCAACGGTCCGCTCACGCACCTCGACCTCGGCCGGTGGATCGTCTGGGCCGGCGTGCCGCTCTCGGTAGCGTTCGCTGCCCTCGTCATCGGCCGCCGCTACATCCTCGGCTTCGGCGCCCCCGAAGACTTCTCGCAGACGTTCGACAACATCTACCACCTCAACGCGATCCGCTACATCGAGGACCACGCCAACGGGTCCTCTCTCACGCTGGGCAACCTCACCGACGCGTCCCACTCGTTCTACCCGGCCGCGATGCACGACTCCATGGCGCTCATCCTCCAGCTGGCCGGCGGCCCCGTGCCGGTCGTGGTCAACGTCGCGACGATCGTCATCGGAGCCCTCGTCTGGCCGCTCTCGTGCCTGTTCCTGATCAGCCGGATCGTCGGATACCGCCCGGTTCCGCTCATGGCCGCCGGGGCGCTCTCGGCGGGCTTCAGCGCCTTCCCCTACCTCATGGTGGCGTTCGGCGTCCTGTACCCCAACCATGCCGCGATCGCGCTCATGCCGGCCGTGCTCGGGCTGGCGATCGAGGCCCTCGGCATGGCGCGCAGCCAGCCGTCCTCGCCCCTTCCGCCGATCCTCGCCCTCGTCGCGACCTTCCCCGGCCTCGCCCTGACCCACCCCTCGACGGCGATCGGCCTGCTCGGCTTCGCGGTGCCGGTGGTCTGGGCGCGCTTCTTCGTCACCTGGGGCGCGTGGCGGAAGCGGACGACGTCGCGCCGGGCCCTGCGCGTCTGGGGCGCCTTCGCGCTGGTCTACTCCATCGGGGTGGCCGGCATCTGGTACCTGCTGCGGCCGAGCCTGAGCGCCGCCCCGTGGGCCCCCTTCCAGTCCAACGCGCGGGCCATCGGCGAGGTCCTCGCGAACGCCCCCATGGGGACGACGGTCGCCTGGATCCTCACCCCCCTGACCTTCATCGGCCTGTACGTGCTGGCCCGCCAGCTGCGCCGCCTCTGGTGGGTCCTGGCGATGTACGCGATCGGGGGCGCCCTCTACGTCGTCGTCTCGAGCTGGAACCCGGGCTGGCTGCGCACCTTCCTCACGGGCGTCTGGTACAACGACAGCTTCCGGCTGGCGGCCATCCTGCCCGTCGTGGCCCTTCCGGTCGCCATCCTGGGCGCAGAATGGCTCCTCTGGCGCCTCCGCGCCGGCCTGGAGCTCGCGCGGGAATGGGCGGCCGGGACGAAGCGCCTGAGCCCGCTCGCCGCCTCGGCCGCGCCACGTTGGCAGGGCATCACCGCCATCGTGGTCTCCCTCGTGATCCTGGTGATGGGCGTGGGCTCGCAGGGCGGAACGCTCTCGAGCGTCCAGGACCGCATCCACCAGGTCTTCACCCTCGACGCCAACTCGATGCTCGTGGACTCGGACGAGCGCGCGCTGCTCCAGCAGGTCCCGGGCATCGTGCCTGCTGGCGACACCATCGTGGCCAACCCCCTCATGGGCGGCTCCCTCGTGTACGCGCTCGAGGACCGGCGCACCGTGGCCCCGCACGTCTTCGGCGACCGGAACCCCACTGAGGCGATGGTCCTCAACCATTGGGACGAGGCGGCCTACAACTCGCGGGTGTGCCCCGCGATCAAGGAGCTGCGGGCCTACTGGGCGCTCGATTTCGGCGACAAGACCGTCATCCCGTCCGATGACCCGTTCGTCGGGCTCAACGACCTGGCCACGGACTCCGCCCCTGGCGTCAAGCTCGTCGCCGAGGTCGGCCACGCGCGGCTCTTCAGAGTGAACTGCCCCTAGCGGCCTCCTCGGCCGCCTCCGCACCGCTGGACGCCCGCACGGCTGGTGGGAAGACCCAGAGGCGCATGAGCGTGAAGGTGCAGGCCGCGACCACGGCGGTGGCCGCGAGCTGCGCGGGGATCTGCGGCCAGCCCCAGCCCTCGACGAGCGCAGTGAGCAGGACGTAGTTGACCCCGTAGCCGACCGCGTTCGCCCCGAGGAATCGCAGGACGGTGGGCCAGAGCGGTCCGTCGTGGCCGAACGTCCAGGCGCGGTTGCCCCAGAAGCTCACGGCCATGCCGACCACGTAGCTGACGGTCATGGCCTCGGTGTGCCCGACCCCGGCGAGGGACTGCACGACGAAGAGGCCGTAGCCGACGGCATTGTTCACGAGGCCGACCACCACGAAGCGGAAGAGCCTCGCCAGCGCCGCAGGGCCCGGGCGCCGGAGGTCCGGCGTCATGCGTCGCCGACGCGCGCGGCGCCGTTCGGGGCGCCCGCCGTCGGCCGCCCCTCCCCGTGCCGGTACACCGACCGCACGGTGTAGAGCGGCCGGTCCTGCACTTCGCGGTAGATGCGGCCGATGTACTGGCCGAGGATCCCCAGCATGCTGATCTGGAGTCCGCCCACGAACAGCACGCTCATGACGATGAAGGTCCATCCGTCCACGACGTTCTGGGGCGCGAAGAGCTTCATCGCGAGCGCGTACAGCGCGCCGAGGACGGCAAGCCCCGAGGCGAGGAAGCCGATCCTGGAGATGACGGTGAGCGGGAACGTGGAGAAGCCGAGGATCCCGTCCGCCGCGAGCTTGAGCATCTTGGCCATCGGATAGCCCGTCTCGCCGTGCAGCCGCTCATCGCGGTCGAACGGCACCGCCACCTGCGTGAAGCCGACATGGCTGACCATCCCGCGCAGGTACCGGTCCACTTCGCGGTACTTCTTGAGCTCCTCGACGACGCGGCGGTCGATGAGCCGGAAGTCGCCGGTGTTGGCGGGGATGTCGATGTCGGAGAGCCTGCGCAGGAGGCGGTAGTACGCGGACGCCGTCGTGCGCTTGAACCAGGAGTCCTTCCTGGTTCGCCGCTCGGCGTACGCGACGTCCGCGCCCCCCTGCCAGGCGGCCACGAGGTCGAACACCACCTCCGGCGGATCCTGCAGGTCGGTGTCCATGATGACTACGGCGTCGCCCCGCGCCTCGTCGAGGCCCGCCGTCACGGCGATCTGGTGCCCGAAGTTCCGCGAGAAGTCGATCACGACCACGCGCGGGTCCCGGCGCGCGAGGCCGCGGAGCACCGCAAGGGACTCGTCGGTGCTGCCGTCGTTGACGTAGATGAACTCGGCCTCGTGGCCCAGCTGCTCGACGATCGCGGTGAGGCGCCCGTGCAGGGGATGCACGTTCGCCGCTTCGTTGTGGACAGGGAGGACGAAGCTCAGGAGCCCGGCGGACGGTCGGTCGGCGTCCCCCATGTTTTCAAGCACGCTCACGATTCTACGAGACGGCCGCGGAGCCGGCGGCGTCCGGGTCCGGGCGCCTTCTCGCGCGCCAGCGCGCGAGCGCGGCGTGGCCGTCGGCGACCGCGGCCGAGACGAGCACCGCGACCACCGGGACGTAGAGGTAGATGTAGCGGGCCCTGTTCTCGAAGAGGGCCAGGAAGACCAGCAGTGCCAGGAAGGCCAGCCGCCCGGCCGTGCCGGCCCAGGCGTCCCTGCCCGGGCCCCTGATCAGCGCCGAGAGGGCGAGGACCGCGAGCACGGCGAACCATGCCGCCTGCCAGGCGCTGCGCAGGAAAGGTGCGCCGTCGCCATCGAACGTGTAGAAGCGGCGGATCTGCTCGCTGAGCGGATCGTGGGCGGGGAAGCTGTGGTTCTCCCGGGTGACCCCCTCCGCCCAGGCGTAGAACGATCCGTCGCCGAGCGACCAGCCGAGCTTGTCCAGGAGGAAGCCCGGGTAGCCCGTGGGCCCCATGGCCTCGACGCGGTCGAGGTAGCCGTTGAGCCCGTTGGCGAATCGGTCTGCCGGCGGGGTGCTCAGGGTGTTCCGGATGTCGTCCGCGTTGAAGCCGCCCCGCCCCGTGGCACCCATCTTGAGGAAGTGCGTGAACGGCACTGCCTGCGTATTGGTGTCGAGGTTGAACTGGACGACGTGCGCGCCCCTGACCGCCGCGCTGCTGCCGAAGAACGCCGCGCCCGCGAAGGCGAGGGCCACGAGCGCCGCCACCGCGGTCCGGACCCACTCGCGGGCCCCCTCGAGGCGAGCATCGTCGTCAGCCCCGCCGCTGCGAGGGCGAAGACCACCGTCGGCTTGATCTGCGCCCCGACCGCGGTGAGCACGCCGACCGCGGCCCAGAGCAGTACCGAGCGCCCACGGGGGGCGGTGCGGGCCACGTCCGCGAGGAGCAGGATGGCGATGGGGAACGGCATCGAGAGCGTGTCGGAGTAGGGGACCCCGCTCCACGGCCCGAGGGCCACGAACGGAACGGTGACGAGCAGGGTGCCCACGCCGGCCGCCTGGCCCGCCACCCGCCGGGCGAGGCGGACGGCGAGGAGCGAGCTCACGGCCATGAAGAGGGCGTGCAGCCAGATCGCCGCGGCCAGGGTGTCCGTCACGCCGAACGCGCCGACGAGCTTGAAGTAGCATCCGAGCGCGAGGGCCAGGAAGAGGTTGTTCGGGTACCAGGCGAAGTACTGCTCCGCGAAGTCGTAGTGCGTGCCCCGCGCGAAGGCCGTCGCGGTGTCCAGGACCGCTCCGGCATCCCAGCCCGGCGGCACGCGGACGGCCAGTCCGATGACCGCGGGAACGAGCGTGAGGACCAGCAGGGCGGCTGCCGCGAGGGTCCACCGGGCCGGGCGGGGCATCCGGTCGAGCCTGCCGGCGCACCACGCGGCGGCCGTGTGCAGCAGCGGCGTGAGGGCGAGGAGACCGAGGGCTGCGGCCACGACGAGCGCGGTGCTGTACGGAACGAGCGTGGGCGGCGGGTCCGCCACGACATCGACGAGGACGAGCGCCACCAGCGTGGACAGGATCGCGGCGACGGCGATGGCCCCGCGGGGCCTGCGCTCGGCCTCCCCCGTGGCCGCCTCCTGCGGCTCAGCCGTGGACCGCAGCATCGAATCTCCTGCTGACCAGGGGCACGAGCGACTTGACGTAGGTGCGCGAGACGTGGTCCCGGTCGAAGTAGACGTGGGCGCCGCCGATGACCGCATAGCAGGTATTCCCGGGGCAGAACTGGTCGGAGAGGTCCAGGACGCTGAGGCGCCGGTCGTGGAGCGCGCGGACGCCCTCTGCCAGCGGGTCCGGGGGAAGCGCCGCCGACCGGGGGTTCGAGCACCTCTGCGGATCGTCCGGATTCTGGGCGACGCAGTCGGGGGTGGAATGGTCGAGGGTGAGGGGGGTGTCCCGGATCACGAGGACACGGGACCCGGCAGCGGCCCAGGGCACGAAGCGGCGGCTGACTGCGGACCGGTACTGGTCCAGCTGCGGCCGGCCCGTGCCGTCGTCCACGGTCTCGCCGCTGGCGAAGGTGGACGCGATGACCAGGTTGGGCCGTTCCGCGGTGATCCTGGCGGCGAGGTCGCGGCTCCAGCTCAGGCATTTCTGCTGCAGCGCCGGGTTGTCCGACGGCACGCCCATGAACGCCACGCGCTTGGCGTCGACGAGCGGGCATCCTCCGACGAGGCTCTCGTAGAGGACCCAGTGCCGCTGCCGGGCGAGCTCGTGGATCGCGGCCTTCCACTGTTCGGCGTGGGAGTCCCCGACGAGCCAGACCGTCTCGGAGGCGGGCTGGCCCTGGGTGAAGTCGCACCGCAGGAGGGCCCTCTGCTGGCCGGCCATGACCGGGTTGGGCGCCGGGCTGCATTCCGGGGCGTTGAACCAGGGGGCCTCGCCGTCGCCGACGTTCGCGACCTCGGCGGGACCGAAGGGGTCCGTGCATCCCTTCGGATCGGCAAGGCTCGCCGCGCCGAAGCACGCCCCGCTCGCCAGCAGGGCCGCCCGGTGCTCCTGGGCCGCCTGCTCGGCGGACGCGGCGCCGGTCAGGGACAGTCCGGCGACGGCCACGGCGCTCATCGCCGCAGCCGTCGCCAGGATCACCTTCCGCGGGGACGAGGCGCGCAGCAGCCGGCTCCTGCCCGGGTCCTCGACGAAGCGCTTGGTGGCGGCGGCGAGCACGAGCGAGAGGGCCACGATGGCGATCCGGTCGGCCGTGCCGGCCTCCCTCGCGAGGACCGCCGGGGCGAGGATGATGAGCGGCCAGTGCCAGAGGTAGAGCGAGTAGGAGATGTCCCCCACGTACTGGACGGCCCTGTTCTCAAGGACGCGCACGGGCGACCACCCGGGGCGCTGGGGCCCGGACGCGATGATCAGCGCCGTCCCCGCCACGGGGACGGCGGCGAGGTAGCCGGGGAAGGGCGTGGTCTCGTTGAAGGCGAGCGCCGCGACGACGAGGAGGACGAGCCCCGCCGTCTGGAGGATCCCCCTGACGGGCATCGGCAGGGGCCGTGTGCCGCGCTCGCGGAGCCGGTGGCCGACGACCGCGATGAGCCCGCCGGCCGCGAACTCCCACGCGCGCCCCGGGGTGACGAAGTACGCGGGGCTGCGGTCCGTCATCGTGTACCAGATGCAGAAGGCGAAGGAGGCGGCCCCCACGAGCGAGAAGGCGAGCGTGAGGCTGCGGTGGTGGCGGAAGCCGAATCTCCTGGCCACGGCCCAGGCGGCGAGGAGCAGGAGCGGCCACAGCAGGTAGAACTGCTCCTCCACGGACAGCGACCAGTAGTGCTGGACTGTGGAGGCGCCCTCGCTGTGGGCCGAGTAGTCGACCGACTTGGCCGCCAGCACCCAGTTCTCGGCGTAGAAGGCGGCCGCGATGGTCTCCTGGGCAATGACCGCCCAGCGGTTGAACGGCAGCCAGATGTACGCCGCCGCCAGGGCCACCAGCCCGACCAGGAGCGCCGCGGGGAGGAGCCTCTTGGCGCGCCGTGCGTAGAACGAGCCGAGCCGGACCGTCCCCGTCCGGCGGACCTCCGACAGGAGGTGGTTGCTGATGAGGTAGCCGGAGATGACGAAGAAGATGTCGACGCCGACGTAGCCGCCGGGGAGGTGCCGGGGCCACACGTGGTTCACGACGACGGCGGCCACCGCGAGGGCCCGGAGGGCCTGGATGTCCTTGCGGACCGTGCGCGGAGCGGCGGGGGCCGCGGCTGCCGGCTCCGTGGAGCGCCGCTCCCCCGGCTCGGTCTGCGTCACGGCGGCGCTACTTGCCGCTGCGCGCGAGGTACGCGCAGCGGGCGAGTCCGGGCATCACCGTCTGGATGGCCCACTTGATGGAGGTGGGCGAGGCGGCGACGAGGGCGAGGAAGTCCTGGTCCGTGTTGAGCAGGAGGGTCGAGCCGCGCCGTTGGGCGGGGATCCCGGCCAGGGTCTTGCCGTCCGCGATGTCTTTGTGCTCGTCCGGGCGGACCCCGACCACGACGACATCCGCCACGAGCTCGTCGGCCCGGTTCGCGTCGAGGTAGACCGTCTTGGGACCGGACCCCGCGCTGTTGGGCTGGGCGTCCGCGACGATCCTCGCCAGGGCGGGCGCGGGCTTGAGGCCGAAGTCCGCGAGGACGCGCATGGCGTTGGAGTCCTGGGTGTGGACCTCGAACGAGGCCCCGGGCACGGAGCGTGCCTCCAGGCACAGCACGGTGGCGCCCGCGAGGTCCTTGTAGGCGCCCGCCGCGTCGCGGATGGCGCCTTCGGTGGAGGTCACGAGCGAGCGGCCGGCGTCCTTGCGGCCGAGCGCCTGGGCGACCATCGTCGTCGTCGTCCGCCAGTCGGTGTCCTTCGGGCGGCCGGGCCACGCGACGGTGGGGGCGATCTTGGTCAGCTGGGTGTAGATGTCCGCCGTCTCGGACGCGTCCCTCCCGAAGGCGGCGTTGACGGCGAGGATGAGGTCGGGCTTGATGTCGGTCAGGTCGCCCCAGGGCACACCGCCGTCGTCGTGGTAGTTGCGGGGCAGGAGCGCGTCGAGCTGGCTCACGGCCTTGGAGAACCAGGGCGGAGTCCCATAGCCGCGCAGCGCCTCCACCGGGTAGCCGGCGGGCAGCACGCCGAGCTCGACGCAGACGTCTGCACTCGACCACCCGAGGGTGGCGATGATGCGCGGCTCCTCCTCGATGGTGGTGGATCCCAGGGCGTGCCTGATGGTCGTCGGGAAGGAGTTGTCCTCGACGGCGGTCCGGTCGGCGCTCTTCTTGTCGAGGCACCCGGTCAGGAGGAAGGGCAGCGACACGCCCCCCGCCAAGAACGCCCGTCGGCTCCAAGAGCTGGTCGACGTCGTCGGGGGCTTCGGCATCCGCTTCCTCATCCTTCATTCCTCGAACGCCGGAAGGGCCGGCGCACCCAGTCAATGGTAGCGGTCAAGGCTTGACGAACTTGACGACCACGTGGCCGGGGCCCGTCCAGCGCGCCTGTTCCGTGAACCCGCGGCTGCGGAGGAACTGCTCCTCCTGGGGCTTCTCCACCGGCCTGATGGCGAAGACGACCTTCTGCCGGTCCACGAGGGCCGATCGGCTCTCGAGCGGGAACCGCTGATCGAAGATCAGGCCCCACTGCGCGGCGCTGATGCCGCGGGTGAGGTCCACGAGCCCCTCGAAGGGCCGGGGGTAGGCCGCAAGGAAGAGGTCCTCCCCCGCGGCGACCGCGAAGGACTCCCCCGGCCGGGCATGGTCCCGGATCGTGTCAGCGACGAAGCGGAAGTCATCGGAGGGGCTCCGCGCGAATTCCGTACGCTGCCCGGCGATGGCAAGGACGGCCCCGCCGGCGAGCGTGAGCGCTGCCGCGCCGGCGACCCAGCGGGACGCGGCGGCCCGGCTCAGGGAGACGGCACCGTTGGCGGCGAGCAGGCACAGCCCGGGCGCGGTGAAGGTCAGGTAGCGCGGAAGGTAGTAGGAGCTGCCCATCAGGGCCGATCCGATGAGGAGCACAGCGAGCGGGACCACGATGAGCCCGAGGCCGAGCACGGTGGTGAACGAGCGCGGGCGGCGGACCGTGCCCCAGACCGCGAGCGCCAGCACGGCGACGGCGGTCATCACCATGCCGACGACGAGCGGGGCCGACGCGCGCGGGACGATGCCGGCGTCGGTCCACATCGAGGCGTGCGAGAAGTACTGCAGGAGGAAGATCTCGGGGACCACGTGCCCGTCGAGCGGAGGGATCCAGGCCACCTGGAACGTCTGGCGCGAGGCGAGCGATGCGACCCATGCCGCGAGCCCGGCGGCCGGGACGCTGGCGAGCGCCACCTTCCACCAGTGCGGACGGAGGCTGCGGTCGGCGAGGGCCGCGAGCACCGCGACCGGGGCGAGCAGGATGCAGTAGAACGAGAGCCCGGTGGAGACCATGAGCGCGGCGCCGAAGCCCACGGCGGCGCGCCACCGCCCCGAATCCCTCAGCGCCGCCAGTGCCGCCAGGCAGAGCGAGGTGCCCAGGACCGTGAGCACGTAGGACCGCGCGTCCGTCGCCGCGAACTGGAACCGCGGCAGGAGGACGAGCACGGCGGCGGCGGCGAGCCCCGCGCGCGGGCCGCCGAGGCGTCGGCCCGCCACGGCCAGGGCCGCGGCAGCCGCGGCGCCCGCTGCGATGCTCGGGGCGCGCAGGCTCAGCTCGCTCACGCCCACCGCATCGGTCAGCGACTTCACGAGCATGTAGTACAGGCCGTGGACGACGTCGACCTTGCCCAGCATGAAGAACAGCTCGGGCCACGAACGGCGGACCGCGCTCGCGGTCGCAGCCTCATCGGTCCACAGGCTCGGCACCCAGAAGGCCGGCACGAGGGTGACGAGCGCGAACGCCGCGGCCGCGAGGGGCAGAATCAGGCGCGACCGCTGGGAGACATGCGTCTCCTGCACGGCGCCACCGTGGCTCACGCCTCCGTGCCCGCGGATTCCGCGCTGCGGCGGCGGAGCTCCTTCACCACCTCGTGCACCTCGCCGTCCATGATCACCTTGCCGTGCTCGAGCAGGACCCCCCGCTCGCAGATGGTCGAGACGAGGTCGAGGTCGTGGCTCACCACGAACAGGGTCTTCCCCGCCTCGGCGAGCTCCTTGATCTTGGAGATGCACTTGCGCTGGAACGGCTCGTCGCCCACGGCCAGGATCTCGTCGATGAGGAAGACCTCGGGATCCGTGTGGACAGCGATGCTGAAGGCGAGGCGCAGGTACATGCCCGAGGAATAGAACTTGACCTCGGTGTCGATGAACTCGCCGATCTCGGAGAACTCGACGATCGAGTCGAACATCGCGTCGATCTGCTGCTCCGACATCCCCAGGATCGCGCCGTTGAGGTAGACGTTGTCCCGCCCGCTGAGGTCGTGGTGGAACCCGGCGCCCACCTCGATGAGCCCGGCGACGCGGCCGCGGGTGCGCACCGACCCGGCGTCCGGCTGCAGCACCCCCGAGATGAGCTTGAGCAAGGTCGACTTGCCCGAGCCGTTCAGGCCCATCAGGGCCACGGTCTCGCCCTCCTCCACGTGGAGGGAGACGTCCTTGAGGGCGTCGAACTTCTTGGAGATGTCTCCGCGGCGGCCGCGGAGGATCCACATGACCGCCTCCTTGAGGGAGCGGGTGTGCCGGAGCACGAACTCCTTGCGGACTCCCTGGACCGTGATGGCGGTCTGCATCGTGACGGTGTGGTCAGTCATTCACAGCTCCTGCGCGAACTTGACCGACAGGCGCGAGAACGTGAACTGCCCCACCAGGAGGATGGCCACGGTCACCACGCCCGCGAGGGGGAACCACAGCTCGAACAGCCCCGGCACGGTGGCCGTCGACGGCGCGGTGAGCTGCGCGCCGTCGAGGGTCGGGCGCCAGAAGGCCCAGTGGAACACCTCCACGGCAATGGTCATGGGATTGAGCTGGTAGAGCGGGAAGAACGCCCCCAGCACCCGCTCCACCTGGCTCCACAGGTAGAGGACGGGCGAGGCCCATGTGACCATCATGATCAGCAGGTCCACGAGGTTCTCCGAATCGCGGAAGTATACGTTGATCGCCCCGAAGAACAGCCCGAGGCCGATGGCGAGGACGGCCAGCATCACGAAGGCCGCGACTACCGCCAGCACCGACCACACGGTCGGCAGCCAGCCGAAGAACAGGCACACGACCAGGAGGATGAGGACCTGGGGCAGGAAGTGCGCCGCGGACACCCAGACACTCGCGACCGGGAACAGCTCGCGGGGCAGGTAGATCTTCCGGATGAGGTCCCGGTTGTTCACGATCGACCGCGTGGCATTGCCGAGGGCCTCGGTGAAGAAGTTCACGAGGACGATGCCGGCGAAGAGGTAGATCGGGTAGTTCGGCGTCGACCCCTGGGCGTTCAGGAAGAGCCCCAGGGCGATGTAGAACACCAGGAACTGCATGCCGGGCCGCATGTAGGACCAGACGATGCCGAGGACCGAGCCGCGGTAGCGGACCTTGATCTCCTTGCGGACCAGGAGCTTGAGCAGGAAGCGGTTCCGGTAGACGTCCCTGAGGCCCCCGCTGCGCCCCGGCTGGGTCAGGCCCGCTTCGACGTCAGTGCTTGCCACGGTTCCTTCCTCCATCGCTGCGGGTGTGCTCGGCGAACGTGGCGCGCCAGGCCTCGAGGCTCGTCACGCGTGCCGCGGCCTCGCGGTAGCGGGCGGCGAGGGCGTCCCAGTCGCGCCACAGCCCGGCATGCACCGCGGCGGACTTGGCGATCCCGGGCTTGAGCAGCTCGGGGCGCCGACGGTACCACGAGGACGCCGTGCCCTCGGCGTTGGTGATCACCACGGAGTCGTAGTTGGCCAGGCGCCACCACTTGTTGTCCTTGTGGGCGAGGTGGGCCTGCGGGTGCTCCGCGGCCTCGGGCGCCACCGCGCGGGTCAGCTGCCGCGCGAAGGCCTTCGCGGCCCACGGGATCAGCTCCTTCCTGGTGGGCGACCCCGCCGCGTCGATGCCCCGGGGCGCCTCCGCGCTGTGCGGCGCGGGGAACTCGTCGACGTCGTCGCGGAACTGCGCCTCGCTGTACTGCGACCGGAGGGCGACGGCGTCGGGCAGCTTCACCGGCAGGTCGGCGTGGAGCGCCTCGGGGCCGCGCTGGACATCGGCGAGCGCGATCGAGCGGAGCGCTTCCGCGTAGTACTGCATGGAGAAGAGGTGCTTGACGTCGATCTGGAACGACTCCCGCAGCACGCGGCCGCCGTGGGCGAACGGGCTGTGCAGCAGCGCGGCGACCAGGCGGTTGCGGGCGTAGAAGTAGGCCTGCCAGCCGATGTCGTCCTGCTTGTCCTCCCACGAGACGTGCCAGAGGCCGGCTCCGGGGAGGGAGACCGTGGGGAACCCGGCCTTCTTGGCCCGCAGCCCGTACTCGATGTCGTCCCACTTGATGAACAGCGGCAGCGAGAGGCCGACCTCACGGATCACGGCGGCCGGGATCAGGCACATCCACCAGCCGTTGTAGTCCGAGTCCGCCCGGCGGTGCAGCCACGGCGTCTGACGGAGGTTCGAGTCGACGAAGTCATGCCGCAGGCGCATGTCGACCCTGGGGATCTCCGGGGTGATCCGGTAGGGGTCGACCACCTCGGCGTACGCATGGAGGATGGTCCGGGCGTGCAGGTCGAACATGTGCCCGCCGACCAGCGTGGGCTTCTTGCAGTGATCTGCGAAGGTCACGAGCCGCACAATGCTCTCGGGCTCCACGACGACGTCGTCGTCCAGCAGGAGGACGTAGTCGTAGCCGCCCTCGACGGCCTCGAACATCCCGCGGGCGAACCCGCCGGAGCCGCCGAGGTTGGACTGCTCGATCACCCGCAGGCGGCCGCCGAGCGCCGCCTCGACGGCGGCGAACTCGGGGTGGTCCCGCACGTGGTCGGTGCCCTGGTCGACGATGAGGATCTCGCTGATGCGCTCGAGCACCTCGGGGTGGGCGGCGAACTGCTTGGCGTTCTCGATGCAGTACCCGGGCTTGTTCAGGGTCGTGATCTCGACCAGGACCGATCCGGACCGGGCCGGCACACCGGTGTGGGTCCGCCCGGGACGGGCGTCCCAGTGCGCGCGGACGAGCTGGATCCCATCGCGGCTCGCGTTCAGGTCGAACCAGTACCAGCCGCCGTCGCCGAACGGCGAGAGGTCGAGCTCGAACTCCGCCCGCTGGCGGCCGTCGACGGCGTGGGACGCCACCCGCTGCAGGTGTCCCCTGGCGTTGGACCGGTACACGACGACGGTGCCGCGCCCCTCGGTCTCCACGACGAGGCGCACACGGCGGACCGCGGTCCACCGGCGCCAGTAGCTCGCGGGGAACGCGTTGAAGTAGGTGCCGAACGAGACGTGCTGGCCGGGCCGCACCGCCATCGACTCCCGCGAGAGGAAGTCCTCGTAATGCGCCTCCGCGGGCTGGGACGAGACGAGGTTGAGCTTCTCGTCCGGCTTCCGCGGTTTGCGGTAGAGGGTGTCGTCCTCCACGAGCCGCACACCGTGCGACGAGCCGGCGTCCACGTAGAGGGGGACCACGTCCTCCTGCCCGGTGCCGGGCAGCACGACCCGCTGGATCTCCTGCCAGTCGGAAGCGGCGTCCGGCGAGCCGGCAGCGACAGCGGTCTCCGCCGTCGTCACTCGTCCACTCCCCCGCTCACGAGGGCCTGGCCGCCCTCGAAGTGCGGCTTGATCCTGTTCTCGTACATCGACAGCGCCGAGCCGATGGCCATGTGCATGTCGAGGTACTTGTAGGTCCCGAGCCGGCCGCCGAAGAGGACGTCCTTCTCCGCCTTGGCCAGGTCGCGGTAGGCGAGCAGCTTCGCGCGGTCGGCCTCGGTGTTGATCGGGTAGTACGGCTCGTCGCCCTTCTCTGCGAAGCGGGAGAACTCGCGCATGATGACCGTCTTCTCGGTCTGGTAGTTGCGCTCGGGGTGGAAGTGGCGCGGCTCGATGATCCGGGTGTACGGCACATCGGCATCGTTGTAGTTCACCACCGAGGTCCCCTGGAAGTCGCCCGTGGGGAGGACCTCCTCCTCGAAGTCGATCGTGCGCCAGGAGAGGTCGCCCTCGGCGTAGTCGAAGTAGCGGTCCACCGGGCCGGTGTAGACGACCGGGACGCTGCCGACCACGTTGCCCTTGCTGATGGGCTGCGACTCGTCGAAGAAGTCGGTGCTGAGGCGGACGTCGATGTTGGGGTGGTCGGCCATCCGCTCGATCCACGCCGTGTAGCCCTGGGTCGGGAGGCCCTCGTAGGTGTCGTTGAAGTAGCGGTTGTCGTACGTGTAGCGCACGGGCAGGCGGGAGATGATCCCCGCGGGCAGGTCCTTCGGGTCGGTCTGCCACTGCTTGCCCGTGTAGTGCTTGATGAAGGCCTCGTACAGCGGGCGGCCGATCAGCTGGATGCCCTTGTCGTTGAGGTTCTGCGGGTCGGTGCCCGCGAGCTCGCCGGCCTGCTCGGCGATGAGGGCGCGCGCCTCGGCCGGGGTGTAGTTGGCCCGGAAGAACTGGTTGATGGTGCCGAGGTTGATCGGCAGCGGGAAGACCTCGCCCTTGTGGACGCCGTACACACGGTGCACGTAGTCGGTGAAGGTCGTGAAGCGGTTGACGTACTCCCACACCTTCTCGTTGGAGGTGTGGAAGAGGTGGGCACCGTAGCGGTGGACCTCGATCCCGGTCTGCTCCTCAGTCTCGCTGTAGGCGTTGCCGCCGATGTGGTGGCGCCGGTCGATCACGGTGACCTTGAGGCCCAGCTCGCTGGCTGCCCTCTCGGCCACGGTGAGCCCGAAGAATCCGGATCCGACAACGACGAGGTCTGCAGTCAAGGTGTCTCCCTGTGAGAAAAGCCGAGCGCCGCCGCGCGTGGGGCAGCGACCCGAGATGTCCGGGGTTCAGATTACCCGAGCCGCTCCGGCTTCCCGGAATCGCCGGAGCCCGGGTTGTCCACAACGGGCAGCCTGGCGGTGGCACCGGCGGCGGCGCGCTGCCTAGCGTGGTGGACGGTACGGGACGCTCCCACGGGGGGACCATGGAACTGCACTGCACGCTCATCTCACCGGACGCCGGCGGCGCGCTGGCGGGGCGGATCCGCCGGGAACTGGTGGTCCACGCGGCCGAGGGCTCGCCCGGCTCCGACGTCGCCGAGGCGCTGGAACGTGCCTACGGCCGCGGGGACTGCACCGTCGAGGGCCTGTCCCTGTCCGGCCTCGCGGTGGGCCGGCCGCCCCTCGTCAGCGGCGCGGTCCTCGTCGCTTCCGGCGCTGGCCTCCTCGGCCGCGGCGCCGGCACCGGTCCTGGCCGGCCGGCCCCTCCCCCGCTCTCGCTCGTCGTGCATACAGGACCCGCGGCAGGGACCGTGGTGCCGGTCGGACGGGGAACCCTCAGGCTCGGCCGCGCCCCGGGTGGGCCGGGCCGCTGCCTGACGCTGCCGGATCCCGAGCTCTCCCGCGACCATGCGCTCCTCGAGGTGACCGATGCGGCAGTCACCGTCACCGACCTCGGAAGCTCCAACGGCGTCTGGGTCGGCGGGCGTCGGGTCCAGCGCGCCGAGCTCTGCGTCGGCCAGGACTTCCGTCTGGGAGCGGGCACGTGCACGCTCGTGTTCGCGGCCGAGGAAGCCCTGCTCGACGCCTCCGCCGGATCCGGCCCGAGTGCGCCCCTGCGGGTGGCCCGCCACGCGCCGCCGTCCCGCAGGGCGGCGATGATCACCATGGCCGTGCTCCCCCTGGGGGTCGGAGTGGCCCTCGCCCTCACCACCGGGATGTGGATGTTCCTCGCATTCATCGCCGTCTCCGCCGCCTCCGCCGTCATCCCGCTCCTCGAGGGCCGGTCGGCGCGGCGGGACTTCGAGCGGCGGCTCGCGTCCGCGGCCGACGCCGATGCCGCACGCCGGCGCTCGAGGGCACCTGACGTCGGGCTTCTCGCGAGGTCCTCCGGCGTCGCACCCCGGCGCGAGGGCAGCGCAGGAGAGGGCGAGGACGGGTCGGTCCATGTGCGCCTCGGGACGGCGGACCAGCCCGCGGACATCGTGCTCGAGCCCGAGGGCTCCCGCCCCGCGCCGCCCACGCTCTCCGCTGCCCCGGTGACGGTGCCGCTCCGAGGAGTCCTCGGGATCGACGGCGGGGCGGAGCAGATCGAGGGACTCATGGCGTCGCTCCTCCTCCAGCTCGCCCGGCTGCCGTCCGCCGAGGGCCTGGACATCGCCGTCGTCGGGGGCACGGACAGGCTGCGGCTGGTGGCCCGGTTCCTCCCACGCCTCAGGTTCCTGCCGGCACGCACGACGCAGGCGCGCCTCGACGCCGCCCTGCCGATGCACCCGCGCGGGCTCCTCATGGTCCTGCCGGGCACGGATACGTGCGCGGCGGCCGTCCACGCGGCGCTCGCCCGCGGCGTGCCCGTGGTCGCGCCCCTGGACCGCCTGCCCAGGCCCGCCGACACGGTGGTCCGGCTCGGCGGCAGCAGCTCGGCCCTCGTCCGGGAGGGGCCGGCGGCCCCCTTCGCTGCCGACCTGATGCCGGCAGCCGCCTTCGAGGCCGCCGCGCGGCGTGCCGGGCGATCGGCGCCCGTGGCAGGGCACTCCGGCGTCCCCGACCGGTGCGGGCTCGACGAGCTCGCACCGCTCGACGCCGGCGGGATCGCGGCAGCCTGGGCCAGGAGTTCGCTCGGCGGCGGCGTCACGGTCCCCCTCGGACGCTCCGAGAGGGGCACGGTCCTGCTCGACCTCGTGGCCCACGGGCCGCACCTGCTCGTGGCGGGCACCACCGGATCGGGCAAGTCGGAGTTCCTCCGCACCCTCGTGGCGGCCGCGGCCGCCACGCACTCGCCGGGCCGCCTCACGTTCCTGCTCGTGGACTTCAAGGGCGGCTCCGGCCTCGAGCCACTCGCTGGCCTTCCCCATTGCGTGGGCCTCGTCACCGATCTGGCCGGAGGCGGCATGGACCGCACCCTCGCCTCGCTGCGGGCCGAGCTCAAGCGGCGGGAGCGGATGCTGGGGCGTGTGCGTGCGGCTGACGTGGTCGACTACGCGCGCCTCGCCGACGACCTGCCCCGGCTCGTGCTGGTCGTGGACGAGTTCAGGATGCTCGTCGAGGAGGCCCCGGCCGCCCTGGCTGAGCTCATGCGCATCGCGACCGTGGGCAGGTCCCTCGGCATGCACCTCGTCATGGCCACGCAGCGCCCCCAGGGTGCCCTCTCGGCGGACATCCGGGCGAACGTGGCCACGAGCATCGTCCTGCGGATGCAGCACGATGCCGAGTCCTCGGATGTCCTGGGCTCACCGCTGGCGGCCCGGATCCCCGCCGCCCGCCCGGGCCGGGCCTACCTCGCCGTCGGGGGTGACGAGCCGCTGGCCTTCCAGTCCGCCTCCCTCGGGCTGTCCACGGCGGCTCCCGCCGCCGTCCGGATCACCGACGCCCATGGCTGGCCGGAGGACGGGGGCGCCGACGCCCGGGAGGTCCGGCCGACACCGGCCGAGGCGGCATGGCCCCTTGTCGAGGCCGCGCGCACCGCGTGGGCCGCGGCGGGCGGCGCGCCCGTCAGGAAGCCCGTCGCACCACCCCTGCCGGACGAGCTCACCGTCGCCGAGGCTGCCGCCTGCTCGGCCCGGTCTCGGGGCGCGGACACGCCCGCAGGGATGCCGGCGGGCCGTGGAAGGCACACGATGCGGGACCGCATCCACCTCGGGCTCGTCGATGTCCCGCACGAGCAGCGGCTCGCCCCACTGGACTGGGACCCTTCAGCCCACGGCCACCTCGCGCTGGTCGGGCCCCCGGCAGCCGGAGGGGCAGGGGCCCTCTCCGCGGTCGTCGGCCAGCTCGCCGAGGGTGGGGCCGTCCGCCACCTGTACCTGCTCGACGGGGACGGCTCCCTCGCCGGGTGGAGGGACCATCCGCGGGTGGGGGCCCACGTCAGCCTCGGAGACCTGCGGCGGGCGGCGCGCGTCGTCGCGAGGCTGGGTGAGGAGTGCGCGCAGCGCCTCCCTAGGGAGCCCGGCGCGCCGGCTCCGGTCCCGCTCGTCATCGTCGTCTCCGCGTGGGGTGCCTGGGTCTCAGCGCTGCGGCAGAGTCCGCAGGCGTGGGCGGAAGAAGGACTGGGCGACCTCGTCCGGAACGGGGACGCGGCCAGACTCAGCGTCGTGGCGGCCGGCGAGCGCGAGCTTGTGGGGTCACGGATCTTCGGCGGCATGGCGGCCAGGGTCTACTTTCCACGGGGGGCCACCGTTGAGGCGCGCCTGTCGTGGCCGCGCCTTCCCGCTATGCCGGCGCTCGTGGGCCGCGCGGCGGCGGCCGGGACCCTCGTGGTCGGGGACGCCCCCTTGGCTGCACAGTGCTGCATGGCCGGCCCTCCGCCCGGGGGCGCCCGGGCTTCCGGCAGCAGACCGTCGGCGCGCCCCCTCTCCGGCGGCGAGCCTGCACCCTTCCGGGTCGATCCGCTGCCGGCGCTCGTCCCCGCAGCCCTGGTCGCCGAGCTCGCGCGGGCCGCCGGGCCGGGCACGGCAGCGGTCGCAGCTCCGCCGGGCCGGCACCTCGTGGTGGGGCTGGCAGGCGACGAGGCGGCGCCGCTGTCCCTCAGGCTCGCCTCCGGCGAGGTGCTCCTCGTGCTCGGGGCGCCCGGGTCCGGCAAGAGCGCGTTCCTCGCGGCCCTGCCGACGATGAACCCCGCGGTGGACTTCGTCGCCGCGGACCCGCGGTCGCGGGAGCTGGAGTGGCAGGCCGTCCTCGACCGATGTGCCGGGTCCGGAGCCGGAGCCGCCGTCGCAGAGCGGACCGTGGTCCTCGTCGACGACGCCGACCACCTCGATCCGGCAGAGAACCAGCTGCTCTCACGGCTGCTCGAAGCCGGCGCGGGGATGGTGGCCACGGCGGGCTACAGCGCCAGCCTCTACGCGCGGTGCCCGCTGGCCCTCGCGGCGCGCTCGTCGGGGACAGGCATCCTCATCGCCCCGCGGACGCCGGGCGACGGCGACGCCCTCGGGGTCCGGGTCGATGTTCCGGGACGTGTCCCGCCCGGGCGCGGGGTGGCCGTCGTCGACGGCCGCCAGACGGACGTGCAGCTCGGCGTGCCGCACCAGCACTCGGACGCCACCGCGCCGTGGCCCGCTGGCGGGCGGCCCTGGCAGTCCTAGCTGGCAGTCCTAGCTGGCACCGCCGGCGTCCTGCCCACCGGCGTCGGGCCGCTCGGGTGCCGCGCCGTCGTGGTTCCGGCCGCGGGCGCTGCCCTGGGTGACGGCGAGGACGCGCTTCTCGAAGAGGAGGAAGAGCGCCACGAGCGCCGGGACCACGATGGCGATCCCGAGGACTACGACGCCTCCGGTGAGTGTCGGCACGCCGATGACGAGGGCGAAGAGCTGTGCCACGAGCGCGGCCGACCGGGGCCAGCGGCGCCCCCGCCACAGGAACACCCCGGCGGCGGCCAGCCACGCCCCGAAGGCGGCGAGGAGCACCAGGGTGAATGCCGCCCCGCCGGGCGACGTCTCGGCGTTGCCGGCCAGGAGCTCTACCGCGTAGAAGACCGCGAAGCCCACGAGGACCGCCGCCTCGAGCAGCACGACGGCCACGAGCACGGCGAGGGTCCAGGGGCGGTGGAACGACGGGGCGTCTGGGGTAGGCACACCCGCACGATACCCGAGGCTCCTCCCTCGGAGCCCAGCCGGTCCCGTGGCGTCCCCGCAGGCGGTCTCGGGCGGAGGCGAAGGTGTGACGCATCCCTCTCGCCCGGGGCCCGAATCCTGCCCTCGACCCCTTGTTTACACCCAGTTAACGTGACAACCTTAATGAAGTTGACCGCGGGGCCCCCACAGGCCCCTTTGCTTTGGACGGACTCGTGAATGTTTTCACAAGCCGCTCGTCCCCCAAGAACGGAGTTGCTCTACCACCATGGACTGGCGTGATCGCGCGGCCTGCCTCGACAAGGATCCGGAACTGTTCTTTCCTGTCGGGAACACCGGGCCAGCCCTCCTTCAGATCGAAGAAGCCAAGAGCGTCTGCCGCCGCTGCCCCGTCGTGGACACCTGCCTGCAGTGGGCCCTGGAGTCCGGTCAGGACGCCGGCGTCTGGGGCGGCATGAGCGAGGACGAGCGCAGGGCGCTCAAGCGCCGCGCGGCCCGCGCGCGCCGCGCCTCCTGAGGCACGGCCCCAGGGCCGCCCGCACAGACGCTTCCGCCGCCCGCTGCTGCCCCTCCCGAGGGGCAGCGGCGGGCGGCTTCTCTATGCGCCGGGGTCAGCCCGGGCTGCCGCGGGCCGGGCCGGTTCAGCCCTGGTCGAGCCCCAGGACGATCTTCACGACGGTTCCGCCGCCCTCGCGCTCGTGCCAGGAGATCGTCCCCGCGAGCTCGCTCGTGACGAGGGTCCGCACGATCTGCAGGCCCAGTCCCTCGTGCCGGGCCTGCCCCGGCGGCAGCCCGACGCCGTCGTCCTCCACGGTGACTTCGAGCTCCTCGGCCCCGGCGTCGTCCCGGCGACGGTCGGCGGTGAGCCACACGGTGCCGGAACGGTCCGCGAGGCCGTGTTCCACAGCGTTGGTCACGAGCTCGTTGATGACGAGTGCCAGCGGCGTCGCGAAGTCGCTCGGGAGGTCCCCGAAGTCTCCCTTCCGCTCCGTGGCCACGTGCTGGCCCTCGGTGGCGACCTCGGCCGAGAGGCGGAACTGGCGGCCGATCAGCTCATCGAAGTCCACGGTCTGGGTCAGTCCCTGGGACAGGGTCTCGTGGACGAGGGCGATCGTCGCGACGCGGCGCATCGCCTGCTCCAGCCCCTGCTTCGCCTCCTCGCTCTTCATCCGGCGAGACTGCATGCGCAGGAGCGCGGCGACCGTCTGCAGGTTGTTCTTCACCCGGTGGTGGATCTCACGGATGGTGGCGTCCTTGGTGACGAGCTCCATCTCACGGCGGCGCAGCTCCGAGACGTCGCGGCACAGGACGAGCGCCCCGAAACGTTCATGCTCGTCGCGCAGCGGGATGGCACGCAGGGACAGGCTGACCCCGCGGGACTCGATCTCGCTGCGCCAGGGCATGCGCCCGGTCACCACCAGCGGGAGCGTCTCGTCGACGAGGCGTCGGTCCTTGAGCAGCCCGGTCGTGACCTCGGCGAGCGAGCGCCCCTCGAGGGACTCGATGCCTCCGAGCCGACGGAACGCGGAGACCCCGTTGGGGCTCGCGTACTGGACCACCCCGTCGGCGTCGAGCCGGATGAGGCCGTCCCCCACACGCGGGGCACCGCGGCGCGATCCCGTCGGGGAGGCGAAGTCCGGCCACAGGCCCAGGGTGCCCATGCGCAGCAGGTCGTAGGCGCACTGGCGGTACGTGAGCTCGAGCCGGCTCGGCATGCGCGAGCTCGAGAGGTCGAGGTGGGAGGTGACGACGGCGAGGGTGCGGCCGTTGCGCACGAACGGCACCGCCTCGACGCGCAGCGCCATCTCCGAGTTGAAGCTCGTCTCGTGGTGGCGCTCGATCGTCTGGCTGTTCCACGCCCGGTCGACGAGCGGCTTGAGGTCGGAGCGGATGCGCTCCCCCACGAAGTCGCTGTGGAAGACCGTGTGCGTGGTCGACGGCCGCACATGGGCCAGGGCGATGTAGCCGTCGTCGGGATGGGGGAACCACAGGGCGAGGTCGGCGAAGGCGAGGTCGGCCACGAGCTGCCAGTCCCCGACCAGCAGGTGCAGCCACTCGGCGTCCCCCGGACCGAGGTCGGCGTGCTCCCTGATCGGATCCGTGAAGATGGCCACCTGCACTGCCTCGTTTCCCGCTTTCGTCAGCGCCCGGGACACCCGCCTGCCGGGCTCCCGCTGGCCGCGGGGACGCGAGGGCCGCGAGGGCAGGGCCCCCGCGGCCTCCGGCGTCCGCGCCCTACGAGCGCACGATCGACCGCAGCAGCCTCAATGCTACCGAGAGCGAGGCGATGTCGTCGCGCTCGAGGGAGTTGACCTCGGCGAACATCGCCGCCGCCCGGTTGAGCTGCTCGCGGTTCTCCTCCTCCCACACGGCCAGCCGCTCTTCGGGCTCGAGCGTGTCCGGCGCGGCGTCCATGATCGACCGGGTGAAGTCGGCCACCGTGCTGTAGAGGTCATCGCGCAGCGCGGCCCGGGCGAGCGCCTCCCAGCGGTCCCGGCGCGGCAAGGCGGTGATGCGCTCGAGCAGCCCGTCGACCCGGAACCGGTCGAAGACCGTGTAGTACACCCCGGCGACCTGCTCGATCGAGGCACCGCTGGTCTGGGCGATGCGGGCGACGTCGAGCAGCGCGTAGCTCTCGAACAGCTCCGCCCAGCGGTGGGCGAGCTCCTCCGGCAGCCCCCACGAGCGCGCCCGGTCCAGCCACGCGGCGACGCGCTCGGCGTCCTGGCCCCGCAGGTACTCGAGCAGCCTCGCGCGCAGGGCCGCCAGCGGCGTGCCGTAGTCCTCGACGACCTGCGCGATCGGCCCACCGGTGGCCCCCTGGTGGATGAGCCAGCGGACCGCCCGGTCCAGGAGCCGGCGGATGTCCAGGTGGATGGCCGTCCAGTGCTCGGTCGGGAACGAGGCCGGCAACGCGTTGAGCGCCTCGGTCATCTCGTCCAGCCGGTACACCTCGCGCAGCGCGACGAACGCCTTGGCGACCGCGGCCGGCGTCGCGCTGGTCTCCTCGATGGTGCGGAAGGCGAACGTGATGCCGCCGAGATTGATCATGTCGTTCGCGACCACCGTGGCGATGATCTCGCGCCGCAGCGGGTGGCTGTCGAGGTCCGTGTCGAAGCGTTCCGCCAGCTCGACCGGGAAGTACTCGCGCAGCGTGCTGCGGAACCACGGATCGTCGGCGAGGTCGCTGTCCCGCAGCGCCTCGGTCAGCTCGATCTTGGCGTAGGCGACGAGGACCGACAGCTCGGGGGCGGTGAGCCCCTGCCCCTGCTCGAGCCGCTTGTGCAGCTGCGCGGTGGTCGGCAGCGATTCGAGCGAGCGGTCGAGGTCGGCCTCCTCCTCGAGCCAGTCCATGAGGCGCTCGAAGCTCGGGCTCCACTCCACGACGCGGGCGCGGTCGTTCACGAGCAGGATGTTCTGGTCGATGTTGTCCGCGAGCACCAGGCGCCCCACCTCGTCCGTCATGGTGGCGAGGAACGCAGCCCGCTCCTCGGCGGGCAGCTTCCCCGCGGCGACCATGCGGTCGACGAAGATCTTGATGTTGACCTCGTGGTCGGAGGTGTCGACGCCGGCCGAGTTGTCGATCGCGTCCGTGTTGATGATGACGCCCTGCAGCGCGGCCTCGATCCGGCCCTGCTGCGTGAAGCCGAGGTTGCCGCCCTCGCCGACCACCTTCACCCGCAGGTCGCGCCCGTCCACGCGGATCGCGTCGTTGGCCTTGTCGCCCACCTCTGCGTTCGTCTCGGCGCTGGACTTGACGTACGTGCCGATCCCGCCGTTGTAGAAGAGGTCCACCGGTGCGAGCAGCACCGCCCGGAGCATCTCGGGGACGCTCAGCTGCGTGGTCCCCTCGGGCAGGCCGAGCGCCCGGCGCACCTCGTCCGTGACCGGGATCCACTTGGCGGTGCGCGGGTACACCCCGCCGCCGGCGCTGATCAGGTCCCGGTCGTAGTCGTCCCAGGACGAGCGCGGAAGGTCGAACAGGCGCCGCCGCTCGGCGAAGGAGGCCGCGGCGTCGGGCGTCGGGTCGAGGAAGATGTGGCGGTGGTCGAAGGCCGCCACGAGCCGGATGTGCTCGGAGAGGAGCATCCCGTTGCCGAAGACGTCCCCCGACATGTCGCCGACGCCGACCACGGTGAAGTCCTCGGCCTGGGTGTCGACGTCGATCTCGCTGAAGTGCCGCTTGACCGACTCCCACGCGCCCCGTGCCGTGATGCCCATGGCCTTGTGGTCGTAGCCGACGGAGCCGCCGGAGGCGAAGGCGTCGCCGAGCCAGAAGCCGTACTCCTGGGAGAGGCCGTTGGCGATGTCGGAGAAGCTCGCGGTGCCCTTGTCCGCCGCGACGACGAGGTAGGAATCGTCGTCGTCGTGGCGCACGACGCCGGCCGGCGGCACGACCTTCTCGGTCACCGCCGCCTCGTCCCCGGCCGCGCCCGGGGCGGCCTCGCTGACCCGGTTGTCCGTGATGTCGAGCAGGCCGCGGATGAAGGTCTTGTAGCTCTCCACGCCCTCGGCGAGCCACGCCGCCCTGTCCTGCGCCGGGTCCGGGAGCCGCTTGGCGTAGAAACCGCCCTTGGCGCCGGTGGGCACGATCACCGCGTTCTTCACGACCTGGGCCTTGACCAGGCCGAGGATCTCCGTGCGGAAGTCCTCGCGCCGGTCCGACCAGCGCAGGCCGCCGCGGGCCACCTTGCCGAAGCGGAGGTGGACGCCCTCGACGCGCGGGGAGTACACCCAGATCTCGTACGCCGGCTTGGGCGAGGGGAGGCCCTCGATCAGGCCCGGGCTGAACTTGAAGCTCAGGTACGGGCGGCCGAGGTAGTAGTTAGTGCGCAGCGTGGACTCGATGAGGTTGATGAACGCGCGCAGGAGGCGGTCGGCGTCCAGCGTGGGGACCTGCTCGAGGGCGGCGCCGAGCTCCTCCTTCACCTGGGCGCTGCGGCGGGCGCGCTCCTCGTCGGAGAGCTCGGGGTCGAAGCGGGCCTCGAAGAGCCCCACCAGGCGCCGGGTGACCTCTGCGTTGCCCAGGAGGGTGTCGGCGATGAAGCCGAAGGAGTTCGAGTTCCCGATCTGGCGCATGTACTTCGCGTAGGCGCGCAGCATCTGCGTCTGGCGGGAGCGCAGGCCCTCCCTCAGCACGAGGCGGTCCAGGCTATCCGACTCGGTCTCCCCCGCGAGCGCCTGCCCGAACGACTCGGCGAGGAGGTCACCGGTGGAGACGGGGTCGATCCCGGCCGGGTACTTCAGCCCGAGGTCGTAGAGGAAGAACTCCCGGCTGTCGCCCGTCTCGATCTCGAACGGGCGCTCGTCGAGGACCTCGAGGCCGAGGTTGTGGAAGTACGGCAGGATCTGGCTGAGGCTCCGGGGCTCGAAGAGGTAGAGCTTGACCCGGGCGTCCTCCTCGAGCGCCTCGCCGTCGCCCTGCGGGAGGTAGACGTAGACGGCCGGCCGCTCGCCCGTGCCGGACTCGGCGGCGGCTTCCGCAGCGCCGGCGGCGCGGCTCGCGGCGTAGTCCTCGAAGCGCGTGATGTCCTCGAGCGCGTCCTCGATGGTGAAGTCCACCCGGTAGGAGGCCGGGAACGCCTCACCCCAGACGGCCGCGAGGTGCTCGGCAGCCTCGAGGGGCCGGTTCTCGTGCAGGACCTGGGCGATGCCCTCGCTCCAGGAGCGCGTCGCGGTGACGAGGCGCTGCTCGAGGGCGTCCCGGTCGACGGCGCGCAGATCGGCAGCGCTAGTCGCCTTCGGCAGGCGGATGCGGAAGTACAGCCGCGCAAGCGCCGAGTCGCTCATGTGCGAGTCGTAGTCGATCGAGTCGGAGTGGAACTCCTTCCCGAGCTCCTGCTCGATGCGGCGCCGCACCGCCGTGTTGTACCGGTCCTTGGGCAGGTACACGACCGCATTCATGAACCGTCCGTAGATGTCCGGTCGGAGGAAGAGCCGGGTCCTGCGACGCTCCTGCAGCCGGTGGATCCTCGTGACGGTGTCGAGGAGCGTCTGCGTGTCGATCTGCATGAGCTCGTCGCGCGGGTACGTCTCGAGGATGGCGAGGAGGTCCTTGCCCGAGTGGGAGTCGGCGGGGAAGCCCGAGCTCCGCATGACCTTCTCGATCTTGTCCTTCACGATCGGGACGGTCCGCGCGGACTGGGTGTACGCACTCGAGGCGAAGAGCCCGATGAACCGGCGCTCCCCGTCGACCTTCCCCGCCGCGTCGAAGCGCTTGATGCCGATGTAGTCCAGGTAGGCGCGCCGGTGCACGGTGCTGCGGGAGTTGGCCTTGGTGATCACGAGCGCCCTGCGCTCGCGGGCGTGCTCCTGCCCCTCGACGGTGAGGTGCTGGAGCGCGTGCCCGGCGTCGCCCCGGAGCAGCCCGAGCCCGCTGCCCTCGACCAGCTCGAGGACGTCCTCGCCGTCGACCGTCGTGAGGTCGTACTCGCGGTAGCCGAGGAACGTGAAGTTCCCGGCGTCGAGCCAGCGCAGGAGCTCCTGCGCGGGGACGAGGTCGGGGATGTCCTCGGCGCCGGCGACGGAGCCGAGGCCCTCGGCGATCTCGAGCGCCTTGGAGCGCATGGGCTGCCAGTCCTCCACGGCCGCGCGCACGTCGCCGAGGACGCGGCGGACCCCGTCCACGAGCTGCGTCTTGGCTGCCGCGGAGGCGCGGTTCGTCTCGATGGCGATCCACGACTCGATGTGGGTGGCGTTGTCGCCGTCGGCGACGAGAGCGCTCAGCAGGGGCATCGTGGCCGTGTCGCCGCTCGACATGCCCCACTGGGCGGGCACGCGCTGGACGGCGACGAGGCCGCCGTCGCTCTTGCGGCGGGTCACCACGAACATGGGGTGCACGACGAGATGGATGGGTGCGCCCTGGCGCCCGAGCTCCGCGCTGACGGAATCGACCAGGAAGGGCATGTCGTCCGTGACGATGTAGACGACGCTGCGGCCGCCCTCGTCGACGACGGCGATGTTCGCGGTGCCCGTCTCGCGGCCCTCGGCGACCGCCCAGTGCTCGCGGGCCCGGTCCGCAAGGGCTTCGCCGGGGTACGCCTGCCGGTCTTCCTCGGCCAGGTGCTCGTAGTAGTCCGCGAGGAACTTGGTTTCCTGGTCCGCTGATGGGAACGGGGTCTGCTGGGCAGTACCTGTCGACACTCTGGCTCGCCTCCGGTGCATGTGGCTGCCACCTCGCAGCCCTCTGATCCGAGCCTAGCGCGGTGCTGCCGAGCCAGCTTTGGCACGTAGGCCAGCGAATCTTCGATTTCGCTGTCGAGGTGCACACACGAGCTCTGCGATGCTGTGCCGCATCGCAGACTCGGGGGCCGCTTCCAGGAGCACTTGGCCCGCGAGCAGCGCAGCGTCCGCGGCCTCGGCGTCGTGCGGCACCATCGCGGCGATGGGCAGTCCGGGGCCGAACCGCTCCCATGCATCCCGCAGCGCACGCTCCGGGAACCGCCCCACGGCGGACGCTCGGAGCCGATTGAACACGACCGTGGGCACCGCGCCCGGGACAGCCTGTTCGAGGTCGGCCAGCGCACGCACCAGGCGGGGCATGCCGATGGAGTCGGCAGAACCGACGGCCAGGACGCGGTCGGCGAGCTCGAGCGCGCGCAGGGCCGCCCCGTTACGGCGGGGCGCCATGGTGTCGAAGCTGAGCTCCTCATCGGCCTCGAGGCAGAATCCGGGGTCCACGACGACGAACTCGGCCAGTTCCCGGCAGCGTTCGAGCACGGAACCGAAGGCGGCCGCGCGCAGCTCGGGCCAGCGGTCGGCCCGGGTGAGGCCTGTGAGGACGCGGAGCGTGCCTGCGCCCGTGACGACCGGGCTCGCGACGCGCTCGAGGGAGGCGCGGTCGAGGAGGCCCTGGTCCGCGAGCCGGCAGGCCTGGGCGAGGCCGGCCGAATCGTCGAGGAGGCCGAGTGCGGCCGCCACGGAGGAGCCGTAGGTATCGGCGTCGACGAGGATCACGCTGCGGCCGTCCGCGGCGAGCTCTGCGGCACAGTTGACGGCAATCGTGGTCCGGCCCGGCGAGCCGATCGGGCCCCAGACCGCGATGATCTGTCCCAGCTCGCCCGGCTCCGGCCCCTCCTCCGGATCCTCCGCATCCGCGTCCGCATCCGCATCCGCACCGAAGGTGGGCGGCGCCCCGGCGAGGGCGAAGGAGGACCCGGGCCGTCCTGGACCGAGCGCTGCAGCCGCCTCGACGGCCTGGCCGATCAGGCGGGCGAGCTCCTGGGCGGGAACGGCCTCGGAGGCCGCGAGCACTCCGAGTCCGGCGAGCCGCACCCGCTCGGCGTCGTCGTCGGTGAGGCCCACGAGGGCGACCCCGACCGCTCCGAGCCTGTCGACGAGGGTCGCGGTAACCTCCTGGGTGGCGCCGGCGATCACCGCAGCCCTGGCCAGGCCCGTCTGGCAGGCCGCGACGAGCTCGGCGAGCTCGGAGCAGCGCCGCACCACGGTGACCGGCCCGTGCAGGCGCTCGAGGGACCCGACGAGTTCGGCCTGGCCGGCCCCGACCGTGACGACGGGGATGCTCATCGGGAGCCGCCCGCGGGGTTCCACACGAGCGAGACCTTCGCGCTGTTCGCCTGGGCGCCGAGGACCTGGGCGAGCTTCGCATCCTCGACGAGCACGAGGACAGTCGTCTCGCGGGTTCCGCCGAGCGCCGAGGAGGCCGTCTCGATGTGGGCGATCTCGGCGCCGGTCACGAGGCGCTTGGGCTCGGAGAATCCGTTCCTCCCGTCCGGCAGGGCAACCCACACGTCGACCCGCGATCCCGCCGCGGCTTCCGCGGGCAGCGGCTGCGCCACGCTGATCGAGACCGGCTTGCGGTCGACGGCGTGCGGCTCGCCGAGGCTCGACGCGGGCACGAGATCGCCCTTGGACACCCGCTGGAGCGCCACCTTGCCCTCCGGCAGGCGCCCCGCCGTGAGGTACCGTCCTTCCGCATCCCCGAGGCGGACGTCGACGCGGACGAGCCTGCTCGGATCGACCGTCTGGCCGACGGCGATGTCCTCCTTCGCGGCGTAGGCCGCCACCGTCCTCTGGGCTGAGTCGACGAGCGCCACTACCCCTGCGACCGAGGCCGCGACGAGCAGGAGCCCGACCAGCAGGCGCGGGTCCTTCCATGACGGCTTCGCCAGCCGGGCCCCGCGAGCCCCATCGGCAGCAGGCATTGCTCTCCCCCTCCAGTACGCAGGCCGCCAGCCGGCCCCCCGGCGCCATTCTCGCCGGGAGCGGCGCCGGACCCAAGTCACAGGGCACCATCGCGCCAAACTGTGGATAACTGCCCCGGTCCCCTCCAGGGCGGTGGCAGAATGGATCCATGCCCCGCTTCCTGACGCTCGCAGATGTCTGCGATCAGCTCCAGATCAGCGCAGCCCAGGCGTATGCGCTCGTGCGCAGCGGCGAGCTCAAGGCCATCCAGGTGGGCGGACGCGGTCAGTGGCGCGTCGAGGACGTCAAGCTCGAGGAGTACATCCAGGAGAGCTACGCCAAAGCCGAGAGGATGCTCGCCGAGAACCGGCGGGACCACACCGGCGCCTGACTGGTCCCGGGGACGCCCTGCCGACCGCCGGCGCCCGCCACGGGCGCCCCATGAGCGGGCGAGCCTGCCAGCCCCGCGCTAGCCGCCCGAGCGGACCGCGATGAGGCGTGCGAAGGGCACGACCCGCAGCCCGCGGGCTGCTCCCCCATCGTGCGCCCGCGGCGCAGCGATCTCGACATAGTCCGCGCCGACGGTATCGAGCGTGCCCGCGACCGTGAGCGGCTCGCTTGCTCCCGCGTCCACGAAGCAGGCCACGGGAGAGCGATCCCGCGCAATCGCCCGCAGTCCCGAGCCGAGGGACAGCGCGCGCCGGACCGCGGAGCCCTCGGCAACGGCCGCACGTCCGAGCCCTTCGATGGTCACGATGCCGAGATGCGGCACGAGCACGGAGTAGGGGCCGGAATCCAGGGCGAGCCAGGTGGACGCGACGTGGGCCAGACGTCCCCGGAACCGGACCCCACCGGCGAGCAGGAGCGCGAGCGGCGCTGCACCGTGGCCCCGCAGCCGCTCGGCGAGGCCTATCCCGGCGGCTTCGGCCCGCGCGAGGTCGGCCACCTGCGCCTCCAGCTCCAGCTGGCCCGCGGCAGCGAGCTGCGCCTCGAAGTCGGAGAACAGGTTGTCCCAGCGCATGGCGCTCACCCTACCGCTCCCTTCACGTCGACGACCCATTGAGGAAGATCTCTCGACAAACCGCCGCCATCATGATCAAACTTGCTTCAACGCTGCAAAGCGCACCAAATGGCATCAAACAGCATCAAATAGGCCTGAAGAAGACGTTTGAGGGGGGACCATGGAGAACACCGTCCTCCTCGGCCTCGTCGCGAGCCTCGTCGGCCTCGCGGTGGTGGCCTGGTGGCTGCTGTCCATGGGCTTCGCCATCGCGTCGGCCCTGCTCGCCGCCGCCGGGGCGTCGACGGCGTCCCGGCGTGTGGGCAGCTTCGCGCCAGCGTTCATGCGGCGCCTCGCGATGGCGATGCTGGGGCTGGGCCTCGTCGCTGTGCCCGCCGCCCACGCCGACAGCCTCCCCGACCCGGCCTGGCGTCCCGCGGCCTCGGGCCCGGCGGCGGCGGTGCAGGGCACTCCGGCGTCCGCTCCCGTCGCGCCGCCGGCCCCGGAAGCAGGCTGGGTGCCCGCCGCCCCGCCCACAGATCCGGGCCCGCTCGTGCAGCAGCCTCTGCGCCCGCCGGCCCACACCTCACAGGTAGAGGTCCGCCCGGGCGACAGCCTGTGGACCATCGTGGCGCGCCATCTCGGGGCCGGCGCCACCGACCTCGACATCGCGCAGGCATGGCCGTCCTGGTACGAGGCCAACGCCGGAATCATCGGCGGCAATCCCGATCTGATCCGCCCGGGCCAGATTCTCGTCCCGCCGCGCTGAGACCCGGGACCAACGGCGAAGGCGCAGCCTCCGCCGGACCGCGCCCACGAGTACCGGGGCAGCCCTCCCTGCCGCGCGCCCTTGCGCCGGCCCCACCAGAAGGACCTCACCGCCATGGCTCCACGCACCCTGCCCCAACTCGTCGAGACCGGCCCCCGCACCGAGGACGTACTGCGCCTCCACCGCGCGCACCCCGATCCGGGGAAGGGCACACCGAGGACCTCGGGCACCTCCGCACTCGCCGCCGAACCGGCACAGCGCCCCGCCAGGCGTCTGCGCGCACTCCCTGGCGCGCATGAGGGCGAAGAGGTGCGCAGGCTCGCGGCAGCGATCACGCGGGCGACGATGGAGGTCCTCGCCGGGACGCGGCCGGTCCAGCAGCTCACACCGTGGCTGCACCGCGATCTGCTGGCCTCTGTCCAGCTGCGGGCGGACCTCAGCCGCGCCGCCCGGGAGGGGGCTTCGGGGCCCTCGGCACGTGCGCACCGTGCCACCACGATCAGGTCCTCCCACGCGAGCCTGATCGAACCCGGGCTCTACGAGGCCGCCGTCGTCGTGGCGGACGCCGCGCGCTGCCGCGCCGTGGCACTGCGCCTCGAGGCTGCCCGCTCGGGATGGCAGGTCACGGCGCTCGAAATCGGCTGAGGGACCGTGGGCAGAGCGGACGGAAAAGGCCGGCGGCCCATCCCGAGAGATGGGCCGCCGGCCGTCCGCTGAAGGATCAGCGCTTGGACCGACGCCCCGGAGCGTTCTTGGACGCCGGCCGCGAGCCGCCCTTCTTCTGTGCGGGCTTCTGGCCGGTCGCCCGGGAGCCGCCGCCGTTCTCGGCGGCGCGCGAGCGGGCCTGCTCCACGTGCGTCTCGGTGGTGCCGTCCTCGGCGGGAGCCGAGTACTCGAGCCGCGCGGGCTGGACCGGTGCCTCGGCCTGTTCGGTCTGCTCGATCTCGAGGTTGAACAGGAACGCGACGGACTCCTCGCGGATGCCCTCCATCATCGTCTGGAACATGGCGAAGCCCTCGCGCTGGTACTCCACCAGGGGGTCGCGCTGCGCCATGGCCCGCAGGCCGATGCCCTCCTTGAGGTAGTCCATCTCGTAGAGGTGCTCCTGCCACTTCCGCCCGATCACGGACAGGACGACCCGGCGCTCCAGGTCGCGCATCGTGTCCGGTCCGATCTGGGCCTCGCGTTCGGCGTAGAGGAGCTTCGCGTCGGAGATGATCTCCTCCTTGAGCATCTCCACGGTGACGCGCGGCTTGCCGCCCGCCTCGTCGATGACGTCCTGGGGAGTGATCGAGATGGGGAAGATCGTGCGCAGGTTCGACCACAGGGCGTGGAAGTCCCAGTCGTCGCCGTTGCCCTCCGCAGTGGCCGATTCGATCATCGCCGTGAGCGTGTCCTCGAGGAAGAACTGCACCTTCTCGTGCAGGTCGTCTCCTTCGAGGATCCGGCGCCGGTCGCCGTAGATCGCCTCGCGCTGGCGGTTGAGCACGTCGTCGTACTTGAGCACGTTCTTGCGCTGCTCGGCGTTGCGCCCCTCGACCTGCGCCTGGGCGGACTGGATCGCGCGGGAGACCATCTTCGACTCGAGCGCCGTGTCGTCCGGCAGGCTCGAGGCCATGAGCCGCTCGGCACCGCCAGTGCCGAAGAGGCGCATGAGGTCGTCCGTGAGCGAGAGGTAGAACCGCGACTCGCCCGGGTCGCCCTGACGGCCGGAGCGGCCACGGAGCTGGTTGTCGATGCGGCGGGACTCGTGGCGCTCGGTGCCCAGCACGTAGAGGCCGCCGAGGGCGAGGACTTCCTCGTGCTCGGCCTTGACGGCCTCGTTGGCCGCCTGCAGCGCGGCGGGCCACGCCGCCTCGTACTCGGCAGAGTTCTCTTCGGGGTCCAGCCCCCGCCCGGCGAGGTCGGCCACGGCCATGAACTCGGCATTGCCACCGAGCATGATGTCGGTGCCGCGTCCGGCCATGTTGGTGGCCACCGTGACGGCGCCCTTGCGGCCGGCCTGGGCCACGATGGCGGCCTCCCGGGCGTGGTTCTTCGCGTTGAGGACCTCGTGGCGGACGCCGGCCTTCGCGAGCGCCTTCGAGAGGTACTCGCTCTTCTCGACGCTCGTCGTGCCGACCAGCACGGGCTGGCCCTTCGCATTCCTGCGCGAGATGTCCTTGACGACGGCGTCGAACTTGACGATCTCGTTCTTGTACACGAGGTCGGACTGGTCGATGCGTGCCATGGGCTTGTTCGTGGGGATCGGCACAACCCCGAGCTTGTACGTGCTCATGAACTCGGCGGCCTCGGTCTCCGCCGTGCCCGTCATGCCGGAGAGCTTCTCGTAGAGGCGGAAGTAGTTCTGGAGGGTGATGGTGGCGAGGGTCTGGTTCTCCGCCTTGATCTCCACCCCCTCCTTGGCCTCGATGGCCTGGTGCATGCCCTCGTTGTAGCGGCGTCCGGGCAGGATTCGGCCCGTGTGCTCGTCGACGATCAGCACTTCGCCGTCGAGGACCACGTAGTCCTTGTCCCGCTTGAAGAGCTCCTTGGCCTTGATGGCATTGTTGAGGAATCCGATGAGCGGGGTGTTCGCCGACTCGTACAGGTTGTGGATGCCGAGGTAGTCCTCGACCTTCTCGATGCCGGGCTCGAGGACGCCCACCGTGCGCTTCTTCTCGTCGACCTCGTAGTCGTCCTCGCCGAGCCGCAGGGCGAGCTTGGCGAATTCGGAGTACCAGCGGTTCGCGTCTCCCTGCGCAGGGCCGGAGATGATGAGCGGGGTGCGGGCCTCGTCGATGAGGATGGAGTCCACCTCGTCCACGATCGCGAAGTGGTGGCCGCGCTGGACGAGCTCGTTGCTGTCCCAGGCCATGTTGTCGCGGAGGTAGTCGAAGCCGAACTCGTTGTTCGTACCGTAGGTGATGCCGGCGTCGTACTGCTTCTTGCGCTCGGCCGGGTCCATGTTGGCCAGGATGCAGCCGCTCGAGATGCCGAGGAAGCGGTACACGCGCCCCATGAGCTCGGACTGGTACTCCGCGAGGTAGTCGTTCACGGTGACCACGTGGACGCCCTTGCCAGACAGCGCGTTGAGGTAGGCGGGCGCAGTCGCCACGAGGGTCTTGCCCTCACCGGTCTTCATCTCGGCGATATTCCCGAGGTGGAGCGCCGCCCCGCCCATGAGCTGGACGTCGAAGTGGCGCATGCCCAGGGTGCGGCCGGCAGCCTCGCGGACGGCGGCGAAGGCCTCCGGCAGCAGGTCGTCGAGCTTCTCGCCGTCGGTGTGGCGCTCGCGCAGCCGGTCCGTCTCCGCGCGCAGCTCGGCGTCCGTGAAGGCCTTGAACTCGTCCTCGAGCGCATTGATGGCGTCCGCGTAGACGCGCAGCTGCTTGAGCGTCCGGCGGTCGCCGGTGCGCAGGAGTTTCTCGAGAAGGTTTGCCACGTGGCGTTCGCTCCCTTGTCAATGGCGTGTGCAGCAGCGTCTCGTGCGCTGCGGCGGGATTCAGTCTACGGGAGACACGCGCGGAACCCCGTGCAGGTTCCGCCCTCCGCGGACGGGCCCGACGGCGCGGGCGAGCGCGGGGGCGAGACTGCCGCGGTCCGCCACACGCACCTGGTCGAGCTCCAACCAGTCTGCCAGCAGCCGCAGTTCCTCCGCGAGCTCGCCTGCCGTGTCCGGCGGGGCACCGGGTTCCCCGTGGGCGGCCTGCACGAGAAGGACCCCTGCGCTCCGGTCCGCCTTCAGGTCCACGCGGGCGGCCATGGCATCGCGCAGCAGGAAGGGCAGCACGTAGTAGCCGTACTCTCGGCGCTGCACGGGCGTGTAGATCTCGAGACGGTAGCGGAAGCCGAAGAGTCGCTCGAGGCGCCGCCTCTCGAACACGAGGGAGTCGAAGGGACTCAGGAGCGCCCTGCCTGTCGCGGCGCGGGGTATCGGGCGCCCGGCGGCGAGGAAGGTCCTGCCCTCCCATCCGTCGACGTGGACCTCCTCGATGCTCCCCTCGGCGGCCAGGACGGCCAGAGCGGATTCCGTGGCGCGGACCGGAAGGCGGAAGTAGTCCGCGAAGCAGCGCGCGGTGCCGATCCCGTGTGCCTCGACCGCGCAGCGCACGAGCGCGAGGATCGCCTCGTCCCGGCCCAGCCCTTCCTCGCGCACCAGGGCCCGGGGCAGCACGTCCTCGGTCAGCGCGTACCGGCGCTCGAAGGCGCCAGACCGGCCCGCCGAGGCGACCGTGCCGGCTTCGAAGAGGTGGCTCAGGACGCGTTGGACTGCGCTCCAGTTCCATCCCCACTGGTCGCGGCGGCGCTCCTCGACATGCCCCAGGCGGTCGGCCAGCTGCCCGGCTGTGAGGGGCCTGCTCGAGCCGAGCACCGCGAGGATGCGCGCAGCGAGGTCCTCGCGGGCGTCCGCGTCCATCTCGTGGGCGCCCACCCAGGCCCGCCGCTGCCACAGGCGCAGGGCGTCGAAGTGCTCGGGCCGGATGAAGCTCGCCTCGTGCGCCCAGTACTCGAGCATCCGCCGCGGGCTCCGGGCCGAGAGGCGGTCCAGCGTCTGCCGGTCATACGGTCCGAGGCGCGAGAAGAACGGCAGGTAGTGGCTCCGGACGAGCACATTGACGGAATCGATCTGGACCAGCTGCAGCGCCTCGAAGGCGCGCACGAGTGCCCGGGCGGACACGGGGCCGGTGGGGCGCGGGCGGTTGAGGCCCTGCGCGGCGAGCGCGACCCGGCGTGCCTGTGCGAGGGTGAGCCGCGCCGTCATGCTGTGCGGACGCCGGCGGCTTCGGCCCGGCGCGCCGCAGCGGCGGCCCCCAGGGGGACCGCCGCTGCCGGGGATGCCGCGTCCGGGGCCGCGGCCGTGCGCGCAGGATCAGGAGACAACGGCACCGGCATCGTCGGAGCGGTACGCGAGGATCTTCTCCTCGACCTTGGCCGCTCCGGGCTCACAGGCCTGATCGAGGCTGATGACGCCATAGGTCCATCCACGGCGGCGGTAGACCACGGAGGGGGTGTTCGTGTCCGCGTCGATGAACAGGTAGAAGTCATGGCCGACGAGTTCCATGTTGTCCACCGCGTCATCGAGGGTGAGCGTGGCGGCGGGGAACACCTTGCGGCGGATGAGCACGGGCGAATCGCCGGCCGGGATGTCGTTCTCGACCTCGTAGGGCGACGGCGCCTGGGCCTCCGAGGAGGGAACCTCGAGGGCGTGCTCGGCGTAGATCGGCGTACTGCCGCTGACCACCGGGAGGGAGGCGGTGGCCGCGTTGACCCCGACGGGGGTGTGCTTGCCGTGGTGGACCTTGCGGCGGTCCTTCGCCCGCCGGAGGCGTTCAAGGAGCTTCCCGTAGGCGAGGTCGAAGGCAGCGAACTTGTCCGGAGCGGTGGCCTCGGCCCGGATCACCGGTCCGCGCCCGGTGACCGTGAGCTCGACGGTGAGCTGGTCTCCTCCGGTCTTCGCACTGCTCTGCTTGGAGCACTTCGCATCGACGCGCTGGACCTTGTCAGCCAGCGCACCGATCTTCTCGAGCTTCTCACCTGCGTACTCGCGGAAGCGATCCGACACAGTCAGGTTGCGACCGCTGATGTTGAACTCCATGGTGCCCTCCAGATACTTCTGAGTTCAGCCGCATACCGGCGTCCAGAGGCTCCGTCGTCAGACAGTCGAGCCCCTTTCCTGAGCCGCTATCGACAGGTCCTTCTGGCTAAAGGACCCACCACCGACGTTAGTGGATCGTCACGCTTTATTCACCCCCCGTTGGCATCCTCCCGCTGTGTGTCCGCTGGGAGCGTACCGGCCGACCTCCGGGCCCCGGCGTCGGGCAGCGGCACGTGCGCGAGGGCCACGAGGCCGAGGACGACGGCGCCGGCGGCCTCGAGTGCGCGGGTCGCCTCCCGGGCGGTCGCACCGGTGGTCAGGACGTCGTCGACGACGAGGCAGCGGCGCCCCTGGAGGGATGGGACGGTGCGGCCGGCCTCCGGTACCCGGGCGCCCTGTCCCCGCACGCGCACATGTCCGCGGGCGGCGAGCGACCCGGAGACGCGGGCGCGGCGCTGGGAGCGGCCGAGCCCCTTCTGCGACCCTCCGCCCGGGGACACGACCGCGCGCGCCACCGCAGCGAGCCGCTCCCGCGGACCGCGCCTGCGGGGCGCGAGCGCTTCGGCCCACAGGGTCCCGGGCGGGATGCGGCCGTCGCGCCGGACCCGCGCGAGGAGCACCTGCAGCGGATCGAAGCCCCGCCGCAGGAACGCCGCCGCGCTCGTGGGCACGGGCACGAGGAGCACGCCGCCGTCCGCCGCAGTGCCGAGCCCAGCGGAACCGGCCGCGGCGGCCAGGGCCCGTGCGAGGGCGGCGGCGAGCTCGGCGGCCAGGACGGCGCTCCCGTGCCGTTTGAAGGCCAGGAGCGCGAGCGAGAGCTCGTTGCGGTACGGTCCGGCGGACACGGCCGGCAGCAGGACGCGGCCGCTTGCTTCGATCAGCGCCGGCGCGTGGTCCTCGACGCGGGCCGGCCTGGCCGTGAGGCGGCGGACCTGCCTCGCGCAGACGGCGCAGAGCTCTCGATCGGGGGCGCCGCAGGCGACGCAGTCGACGGGCACGAGGAGCCCGAGCACGTCCTTCGCCGCGGCCCCCACGCCGTCGAGCAGCCGCAGCGCCGGGTGCGCAGGGCGCCCCGCGTGCCGCCCGGCGGCAATCGGCTCGGGCCGATGCGGAGGCGGCGCGCCCCGCGGAGGCGGCGCGCCCCGCGGAGGTGGCGCGTCCCGCGGAGAATGGCACTGGCGATCGGGACGGAGCGGGTGCATGCCTCCAGCCTCACGGGGCGGCAGGCCCGGGGGCCAGCGCTCCGGTGCCCCATGTGGACAACGCGCCCGCACCGAACGCGCCAGGGGCGGCTATCCGGCGAACGAGAGGCCCTCGACGCCCTTGCCCAGCTCGGTCCACGTGGTGCGCACGAGCGCGAAGACCCCCGCCGGCGTCTGGGCGTAGATCTCCTGGTCGCCGTTGCCGGCCGAGATCGCCTCGATCCCGGGCAGCTGCGGCAGCTGCCGCGGATCTCCGCCCTTGAGCGAGACGAGCTCGGGTGCCACCGCATCGCTGGCGGACACCCCCGAGACGAGGATCGTGGTGTCGTCGACCCAGACCGCACGGCGGGGGCTCTTCTCGGCGGTCGAGAGCGTGATCGGCTCGGAGAGCGCCCGCGGGGTGCCGTCAGCGGCCCGCTGCACGCCGGCGAGCTGGAGCGACGTCGAGTTGCCCTGGGTCGAGAGGACGAGGGCGCGCGTGCCGTCGCGGGAGACGCGCAGGTCCTCCACCGTCCGTCCCGCGAGCCACGGGGCCGTCAGCGTCGCCTTGGGCACGGCCGCACCCTCGGCGGCCCCGACCGGTTTGTAGGCCACAGCCTCGGTCGCGCCGGCGCCGCCCGGACCGGCCGTCCACACCCAGTCGAACGGATCGATCGACGGCCGGCTGAAGCTGGTCCGCGAGTCGAGGAGCCGCGGGGCCTGGTTCGGGACGATGGAATAGAGGCCCTTGGCGCCGAGGAAGGCATAGACGTGCTGCGAGGCGGCCGCGGCGGGATCGTGCGGTCCGAGCGGGGCCACGCTGCGCAGCCCGTCGATCCTGGTGGCCTGCCGGCTCGCGTACTGGACGAGCTCGCCGCCGGCGATGCCCACCTGCCAGACCGGCACCTTGGGGTCGACGGTCGGCTCGGGGACCGACTTGCCCGTCGTCGGGTCCTCGAGGGTCACATCGGCCTGGTTCGAGCGCAGCGTCACGTCCACGACGGAGCTGATCCCCGAGAATGTCCGCACGAGCTGGTAGCGCATGCGCTGCCGGTCCGTGAACGAGGCGTCCCTCAGCTCGGGCGTCAGGTCGACCTGGGCGGTGTTGTCCACGATCGGCACCGATTCGCGCTCGAGCCGGATGCCCTGCGGGAACGCGCTCGCCACGGCCGAGCGCAGGTAGGGCGCCGGGCCCGCGATGAGGGCGCTCACGAGCGACTTCGCGACCCCCGTATTGTCGATGAACCAGCGCACGTCGGGGACGAGCGTCGTGAAGGAGGGGTCGTAGAAGTACAGGGGGAAGGGCCGGTAGAGCGCCTTGAACGTCTCCTCGGGGATGGCCGTGCCGTCCGGGAGGCCGGACAGGCGCCACTGGCCGTCCACCTGGGAGAGCGTGACGTCGATGTGCTCCTTGGTGCCCGGCGGGAACGGAGTCGTGATGCCCTGGGAGTCCACCGAATAGGCGAGGTCGAACTCGTAGCGGTACTGGTTCTCCTTCCCCGTCGCCACGACGGTCGCGCTGCCCCGGTAGACCAGGGTCCGGTCGCTGGGCTTCCAGGACACCGCCTGCGCGGGAGCGAGGAACTGCCGCGCGACGGTGAAGTCGTTCTGGTAGCCGCTGCCGGCGTTGAAGAAGCCCTCGATCATGGCCTGCGGGCTGGCGCCGTCGCGGGGCCCGGGCGGGATGATCTGGGGTGCATTGCCGAGGGTCACGGCGCTGTCGCGGCTCTTGCCGACGGTGCCGGTCGTGGGGATCTGGGCGCAGCCCGCCAAGGTGACGAGGGCGAGCAGCATCGCGACGAGAGCGGCCGGCACGGAACGGCGCATCACGCCTCCTCCCCTTCTGTGCCCGGCTCCCCCGGCGGCGTGCCCGGCTCCCCCGGCGGCGGAGCAGCGGCAGGCGAGGGCCCGCCGTCGTCCGCCGCCGTGCCGCCCGCGGCGTGGAACGAGCCGAGGACGACGCCGCGCGTCGACTGCTCCTCGACCAGCACCACGTCGCCGTCGGCCGGCTGGAGCGCGACCGGGGACTCGACGATCTCCGCTCCCGCGCGCAGCGGCAGCGTCAGGCGGAAGCAGGAGCCAGCTCCGGGCTTGCCCCAGGCCTGGAGCCAGCCGTTGTGGAGCTTGACGTCCTCGGTGGCGATCGACAGGCCCAGGCCCGAGCCGCCGGTGGTGCGGGCACGGGCCGGGTCGGCGCGCCAGAAGCGGTCGAACACTCGGGCCGCCTCCGAGGGGGACATGCCGATGCCGTGGTCCCGCACGGACACCCCCACCGAATCGGCGTTCGCGGCAACGAAGATTTCGACAGGACGGCCCTCGCCGTGCTCGAGGGCGTTGAGCAGCAGGTTGCGCAGCACGCGCTCGATCCGCCGCCCGTCCATCTCCACGACGATGCTGGGCGAGCGCGTGTAGAAGCGCACCTCGGAGCCGCAGGCCGCAGCGATGGGCGCCGCGGTCTCGATGACGGTGCGGATCACGAGGACGAGGTCCTGGGGCTCGGCGTCGAGCACCGCCGCGCCGGCATCGAAGCGGGAGATCTCGAGCAGGTCGTTCAGCAGGGCCTGGAACCGCTCCACCTGGTTGTAGAGCAGCTCGGCGGAGCGCTTCGTGACGGGATTGAAGGTGTCGCGCGCGTCGTAGAGCACCTCGGCGGCCATGCGCACGGTGGTCAGCGGGGTGCGGAGCTCGTGGCTGACGTCGGAGACGAACCGCTGCTGCATGCGGGAGAGGTTCGCCAGGGCGGTGATCTGCTCCTGCAGGTTCGCGGCCATGTGGTTGAACGAGGCGCCGAGGCGGGCCACCTCGTCCTCGCCCTCGACCGCCATGCGCTCCTCGAGCTGGCCGGAGGCGAGCTTCTCCGACACGGCCGCGGCGTGGCTGACCGGGGACACGACGCCGCGGGTCACGATCCAGGTGATCGCGCCGATGAGCAGGAGCAGGAAGATGCCGCCGAACCACAGCACGTTCTGCATGTCGTCGAGGGTCTGCTGCGCCGTCTCGATGTCGTAGATGAGGTACAGCTCGTACACGGTCCCGCCGAAGCTGACCTTGTTGCCGACCGCGATGGCCGGGTGGATCCGGTTGTCCACCGTCAGCGGGATGGACTGCCAGTACTGCTCCTGCTGCGAGTGCTGGACGGCGTCCCGCAGGCTCTGCGGGATGTCGTTCTCGGTCCGCAGGTAGGAGGCGCGGGAGTCGACCCAGCGGTTGCGCGGCTGGTCCTGGTTCGGCACGGCCAGGAACACGTACTGCCGCGGAGTCCCGGATTCACGGTTCTCAAGCTGGTTGAGGGTGTCGTTGACGAGCTTGAGGACGCCCTGCTGGTCGGTGACCTGAGCGCCGTCAAACGTCTCCTGGACCTGCTGGACCGACTGGCGGGTCTGCACCTCGGCCTGCGCGAGGCGCTCCTGGAAGAGGTTGTTCGCGATCTGGTTCGACAGGTAGGCGCCCACCGCCAGGAAGGAGACGAAGGTCAGCAGGAGCGTGACGAGCACGGTGCGGAACTGGAGGGACCGCCGCCAGCGGCGCGCGAACCCGCCCCGGGCCGCGAGGAGGGCCGGCCCGATGTTCCGCAGTCCGCGGAACCCGGCGCGGAACGCCCGGAATCCGAGGACGCGGGCGCGCTTGGCCGCGATCCGCGCCCGGTCCCCCACCTTGCGCCTCGTGGCCCACCGTCGGGCGAGGCCCCAGGCCAGGCGCAGCCGCGAGCCGGACCGCGCCGATCCGCCCAGCCCGGCCTGCGCGCGGGGCGCGTTCGGCTCGCCGTCGCGGGGGGCCTCCTCGGGGGAGGCGCCGGCGCCCGCGGGGGGCGTCCCGGGGGGCGTGCGGTGGTCCTGCTCGATGTCCATGGTTCTCGTTCTGGCGCGCGGCGTGCGTGCCCTGTGCTAGCTCCCGGCCTTGTACCCGACGCCGCGCACCGTGAGGATGACCTCGGGGGCCTCGGGATCCCGCTCGATCTTCGAGCGCAGGCGCTGGACGTGGACGTTGACGAGCCTCGTGTCCGCCGCGTGGCGGTAGCCCCACACCTGCTCGAGCAGCAGCTCGCGGGTGAAGACCTGCCAGGGCTTGCGGGCGAGCGCCACGAGGAGATCGAACTCGAGCGGTGTGAGGGAGATGTACTCGTCGCCGCGCTTGACGGTGTGCCCTGCGACGTCGATCGTGACCTCGCCGATGCGCAGCGTCTCGGGCGCCTTCGTCTCACCGGGACGGAGCCGCGCGCGGACCCGGGCCACGAGCTCGGCCGGCTTGAACGGCTTGGGCACGTAGTCGTCCGCCCCCGACTCGAGGCCGCGCACCACGTCCGAGGTGTCCGACTTGGCGGTGAGCATGACGATCGGAACGTCCGATTCCGACCGGATCTGCCGGCACACCTCGATGCCGTCGAGCCCGGGCAGCATCAGGTCGAGGAGGATGAGGTCCGGCTTCTGGGCCCGGAACACGTCGGGGGCCTGGGCGCCGTCGGCGCAGAAGACGGGATCGAATCCGTCGTTGCGCAGGACGATGCCGATCATCTCGGCCAGGGCCTCGTCGTCGTCGACGACCAGAATGCGTGCCTTCATGCCTTCCACTCTCCCCCAACTGCGCGATGTCGCTGACCATCCGGGCCCTGCCGGGCCGGGCATGCGTTTGGTCCATTCTAGGCGGCGCGCCGCCGCCCACCGTCGCCTGGGCGGGGCCCGGGCGTTTCCAGCGCCGTCCCAGCGAAGCGATCTAGGCTACGCCCTGTGCCTCCCCTGACCACTGTGCTGGCCTCGTTCGCGCTCGACCCCGCGGCGGCCCTGCTGGCCCTCGCGGCCGCGGCGCTGTACGGGATCGGGATGGCCAGGGCGCGCCGACGCGGAATCGCCTGGCCCCTGTGGCGGGCGCTGTGCTTCTACGTCCTCGGCCTCGTGCCGTACCTCGTGCTCGCCTGCGGGTTCACCGGGGCCTACGGGTCTTCGCTGCGGTGGGCCTTCACGCTCAAGATCGCGCTCATGTTCTTCGTCGTCCCGCTCTTCGCCGGGCTCGGGCGCCCGGTGGGCCTGGCTCAGGCGGCGCTGGGGGACGCCGGGCGCGCGCGCCTGGAGAGCATCATGCAGAGCCGGGCCGTGCGCATCCTCGGCAATGCCTTCGTGGCGCCGATCATCGGGCTCGTGCTCTTCGGCACCTTCCTCACCCCGCTGCTGGCGCTCTACCGTTCCCAGCCGGTGGTGAGCGGCGCGCTGAGCGTCCTGGTCCCACTCGTCGGCCTCGTCCTCGCGCTGCCGCTGACGGAGGCCGAGTCCTTCGAGCGCTCGAGCGCGTTCATCGTCCTGGAGTTCGTCTACGTCTTCATCGAGCTCCTCGCGGACGCGATCCCGGGGATCTTCCTCCGCCTCGCGCCGACGGTGCTCGACGGCGTCTCGACGTGGCCGGCAGGCGCGCCCTCCTGGTTCCCCTCGCCGCTGCGGGACCAGCAGCTGGCCGGGGACCTCCTGTGGTTCATCGCCGAGGCTGTCGACATCCCGGTCATCATCCTCATGTTCGTGCGCTTCTCGCGCAGCGACCGGCGGGAGGCGCGGTCCTTCGACGAGCTGACCGACGAGCAGATGGACGCGCTCGCCGAGGAGCACCTGCGCCGCCGCAACGGCTGATCCCCCGGGTTGGGCTCAGCCGAGGGCGATCTGGTTCACCGCGTCGGCGACCTTGACCGCGGCGGTGAGCAGCGCCGTCGCCTCGGCCGGAGAGAGGGCGGCGAGGCCGCCCACCGGGGTGACGCGGACGGCGTCGAGCGCGGAGAGCGGCAGGCCGAGCTGGCGCCACGGCCGCAGCACGCGCTCGGCGAGCGCGCGCGTGCGGGGCCGGGCCGCGGCGTCGTGCGGGACCGCGCCGAGCCAGACCCCTGCGCCCGCCTCGACGGCGCCGGCCAGCTGCTCCCACTGCGGCACCGTCAGGTCCGCGATCGGCAGGGACACGGCGTCGGCGCCCGCGTCGAGCACCCGCCCGATCGGCGCCTCCCACGCCGGGAGGTTCACGACGACGGCCTCCGCGCCCGCCGCGTGCAGCGCCTCGACGGCCCAGGCCCAGGCGAGCCCCGCCTCCTCCGCGGGCACCGACCGCAGCGTGCGGTAGCCGCTCGCGGTCGGGAGGAGCCCGGCCAGCACGCGCGCCGCGTCCGGCTCGTCCAGCTGCACGGTGAGGCGCGCCCCCGGCGCCGCCCGGCCGACGCGGTCGAGGAACGGCGCGAGCCCGGCCGCGAGTGACTGCGCGACGTCGCGCCGGGCCCCGTGGTCCACGAGGACGCGCTCGCCGGAGGGCAGGTAGAGCCCTGCCATGAGGCTCAGCGGGCCGAGCACGCGCACGTGGAGCGCGTCCGCGCTGCGCTCCTCATGCCCCACCACGTCCGCGAGCACGTTGAGGTCGGTGGAGAGGGCGGAAGCGGCGCGGGCCGCATCGAGCCCGGGCTGGGGCACGAGCCGCCACCCGTGCGGCTGGACGTCGGCGTGCAGGTCGGCGAGGATCGAGGCGGTCCGGCCCACCGGGTCCGATCCGACGCCCCGGTCCGGCAGCTCGGCCAGGACGGGCAGGTGCGGCGTCCCGAGCTCGCCGCGGATGGCCCTGGCGGCCTCGAGCGGATCAGTGCCGGGCCAGTCGCCCAGCGCCGTCGCGGTGACCTGGCCGGTCACGCGCCCGCGTCCGCGGGCGCCGCGCCCTGCCCATGGTCCTCGGCGATCGCCTGATGGTGGCGGATGACCTCGCTGATGATGAAGTTCAGGAACTTCTCGGCGAAGGCCGGATCCAGCTGGGCCTCCTCGGCCAGGCGGCGGAGGCGGGCGATCTGCGCTGCCTCCCGGTCGGGGTCCGCCGGCGGGAGATGGTGCTGGGCCTTGAGGAACCCGACCCGCTGGGTGACCTTGAAGCGCTCGGCCAGGAGGTAGACGAGGGTCGCGTCGAAGTTGTCGATGCTCGAGCGGATCGAGAGGAGCTCCGCCATGACGGCCGGATCGACGTGGCCCGTCAGCGAACTGGCGCTCGGATCGTAGCCGCCGCGCGGGATTTCTGTCGTCTCGACGTCGGTGTCAGGTCGCTGCTCGGTCATGGTCTCCAGTCTATGGGGCCGCGGCGGCGCCGGGTTTCCGTGACGGGACGGCCGCGGCCCCCCACCCGTGTCCGGGCGAGGGGCCGCTGTGCGCGGTGGCGGAACGGGGCCGCCGTCCGCATCAGCTCCCGAGGAGGGCCCGGTGCGCCCGGCGCCGCTCGGCCTGCTCCACGGGGTCCGGGACCGGGAGCGAGGCGATGAGCCGCTTCGTGTAGTCATGCTGGGGTGCCCCCATGACCTGGCTGCCGATCCCCTGCTCCACCATGCGCCCCTTGTACAGCACGCCGACCCAGTGGCTGAGCTGGTCCACCACGGCGAGGTCGTGGCTGATGAACAGCGCCGCGAAGCCCAGTTCGGCCTGGATCTCGCGGAACAGCTCGAGCACCTTCGCCTGCACCGAGACGTCGAGGGCCGAGGTGGGCTCGTCCGCCACCAGCAGCTTCGGCTCGAGCGCGAGGGCGCGCGCGAGGGAGGCCCGTTGGCGCTGGCCCCCGGAGAGCTCGTGCGGGTAGCGGGCCGCGTACGACGCCGGCAACTGCACGGACTCGAGCAGCTCGCCGACGCGGCGCCTCACCTGCGCGGAATCGAGGTCCAGGTGGACGATGAGCGGCTCGGCGATGCACTCGCCGATGGTGAGCTGGGGGTTGAAGGACGCCGCGGGATCCTGGAACACGAAGCCGATGTCCTTGCGGACCGGTTTGAAGGCCCGTTCCCTGAACCCGACCATCTCGTGCCCGAGCACCTTCAGGCTCCCGCCGGTGGCGCGGTTGAGCCCGGCGATCGCCCGGCCGATCGTCGTCTTGCCCGAGCCCGACTCCCCCACGAGCCCGAACACCTCGCCGGCGCGCACCGTGAAGGACACGTCCTGCACGGCGCGGAACGGCGGCGTGCCGAGGCGACCCGGGTAGGTGATGTCGAGCCCCGTGGCCTCGACGAGTACCTCCCCGTCCTGCCGCAGGCGCTCGGTGGCGCCCTCGGAGGCCGAGTCCCGCCCGAGGTGGGGCACGGCGTCGAGCAGGCGGCGCGTGTAGTCCTCGCGCGGGCTGGCGAAGAGCGTACGGACCGGTGCCTCCTCGACGACCTCGCCCTGGTACATCACGACGACGCGGTCCGCGAGGTCCGCCACGACACCCATGTTGTGGGTGATGAGCACGATCGAGGTCCCGTACAGGTCCCTCAGGTCGCGCAGGAGCTCGAGGATCTCGGCCTGGACGGTGACGTCCAGCGCCGTCGTCGGCTCGTCGGCCACGATGAGTTCGGGGTCGAGCGCGAGAGCGGCGGCGATGACCACGCGCTGCTTCTGGCCCCCCGAGAACTGGTGCGGGTAGTAGTCGACGCGCTTCTCGGGATCAGGGATGCCGACCTTGCGCAGGGCCTCGATGGCCCGCTCCCTGGCCTCCTTCTTCGAGATCCTCTTCCCGTCGCGGCCATGGTGCGCGCGGATGCCCTCGGCGATCTGCCAGCCAACCGTGAAGACGGGGTTCAGCGCCGTCGAGGGCTCCTGGAACACCATCGCCACGTCCCGGCCCCGCAGCTCCCGGAGCTTGCCCGCGCTGACCGTGACCACGTTGTGCCCGTTGATCACCACGGCGCCGGAGCGCGTCGCGGTCTCGGGGAGGAGGCCGAGGATCGTCTTGGCCGTGACGGTCTTGCCCGAGCCGGACTCGCCGACGACGGCGACGACCTCGCCGGCGCGGACGTCGAGGCTGACGCCGCGCACCGCGTTGACGGGGCCGGAGTCGGTGGCGAACGTCACCTCGAGGTTGTCAATGTCCAGGACCGTGGCGGTGGACCCGGCTGCGGGTGCCACGTCGAGCTGCTCACTCATGCTGGGCTTCCTTCCGAGCTGGGGGCCGTGGCGACCTTCGCGCCCTTGGCCGCGCTCTTCTTCTTGCCTCGGGTGCGGATCCGGGCGTCGGCGAGGTCGTTCATGCTCTCGCCCACGAGGGTGAGGCCGAGGACCGTCAGGACGATGGCGAGGCCGGGGAAGACCCCGGTCCACCAGATTCCCGCCGTCACGTCCGAGGTCGCCTTGCTGAGGTCGTAGCCCCATTCGGCAGCGCTCGTGGGCTCGATGCCGAACCCGAGGAAGCCGAGGCCCGCGAGGGTCAGGATGGCCTCCGAGGCGTTGAGCGTGAAGATGAGCGGGATGCTGCGGGTGGCGTTGCGGAACACGTGCCGCGCCATGATCCTCCAGCTCGAGGCACCGATCACCTTCGCGGACTCCACGAACGGCTCGGCCTTGAGGCGGATCGCCTCGGCGCGCACCACGCGGAAGTACTGCGGGATGAAGACCACGGTGATGGAGATCGCCGCGGCCATGATGCCGCCCCACAGGCTGGACTGCCCGTGGCTGATGACGATCGACATCACGATGGCGACGAGCAGCGAGGGGAACGCGTAGACGGCGTCCGCGACCACCACGAGGATCCTGTCGAGCCACCCTCCGACGTAGCCGGAGACGAGGCCGAGCGCGACGCCGGCGAAGATCGAGAGGATGACGGCGACGATGATCACGAGGATCGCGGTCTGCGTGCCCCACACGACGCGCGAGAACACGTCGAAGCCGCCGACCGTGGTGCCCCAGATGTGCTGGGCGCTCGGGGGTCCTGGGTCGGGAAGTTGCCGCTGGCATCCGCGAGCTGCGAGTACCCGTAGGGGGCGATGAGCGGGGCGAGGATCGCGCAGAGCAGGAAGATGCCGGTCAGGACCAGGCCCGCGATGAGCATGGTGCGCTGGACGCCCACGCTCATGCGGACTTGGGCTAGCACGGGGATCTTGGTCCAGAGCGGGTCCTTCCGCTCGATCTGCGGAACCGCGGCGGAGGAGCCAGTCGGGGTGGGGGCCGTCATCAGTACCTCACTCTCGGGTCGATGAGGGCGGCGATGACGTCCACGATGAAGTTCGTGACGGCCACGATCACCGCCAGGAGCACGACGATGCCCTGCACCGCGACGAAGTCACGGGCGGTCAGGTACTGCGCCAGCTGGAAGCCGAGGCCCTTCCACTCGAAGGTCGTCTCGGTGAGGACCGCGCCGCCGAGCAGGAGCGCGATCTGCAGGCCCATCACGGTGATGATCGGGATGAGCGCGGGCTTGTAGGCGTGCTTGGTCACGAGCCGGAACTCGCTCACGCCCCGTGACCGGCCCGCCTCGACGTAGTCCTTGCCGAGGGTGCCGATGAGGTTGGTCCGCACGAGCCGCAGGAAGACGCCGGCCGTGAGCAGCCCGAGGGCGAGCCCCGGGAGGATCGCGTGCTGCTCGACGTCCCAGAATGCGGCCATGTTGCCGCTGCGGAGCGCGTCGAGCCAGTAGATGCCCGTGGGTGCGGACAGCTGGGTCAGCGCGAGCTCGGTCGTCGTCGTGGCCCGACCGGCGATGGGCGTCCAGCCGAGCCAGACGCCGAAGACGAGCTTGAGCAGGAGCCCGGCGAAGAAGACCGGCGTGGCATAGAACAGGATCGCGAGCACGCGCAGCACGGCGTCGGAGCCCTTGTCCCGCCGGTGGGCGGCGACCATCCCGAGCGGGATGCCGACGATGAGCGCGACGACCACGGCGTTGACCGCGAGCTCGAGCGTCGCCGAGCCGAAGGTTGCGAGCATGTCCGTCACGGCCCGGTTGTCGGAGATGGTGCGGCCGAAGTTGCCGGTGAAGATCTGGCCCAGGTACTCGAAGTACTGGACCATGATCGGCCGGTCGTAGCCGGCCTCGTGGATGCGCTGCTGGAGCTGGTCGGCCGGCAGGCGGCCGCCGAGCGCGGCGGTGATCGGGTCTCCGGTGATCCTCATGAGGAAGAAGACCATGGTGACGAGGATGAGGATGGTCGGGATGATCAGCAGGAAGCGGATCACAAGGTAGGTCAGGAGGCCGCCGCCCTTGGTCTTGGCGACGGGCTCTGGGACACCCGCGGCTTCTGGGGGTGCCTCGGTGAATGCAGTCATGGTGGGGGTTCCTCCGCACCGCAGCGGCGGGATGCCGGTTGTGCATCCCGCCGCCGCGTTGGTCTAGCTGTGGTCCGTGCCGGCTACTTGCTCAGGACGCCGAGGCGGAACTTGAACGACGGGTCCAGCGTCGAGTCGACGCCCTTGACGCTCGTTCCGGACACGGCGACCTGCGAGCCCTGCAGCAGCGGCAGGGTCGAGAGGTCCTTGGCGACGTCGTCCTGGATCTGCCCGAGCTGCTGGGAGCGGGAGCTCTTGTCCGGGTTGGTGGCCTCCTTGGAGATGAGGTCCTGGACCGCCGTGTTGGTGTAGTGGTTCTTCAGGAAGCTGTTCTCGGTGAAGAACGGCGTGAGGTAGTTGTCCGGATCGGAGAAGTCCGGGAACCACCCAAGCTGGTACATCGGGTACACGTCCTTGGTGCGGTCCTTGGAATAGGTGACCCACTCGGTGGACTGGAGGTTGACCTTGAACAGGCCGCCGGCCTCGAGCTGCTGCTTCACCAGGGCGTACTCGTCGCCCGAGGACTTGCCGTAGTGGTCCGGGTTGTACTGCAGGTTCAGCGTCACCGGGCTCGTGATGCCGGCGTCGGTGAGGGCCTTCTTGGCCTTGTCCGCGCTGGGCTTGCCGTTGCCGTCGCCGTACATCGACTTCAGCGGGGTCGTGGCGCCGAGGAAGCCGTCCGGGATGTAGGAGTACAGCGGGGTGTAGGTGCCCTTGTAGACCTGGGACGCGATCGCGTCGCGGTCCACGAGGTCCGCCATCGCCTGGCGGACGGCCAGGGACTTGGCGGGGTCGGCCTGGGGGGTCTTGGCGCCGAAGGGCATCGTGTCGAAGTTGAACACGATGTAGCGGATCTCGCCGCCGGGGCCCTTGTGGACGGTGACCTTGTTGTCCTTGGCCAGGCTGTCGACGTCGGTGGCGGCGAGGGAGCGCCAGGCGACGTCGATGTTGCCCTGCTGGACATCGAGCTTGAGGTTGTTCGAGTCCGAGTAGTACTTGAGGTTGACCGTGTCCGTGGCCGGCTTGCCGAGGAGGCCCTTGTAGTCGGGGTTCGCCTTGAAGGACACGAGCTGGTTCTTCTGGTAGGAGGAGATCGTGTACGGGCCCGCGAAGGCCTTCTTCGAGATGATGTCCTCGTCGTTCATGACCTTGTCGGCCGGGAAGACGTTGTGGTCGACAATCGGCCCGACCGGGCCGGTGAGCACCTGCGGGAAGGTCTGGTCGTTGCCCTTCTTCAGGTGGAACACGACCGTGGTGGCGTCCTTGGCGTCGACGCTTGCGAGGTTGTCGAGGAGCGAGGCGGGGCCGTTGGGGTCGTTGATCTTGATCTGCCGGTCGAAGGAGAACTTCACGTCGGCGGAGTCAAGCGTGTCGCCGTTGGCCCACTTGAGCCCGCTCTTGAGCTTGACGGTGTACTCGGTCGGCGAGGTGAACGAGGCCGACTCCGCGATGTCCGGCTGCGGCTCTGCGCTGCCGGGCTTGGAGTTGAGCAGGAACGGGTAGATCTGGTTCATGACCATGAACGACCCGTTGTCGTAGGACCCTGCCGGGTCGAGGAACGTGACCTTGTCGGTGGTGCCGACCGTGATGGGTCCGCTCGAGGCCGAACTGTTCGAGGAGGATCCTCCGGAAGGCCCGGTGCACGCCGTGAGCGTGAGCAGGGTGACGCCGGCGAGCGCGATGGCGCTCCGCACGGCAAATCTGGTCTGAGACATCAATGACCTTTTCTTGTCGAAAGTGGCCGTGCCCTCCCCCACGCGGGCACGCGCGGGCGTGACCCAAGGCACAGTCGTGATGCCATCGATTCAATCACTGATTTCGTGAAATGAAGGACTTGTTTGAATCAATCGAGACCTAACGGTGACCTTTCTCCCGTCGGCGGGCTCCCCCGCGGCGCCGCGGACGACGGCGGCACCCGCCGCGCGCCGTCGTCCGCGGCGTGCCTTCGCTACTGCGTGAAGGGAACGCGCCGCCAGCTGAGCACGGGCTGGCCCTTCCCCGCGGCGCCGTCCGCGGCGACGTCCACCTTGAGGTAGTCGGTCGCGTTCGAGGAGCCGTCGACCGTGACGCGCGTGAGGTTGTCCGCCGTGCCCTGGACGCCGTAGCGCGCGAGCCATGCCGAGCCGGCCGCGAGCGGGCGGTCGGAGTTGTAGACATGGCTGTCGCCGTTGAACAGGTACACCTCACCGTCGAAGGCCGAGGCCTCGTCCACGAGGGCCTGCACGAGCGGGGTGAACGCGCTGATGTCCTCCGGCGTCGGCGTGTAGGTGGGGTCGAACATGTCGGCCTGCTGGGAGATCACGACCGTGCGGTCGTGGCGCTGCTTCGCCTGGGCGAAGGTCTGGCGGACCTCGGCGATGTCCGCCGCCGTGCGGGAACGCACCTCCGCGGCCTGCTCGGGGGTCTCGGCGGTCTTGCCGAGACCCGTCCACGGCTGGGAGGCGTTGTTGCTGCCCGGGACGTTGATCGCCGCGATCGCCACGCGGTTCCTGGTGAAGGACACGTTCTCGGGCACGCCGAGGGCTGCCTGGCTCGCGACCGGCATCGTGGCCCCGAGCGTCGTGCCTGGGGTGCTGAAGAACATCTGGCGGATCTTCGCGAGGCGCTCGAGCGGGTTGTAGGCGCCGTTGTTGGTTCGGTGGCAGTCCGTCCACTCGTTGTCGCCCGGCGTGTACACGAGCGGGTGGGTGAACGCGTCGAAATCCGCCCGGATCTGGGCGAAGTACGCGTCCGAGCACACGGTCGAGCCGTTCTTGATGTCGCCGACGTGGATCACGAAGTCCAGGGACGTGTCCGCGTTGAGCTGGGCGACGTGGGCGGGGAAGTCCGCGAGGGCTGCCGCACCGTAGGGGGTGTCGCCGATGACAGCGAAGCTGAAGGCGGGGTTGGGCGCCGGGGCGGTCGCCGCGGGCGCGGCGGAGGCCGGGGCGGCGAGGCCCGCCGAGGGCAGGACGGACGCTGCGGCAGACGCGAGGGCGACCGCGGCGGCTGCGGCCGCGAGGCGGGCGCACGAACGGCGGGCGCGCGAACGGTCAGAGCGCAAACGGTGAGTCTGGGCGGGCATGGCGCTTCTTCCTCTGCAGGGCTGGCTGGACAGGGGCAGGCTAGCCAGCCGAGGTGCTGCAGGGGCGTCGCGCAGGTGTACGGCGGGAGAACAGCGTCTGCGCAGGCGTGACGGGGCGGTCAGCCGACGCGGTCCAGGGCCGTGGCCGCGTCGATCGTGGCCTGGCCGAGGACGCGCGTGCCCTGGTACAGGACCACCGTCTGCCCCGGGGCGACCCCGCGCAGGGGCGCGTCGAGGGTGAGATGCAGGACGGGGCCCGGCACGCCGTCAGCAGGCTCGCCCTCAGCAGGCCCGCCGTCGGCCGGGTCACCGCCGGCCGTCCCGCCGCTGGCCGGGTCACCGCCGGCCGGCTCGACCCGGGCACGGGCCGGCACCGGGTCACCGTGGGCACGGACCTGGGCCTCGCAGGCGAACTCCTCCCCGGCCTCCGCCCCGGCCGGCGGCAGGCCGGCCCACGAGAGGCGGATTCCGCGGATCCACTCGACTGCGAGGAGCTTCTCCGGCCCCACGACGACCGTGGCGTCCTTGGGCCGGATCTCGAGGACGAAGCGCGGCTTCCCATCGGGCGCCGGGCGGCCCAGCCGCAGGCCCTTGCGTTGGCCCACGGTGAAGGCATTGGCGCCGGCGTGCTCGCCGACCTTGGCACCCGTCTCGTCGACGATGTCGCCCGGCTCCATCTCGATCTGCTCGGCGAGCCAGCCTCGGGTGTCGCCGTCGGAGATGAAGCAGATGTCGTGGCTGTCCGGCTTCTTCGCGACGGAGAGGCCGCGGTGCTCCGCTTCGGCCCGCACTTCCGCCTTGCTCGGGGTGTCCGCGAGCGGGAAGAGGCAGTGCTCGAGCTGCTCGGCGGTGAGGACGCCGAGGACGTAGGACTGGTCCTTGGCCCAGTCCGCGGCGCGGTGCAGCTCGGGGCTGCCGTCCGCGGCCCGGAGCACCTTGGCGTAGTGGCCCGTGCAGACGGCGTCGAAGCCGAGGGCGAGGGCCTTCTCGAGGAGCGCGGCGAACTTGATCCGCTCGTTGCAGCGCATGCACGGGTTCGGGGTGCGGCCCGCGGAGTACTCGGCCACGAAGTCATCGACGACGTCGGCCTTGAACCGTTCCGAGAAGTCCCAGACGTAGAAGGGGATGCCGAGCCTGTCGCACGCCCGCCAGGCGTCGTTGGAGTCCTCGATCGTGCAGCATCCGCGGGAGCCGGTGCGCAGGGTGCCGGGCATGCGGTTGAGGGCCAGATGGACCCCGACGACGTCGTGCCCCGCCTCGACGGCGCGGGCGGCGGCGACGGCGGAATCCACTCCCCCGCTCATGGCTGCCAGAACTCGCACCGGTCTATTCTAGCGTCGGGGGCGGCCGGGCCGCCCCGATCCTCGGCGGCAGGGAGGGCACATGGAGCATCCGATCGTCATCGCCGGCGGGGGCCTCGCGGCCGGGAGCGCGGCGAAGACGCTGCGCGAGGAAGGCTACCGCGGGCCCGTGCAGGTGGTCGCCGACGAGCGGCGGGCCCCCTATCTGCGGCCCCCGCTGTCGAAGGAGTTCCTCAAGGGCGCGGGCGCCGACGCGGACCTCGAGGTCAATCCGCCGGCGTGGTACGACCAGAACGGCGTCGAGCTCCTGTTGGGCGAGCGGGCGGCCCAGATCATCCCCGACGCCCGCATGCTCCGGCTCGAGAACGATGCCCTCCTGCCCTACTCGAAACTGCTCATCGCCACCGGCGCGCAGCCGCGCCGCCTCAACGTGCCCGGCGCCGACCTCGAGGGCGTCCACAGCCTGCGCAGGCTCGAGGACTCGGTCGCCCTGCGCTCCGCGCTCTCGGCCGGGGACCGGCGCGTGGCGGTGGTCGGCACGGGCTGGATCGGGCTCGAGGTCGCCGCGGCGGCCCGGGAGTACGGGAACCAGGTCACGGTGCTGGGCCGCCACACCACCGTGCTCCGGCAGCTCGAGCCGGCGCTCGGAGACGTGTTCCGCCGCGCCCTCGAGGCCGAGGGCGTGGCCTTCCGGCTCGGCTGCCACCCGGTCGAGTTCGTCCGCGCGCCCCAGGGTGACGGCGTGGCCGCCGCGGTGCTGAACACCGGCGAGCGGATCGCGGCGGAGACCGTGGTCGTGGCCGTCGGGGTGGAGCCGGACACGCACCTCGCCGAGGAGGCCCGCCTCCCGGTGCGCAACGGGATCGTGACCGACGCGTCGCTGCGCACCCGGATAGCGGACGTCTACGCCGCGGGCGACGTGGCGAACTCGCTCCAGCCGTTCACGGGAGACCACGTCCGCAGCGAGCACTGGTCCAATGCGCTGAACGGAGGGAAGGTCGCGGCACGGTCGATGCTCGGCCAGGAGGCCCGGCTGGACCTCGCCCCGTACTTCTACACCGACCAGGCAGGTCTGAGCATGGAGTACTCGGGCTACTGGCAGCTCGTGCACGGCGCCGAGCTCGTGCTGCGCGGCTCGATTGCGACCGCCGAGGCCGCCCGGGAGGGCTTCGTGGCCCTGTGGGTGCGCGACGGCGCGCTCGTGGGCGGCATGAACGTCAACGTTCCCCGGCAGCAGAAGGCCATCAAGGCGCTCATTGCGTCCCGCGCCCGCCTCGACCAGCGCCGGCTCGCGGACCCGTCGGTTCCGCTCGCCGAACTCGCCGGGCTCTAGCCGCCCCATCTGGGAGTCACCTCCTGAAGGTCAGCTTCTGGGAGTCACTTCCTGAAGGTCAGCTCCTGCGGGCGGACGGATCCGACCGGCTTTCTCGCACTCGGTCCGGCGTGTCGGCTCTGGGGACGGCGTGTCGGACCGCATGGTGCCCCAAAGCAGGTCGATCTCGTCCCCCCGGGCGCCGGGCGTGGGCTCCGGCGGCGAGCCGCCGGGGCGGTGCTCGACGCGCACGACGCCGCCACTCGCCGTCGGCCGCCCGGTTCACCTCGGCGAGCACTCGCGGGAGGTGACTTTCAGAAGCTGACCCACAGAAGGTGACCTCCAGAAGGTGACCTCCCGAAGGTGACCTTCAGGACGTGACCTTCAGGACGTGACCTTCAGGACGTGACCTTCAGGACGTGACTTTCAGGAGGTGACCTTCAGAAGGTGACTCCCAGGGGGGGGTCAGCGGCGGCCGCGGGTGCTCGCGGTCTCGATGCGGCTCGGGTGGCCGGCCATGCCCGCGGCCCGGGCCTGCTCCACCGCGGGGCCGATGGCCTTCAGGAGGGCGTCGACGTCGGCCTCGGTCGAGTTCCAGCCGAGGCTGAAGCGCTGGGAGCCGCGCGCCTCCTCCTCTGAGCGGCCCATGGCGAGCAGCACGTGGGAGGGCCGGGGCACCCCTGCCGTGCAGGCGGAACCGGTGGACGTGGCGATCCCGGCCATGTCGAGCAGGAACAGCAGCGAGTCGCCCTCGCACCCGGGGAACGTCACGTGCGCGACCCCGGGGAGCCGCGCCGCGGACTCCCCGCGCTCGGCGGGACCGCTCACGACGGCGTCGGGCACCTCGCGCTCAATTCCCGCCAGGAGCCTGTCCCGCAGCCCTGCGAGGCGCCGGGCCTCCTCGGGACGGCGGGAGACGGCGTCGCGCGCGGCGACCGCGAAGGCGGCGGCACCCGCGGCGTCGAGCGTGCCCGAGCGCAGGCCGCGCTGCTGGCCGCCGCCGTGCAGGAGGGGCGTGAGGGCGACGTCGCGGCGGACCGCGAGCGCGCCGGTCCCCACCGGGGCCCCGAGCTTGTGGCCGCTCACGGCGAGGGTGGCCAGCCCGGATCCTGCGAAGTCCACGGGGAGGTGCCCGAAGGCCTGGACGGCGTCCGCGTGGACGGGCACGCCGTGGGCCGCGGCGAGGCGGACGGCCTCGTGGACCGGCTGGACGGTGCCCACCTCGTTGTTGGCCCACATGAGCGCCGCGAGTGCCACCGAGCCGGGGTCCTGCTCGAGCTCCGCGCGGAGGGCATCCATGCTGGTGACGCCCGCCCGGTCGCAGGGCAGCCACACGGCCTCCGCGCCCTCGTGCGCCTCGAGCCACTCGACGGTGTCCGCGACCGCGTGGTGCTCCACGCTCGAGCAGAGGATGCGCCTGCGCCGCGGGTCCCCGTCACGTCGGGCCCAGTACAGGCCCTTGAGGGCGAGGTTGTCCGCCTCGGTTCCTCCCGAGGTGAAGACGATCTCGGTCGGGTGGGCCCCGAGGGAGGCGGCGAGCGATTCGCGGGCGTCCTCGAGCACGCGCCGGGCGGCCTGCCCCGCGGCGTGCAGGGAGGACGGGTTGCCGCCGCGGGCGATCTGGCCCGTGTAGGCGGCGAGGGCGGCGGGGGTCACGGGCGTGGTCGCCGCGTGGTCGAGGTAGACAGCCACATCTCCACTGTAGGCGCCGCGCGCGCAGGCTCCGCCCGGCGGCCTCGCCTCAGGGCGTTCGCGGGACGATCCGGGCGCAGCACGCGTGGCCGCCAGCGCCCGGTTCCACGGCCTCGACCGCGTGCTCGGCGTCCGCGCACCCGGCCAGCGCGCCGGCGAGCAGGGCGCCGTTGAGGCTGCAGACCACCTCGCGGTGCCCGCGCGAGAGGCGGTGGAAGGGGCAGTTGTCCAGCTCGATGGATCCGCCCTCGCCCGGCACCGGGTCGTAGCCCGTCGCGCCGAGGACTGCGCCGATGCTCCCGTACTCGGCTCCGAGGGCCTCCCCCGCCTCCCGGCCCACCGCGGCGAGGGCCTCGGTCATGGGCGTGCCGCCCGCCATCGACCGCTCGGCCGCCGCGGCGAGGAGGTCGCCGGCCAGCTCATAGGAGCGCTCGGGCACCGCGGCGACGACCTCGGTGAGGGCGGCCTCGTAGAACTTGGAGGGGCGGCCGGACCCGGGCCCGCGCCGTTCGGACGGCTTGGCGAACGTGGCGGACAGCACGCCGTCGTCCACGAGCCGGTCGAGGTGCGCGGCCGCGGCCGCGCGGGAGACACCGAGCGCGTCGGCGGCCTCGTCGCGCCCCACGGGCCGCCCGGCGGCGCGGACGTAGAGGTAGAGCGCACGACGCCGGTCCTCGCCGAGCGCGGCCAGCGCGCCGAGGCGCTGGCGCCAGGTGGGTCCAGCCATACACCCATCCTACATCCAAAACTGGGATCCATTGTTTTAGATCCGAGAGGAGTCTAAAATTCGAAACACCATTTATATCGAAGGGAGAAGGCCATGTCCGCCACCTCAGCCTCGCACCACGGACGGCTGCCCGGAGCCGGCGGCGCAGCGCGCCGCGTGCGCTCGCTCGCCCCCGCCGACCAGGCGTACCTCATGCTCAGGACCCTCTATGTCGTGGCCCCGATCCTGTTCGGGCTCGACAAGTTCTTCAACCTCCTGACCTACTGGCCGGACTACCTCGCCCCGGTTGCCACCGCGATCGTCCCGATCGGCGCCCAGACCTTCATGCACATCGTGGGCATCGTCGAGATCGTCGCCGGCCTCCTCGTGGCGTGGACCCCGCGCTGGGGATCGCTCGTCGTCGCGCTGTGGCTGGCCGGCATCATCGCGGACCTGCTCGTGCTCGGGCACGGCTTCGACGTCGCGCTGCGGGACTTCGGCCTGCTCGTGGGAGCGCTCGCCCTCAGCCGGCTCGCCCGCCGGGCCTGACGGCGAGGTCGGCCGCCGGGGCTGCGAGGACGGCCAGGGCGCGGGGAACCACGCTGATGTCCACGGCCCCGGAGGCGACCCGTTCCCCGTCCGCGTAGACCACCAGGCCCGGCGCGGCCAGCCGCACGCTGTGCGCCGTGCTGAGCCCAACGGCCCGGTGCCCCACGTGGGCTCCCCGGAACACCTTCGGGAAGACAGCGAGGAAGGCCGGAACGGACAGGGGGCCGACCACGAAGAGGTCCAGCGCGCCGTCGTCCGCCCGGGCGGCGGGCGCGACCCGCATGCCGCCGCCGAGCGAGGGTCCGTTCGCCACCGACACGAGCATGGCCCGCTGGGTGCGGGCCACACCGTCGACCGTGAGCTCGAACGGGATGGGCCGGAAGGAGACGAGCTCGCGCAGCACGGCGAGGACGTACCTGGCCCTGCCCCGCGGCCAGCACCAGGCGTTGGCGCGCTCGTTCACCCGCGCGTCGAAGCCGGCCGAGGCCACGGCCACGTAGTGGCGCCGCCCCCCGGCCCAGTCGATGCGGCCGAGGTCGAGGCGGCGCGGGCCGGCCTCGAGGGCCGCGAGGAGCACCTCCACGGCCGCCGGCACCGAGTCGAGCGGGATCCCGAGCAGGCGCGCGACGTCGTTCCCCGTCCCGGCGGGGATCACCCCGAGGGGCACGGCCGTGCCCACGAGGACGTTGGCGACGAGGTTGACGACGCCGTCGCCGCCCACCGCGACCACCGCGTCGGAGGCGGGCAGCGCCGTGGCGACGGCCTCGGCGAGCTCCGCCGCGCTCTCCCGGCGCAGCTCCGTCACGGCCACCCCGCGCGAGCGCAGGGCCGCCGCCGCCTCGCTGCCCCGCCGGCCCCCGAGACCGGCGTGCGCGGCGGGGTTCACGGCGAGGGTGATCCTTGCGGGAGAGGCCTCGGGAAGGGTCATGTGCGCGATTATCGCAGCGGTCCCCCCTCGGGGCGGGACGGCGTGCCCGGCGCCCGCCCCTACGATGGACCCATGCCCGCGCACGTGCCGTCCCACTACGAGGTGCTCGGCGTGCCCGTGACCGCGAGCGAGGGCGAGATCCGCCGCGCCTACCGGCGCGCCGCCCGGGCGCACCACCCCGACCACGGGGGCGACGTCGTCGAGTTCCGCCGGGTGACCCTCGCCTTCGAGGTGCTCTCCGACCCGCGCGCCCGCGCAGCCTACGACCGCAGCTATTTCACGTCCTCGCCCCAGCGGGAGGGGGGCCGCCCCGCGGAAGGTGCCGCCGCGGCGTCGTCCGCCGAGGGCCGCCCCGGCGCGGCCGGCTTCACCGCGAGGCCGGCCCCGCGAGCGGGCGGCCAGCGGAACCCGGCGGGCGAGCCGGCCGTCTACGTCCCGCCGTTCGAGCCCGGCACCGTGCCGCTCCTGCCGGCCGCGGTCGCCGCACGGGCCGAGCACGGGGTGCCTCGCCGGCGCGGACTGTTCGGGGCCGAGGCGAGGATCCAGCGCGAGGAGCGCACCGCCGCGCTCATCCGCCGGCGCATCCTGGGCACCATCCCCTCGGCGCGGCTGCTCAACGGGCTGCGCTCCCCCCGGGACGCCTCCCACGTGGCGCACGCCGTCCTCGCCGGCTATCGGCTCGCCCTCGTCGACTCGATGCTCGTGCCCCGGGGGAACTACGCGTGGGACGGTGCGCACCTCATCCACGGCTCCCGCACCGTGGCGCCGCCCCGGCTCGCCGAGCAGGTGCGCGACTTCCAGGACGTGTTCGGCGAGCTGAACGTGCAGGGCTACATCCTCGTCCAGACCCCGGACGAGAACCCGCATGAGCCCGTCATCGACGTCCGCCGCGGCGCGGGCGCCCTCGTCGAGCCGCTCAACGCCTCCAAGTTCGTCCGCGAGCTCACCTTCTTCCTCTCGTCCGGGCCGCAGCCGAACGTGGTCCTCGTCCCGGCGCTCGCCCGGCTGCTCACGGGCCTGCACTGACGGGAGGGCGCCCGGGCCCGCCTAGGATGGAGGGCGTGTTCCGCATCCTCTTCTACACGCCCGAGATCCCGGGCAACACCGGCAACGCCATCCGGCTCTCCGCCGTGACCGGCTCGCACCTGCACCTCGTCGAGCCGCTCGGGTTCAACTTCGAGGACGCCAACCTGCGCCGCGCCGGCCTCGACTACCACGACCTCGCCCACGTCACCGTCCACGCAACGCTCGAGGACGCCTTCACGGCCCTGCTCCCCGCGCGGGTCTTCGCCTTCACGTCCCACGGCGACACCCCGTTCGCCGACGTGGCGTACGCGCCGGGCGACGTGCTCTTCTTCGGGCCCGAGTCGGTGGGCCTGCCGCAGGAGGTCCTCGACGATCCCCGGGTCACGGCGCGCGTGCGTCTGCCGATGCTCCCGTCGCGGCGCTCGCTCAACCTCGCGAACTCCGCCTCGATCGCCGTGTACGAGGCCTGGCGGCAGAACGGCTACGCCGGCGCCCAGCTCTGAGGGGCTCAGAAGCCCGCGATCGTCTCCGGGTTGTTGACGGAGACGACGTGGAACTCCTCGGCGGACGCACCCGGGGCGAGGCCGGCCTCGCGCGCGGACTCGCGCATGCGCGAGCGCACCGATTCCTCCATGGCCGCGACGTCGGGGTGCTGGCTGATGTGGATCTGGAGCGCTGCGATCTTCGTGTCCACGAAGCCGCTGACATCCGTGTAGTGGTTGGTGCGTTCCCGGGGTCCGGCATACAGCCACAGCCACGGGAGCCGGTAGGCATCCAGGCCGGCCTCGGCCAGCTCGGGGTACGCGTACGGATTCTCGAGGGCCGGGTACACCGCCCGCGTGACCGCCTCGCCGCACGCGAGGTGGTCGGGGTGGGACTTCTGGATCCGGTCCCAGTTCCGCTCGGGGTGCATCGCGAGCACGACGTCGGGGCGCACCCGCCGCACGAGCTCGACGACGTCGCGCATCACCTCGTGCGTGGGCTCGAGGTACCCGTCCCGGTAGCCGAGGAAGTGCACGTCGGTGACGCCGACCAGGGCCGCGGCACCGCGCTGCTCCTCGTGGCGCATCGCCACGATGCCCGCGCGGTGCTCGGGCTCGAAGCCGCCCGCGTCGCCGTCGGTCATGATGCAGTAGTGCACCTCGACCCCGGCCGCCGTCCAGGCCGCGACGGTGCCGGAGACGCCGAAGTCGAGGTCGTCCGGGTGGGCGCCGAACGCGACGACCCGGCGCACCCGGTGGCGCTCCGGGTCGAACGGTCCCGCCGCCCCGGAGGCGCCGCGGGCGCCGGCGGTCTCGGCAGGGGCCATCAGCCGCGGCGCCGCTTGATCTCGGCGGTCGCCTGCGGCAGCACCTCGAACAGGTCGCCCACCACGCCGAAGTCGGCGATCTCGAAGACCGGCGACTCGGGATCGGAGTTGACCGCGACGATGACCTTGGCCGTCTGCATGCCGGCCTTCTGCTGCACGGCCCCGGAGATGCCGGCGGAGATGTACAGCTGCGGCGAGACGGTCTTGCCCGTCTGGCCGACCTGCAGGTCGTGGCTGACCCAGCCGGCATCGGCAGCAGCGCGCGAGGCGCCGACCGCGCCGCCGAGCGCATCGGCGAGCTCCTCGACGGGCCCGAAGTCGCCGTCCGTCCCGCGGCCGCCGGCCACGACGACGCGCGCCTCGGTGAGGTCGGGGCGCCCCGAGCTGACCTTCGCGGCCCGGCCCGTGACGCGCGCGGAGCGCGTCAGCGCGTCCGCGGGCACTGCTACCGGGGTGACGGCGGCGGACCCGGGGGCCGGCGCGGCGGGGCTCCCGAGGTCGAGGTTCGCCTTGAGGGTCAGGATCGAGACCGGGCTCGTGGCCCGCGCGCGGTCCTCGTAGGAGCCCGCGAGGACGGACTTGTGGGCCGTGCCGTCGGGCTCGAGGCCCACCACATCGGTGATGACGCCGGCGCCGAGGCGCACGCCGAGCCGGGCCGCGGTCTCCCGGCCGGTCGGCGAGTTGTCGAGCAGCACGGCGCGGACCGGCCGGCCCTGCGCCTCCGAGGCAGAGACCACCTCGGCCAGCCACGCCGCGGTGGGCCCCACGAGGTACTCGGACAGGTCGGCCCCGTCGGGCACGTAGGCGGCGGCCGCGCCGTTCTCGCGCAGCTGGGCGAGAACGGCCTCGCCGACGGGGGCGGTCGCGGCCACGGACACCGTGCCGAGGAGGCGCCCGGCGGAGAGGAGTTCGAGCTGGGACTTCTTCAGGGACTCCCCGACGCCGTCGAGGACCACCAGGACATTCGCTTCGGTCATTGCCTTCTCCCTCAGATGAGCTTCTGCGCGGCCAGGAAGTCGACGAGCTTGACGCCCGCGTCGCCCTCGTCGGTGATGATCGTGCCGGCGGCGCGCGGCGGGCGCGGCTTGGCCGACTCCACGGCGGTGAGCGATCCCGCGGCGCCGACCTGGCCGGCGTCGAGCCCGACCTCGGCGAGCGAGAGCGTGGCGATCTTCTTCTTCTTGGCCGCGAGGATGCCCTTGAAGTTGGGGTAGCGCGGCTCGTTGGCCTGGTCGGTGACGGAGACGAGGGCGGGCAGCTCGGCCTCCACGGTCTCGGTCACGCCCTCGCCGTCGCGCTGGATCGCCACGGTGCGGCCCGAGACCTCCAGCGAGGACGCGAACGTCAGCTGGGGCAGGCCGAGGTGCTCGGCGAGCTGGGCCGGCACGAGGGAGGTCTCACCGTCGGTCGAGGCCATGCCGGTGATGACGAGGTCCACCTCGCCGAGGGACCGGATCGCAGCGGCCAGCGCGAGCGAGGTGGCCCACGCGTCCGAGCCCGCGAGCGCCTCGTCGCTGAGGTGCACCCCGGAGCTCGCGCCGATCTGGAGGGCCTTCTTCAGCGCGTTGGCGGCGTCGGGGCCGCCCATGGTCAGCGCGATGACCTCGTTGCCGCCCTTGTCGCCCCCGCGGGCGTCCGTGAGCTGCAGCGCGGCCTCGAGGGCGTACTCGTCCAGCTCGGAGAGGATGCTCTCGGAGCGGTCGAGGGTGCGCTCAGGGCCGATGTGACGGTCGAATTGCGCATCAGGGACGTGCTTGACCAGCACGACGATCTTGAGGGTGTCTCCCACGGTCCAAGGCCTTCCATGCTCGCGTACGTGCCACGGGCGGGGACCGTCCGTGGCAGGTGCGCCCGGATCGCCTGCGGGCGCGACTGCGCCGCGCGCGGCGTGCATGCCGGGCACGCCCTAGCTAACCACACGCGCCGCCGAATGCGCTGCCCCAGCCCGACTCTGTGTCCCTGTGCGGCCCGGTCCTCGAGCCGGGGACTCCCCCGACGGCCGACGGCGCGCCCCGGCTCAGTGCCGGGGCGCGCCGTCGTGCGGGGTTCGGGAAGGGGCGGTGGGCTACCGGGCGGCGCCCACCGTGACGTCGATGTCCTGGGACTGGCCGTTGCGCAGGACGGTCACCTTGACGGTCGAGCCCGGCGCCTGCTCGTGCACCGCCGCCGTGAGCTCGGAGGCGTCGCCGATGGGACGGCCGGCGAACTTCGTGATCACGTCGCCCTGGTGGATGCCCGCCTTGTCCGCCGCCGAGCCGGAGGTCACGGACACGACCTGGGCGCCGGTGGAGAAGGCCGAGCTGGTGCCGCTGGCGGACTGGGACTGGACGGAGACGCCGAGCTGGCCGTGCGTCGCCTTCCCGTTGGCGATCAGCTCATTGGCGATGCGGTGCGCGTAGTTCGCGGGGATGCTGAAGCCGACGCCGATGTTGCCCGACTCCGAGCTGCCGCCGGAACCCGACCCGGTCGAGGCGATCGCCACGTTGATGCCGATCAGCTGGCCCTGGCTGTTGACGAGCGCGCCGCCCGAGTTGCCCGGGTTGATGGCCGCGTCGGTCTGGATGACGTTCAGGCTCACGGTGCTCTGGGCGGACTGGCGCTGCGCCTGGCCGCCGCCGGGGGGCGCGAACTGGAAGCCCTGGCCGCCGTTGTCCTGCGAGTTGTCGCCGCCGTTGGGCGCCGCCGAGGACTGGACAGAAATCGTCCTGCTGAGGTTCGAGACGATGCCGTCCGTGACCGTGCTGTCCAGGCCCAGGGGGGCACCGATCGCCACGGCGATGTCACCGACGTTGAGCTTGCCGGAGTCGCCGAAGGTCACCGGGGTGAGGTTCGCGCCGTCGACCTTCACAACCGCGAGGTCGCTGAGGGGATCCGTTCCGACCACCGAGGCCTTGTAGACCGAGCCGTTGTTCGCGCGGACCTCGATGGTCGGATTCGCCACCTGGCCGTCGAGGGTCACGACGTGCGTGTTCGTGAGGATGTGGCCCTGGTTGTCCAGCACGACGCCCGACCCGGTGCCCGAGGAGTTGCCAGAGGAGACGCCGATCGTCACGACGCTCGGGGAGGCCTTCGCGGCGGCCGCGGTCACGGCGTTCACGCTGTCCTGGTTGTTCACGATCACCGGGCTCGAGTCCTGCGACTGGGACGCGGAGCTCGTGAGATGGGGGGCCCAGAGGCTCGCCGTCCCGGCCGCGACTCCGCCGCCGACGAGGCCCGCGACGAGCATGCCGCCCACGAGCACTCCGGTCCCCCAGCGCCCCTTCTGCCCGGGACGCTGGCTCGCGGGGCGGAAGAACGAGTTCCCCTGGTTGCCCGGGTGGCCCTGCTGCCCATACTGCGGCTGGCCGTAGGGCGCCGGCCCCTGCGGGGGCCCGTACAGCGGCGCACGCTGCCCGTACTGCGGGGCCTGCTGGCCGTACTGCGGGGCCTGGGGCCCATAGTGCGGGCCGTGCTGCGCGCCCTGCTGGGGGCCCTGCTGGCCGTACTGCGGCGCACGCTGGCCGTACTGCGGGGCCTGCTGGCCGTACGGCTGAATCGGCTGGGTGGGCTGGTCCTGGTGGGGGCGCGGGCCCTGAGGCTGCGTCGGCTGCTGAGAGGCGGGGCCCTGCGGCTGCTGGCCGCCCTGCTCCCTCCCCGGCTCGCCGGCAGGGGGAACCGCCGGCTGCTGCACGGGCCCACCGGCATGGTCGCGGGGGTCGGGGGCTCCCGAGCCGGACTGTGCCGGACGGGGATCGCTCTCGTTCATCACTGATGTCCTTTCCCTGAACTCCTTATCCACTATGGTCCCCCAAGCTGTGCTGGACGCTTCTGTTCTCTGGAAGCTTGCTGGGAGTCCGCCGAAAGAGATCCCGTTTCACTCCCGGCGCAGTGCCCGCCCGTGCGGGCCACTGCGGGCACCCCTAGAATCAAGGTACGTGAGACAGCCGCCGGCGGCGTGATGCGCTGCCGGAAGCTGCGCGGAGCGGGGCCTACGCCCCCGAACGAGGCGAAGGATTAGCGCATGCGCTCGACCGTGAAGACCCTCCTTGCCGGCCTCGCGGCGGCCTTCCTCCTGCTCGTCCCGGCCACGGCGCCCGCCTGGGCCACCAACCCCGTGACGATCCCCTCCGGGACGAACATCGTGGATCCCCAGGGTGCGCTCGGGTCACGGAAGGGCGAAGTCCAGAAGGCGATCTCGGATCTCCTCTCCCAACACCGTGTGAACCTCTACGTGGTCATCGTGGACTCCTTCACCAACCCGAGCGACCGGACGGCCTGGGCCCAGGCTGTCGCGAAGAACACGGGCATGGGCGGCTCCGACGTGCTCCTCGCCATCGCAACGTCCGGGCAGTTCCAGCTGGTGGCGAACACCCAGAACGCTGCTGTCTACCCGAAGGTCCCGGCCATCGCCCAGAACGCTGTCACGCCGAACCTCGCCGGCGGCAAGAAGGACTACGCCCAGGCAGCCATCGACACCGCCAAGGCCACGGGCGATGCCGCCGCCGGGGGCAGCGGCAACGTCTCCTCGGGCTCGGGAGCGGTGCCGTGGCTCGTGGGCGGCGGCGTGGTGCTCGTCGGGGCCGGCGCCGCGTACCTCATCTCCCGCAGGCGCAAGGGCTCGTGGGCCCAGTCTCCGGACCAGGCCCGGTCGGCCCAGGGCGAGCCCGACCCGCTCGCATCGCTCAGCGTGGAGGAGCTGCGCACACGGGCGGCCGGGCTCCTGGTCCGGGCCGACGACGCGGTCCGCTCGAGCGAACAGGAGCTCGGCTTCGCCGAGGCCTCCTACGGCTCGGACGCCGTGGGCAACTTCACCCGGGCCCTCGCCGAGGCCAAGGCACACCTGGCCGAGTCCTTCAAGCTCCAGCAGCAGCTTGACGACCACCTCCCCGACACCGAGGCGCAGCAGCGCCAATGGCTCGGGGACATCATCCACCGCTCCGAGGCGGCCATCGCTTCGCTCGCGGAGCAGAAGGCCGACTTCGACGCCCTCCGCGAGCTCGAGCGGAACGCCCCGCAGGCCCTCGCCGAGGTCGCCACCGGCGCTGCTGAGGCCGAGTCCCGCCTCGCCGCGCAGAAGGAGACGCTGGCACGCCTTCAGGCTGCCTACGCGGAGTCCGCCGTCAAGCACGTGGCCGACAACGTCACGCAGGCCCAGGAGCGCCTCTCGTTCGTCGCGAACGCCTCCGGCACGGCACGGGAGAGGCTCGGCGAAGGGCAGACGAGCCCAGCGGCCGTCGCGGTGCGGGCGGCCGAGGAGGCACTCCACCAGGCCCGGGTCCTCCTCGAGGCGATCGGCAAGGCAGCCACGGCCCTCGATGACGCACGGGCCAAGGGAGACGCCGCCCTCGCGGACACCCGGGCCGACCTCGCCCAGGCCCGGGCCCTGGCCGGGCAGGGTGACCACCCCGAACTCGCGGGTCCGATCGCCGCTGTCGAAGCAGCACTCGACACTGCCCAGCGCGAGATGACGGCCGAGAAGCCGGACCCGATCGCCACCCTGCAGCGCATCGAGGCGGCCCACACCCAGCTCGACACGGCCCTCACGGGCGTCCGCGACCGCGAGCAGCAGGCCCAGAGGGCCGCTGCGTCCCTCCAGCAGGCCATCCAGTCAGCCCAGGCCCAGATCAGTGCCACAAGCGACTACATCGCTGCGCGCCGCGGCGGCGTCGGCACAGAGGCCAGGACGCGGCTCGCTGAAGCCCAGCGCAATCTCGACTATGCCCTCTCGATCTCGCGCACGGATCCCACCACCGCGCTTGCCTACGCCCAGCAGGCCAATGCGCTCGCCGCGCAGGCCGCGCAGCTCGCCCAGCACGATGTCGACCAGTTCGCCGGCTGGGGCGGCGGCCCGGGCGGCGGCGGAATGTTCGGTGGCGGAGGCCTGGGCGGCGCGGTGCTGGGCGGGATCATCATCGACTCGATCCTGCGCGGAGGCCACCACGGTGGCGGTGGCTGGGGCGGCGGCGGGTTCGGTGGCGGCTGGGGCGGCGGAGGGGGCGGAGGATTCGGCGGCGGAGGCGACTTCGGCGGCGACGGCGGCAGCTTCTAGGCCGCACGGGGGAACGCAGAGGCTTTCCACCAGTGACTTTCAACCACACGAAAGGGAGCACCATGGTAAAGCAGTCCATCTTCGGGCGCATCGCACAGCTGGCCAAGGCGAACATCAACACGCTGCTGGACCAGGCGGAGGACCCGCAGAAGATGCTGGACCAGATGGTCCGGGACTACACGAACAACATCGCCGAGGCGGAGGCGGCCATCGCCCAGACCATCGGCAACCTCCGGATGCTCGAGGACGACCACGCCGAGGACGTCAAGGCAGCCCAGGACTGGGGCAGCAAGGCCCTCGCGGCCTCCCGCAAGGCCGATGAGTTCCGCGCCGCCGGCAACACCGCGGACGCGCAGAAGTTCGACAACCTCGCGAAGGTCGCCATCCAGCACCAGATGTCCTCCGAGAACGAGGCGAAGGCCGCCGAGCCGACGATCGCGACCCAGAACGAGGTCGTCGAGCGCCTCAAGACCGGCCTCGACCAGATGAAGGGCAAGCTCAACGAGCTCACGGCCAAGCGCAACGAGCTCGTGGCCAGGGCCAAGACCGCCCAGGCCCAGACCCAGGTCAGCGATGCCCTCAAGAGCATCGACATCATGGACCCGACGAGCGAGGTCGCACGCTTCGAGGAGAAGGTCCGGCGCGAAGAGGCCAGGGTCCGCGGCCAGCAGGAGCTCGCCGCCTCGAGCCTCGACGCCCAGTTCAACCAGCTCGAGGACCTGGGCGAGCAGACCGAGATCGAGGCGCGCCTCGCAGCCCTCAAGCAGGGTGCCCCTTCGGCAGCCCTGGGCACCGGAACCGGCCAGCCCGCCGCGGCCCCCGCCGTCGAGGAAGCCGACGCCGACAGGCGCTGAGGCGGACGGGAGGTGCGCCGGGCTGCGGCACCGCGGACATGCAGTGAGGCCCCGGACCAGATGGTCCGGGGCCTCACTGTGGGAGTTGCGGGGGCAGGATTTGAACCTACGACCTCTGGGTTATGAGCCCAGCGAGCTACCGAACTGCTCCACCCCGCGGCGTGCCTTCAACTCTAGCAGCGGGGCGGACGTCGGCCAAATCCTCCCGGGACGGCCGCCGGGAGCCTACTTGCTCGGCGTCGGACTCGGCGCGGGGCTCGCGGTCGACGAGCCGGACGTGCCGCCGCCAGACCCTGCGATCTTCGCCTCGGCATCCATCGCCCGCTGCACGGCGGCGCTCAGCTTCTGCTGCGCGTCGCCGTAGGCCGCGAAGTTGCCCGCCGCGAGCGCAGCCTGTCCGTCCTTGATGGCCTGGCTCGCGTCCTGCAGGGCTGCCTGCAGATCGGCCTGGGCTGTCTGGGACGTTCCCGTTCCGCCGGACGGCTGCGGGCTCGGGGTCGCGCCGGCCTGCCCGTTGTTGCCCGAATCGCCCGCCTTGGCGCCCGAATTCCCGCCGAAGAGATCGTCAAGCGCCTTGTCCAGGGTCGGAGCGAAGCCGATCTTGTCCCCGAAGGCCACGAGCACGCGCTGGAGGGTCGGGTAGGAGGTCGAGCCCGTGGACTTCACATAGACGGGCTGGACGTAGAGCAGGCCCCCGCCCACGGGCAGCGTCAGGAGATTGCCGTTGAGCACCTCGGAGGCGCCCTGACGCAGGAGGTTGAGCGCCTGGGAGACGTTGGTGTCCGAGTTGAACGTGTTCTGCACCTGCCCCGGGCCCGGGACCGATGTGTCGGTCGGGAGTTTGAGCAGCGTCAGCTTCCCGTAGTCGTTCCCCTTCACGCCGGCCTTGTTCCCGGCATTGGAGTCCGCGGCGAGATAGCCGTACATGACCTCCCGGGAGGACCCGCCCTCGACCGTCTGGGGGATGAAGCTCGAGGTCAGCTGGAAGGACGGGGTCTGCTGGCCCGGCATCTGCAGCGTCATGTAGTACGGGGGCTGCTTCACGCCTCCGGACTTCACGGTCGGATCGTTGGGCACGCTCCAGACGTCGTTGTTCTTGTAGAAGTCGCCCGGATCGGTCACGTGGTACCGGGTGAGCAGCTCCCGCTGGACCTTGAACAGGTCCTCGGGGTAGCGCACGTGGCTGATCAGGCCGGCGGACATGTCCGAGATCGGCTTGACGGTGCTCGGGAACACCTTCTGCCAGGCCTTGAGCATCGGGTCCTGGTCGTCCCAGGCGTACAGCGTCACCGAGCCGTCGTACGCGTCCACGGTCGCCTTGACCGAGTTGCGGATGTAGTTGACCGTCGCCTGCGGCAGCTGGCTCGCGCGCCCCGCGGCCGTCTGGGAGTCGGCGGTGATCTGCTGGAGCTGCTGCTGCTGCGAGTACGGGTAGTACTGGCTCGTCGTGTAGCCGTCCACGATCCACTTCACGCGTCCGTCGATCACGGCAGGGTAGGCGTTCCCGTCGATGGTCAGGTACGGGGCCACCTTCTGCACCCGGTCGCGCGGGTTCCGGTCGTACAGGATCTGGGAGTCCTGGTTCACGCCGTCCGAGAAGAGGAGGTCGGTGCTCTGGAACTTCATCGCGTACATGAGCTTGTTGAAGATGTTGCCCACGTTCGGGCCCCCGTTGCCCGAGAAGGTGTACTGGGTGTCCCCCGCGCTGCCCTGGGGCTTGTCCTGCTCGCGGGGCTGGGTCCCCGCGGGGCCGCCGACGACCGAGTAGTCGGGCGAGTACTCGCCGAAGTAGATCCGCGGCTGGTACGTCGAGTCGGTCCCCAGCACCCCGGTCGAGGGGATGCTCGACTCCATGAACACCGGCTTGCCGTCCACCGTGGCCGTGTTGCCGTAGGCGGCCACCACGCCGTAGCCATGGGTGTAGACGATGTGGTTGTTGTACCAGGACTGCTGGCTCGGCGAGAGGCCCTGCGAGTTGAGCTCGCGCACCGCGATCACGGTGTCCTGGGTCTTGCCGTTCACCGAGTAGCGGTCCACGTTGAGCGAGGGGGCGAACTGGTAGTACGGCCGGTACTGCTCGAGCTGCTGGAAGGTCGGGGACACGAGGGTCGGGTCGAGCAGCCGGATGCTGGCGGTGGTCTGGGCGTCCTGGCGCAGCGCCCCCGGGGTCGCGTCGGTGGTGGCCTTGTAGTCCTGCACCTGGACCTTGTCGAGGCCGTAGGCGGACCGTGTCGAGTTGATGTTCCGCTCGAGGTAGGGGGCCTCGGCGCTCTGCTCGGAGGGGCGCACCTGGACCTGCTGGATGACCCAGGGGTAGACACCGCCGGCGAGGATCCCGGTGATCACGAGCATGGCGGTGCCGATGAGCGGCAGGCGCCAGCGCCCGATGACCGCGGCGACGATGAACAGGACCGCGACGATCGCGGCGGCCACGGCGAGGATGGCCTTGGTCGGGATGACCGCGTTGACGTCGGTGAAGAGCGCACCGGACACCCGGCCCGAGGAGTCGAAGACCGCGCTGTAGCGGTCCAGCCAGAAGTTCACGGCAATGAGCAGCAGGAGCGCCGCCCCCGAGATCGCGAGGTGCAGCTGCGCCGCGCGGGCCATGTAGACCCCGCTCTCGCTGATGCGGATCGACCCATAGAGGTAGTGCGTGAGGACGCCCGCGATCCCCGCGATGACGACGACGCCGAGGAGGAAGCCCACGACCGTGCCCAGGAAGGGCAGGGTCATCGTGTAGAAGCTGATGTCGAGGTGGAACTGCGGGTCCTGCACCCCGAACCCGACCTGGTTGAAGAAGAGCGCGGCCTTCTGCCACTGGCTCCCTGCCGCCGCGCCGGCGAAGAGGCCGAAGACGATCGGCACCGCGGCCATGACGATGCGCCGCACCGGCTCGAGCTGCTCCTGGTAGCGCGCCATCGTGTCGTGGCTGGACGGATCCGGGGCGTACACGGGGCGCGCCCGGTACGCGGCCCGCATCACGCCGTACACCGCCCCGGCCATCACGAGCCCGGCCACGAGGAAGACGGCGGCCCGGATGGCGTTCTGCCGGAGGAAGACCTGCAGGTAGCCCAGCTGCTGGAACCACAGGATGTCCGTGTACACGCCGGAGAAGATGACGAACCCGACCGCGATGACGACCACGATGACGATCGTCGGAATCAGGGCGCCCCGACGGCGGCGGAGTGCGGTCGGTCTGCCTTCGGGGCGGGATGTCACGGCGTACCTCTTGCTCTGGGCTCGATGGGTCGGCGCCCGGCTCCGCGGACACGCATGCGGAGCACGGCGCTGCTCTTAGTCAAGCACGCCTGACGCGGGACCACAGTTCCCCGTGCCGCGCGGGTGCGCGATAACGATTCGGCCTCGGCTCGGCCCCGCAGGCTCCGTCAGCCGGCGGTGCACTGCGGCAGGGACGCAGGGGCCCTGCCCTGCGCGTAGGCCTCCACCGCGGAGCGCGCCTCCCTGAGGGTGGAGACCTTGACGACCGCGAGACCGTCGGGGATGTGCCCGACCACCTCGTTGCAGTTGGCCGCGGGCGCCAGGAAGAGTGTGGCACCAGCAGCGCGGGCGCCGACCAGCTTCTGGTCGATCCCGCCGATCGCGCCGACCGACCCGTCGGGGTCGATGGTCCCGGTCCCGGCGATGTTCTTGCCTCCGGTGAGGTCTCCCGGGGTGAGCTTGTCGATGATCCCGAGCGCGAACATCATGCCTGCGCTCGGGCCGCCGACCCGGTCCAGCTCGATCTGGACGTCGAACGGGAAGCGGTAGGTGTAGCGGATGCCCACACCCAGGATCCACCTGCCCTGATTCTGGGCGGGCGTCACCGTGGCCGTCGCCGGCGCTCCCCCGCGGTCGACCACCACCTCGACCGGAGCGCCCTTCCCCGCGGCGAGGGTCTGCTGCACCACGGCGAGGGAGGTGGCCTTCTGGCCGCCGACGCTGACCAGCTTGTCGCCCACCTTCAGCTTCCCGGAGGACGGCGACCCGTCGGCGATCGAGGCGACGTTGAGCTGCTGGTCGTACTGGATGCCCAGGGCGCCGAGCGCGGCGGCGACCGACGTCTGCTCCGAGTCCTGCATGAGCGAGGCGTTCTCGTCCGAGACCTGCTGGCGCGTGGTCCCGGGCGGGTAGACGACCCGCTGGGGCAGGATGCCCTGCGAATGGTCGAACCACGAGCGCGCAAGGTCGATCAGGCCGACGTCGCTGTTGGGCCCGCCGTTGACGTACACCGTCGTGAGGTCGAGGGAGCCGCTGGCCGGGTACGAGGGATGCCCGCTGATCGAGATGACGTCCTTGCCGCCCGTCTGGCCGAGGGTGTTGTACGCCGGTCCGGGCGACTCCACCACGTAGGGAACGGGGACGGAGACCACCGTGGCGCCCAGCACGAGCGCCGCGAGGCCCGAGATCACCGCGGCGAAGGTGCGGCCGCTGCCCGCCGCCTTCGGGGAGCGGGCCGCGCGGGGTGCGGCCGCGCCGTCCTCGGCCCGGCCCTCCTCCGGCCGCACGCCGTCCGGCTGCCCGCCGTCCTTCTCGGGAACTGCGGGGGGATTGACCACGTCTCGCGCCGCCTTCCAGGTGCTCGCACCGCCTCGCACCGCCGGGACCGGCGGACGCGGCCGCCGCGGACCTCCGCGGCGGCACGCCCCAGCCTACGATGCCGCGGACGTGTGCGCCGTGCAGGGCGGTGTGCCGTCAGCGAAAGGGAGCCGCCCGCCGGAGACACGTCGGCGAGCACCGCGGTACCGTGAGGATGTCCCTACCACCAGCATTGATCGGCGGCACGATGACCACACCAGAGAAGCCTTCGGGCCACGACGACGAGCCCCAGGACCCGCTGTCCGAGCTCTTCGGCAGGCTCATGGGCGGTGCGGGCGCCGAGGGATTCGACCCCACGGAGATCGCCAAGGCGGCCGGCCTCCCGAGCGACCCCAACCTCCTGCGCCAGATGTTCGAGCAGGTCCAGGCCATGATGTCGGCCCCCGGCGGCGAGGGCCCGGTCAACTGGCAGCTGGCGCACGACCACGCCCGCCGGACCGCGGCCGCGACCTCGGACCCCTCGGTCTCCGCGGCGCAGAACCGCGACGTGGACGAGGCCCTGCGGCTGGCCGAGCTCTGGCTGGACCAGGCGACCGACCTTCCAGGCACGGGCATCATCGGCCGCGGCTGGTCCCGGGCCGAGTGGATCGAGGCCACGATGGGGACGTGGCGCCGGCTCACGCAGCCCGTCGCCAACAGCATCGCCACCGCGCTCTCGACCGCGCTGAACGAGCAGATGCCCGAGGAGATGAAGGGCATGCTGGGCGGCGCGTCCTCCATGCTCACCAACATGGGCGGGGCCATCTTCGGCATGCAGCTCGGCGCGGCGATCGGCGCGCTCTCGGGCGAGGTCGTGAGCTCCTCCGACATCGGCGTCCCGCTGGTCGACCTCGAGATGGCGCTGCTGCCGGCGAACGTCGCGAAGTTCGGCGAGGGACTGGGCCTGCCGGAAGGCGACGTCCGCCTCTACCTGGCGGTCCGCGAGGCCGCCCATGCGCGCCTGTTCATGCACGTGCCGTGGCTGCGCGCCCATCTGCTCGGCGCGATCGAGGACTACGCGCGCGGCATCCACATCGACGTGTCCAAGATTGAGGAGCTCGCCCACGGGATCGATCCGGGCAACCCGGAGTCGATCCAGGAGGCACTCCAGGGCGGCGTGTTCATGCCGCAGCGCACTCCGCAGCAGGATGCCGCCCTGGCCAAGCTCGAGACGGCGCTCGCCCTCGTCGAGGGGTGGGTCGACGAGCTCACCGCCACGGCGACCGAAGGGGTGCTGCCCTCGGCCGCGGCGCTCCGCGAGGCTGTTCGGCGTCGCCGTGCCACCGGGGGGCCGGCGGAGCACGCCTTCGCCTCGCTCGTGGGGCTCGAGCTGCGCCCGCGCCGGCTGCGCGACGCTGCCACGCTGTGGAAGTCCCTCGGCGACGAGCGCGGGATCGCGGGGCGCGACGCGATCTGGACGCACCCGGACCTGCTCCCCACCGGCGAGGACCTCGACGACCCCCAGGGCTTCTCCGCCCGGCGCTCCCAGGCAGAGGCGCAGGGCTCGGAGGTGGACGAGGCGCTCGAGAAGCTCCTCGCCGGCGGCTTCGACGAGCCGGCGGCCTCCTCCGAGGCGGACGGCCAGCGCGGTGACGGCGGCGATCGCGAGGACGGCGACGGTCCCGAGGACGGCGACGGGACGGACGACGGCGGCACTCCCCCGGGTGCGCCCCGCGACTAGCAGGGGGCAACCCTCAGGGGGAACGGCAGAGACACTCACGGAGCCGGCCGCGCGACGCGGCCGGCTCCGTGTGTCAGTCGATGCCTTCGGTGATCTGGCCGAACGGGACCGACTCGTCCAGATGGGCCTGGAGCTCGTGCGGCTCGTTGATGACCACATGGACGCCGCACACGGCGTCCGCGGCCGACTGGAGCAGCACGGGGCGGACCGTGTCGATGAACTCGGCGCTGCGGCCCTCGAGGTACTTGGCGTAGCTGGCAGGAAGCTGGCTCATGGCGCGATTCTAGGCGTCTTCTTCGTCGTCGATAAGGTCCCAGCCGCTGCCCTCGGCGTCCCCGGCGTCCCCGCGCTGGGAACCGGCGAACGCCACCCCGGCGAGGAAGGCCTTCGCCTCCGCGAGCCTCGGATACGCCTCGACGAGCTTCCAGAACTGGGGGCCGTGGCCCGAGACGAGCAGATGGGCGAGCTCGTGCACGATCACGTAGTCGACCACCCACTCCGGCATGCCCTGCAGTTCGTGGGAGAGGCGGATGGTCCGCTGGCTCGGCGTGCAGGAGCCCCACCGGCGGCGCTGGTTCGTGACCCAGCGGATGGACGCGGGCTCGGTCCGGCCGCCGAAGTACCGCCGCGACAGCCCGGCGGCGCGCTCGGCGAGGGCCTCGTCCGAGTGCGCGCCGCGGCGGCGCGCGGTGTCCTGCTGGAGCCGCTCGACCATCCGCTCGACCCAGTGCGCCTCCTGGGCCCGTGTGAAGGTGGCGGGGATCGCCACCACCGCAGTGCTGCCCTCCCAGAAGGCGGAGACCGTCTTCCTGCGCCGGCCCGACCGGCGCACCTCGATGCGCGGGCCGTCCCCGCCCAGCGGGAGCGCGCCCTGGCCGGGGACGGCGCGCCGGCCCTCACGCGCCACGGATGAGCTCCAGGACTGCCTCGCCGTAGCGCTCGAGCTTGGCCCGCCCCACACCGGCCACTTGGGACAGCTCGTCCAGGCTCGAGGGCTTCGCCTCCGCGATGGCCGTCAGGGTCGCGTCCGTGAACACGACGAAGGCCGGCACGTCCGCCTCGCGCGCCTGCTCAAGGCGCCACGCGCGCAGCGCCTCGAACGTGGCCTCCTCGTAGGTGGGTGGGCACCCGGAGCAGCGGCCGACCTTCCGCTCGGCCCCGGTCGAGAGGATCGTCCCGCACACGCGGCACGTGGTGGGCCCCTTCAGCTCCCGGCGCTTGCGGGGGCTGCGCTCGGCGTGCGAGGAGGTCGAGCCCGCGGGCCGCAGGCCGTCGAGGAACCGCGACGGACGGCGGTGCGCGCGCCCGCCCGGGGTGCGGGACAGGGACCACGACAGGTGCAGGAACTCCCGGGCCCGGGTGATCCCGACGTACAGCAGGCGCCGCTCCTCGTCCACCGTCACGGGCGTGTCGGCGAAGGAGATCGGCACGAGGCCTTCGCTCAGCCCCACGAGGAACACCGCGTCCCACTCGAGGCCCTTCGCGGCGTGCAGCGACGCGAGCGTCACGCCCTGGACGGCCGGTGCGTGCTGGGCCGTGGCCCGCTCCTGCAGCTCGGCCACGAACTCGGGCAGCCCGAACCCCTCGCCCCGCGCGGCGGAGAGCTCGTCGGCGAGGGCCACGAGGGCGGCAAGCGACTCCCAGCGCTCGCGCGTGGCGCCCCCGCCCGTGGGCGCCTGCTCGGAGTAGCCCAGCGAGGAGAGGACATCGCGCACCCGCTGCGCCACCGGCACGCCGTCGTCCGCCTGGGCGCGGGCGGCACCGCGGAGCTGCAGGAGCCCGTCGCGGACCTCGCGGCGGTTGAAGAACCGCTCGCCGCCGCGCAGCTGGTAGCCGATGCCGGCCGCGGCGAGGGCCTGCTCGAACGCCTCGGACTGGCCGTTGGTGCGGAAGAGCACCGCGATGTCCTTGGGCTCGGTGCCCGCCTTGACGAGGGCGGCGATCCTGCGGGCCACGGCGGACGCCTCCGCCTCGTCGTCGGCGCACTCGGCGAATTCGGGCTCGGGCCCGCTGGGCCGCTGGGCGATGAGGTTCAGCGGCTTCGCCCAGCGGGCATCGGCCGCGGGGCCCGCGGGGCGGCGGGCCGCGAGGAGGTCGTTGGCCAGGCGGACCACCTGCGGCGTGGAGCGGTAGTCCCGCACGAGCCGGATCATGGCCGCCTGCGGGTGGCGCTTGCCGAACTCGAGCAGGTGGGTGCTCGTGGCGCCCGTGAACGAGTAGATCGTCTGGCTCGCGTCGCCGACCACGCACAGCTCCTCGCGGCCGCCGAGCCACAGCTCGAGGAGGCGCTGCTGCAGCGGGGAGACGTCCTGGTACTCGTCGACGACGAAGTGGCGGTACTGCTCGCGCACGGTCGCGGCGACCTTCGGGTCCTCCTGCAGGATGCCGACCGTGATGAGCAGGACGTCCTCGAAGTCGATGAGGTTCCGGTCCACCTTGACGTCCTCGTAGGCCTCGAAGAGCCGCGCCACCGTGGCCGGCTGGAGGCCGCCGGGCTCTCCCCTGCCCGCGGCGCCCTCGAGGTAGGTGGAGGGCGTGAGCATCGAGACCTTGGCCCATTCGATCTCCGAGGCGAGGTCGCGGATCGCGGCCCGGTCCACGGTGAGGCGCAGGCGCCGTGCGCCCTCGGCGATGGCCTGGGCCTTGTGCTCGAGGAGGCTCGGCAGCGAGCCCCCCACGGCCTGCGGCCAGAAGTACTGCAGCTGCCGCAGGGCCGCGGCGTGGAACGTGCGGGCCTGCACTCCCCCCACGCCGAGGTCGCGCAGGCGGCTGCGCATCTCGGCGGCGGCCCGCGCGGTGAACGTGACCGCAAGGAGGCGCTGGGGCGAGTAGACGCCCGAGTGGACGCCGTACGCGATCCGGTGGGTGATCGCCCGCGTCTTGCCGGTGCCTGCCCCGGCCAGGACGCACACCGGCCCGTGCAGGGTGGTCGCGACCTCGCGCTGCTCCTCGTCGAGGCCGGCGAGGAGCCGCTCCTCGAGCGTCCCTCCCGCGGCCTGGGCGGACTCGGCCCCGCTCACTGGGCCGCCGCCTCCAGTGCGGTGATGGGGCCGCCGAACCACCTCTCGATGAGGGCCCGCGAGATGGACAGCCGACTGGGCAGGTCGATCTCGCCGGAGCCGGCCGCGGCTGCCAGCTCGTCCCGGGTGAACCAGCGGGCGCGGAGCACCTCGGTGCCGTCCGGCTCGGCGACCTCGTCCAGGGTGCGGGCTGTGAAGCCGAGCATGAGGGAGGCGGGGAAGGGCCAGGGCTGCGAGCCGAGATACTGGCACTCGGTCACGCGGACCCCGACTTCCTCGAGGACCTCGCGGGCCACGGCCTGCTCGAGGGACTCGCCGGGCTCGACGAAGCCCGCGAGGGTCGAGAACATCGTCGAGCGCATGCGCGCTCCGGTCGCGAGGAGCACGCGGTCGCCCGGGCCGACGACGGTCACGATGATCGCCGGGTCCGTGCGGGGGAAGTGCTCCGAGCCGTCCTCGGGGCACTGCCGCACCCAGCCGCTCTGGATCACCTGTGTGGGCGCGCCGCAGCGCGGGCACCGGGGGTGTGAGGCGTGCCAGTTCGCGATGGCGGTCGCCTCCAGCAGGATGCCCGCCTCCACGAGGTCCAGGCCGGGGCCCGATTCGCGGAAGCCGGCCCAGTTTGTCTCCTCGGGCAGCAGCCCGGCGCCCTCCCCCGCGGGCTCCGACATGACCGCAGACACGGGCTCGACCGGCTCGTCGAGGACCACGAGGACGATGTCGGAGCCCGGCGCGGCGTGGGCGGTGGTCCGTTCCTGCGGCAGCCGGCCGAGGTAGACGACGAGGCCCTCGAGCCACTCCGCCGGCAGGGACCGGGCGGGCAGGAAGGCGAGGTGCCCGCCGTCGTGCGCGGCCCGCCGCTGCGAGTAGAGCACCGCGAGGGTGCCCGGCTGGCGCACGAGCTGGCCGAGGAATTCGGGGTCGGCGCGGTCGGCGGACCGGCGGTCGAGCGCTTCCGCCGCCGTGGGGAGGAGCCGGTCGGCGAGCAGTCCGGCAGTTTGGCCCGTCCCCTCGAACGCCGAGAGCGCGGTGCCGGCGGTGGCCGAGGGCTGGGGAGGCGGGAACGAGCCGGAAGTCATACCCACTACGGTACTGAGCCCCTCCGACACTCGCACAACCGGCGGGGCGCCGGTTCGGCGTGGGTCCGTGCCCGCGGCGGCGCAGCGGGCTAGCGTGGAGAAGGTGAAACGCACTCCGCTCGAGCTGGCCGCCATCGCTACCGCCGCCGTCCCCGGGCTGCAGCCGACCGCCGTGGCGGCGTCCCCGGATGACGCCACCGACTTCGATGCGGCCCTTCTGGAGACCGCGGACGGGCGCGCGTGGCGCATCCGCTGCCCGCGCGGCACGGAGGCCAGCGCACGCCTCGAGACCGAGATGACGGTGCTGCGGGCGTTCGACCCCGCCGTGCGCGCCGAGCTGCCGTTCCAGATGCCGGCGGTGGCCGGCACGGTGCGCATGGACGGGCTCACCACGTGCGTCTACACGAATCTCACCGGGACGGTCCGGGACCTCGACGCGCTCGCCTCGGGCAGCGACCGGCTCGCGCGGGAGATCGGGGGGACGCTCGCCGCCATCCACGGCCTGCCCCAGGAGCTCGTCGACAGCGCGGACCTGCCCTCCTACACGGCCAACGGGTTCAGGCAGCGCCGCCTCAACGAGCTCGACCAGGCGGCCACCACGGGCAAGATCCCCGCGGTGCTCCTGCGCCGGTGGGAGCAGGCCATGGAGGACGTCACCCTCTGGCGGTTCAACCCGACCGTGGTCCATGGCGACCTCCACGAGGACAACCTCCTCATCGACGACGACCGCGTCACCGCCGTGACCGGCTGGACCGACCTGCGGATCGGCGATCCGGCCGACGACATCGCCTGGCTCGTCGGGTCGAACGAGCCGAAGTTCATCGACGCGGTGCTCGCGGCCTACCACGAGGCCCGCAAGGAGCCGGTGGACCCGCAGCTCGCCCGGCGCGCGGCCCTGGCGGCGGAGTTTGCCCTCGCGCAGTACCTCGTGAAGGCCCTCGCCCTCGGCGACCAGGAGGTCGCGCGGGACGCCGAGGCCATGCTCGCCGAGCTTGCCGCCGACATCGAGGCCAGCGAGGCAGCGGAGGCCGAGTCCGCCCGCGCCGCAGCGGCGGACGACGGAAGCGGCGAGGGCACCGAGGCCTCTGCGCCGGAGAACGGCCGGCCGGCGGCCGAGATTCCGCGCACGGCGGACCCTGCACCGGCGACCGATGCGCTCCCGCTCATTACCGACGGGCGCCGCGAGGACTGAGGCCGCCCCCGCCCACCCCGCGCCCGTCCACCCCGCGCCCCAGGCGGTGCTGGGGGGTCACTGCAGCGCCGAGGCCACGATCGCTTCGAGCTCTGCCTCTGTGGCGAGCGCTTCGGGGCGGACGACCGTGCCGTCGGCGAGGTAGCAGAAGGCGGCCCTGATCTCCTCCACGGGGGTGTCCGTGAGGCGCGACCAGGCCAAGCGGTACACGGCCAGCTGCACGGACCGTGCCCTCGCCTCGGCGCCCTTCGGGGCCCTTCCGGTCTTCCAGTCCACGAGGTCCCACCGGCCGTCGGCGTCGCGGAACACGGCGTCGATGCGTCCGCGCACGACGACGGGCCCCACCTTGGTCTCGATCGGCACCTCGACGTGGGCCGGACTCCGGTTCGCCCATTCGGTGCGCTTGAAGGCCTCCACGAGGGTGCCGAGCTCGTAGGCCTCGTCCACGTACTCGTCCGAGCTGTCGAAGCCCTCGAGGTCCAGCATGGCGCTGGTGCCGAAGTGCTCCTCGACCCAGGCATGGAAGGCCGTCCCCCGCCGCGCAGCCATTCCGGGCCGGCGCGGGACGGGCCGGCGCAGCTGGCGGACGACCGCCTCGCGGTCCTCGCCGAGCGCCACGAGGGTGGACGCCGAGACGTGCTCCGGCAGCCGCACGCCCGAGGTCACGTGGGCGCGGGCCTGTTCTGCCAGGAGCAGCTCGGCCTCGCGCGCCCACTCGGCCTGCCGCGGGGCCCCCGGGGCCGGGAGGTGCGGACCGGCGCCGCCGTCGTGGATCATCTCGAGGACGCGGTGCGCCGCCGCCTCCAGGGCCCCGCGGCGGCCCGGCGAGAGGCTGTGGCGGGCCCCGGTGGCAGCATCGACTGGCCCCTCGAGCGGGTCATAGGGCCAGAGCGAGCGCTGGGCCAGGGCCTGCAGGGGGTTCTGCTCCGGCAGGTCGGCGTCCTCCGCCCAGGCCAGGACCTCGAAGCCGTGGCGGTCCGCGTCCTCGCGCAGCTCCTCGAGGAACGGCGACGCGGGCAGGGGCCTGGATCGGGTGCTGCTCCAGGCGAACCCGGTGGCCACGAGGAGCGACCTGGCGCGGGTGAACGCGACGTAGGCCAGCCTCCTGTCCTCGCGCTCGGCGTGCTCCGTGGCGTCCTCTGCGAGCTGCTTCTCCGCGTCGACCCAGCCCTTCTGGTCCGGCTGGTCCGTGTCCCACGCGGGCAGGTCGGCCCGGTCTCCGCGCAGGGGCCAGGGCAGCGCGGACTGCCCGACCGTCCACCGGTCGTTGCCCCCCGAGGGGAACATGCCGCGGTTGAGTCCCGTCACGGCGACCGCGTCCCACTCGAGCCCCTTGGAGGCGTGGACCGTGAGGAGCTGGATCGCCCCGGGCGAGGGCTCGCTGGGGGCCATGTCGAGCCCGGACTCTTCACGCGCGGCGACCTCGAGCCACGCGAGGAAGGCGAGTAGGCCGGGCTCGGACGACTGGGCGAGGAACGACGCCGCCGCCTCGGCGAAGGCGTCCAGGTTGCGGCGCGCCTGGTGGACCGACGCGCCTGGCCTGGCGGCGAGCTCGATGTCGAGCAGGAGCGCGCGCTCGACGTGGGAGACCACGGTGCCGAGATCGTCCCCGGAGACGGTGCGCAGCATCCGCAGCTCGTCGCGCAGCCGCGTCAGGCGGGAGAGCGCCTCGGGGCTGAGCTGCCTGCCTGCCCCGGACGTCCACCCTGGCCGGGGCAGCCGGTCGATGGCCTCCACGAGGCTGGAGGCCTCGGCCACGTCCCCCTCGATGAGGGCCTCCTCGACCGTGCCCGCGGCATCGAGGTCCTGCTCTTCGGGCCGGGCGGCGGCGGAACGGAGGGCTGCGAGGTGGCGGGACCAGTCGGCGAGGGCCATGAGGTCGGCCGGCCCGATCCGCCAGCGCGCCCCGGCCAGGAGCCGCATGAGCGCGTCGGATCGGCCAGGGTCCGCGATGACCCGCAGCGTCGAGACGATGTCGATGACCTCGGGAGTGTCGAGCAGGCCGCCCAGTCCGACCACCTCGAACGGCATGCCGCGGCGCTCGAACTCGCCCCGGAGCGCCGCGAACTGCGAGCGCTTCCGGCACAGGACCGCCATCGTCGGACCAGGGCCGGACGCCTGCTCGGCGCCCACGGCCCAGTCGCGCGTGAATGCCTGCAGCTCGTCGGCCACGGCCCGCGCCTCGTCGAGCTCGTCGACGAAGCGGCCGAGCCGCACACGGCCGGGGCCCGCGCCGGGACGGGGCTCGAGCGGCTGGACCTCGATGCCGGGGGCGCCGGCGAGGTAGGCCGCGGGCGAGGCGAGCGGGCCGGCCACGGTGTTGGCGGTGGCGAGGACCGTAGTCGAGTTGCGCCATGCCGTGGTCAGGTGGCTGGTCCATGCGGGGGCGAGGCCGCTGCCCTCCCGCCGTGGGAACACCCGGGGGAAGCTCTCGAGCTGGCCGGCGGAGGCGCCGCGGAAGCCGTAGATCGACTGGTTGGGGTCGCCGACGGCGGTGACGGCGTGGCCGTCCCCGAAGAGGGAGGAGAACAGCACCAGCTGGGCGTGGGAGGTGTCCTGGAATTCGTCGAGGAGGACGGTGCGGTACTGGCTGCGCAGGAGCGTGCCGGCCTCCGGCACCGTTGCCGCGATGCGCGCGGCGAGGGCCACGAGGTCGCCGTAGTCCAGGACGCCGCGCTCGCGCTTCGCCGCGGCGTAGCGCTCCACGAGGCCCGCGACGAGGGCGCGCGTGCGCAGGGTCGTCACGAGCGCTGCGGCACCGGCCGGCTGCCTTCCTCCCCGACCGCCCGTGGGAAGCGCTTGCAGCCGCGCTGACTCCTCGTCGAGCCATGCGGCGACGTCTCCGGGCTCGCGCAGGTGCTCGGCGCACTCGCTGGCCAGCTGGAGCACCGCGGCGATCAGGCTGCTCTTGGCGGGGAAGCCGTCCCAGGTGCCCCCGTCGTAGGCCTCGACCACGCGGGCGGCGAGCTGGAAGGACTGGGCGGGCCCGAGCAGCACCGCGTCGCGCTCGATCCCGAGCCGGAGCCCGTGGTCCTGCACGACGGTGTTGGCGAACGAGTGGTAGGTGGACACCGTCGGGTCGATCGCCTGCTGGTCGCCCGCTGCCGCCGCGATGCCCTCGGCGCCGCGCTGGGCGAGCCTCGCGAGGCGGGCGAGCTGGGCGCGGATCCGGGCCGAGAGCTCCCCTGCCGCCTTGCGGGTGAAGGTCACGCCGAGGACTTCGTCCGGCCGGACCCAGCCGTTGGCGACGAGCCAGACCACGCGGTCCGCCATGGTCGCGGTCTTGCCGGATCCCGCCCCGGCCACGACCAGGCGCGGGGCGAGGGGCGAGGAGATGATCTCCGACTGCTGGGCCGTGGGACGGTGCTGGCCCAGCAGGTCGGCGAGCTCCTCGGGGCTGAAGCGCGGCTCGGGCAGCTCGGCGGCGGTCTGCGGGAGTGCTGCCTCGCTCACTCGGTCACCTGCCGTCCCCGGGCGCAGAGCGGGCAGATGTCGGGGAGCCGGCAGCCCCCGGTGAAACCCCCGCCCGGTTCGTGCCGGGCCTCGAAGTGGTCCCCGGCCATGACCTCTGCGGCCCGCTCGACCAGCTGGACGGCCCAGGCGGCATCCTCGAGGGCCGCCTGCTGCTGGACGGTGAGCTTGACCGTCCCGTCCCCCAGCTGGACGAGTTCGGCACCGCCGGGGACAGGACCCCGGTTCAGGACCGCGTCCTCGCCGAAGGCGCCCGCAACCACGGCGACCTGGTATGCGGCCAGCTGGGCATGCTGTTCGAGGTCCGCTGCCTTCGGCTTGCGGCGCCCGGTCTTGAGGTCGACGACCACCAGCCGGCCGTCCTCGTCGAGCTCGAGCCGGTCCACCTGTCCACGGAGGACCGTGCGGGCAGCGATCTCGGCCGTGCCGACGGACCCGAGGGAGGCCTCGAAGTCGACCTCGACGCCGAGGAGCTCCCGCCCGTTCACGCGGACGTACTCGGCGAGCTTGCGGACCATCGCCTGCGCGCGTTCGAAGTCGAGCTCGCCCTCCCAGGTGTCTGCGAGGCCGAGGCTCGCCCAGCGCCGCTTCAGCTCCGCGAGGTAGTCGGCCGAGGTCCCCTCGGGGAGGTCCTGCGCGATCGCGTGCACGAGGGTCCCGAGGCTCCGGGCGAAGTCGGTGGCCGCCTCGCCGCCGGCCGCGGAGACGAACCAGTCCAAGGGGTTCTTGGTGGCGGTCTCTACCTTGGACGGGGAGACGTAGACGGTGCCGTCCTCGGGTACCACCGGGCCGGTGCTGCTCAAGGGAGCGAGCCCGTACCACTGGCCGGGATGGGCGCCGGGGGCATCGGCGGCGGCCAGTGCGGCGAGCAGCGCTGCGGCGTAGGGCGCGTCGGCGTCGTCGGCCTCGACAGACTGCCGGAGCTCCGCGACGAGCGGCCTGAGCCCGAGGGTGCGGGGCACCTCGGTGTACGGCCGCACGGTGACTCCCACCGGCAGCGGAGCGACGTAGTCCAGGAACGGGGAGGGGACCTCGTCCTCGGTGGATGCCGCGGTGCACACGAGCCGCTCGGTCGCGCGCGAGATCGCGGCGGAGAAGGAGCGCAGCTCGTCGTAGCGGATGTCCTGGAGCCGCGATCGGGTCGGCACGAGCAGGGCCGAGACCACGCCGAGGTCGAGGCAGTCCGCGAAGAGGGTGCTGCCGAGGAGCTCGCCGCGCAGCCGCGTGTTCGGCCAGACGCCGTCCTGGAGCCCGGCGACGAAGACCAGCCGCCATTCGCGGCCGGCGGCGCTGGCGGGGGTGAGGAGCTCGACCGCATCCTCCGCCTGGGCGCGCGGCGCGAGGGTGTCCATGGGCAGTTCCTGTTCCGTGAGGTAGTCCAGGAACTGCGCGGGAGACGCCCCGGGGAGCCTGTCGACGTACCGTTCGGCGGTGTGGAAGAGGGCCATGAGGGCGTCGAGGTCGCGGTCCGCGCGCAGACCCAGAGTGCCGCCCGAGACAGCCAGGGCGTACCACCGCTTCGAGAGGGCCGCCGCGTCCCAGAGCGCCCACAGGACGGTCTCGGCGGTGGCCCCGGGCTCCTCGGCGGCCGCCCGCCCCTTGGCGATCATGCGGGCGATCCGGCGCGCGGCGCTGGCCTCGACGCCGAGCGGGTCGAGGGCGCCCGGGACCTCGAGTGCCTCGACGAGGAGTGCGTCGCTCGCGCGTCCCCCGCCGGCCGCGAGCTCGATCTGCCGGAGGGACTGCCGCAGGCGCCGCAGCTCCAGCGCGGTTGCACCTCCGATGCGGGAGGTCAGCAGCTCGACCGCCGTCTCCGCGGTCAGCTCCTCGGGCCGCAGGGCGACGCGGAACGCCGTCAGCAGCGGCCGCACGGCCGCCTCATCGCGCACCGCGGTCTCGGCCACGGGGACCTTGACGGGGATCCCCTGGCCGGAGAGGAAGCGCTGGATCTGCTCGAGCCGGCCGCCGGACCTGACGATGACCGCCATCTGCCCGTACTCCACCGCGCCGAGCAGGCGCGCCTCCTGGATCCGGTGGGCGAGGTAGCGCAGTTCGTGGAGTGCGGAGTGCAGGACGTGCGCCTCGGCGGCGGGCCGCGCCGTCCCCTCCTCTTCCCTGGTGGACGGCGGCGGAACGAGCCGGCGGGCCGCCTGGCCCCCGGGCACGGCGGAGATCCGCTGCGCGACCCCCCGCCACGCCTCGGCGATCCCCTCCGGCAGCCGGTGCGAGGTGCCCAGCGACAGTTCCGTGACGGTGCCGAGGAGGGCCCGCAGGCTGGGCACGAGGCCGGGCCGCGCCCCGCGGAAGCCCTGCACCACCACGTCGGGGGCGGCGGTCGCGATGAGGTCGCGGCCCTGGCCCAGGACGGCGAGGAGTTCCAGGACCGACGGGCTGGACTCCTGGACGTCGTCGACGCAGATCAGGCCGAGGCGGGCCCTCTCCTGTGCGAGCAGCTCGGGATCCTCGAGCAGGATCATGCGGGCCGCCGTAATGATCCCTGCGGGATCGAAGGCCTCAGGCATGCGCAGCTCGAGGACGTCCCGGTACTCGGTGTACAGCTGGGCGGCCGCGACCCACTCGGGGCGCCCTGCGCGGGCGCCGAGATCAGCGAGCTCGTCCGCCGTCGTGCCGTACTCGGTGACCCGGTCGAACAGCTCCCGGACCTCGTGCCGGAATCCCCGGGTGGACAGGGCCGCCTCGAACCCCTGCGGCCACGCGGGTCCGCGGCCTGAGGCGCGGTGCCCTTCCAGCAGCTCCTTGACGATGAGGTCCTGCTCCGCCCCGGACAGCAGGCGCGGGGGGCGGGTGAGCCAGTCGATCCGCCCCTCGGCCCGCGCCCGCCGGATGAGGTCGAAGGCGTAGGACTGCCAGGTGCGCGCCGGAGGGGCGCTCAGGCTGCGGTCGAGGCGCGCAGTGAACGCGTCCCTCAGCCGCGCAGAGGCTGCGCGTGCCGGGGCGAGGAGCAGGACTCCCGCCGGATCGAGGCCGTCGCGCTCCACCCGGGCCGCGGCCGCCTCCACGAGGACCCGGCTCTTGCCGGTACCGGGAGCACCCCACACGAGCACCGGACCGCTTCCCGGGCGCAGGGCGAGCACGGCCTCCTGGTCGGGCGAGGGCGAGAAGGGCACTGCATCCGCACGGCCCTTCGGAGCGAGGAGGGTCAGCTGCGGGGCCGCTCCCGCGGGCGCGGTCCGGGCAACGGGTGCCGCGGCCGGGGTGGCGATCGCTGTCATGGTTCCATTCCACCGTCGGGGTCCGACAGTTCTGCCTCGGCGCCCGAAGTCCGGCGAAGAGCGCGCTGGAGCGCTTCGGCGATCTCCTCGACCGCGTCGAGCTCGCTGTCCGTGGGCGCCCAGCGTGCCCGGGCGATGTCGACCCGCCACGGTCCGCGGTGCGGGTCGCCTCGCAGCGGCGTCCCTTCTGCGAGGTAGTGCCGCAGCGCGCGCTCCTCATGGGACTCGGGGGCGGCACCATTGGCCTTGAGCACCCGCCACCAGCCGACGTCGCCGCTGTAGCGCGACATCACGGAGCCCACCTGCCGGGGGCCGCCGGCGCCGAGGAGTTCGGCGACATCGCCATAGGCCAGCACCGACCCCGGGGGCACGAGGTCGACGACGGCCAGGACCGCCTCGACGAACTCCTCCCGCATGCCTCCCACCCTAACGGCCGCCGGGCGCCGGCCCGCGCTGCCCCGCCGGGGCGCCCGGCGTGCCTGCGCGAGAAGTGTCGGACCTGCCGCATAGCGTGTTCCCCATGACGTGGAGCACGCAGACCAGGGCAGCGTTCGATCTCGAGACGACCGGGCGCAACTCCCGCGCCGCGCGCATCGTCACCGCGAGCATCGTGGTGCTCGGGCCGGACGGCAGCATCGAGTCGGAGCACGAGTGGCTCGCCGATCCGGGCGTCGAGATCCCGGCCGAGGCCGCCGAGGTCCACGGGGTCACCACCGAGAAGGCGCGCGCGGAGGGCCGTCCCGCCCGCGAGGTCGTTGCAGAGGTCGCGACGACCCTGCAGGCCCTCTTCGACCGCGGCGTTCCCGTCGTCGCCTTCAATGCGGCGTACGACTTCACGGTCATGGCGGCGGAGTGCGCGCGCCATGGGCTCCCCCAGCTCACCCGGTTCCCGGTCCTGGACCCGTACGTCATCAACAAGCAGGTGGAGCGGTACCGCAAGGGCAAGCGAACCCTCGGGGCGCTCTGCGAACAGTACGGCGTCATCCTCACCGACGCGCACAGCTCCGCTGCGGACGCCCTCGCCGCGGCCCAGCTGCTCGACGCGATGGCCGGCCGGTTCCCGGAGCTCGACCGCCCCGCGGCGCACCTCCACCGCAGCCAGGTGGACTGGTCGGCAGCGCAGGCCGCGGACTTCCAGGCCTACCTGCGCCGGACGAAGCCCGCCGCGGTGGTCGAGGGCGACTGGCCCGTGCTCGCGCCGCATGACGCGGGGCAGGCCGGCTTCTAGCAGCCCAGCTTGTAGGAGCACAGCTTCTTGCAGCACAGCTTGTAGCAGCACAGGGGCCTGAGAGGGAAGTCACAGGGCCGCATGCGGGCTCGCGCCGCCGTGCGCCGCCGTCCGTAATTCACGCGGACCTCCCCTGGGTCGCCACCGGCACCTGCGCTGCCACGCGAGGCCGAACATCCTTCGATCCGGCGGAGAATATTTCGTCATGTGTTCTGGAGAGGGGCCCCGAAGGCCCGTCCTTCATAATGGAATGCAGCCCAGACGCCCTCGACGTGCCGACCGCACGTGGATGCTGCGCGTCCTGCATTCACATCAGAAAGCGAAGGCTCCATGAAGCTCAAGGCACCCAAGTGGCTTGCCGCCGCGCCCGTCGCGGCCGTCCTCGCCCTCTCGCTCGCCGCGTGCGGCGGCGGAAGCTCCGCCTCCGGCACGCCGACGGACGCGCTCAAGGGCAGCGACCAGCAGTCCACGGACAAGTACACGACCGCCTCGGTCACCCCGCTGGACAAGATCGACAAGTCCAAGCTCGGCCTCATCACCCCGGGCACGATCAAGGTGGGCACGCTCTCCGACGCGCCGCCGAACATCTTCATCGACAGCAGCGGCAACTTCACCGGCTACGACAACGAGCTCCTCAAGGCCATGGCGGCCAAGCTGGGGCTGAAGGTCGAGTTCGTCTCCACGAAGTTCCAGAGCCTGCTGGCCCAGGTCAAGACGAAGCAGTTCGACATGGGCTCGTCCTCGATCTCGACCACTGACTCCCGCCGCCAGACGGTCGGGTTCACCAACGGCTACGACTTCGGCTACATGGCGATCGTCACCAAGGACGGCGCCAAGGTGAAGTCCTTCGACGACCTCAAGCAGGGCGTGCGCATCGGCGTTGTCCAGGGCACCGTCCAGGACGATTTCGTCACCAACACCCTCAAGCTCGACCCGGTCCGCTTCCCGGACTACAACACGGTCTACGCGAGCGTGAAGAGCGGCCAGGTCGACGCCTGGGTCGCCCCCTCCCAGCAGGCGGAGGGCCAGGTCAAACCCGGTGACGGCACCACGATCGCGCAGAAGAAGGTCAACACGCAGAACTTCACCGCGTACGCCGTGGCGAAGGACAACCAGCCGCTCACGGACGCGCTGAACTCGGCCCTCGATGCCGTGATCGCGGACGGCACGTGGTCCAAGCTCACCGCCCAGTGGTACCCGGACCGCAAGACCCTCAAGGACCAGACGCCCGAGGGCTGGAAGCCGGGCAGCAAGGCCGTCCAGGTCAGCGCCGCCAAGTAACGCCGCCTAGCGCGCAGACAGGAGCCCCATGGATTACCTGGCCAATCTCGGCGACACCTTCTTCAACTGGAAGGTCATCGGCGAGGTCCTGCCCTCCCTCTTCACGGTGGGCCTCCCGAACACGCTCGTGCTCGCCCTCTCCTCGGGGATCATCGGCACAGTCCTCGGGATGCTGCTCGCCCTCATGGGCATCGCCCGGAATCCTGTGGCGCGATGGATCGCCCGGGTGTACACGGACATCTTCCGTGGACTCCCGGCGATCCTGACCATCCTTGCGATCGGCCTCGGGTTCGGTCCGATCGTCCGCGAGCTCACCGGCATCACGAGCCCGTACCCCATGGGGGTCGCGGCGCTGTCGCTCATCTCGGCGGCCTACATCGGCGAGATCTTCCGCTCGGGCATCCAGAGCGTGGAGAAGGGCCAGCTCGAGGCAGCCCGGGCACTGGGCTTCGCCTACGGGCCGTCGATGCGCCTCATCGTCGTGCCGCAGGGCGTGCGCCGGGTCCTGCCGGCCCTCGTGAACCAGTTCATCGCGCTCATCAAGGACTCCTCGCTGGTGTTCACCCTCGGGCTGCTCTCCTCCGAGCGTGAGCTGTTCCAGATCGGCCAGGACGAGGCGGCCCGCACGGGCAACCTCTCGGGGTACGTCGCCGCGGGGATCTTCTACCTGGTCATGACGATCCCGCTCACGCACCTCGTGAACTGGATCGATGCGCGCCTGCGCACGGGCCGCGCCAAGAACCGCGCCGAGCGCGCCGAACCGGACGAGGCCGCCGCCGTCGTCGGGAAGGGAGCCCAGGCATGAGCCAGTTCTCCTCTGGATCGCTCGAGGCGAAGGGCATCCACCTCGCCTTCGGCAGCAACAAGGTGCTCCGTGGCATCGACCTCGAGGTCCCGGCCGGGACCACGGCGTCGGTCATCGGCCCCTCCGGATCCGGCAAGTCGACCCTCCTGCGGGTCATGAACCGGCTCATCGAACCGGATGCCGGGGACATCCTCCTCGACGGCAGGTCCGTCCTGAAGGACAACCCGGACGAGCTCCGCCGCCGCATCGGCATGGTCTTCCAGCAGTTCAACCTCTTCCCGCACAAGAGCGTCGGCGAGAACGTCGCCTTCGCCCTGCGGAAGCTGCGCGGGCTGCCCAAGGAGCAGGCCCGCGAGGAGGCGCTGACGCAGCTCGACCTCGTCGGACTCAAGCACAAGGCCGATGTCCGGCCGGCGACGCTCTCGGGCGGCCAGCAGCAGCGCGTCGCGATCGCCCGCGCGCTCGCGATGAAGCCGGAGGTCATGTTCTTCGACGAGGCGACCTCGGCGCTCGATCCGGAGCTCGTCAAGGGCATCCTCGCGCTCATGGCGGACCTCGCCGAGGGCGGGATGACCATGGTGGTCGTGACCCACGAGATGGGCTTCTCGCGCAACGTCTCGGACACCGTGATGTTCATGGACGGCGGCGTGGCGGTCGAGACCGGAGCCCCGGAGCGGATCTTCGACGACCCGCAGACCGACCGGCTCAAGCGCTTCCTCAGCGACGTGCTCTGACCGTCCGCTTCGGCAGCACCGCGCACGACGTCGGGGTCCCCACTCGGGTGGGGACTCCGCCGTCGTCCGTGGTGCCGGCAGCCGGCGGCAGCGCTTAGAGCGGCAGGCCGCCGGTGCCCTTGAGGTCGCGCATCACGATCGTGGAGGTCAGCTTCGCGACCCCGGGCAGCGCGGCGAGGTGCTCGTCGTAGAGGCGCTGGTACGCGGGGAGGTCCTCGGCGACGCAGCGGAGGAGGAAGTCGGGGTCGCCGAAGAGGCGGTAGCCCTCGATGATCTGCGGCTCGGCCACCACGGCATCCTCGAAGGCCCGGATCGCCTCCCTCGAGGTCTCGCGCAGCGTCACGAACACCATGGCGCCGAACCCGAGCCCGACCTTGGCCGGGTCCACCTCCGCCCGGTAGCCGCGGATCACCCCCGACTGCTCGAGGTCCTTGAGCCGGCGGTGGCAGGGGGCGACCGTCAGGCCCACCTCGGCGGCGAGGGCCGTGGCCGTCATCCGGCCATCCTGCTGGAGGGTGCGCAAAATACTTCTGTCGAGTGCGTCGATCACCATCAGAATCTATCCCGAGCAGCTCGCAGGCTGCCACAAATCGGTGAGCACTTCTCGCGACGATCTCCGTAGTCTTGCGCCATGGACCTCAGCCCCCTCCTCGGCTTCGCCGGCATCTCCCTCACCTTGGCCCTCACGCCCGGCGCCGACTGGGCATACACGATCGCGGCCGGCCTGCGGGCGAGGTCCGCGGTACCCTCCGTCGCCGGGCTCTGTGCCGGCTACGTGGTGCACACCGCGCTCGTGGCCACCGGCCTCGGCGTGCTGCTCGCCGCGCGGCCCGACCTGGTCGCGTGGCTCTCCGCGGCGGGCGCCGTCTACCTGCTCTGGCTCGGGGCCGCGACCGCCCGCGGGTGGCGCCGCGCGGGCTTCGCCGCGGCGGGCGGCACGGTCCTGCCCTCCGGGGAGCGGCTCGAGGACGCCGTGCGGCCGGGCCGGCCCGCGCTCGACTTCCTCAAGGGGCTCGGGACGAGCGGGATCAACCCGAAGGCCCTGCTCCTGTTCGCCGCCATCATGCCGCAGTTCGTCAGGACGGACTCGGCCCTGCCCGTGGTCGCGCAGACCACGGCGATGGGGCTGACCCATCTGGCCTTCACCGCGGTGGTCTACAGCCTCGTCGCCGTGGGCGCGCGGCGCCTCCTCGCCGCGAAGCCGCGGCGCGCCCAGGCCGTGACCCTCGTCAGCGGGGTGCTCATGCTCGGCATCGGCGGATTCCTGCTCGCGGAGCAGGCCGTGGCGCTCGTGGGCCCCGCGCTCGCCTGAGCGCCGGGACCCCGCCCAGAACCTGCCGGGCCGGCTACGCGCCCGGCAGCGCCGTCGCGGCGGCCTTGGCGGCGGCCGGGAGGGCGTCGTAGATCCGGTTCATCGCCGCGTCGTCGTGGGCCGCGGAGAGGAACCAGGCCTCGAAGACGCTCGGGGGCAGGTACACCCCGGAGTCCAGCATCGAGTGGAAGAACGGCCCGTAGCGGTACGCCTCCTGCGTCTGGGCGTCGGCGTAGTTGTGCACGCCGCGCTCGGAGGTGCCGAACGCGACGGAGAACAGGCTGCCGGCCCGCTGGATCGAGTGGTCCACGCCCTCGGCGGACAGCGCCGAGGAGACGGCCTCGGACAGCTCGGCCGAGCGGGCGTCGATGTGGGCGTAGACGGCATCGGTGGCCAGGGAGAGAGTCGCCACTCCGGCGGCCATCGCCACCGGGTTCCCGGACAGGGTGCCGGCCTGGTAGACGGGACCGAGCGGGGCGAGGTACTCCATGATCTCGGCGCGGCCCCCGAGTGCCGCGACGGGCATGCCGCCGCCGATCACCTTGCCGAAGGTGAAGAGGTCCGGCGCCCAGCCCTCGCGCTGCCCGGTGAGGCCCCAGTAGCCGGCGGGCCCCACGCGGAAGCCGGTGAGCACCTCGTCCACGATGAGCAGGGCGCCGTGCTCGGCGGTGATGCGGCGCAGGCCCTCGTTGAAGCCCTCCCCCGGGGTGACGACGCCCATGTTGGCCGGGGCGGACTCGGTGATGACGGCGGCGATCCGCGGCCCGTGCTCGGCGAAGGCGGCCTCGACCGCGGCGAGGTCGTTGTACGGCAGCACGAGGGTCTCGGCGGCGGTCGCGGCGGTGACGCCCGCGGACCCCGGCAGGGCGAGCGTCGCCAGGCCGGACCCGGCCGCGGCCAGCAGCGAGTCCACGTGGCCGTGGTAGCAGCCGGCGAACTTCACGATGAGGTCGCGGTGGGTGAAGCCCCGGGCGAGGCGGATCGCGGTCATGGTCGCCTCGGTGCCGGTGGAGACCATGCGCAGGCGCTCGACCGCGGGCACGCGCCCGATCACGAGCTCGGCGAGCGCGGCCTCGTCCGGCGTCGAGGCGCCGAAGGAGAGGCCCCGGTCCACGGCGGCGTGCACGGCCGAGAGGACCTCGGGCACGGCGTGGCCGAGGAGCGCAGGGCCCCACGAGCACACGAGGTCCACGTAGTCGCGCCCGTCGGCGTCGTGCACGTACGCGCCTCGGGCGGAGACGAGGAACCGCGGCGTGCCGCCCACGGAGCCGAACGCGCGCACGGGCGAGTTCACCCCTCCGGGCATGAGCGAGCGGGCGCGGGCGAAGAGGTCCTCGGAGGTGGTCATGCCCCTATTCTTCCATCCGCGGGCCCCCGTCCCGCCCGACGCCGGCCGCTCGCCGAGGTGGGGTGCGGCACCTAGGCGAGCATGTCGGCCACGAGGGGTGCCACCTTGGTGCCGTAGAGCTCGATGCTCTTCATCATGGCGCCGTGCGGCAGGGTGCCGTTGGAGTACTTGAGGTCGAAGCGCTCGGTGCCGAGGGCGCGGTGGGTGTCGGCGATCTTCCGGGCCACCGTCTCCGGCGAGCCGACGTAGAGCGCGCCGGGGCGGGAGGCCTGGGCGTTGAACTCCGTGCGGCTGCCGGGGCCCCAGCCGCGCTCCTCGCCCAGCCGGTTGCGCATCGCGAGCCAGTGCGGGAAGAGCTCTTCGCGGGCCTGCTCGTCGGTGTCCGCGACGTGGCCCGGCGAGTGGGTGGCGAGCATGGTGTACGGCTTGCCGAACTTCTCGAGCGAGCGCTTGTAGAGCTCGACGTACGGGGCGAAGCGGGCAGGCTCGCCGCCGATGATCGCGAAGCTCACGGGGTAGCCGTAGTGCGCGGCGCGCACCACCGACTGCGGGGTCCCGCCCACGCCGACCCACACGGGCAGGAGGCCCTCCTCGACGTGGGGGTAGGCCGTGAGCCCGCTGATCGGCCCGCGGTGCCGGCCCTGCCAGTGGACCGGCTTCTGCGAGCGGACGCGGTCGAAGAGCTCGAGCTTCTCCTCGAACAGCGTCTCGTAGTCCTCGAGGTCGAACCCGAAGAGCGGGAAGGACTCGATGAAGGAGCCGCGGCCGAGGATGACCTCCGCGCGGCCGGAGGAGACGGCGTCGAGCGTCGCGAACCGCTGGAAGACCCGGACCGGGTCGTCCGAGGAGAGCACCGTGACCGCGGAGCCGAGGCGCACGTGCTCGGTCTTCGCGGCGATCGCGGAGAGGACCACCTCGGGCGCCGAGACCGCGAAGTCCCTGCGGTGGTGCTCGCCGACGTCGAAGGAGTGCAGGCCGACCTGGTCGGCCAGGACGCCCTCCTCGACGACCTCCCGGATCACCTGGGCCTCGGGTTTCGGGGCGCCATCGGGCCCGAGGCCCACGTCGCCGAACGTGTTCAGGCCGAGGAGGACGGGAGGCCTCTCACTGGTTCCATGCATATGCATTGAAACTCCGCAGCGGTCCCGTCCATTCCCGGCTCAGGACTCCTTGAGCCAGCCGGCGATCTCCGGGGCCCAGTAGGTGAGCACCATGTTCGCGCCGGCGCGGCGGATGCCGAGCACCGACTCGAGGATCGAGGCCTGCCGGTCGATCCACCCGTTCGCGGCGGCGGCCTCGATCATCGAGTACTCCCCCGAGATCTGGTACGCGGCCACGGGCACCGGGCTCATGGCCGCGACGTCGGCCAGAATGTCGAGGAAGCTCATGGCGGGCTTGACCATGAGCATGTCCGCGCCCTCCTCGAGGTCCAGCTCCACCTCGAGCATCGCCTCGCGGCGGTTCGCGGCGTCCATCTGGTAGGTGCGGCGATCGCCCTTGAGCTGGGAATCCACGGCCTCGCGGAACGGGCCGTAGAACGGCGAGGCGTACTTGGCGGCGTAGGCGAGGATCGCCACGTCCTGCCGGCCCGCGGCGTCGAGCGCCTGCCGGATCACGCCGACCTGGCCGTCCATCATGCCGGAGGGGCCGAGGACGTGGGCGCCCGCCTCGGCCTGGGCCACGGCCATGCGGCCGTAGATCTCGAGCGTGGCGTCGTTGTCCACCCGGCCCTCGGCATCGAGGACGCCGCAGTGGCCGTGGTCGGTGAACTCGTCGAGGCACACGTCGCTCATCACCACGAGGGAGTCGCCGACCTCCTCGCGGACGGCGCGGATGCCGGCATTGAGCACGCCGTCTGGGTCGAGGCCCGCGGAGCCCTCGGCGTCGCGCTCCTCGGGCACGCCGAAGAGCATGATCCCGCCGAGGCCCAGCTCGGCCGCCTCGGCGGCGGCGCGCCGCAGCGAGTCCATGGTGTGCTGGACGACGCCGGGCATGGCCTGGATCGGCGACGGCTCGGAGAGGCCCTCGCGGACGAAGGCGGGGAGGATGAGCTCGGCGGGGTGCAGGCGCGTCTGGGCGACGAGCCGGCGCAGCGCCGGGGTCTGGCGCAGTCGGCGGGGGCGGTGGGTCGGGAAGCCCATGGTGTCTCCTTCGTGGGGTCAGCGGTACAGCGAGCGCGCCACGGCCTCCGCGATCCCCTCCGGGGTGGGGGTCGCGGCGGTCGCACCGACGGTGAGGCCGAGGGCACGCAGTTCTGCGGCGGTCGGCTCGCCGATCGCGATGAGCTGGACCGCCTCGAGCGGGCGCAGCGTCTCGTGGATCCTCCGGGCGGCGCTCGGCGAGGCGGCGACGACGGCGTCGATCCGGCCCGCGGCGAGCTCGCCGTTCGCTTCGTGAGGGGTGAGGACGACGCCGGGCGCCTCCTCGCCGCCCTCGCCCGCGGCCACCGCCAGCACCGCGGTGAGGCGCCGGGCCGGGTCGGCCGGGTAGTCCACGGTGCGGTAGGCGGTGACCGCCTCCACCGCCCAGCCCTTGGCCGCCAGGCCCTCGGCGAGCGTGGGCGCGGCGAGGTTGCTCTGCGGGACGAGGACGCGAGCGACACCGGCACCATCGGCCCCGGCAGCGCCGTCGTCGAGCCAGGACCACAGTTCGACGAGCCCCTCGGCGGACTGCCGGTCGCCCGGCGCGAGGTCCACCCGCAGCCCCTCGGCCTCGAGGACCCGGCGCGAGCTCGGCCCGATGGTCGCGACGTGCACGGCCTCCGGGACAAGCTCGGCGAGCGTGGTCCCGCGGCCGGCCGCGGCCTCCTTGAGCGCGCGCACCGTGGTGATGCTCGAGACGACGAGCCACGCGTATTCCCCGGCGGCGAGCCGGTCGAGGGCCGCGGACAGCGCGGCCGGCTCCTCGGTGCGCTCGAAGTCGATGACGGGGAACAGGAGCGGCTCGGCTCCGGCCTGGGCGAGCGCACGGGCCATCGCTCCGGCCCGGTCGGGGCTGCGCGTGAGCAGCACCCGGCGCCCCGCCAGCGCCGGCGCGCCCGCGTCCGGTGGCGCCATCAGGCGCCCAGGTCCGCGAACTCCGCGGCGCCCTGCTCGAGCAGCTGTTCCGCGAGCTCGACGCCGAGCAGTGTCGCGCCGACCTCGGTGAGGCCGTCGGTGGCCCGGGCGAGCCGCAGGGACTTCGTGCCGTCCACCGCGCACACGATCGCGTCGAGGTGCAGCATGCTGCCCTTGCGCCGCGCGAACGCGCCGACGGGGGCGGCGCAGCCGGCCTCGAGGCGGGCCAGGAGCGCCCGTTCGGCGGTCACGGCGAGGCGGGTGTCGGCGTCGTCGATCGCGGCGAGCGCCTGGGCGAGCACCCCTTCCGCGGTGGCGGCGCCCCCGTGGGCGGGACGCTCGGGCGCGTCCCCGAGCCGGCACTCGACCGCGAGGGCGCCCTGGCCGGGCGCGGGCAGCATGGTGTCGGGCTCGAAGTACTCCGTCACCACCTCGGTGCGGCCGAGGCGGGCGAGGCCGGCCGCGGCGAGGACGACCGCGTCGAGGTCGCCGGGTGCGTCGGGCGCATTCCCCGGAAGGCCCGGGACGCGGCCGAGACGCGTGTCCACGTTGCCGCGGATGTCGAGGACCTCCAGGTCCGGGCGCAGGGCGCGCAGCTGGGCGGCGCGCCGGGGCGACCCGGTGCCGATCTTCGATCCGGCGGGGAGCCGGTCGAGGGTGAGGCCGTCGCGCGCGCACAGGACGTCGCGCGCGTCGGCGCGGACGGGGATGGCCGCGACGGAGAGCCCGGGCTCGCCCGTGGTCGGGAGGTCCTTGAGCGAGTGGATCGCGACGTCGCAGCGGTCGGCCAGGAGCGCCTCGCGCAGCGCCGCCACGAACACGCCCGTGCCGCCGAGGGAGGCGAGCGAGCCGGTCTTGACGTCCCCCTCGGTGCGGATGCGCACGAGCTCGGTCGAGAAGCCGCCCACCGCGGCGAGCAGGTCCGCGGTCTGCTGCGACTGGGTCAGGGCCAGTGCGCTCCCGCGGGTTCCGATGCGGACCGACATGCTCAGCTCTCGCCGCCGTCCGGCTGGAGCGCGGCCGATTCCGGGCGCGGGTCGTGGGCGGTGCCCAGCTCGACGCCCTCCTCGGAGATGACCGGCTTGTCGGCGCGGAAGTTGGCGCAGCACCCGGGGCGGCACACGTCGTACCACGGGCCGAGGTCGCTCACGTGCGGACGGTCCGCCACGGTGCCCTGGGCCATGCGCTCGCGGAGCAGCTCCACGAGGCCGGCCACGAAGTCGCGGTGGACGCCCGGGGTGGGGACGCGGACGGCCTCGATGCCGAGCTCGGAGCAGGTCTCGAGGGCCTCGGTGTCGAGGTCCCACGCGACCTCCATGTGGTCGCTCACGAACCCGAGCGGGACGATGACGATGCCCTTGAGAGCGGCAGCGCCGTCCTGGCCGGGGGCGATCGCGGTGATGTGGTCGTTGATGTCGGGCTCGAGCCACGGGATGTGCGGCGCGCCCGAGCGGGACTGGTACACGAGGTCCCACTTCACCTCCGGGGCGCCGACGGCGGCCATGATCGCCCGCGCGTTGGCGAGGTGCTGGGCCACGTAGGCCGAGCCGCCCTCGAACGTGCGCGGCTCGCCCTCGGAACGGCCGGCGGCCTCGGCGTCACGGGTCGGGATCGAGTGCGTGGAGAACAGGACGCGGATCTCGCCGTCGCGCGAGCCGTCGGCGGCGTCGAGGGCCTCGCGGACCTGCTTGAGCCCGGCGGCGGTGCCCTCGACGAACGGGGCCACGAAGCCGGGGTGGTCGAAGTACTGGCGGATCTTGTCCACCCGGAGGCGCCCGGCGAGGCCGGTCTCGGTCAGGGCCACGCCGATGTCCTCGCGGTACTGCCGGCAGCTCGAGTAGCACGAGTAGACGCTCGTGGTGAGCATGAGGACCTTGCGGTGCCCGGCGTCGTAGATCTCCTGGAGCGTCTGCGGGATGTACGGGTCCCAGTTGCGGTTGCCCCAGTACACCGGGACGTCGATGCCCTGGGCAGCGAGCTCGGCCTCGAGGGCCGCCTTGAGCTCGCGGTTCTGGGCGTTGATCGGGCTGATCCCGCCGAACGCCCGGTAGTGGTGGCTGACCTCCTCGAGGCGCTCGTCGGGGATGCCCCGGCCGCGGGTGACGTTGCGCAGGAACGGGATGACGTCGTCCTGGCCCTCGGGACCGCCGAACGAGGCCAGCAGGATGGCGTCGTACTCGGTGGGAGCGGCGCGGCCGGCCTCGGTGACTGGGTTCGTCGCCGTGCTGACAGCGAGCGGTGCGGCGGCGCCGTCGACCGTGATCCCGAAGGTGCCGGTGGACTCCGCGCTCACGCGAGCACCTCTGCGATCTCGGCCGCGGAGATGCGGCGCCCGGTGTAGAACGGGACTTCCTCGCGGACGTGGTTGCGGGCATCGGTGTAGCGCAGGTGGCGCATCATGTCCACGAGGTCCACCAGCTCGGGGGCCTCGAGCGCGAGGAGCCACTCCCAGTCCCCGAGCGCGAAGGCGGAGACGGTGTTGGACAGGACCTGCGGGAAGTCGCGTCCGAGCATGCCGTGGTCGCGCAGCATGCGGGCGCGCTCGTCGGCGGGGAGCAGGTACCACTCGTAGGAGCGGACGAACGGGTACACGGTCAGCCACGTGCTCGGCTCGACCCCGCGGGAGAACGCGGGGGTGTGGCCCTTGGCGAACTCGGCCTCGCGGTGCACGCCCATGGCGGACCAGGCGATCTCGGTGCCGTCGAAGAGCTCGCTGCGGCGGATATCGCGCACGCCCTGCTGGAGCGCCTCCGGCTGCGGCCCGTGCAGCCACACCATGATGTCGGCGTCGGCGCGCATCGCGGAGACGTCGTAGGTGCCGCGGACGGTGACGCCCGCGGACGCGAGGCGCGCCACGAGCGACTCGAACTCGGTCACGGCGCTTCCGGCGGGGGCGGCAGCGCCCGGGACGCGGCGGAACACGGTCCAGAGGGTGAAGAACTGCTGCTCTGCAGCGTCACCCTCGCCCGCGGCTTTGGTGACAGATTCGACGGATGTGTGGCTCATGGTGACCAGTGTGCTCCTTCGGATGGGCCAAATCGAATTCAAATGTTCTACAGGGTGTAGAAGTGATGAAGATCACATCGGCGGGGGCTCAGGCAGGCCCGGTGCGCGCCAGTGCGGACGCGACGGCCGCGGCCTGCGAGCGCGCGTCCGGGATCACGGCGGCGAGGCCGTTCCCCGCGGCCCAGCCACCCACGACGGCGAGGCCGGGCTGGGCGGCGACGAGCCTCCGGATCGCGGCCACGCGGTCCCGATGGCCCACCGTGGCGAACGGGAGGGCGCCCTCCCAGCGCACCACGTCCCAACCGAGGACGTCGTCCGGGGAGACGGCCACGCCGAGGAGGGCGGAGGCGTCCTCGACGGCCGCCGCGAACAGCTCGTCGTCGGTCTCGGGCTCGGCCCCGGCCTCGGCGATCCCGGCCGGCGGGTCCCCGGCGCGGCCGTAGGAGAGCCGCACCACGTGCGTCCCCTCCCCCGCCCGGGCCGCGAGCCAGTCCCACTTGGCCGTCGCATGCGTCAGCGCCTTCGCCCGGATGCCGGGCACCTGCGGCGCCACGAGCACCCCGGTCCCGCGCGGGCGCGCGTCGAGCGCCGGGCAGTCGAGGACGAGCGTGACGAGCTTGACCTCTGGCCCGGGAACCGGCTCCTGGCCGGCGAGCGCCGGGACGGCGTCGGAGAGGAGCTCGACGGCGGCCGGGCCACCGAGCGCGACCACGACCACCTCTGCCTCGTAGACCTCCTCGGGGCGCGCCGGGGCGTCCTCCGGCCCGTCGCCCGCCGGCGCGACCGCGCCCACCCGCCAGAGGACCGCGCCGCCGTCGCCCGCGGAGCGGTCCAGCCGGTCCACGCGCTGGCCGAGCTCGAGGCGGACGCCGTCCGCCTCGAGCTCGCGCACGAGCGCAGCGACGATGCGGTGGAGGCCGCCGCTGATGCCCGCCACCGCTGAGCCGGCCTTCTGCCCCCGGGAGGCTCCCCGCTGCACGGCGACGGCGGCCGCGAGGGAACCTTCCTGGGCCATGAGTCGTCGGAGGCCCGGGGCGACCATGTCGGCGTCGAGCATCGCCGGATCCGCGGAGTGGACGCCGCCCACCACGGGGGCGACGAGGCGCTCGAGGACGCGCCGGCCCATCCGGGCCCGCACGAGGTCGGCCACGCTGGCCTGCCCGCCCGGCTTCCGCACGGGGAGCCACCGGTCCAGGGAGGCGCGCACCGATCCGCGCAGGCCCAGGGCCTTGCGGACCTCCGGGTCCCAGGGGTTCGCCGGGATGCCGAGGACACCGGTCTTGGGCAGTTCCCGGGGGCCGTCTGGCAGCAGGACCCACGCCCCGGCGGGGTGGGGCGCCACGATGTCGCCGCCGAGCCCGACCTCCTGGACGAGGGTGCGGACGGCATCGGTGCGCGTCGCGAAGGACTCCGCCCCGCTGTCCAGCGTCAGCCCGGCCACCTCGTGCTCCCCGATGCACCCGCCCCAGCGGGCGCCGGCCTCGAGCACCGTCACCTCGAGGCCGGCCCGCCGCAGCTCGAGGGCTGCGACCAGGCCGGAAATGCCCCCGCCCGCCACGAGTGCGCGGGGCGGCCGTGCGGCGCTGCTGCCGGGGCCGACGCTGCCGGGCATCAGTAGGTGATCGAGTGGACGAGCTCGACCACGCGGGTCAGGACGTCCGGGTCGGTCTCCGGCGGGACGCCGTGGCCGAGGTTGACCACGTGGCCCGGGGCCGAGGCGCCGCCCTTCACCACATCGCGGACGTGCGCCTCGAGGGTGTTCCACGGCGCGGCCAGGAGTGCGGGGTCGATGTTGCCCTGGAGCACCACGCGGCCGCCCAGCCGGCGGTTCGCCTCGTGCAGCGGCAGCCGGTAGTCGACGCCGACGACGTCGACACCGACCTCGTACATCGCGCCGAGCAGCTCGGAGGTGCCGGTGCCGAAGTGGACGAGCGGCGCGCCGAGGTCGCGCACGTGGTCGAGCGCCTGGGACGAGTACGGGGCCACGAAGCGGCGGTAGTCCTCGAGGCCGAGCGAGCCGGCCCAGGAGTCGAAGAGCTGCCCCGCCGAGGCGCCCGCCTCGATCTGGGCCCGCAGGAAGCGCCCGGAGGCGTCCGCTGTCCAGGCCATGAGCGCCGCCCATGTTCCCGGATCGCCGTGCATCATGGTTCGGGGACCGAGGTGGTCGCGCGACGGGCGGCCCTCGACCATGTAGGCCGCCACCGTGAACGGGGCACCGGCGAAGCCGATGAGGGGGGTGGTGCCGAGCTCGTCCACGGTGAGGCGGACGGCCTCGCGGATCGGCTCGAGGGCCGCGTCGGTGAGGCGCGGGAGCGCGGCGACGTCCGTTTCGGTGCGGACGGGGTTCGCCAGGACGGGCCCCACCCCGGGGACGATGTCCACGTCCACGCCGGCGAGCTTGAGGGGGATGACGATGTCGGAGAAGAAGATCCCGGCGTCCACGTCGTGCCGGCGCACCGGCTGGAGGGTGATCTCCGCGGCGAGCTCGGGCCGCAGGCACGCCTCGAGCATGCCCACCCCCTCGCGGGCCTTGCGGTACTCGGGCAGCGAGCGGCCGGCTTGGCGCATGAACCAGACGGGCTTCCGGCTCGGCCGGCCCCCGCGGTATGCCGTGATGAGCGGCGACTGCGCCGTCCGTCCGTCCTTGAGCGGGTGGTCTGGGCTGAGTGTCATGGGCCGATTGTCTCAAACGCCTCCAAGGCCCTTGGCGACACGCTGTCACAGGAGTGTGCTGCAGACGACGTTTTCTACACCCGAGCGAAAAGCTATGATGGCAGGGCTGTGGTTGTTTTCTCCCTCACGGCGACTCACGCCGACACCGACCTTGAGACCGTTGCCCAATTGAGCACCGGCGCTACCTCCGTGGCCGCAGGGGCCGCTTCCTCCCCCGCCCTGGAGGGCGCCGTGGTGCTGGCGACCTGCAACCGCTACGAGATCTACGCCGAGGCGGCGAGCCACGAGGACGTGGAGGCCGCACGGTCCGCGATCATCTCCGAGATCAGCGCGCGCAGCGGCATCCCCGAGGACCGGGTGTCCCGGGCGTTCGCCCTCGCGCAGGGCCGCGAAGTGACCCGCCACCTCTTCTCCGTCAGCTCGGGGCTCGATTCCGCAGTCGTGGGCGAGCGCGAGATCGCCGGCCAGGTCCGCCGCGCCCTCATCTCCGCCCAGGAGCAGGGGACGGCGAGCCCCGCGCTCGTGCGCCTGTTCCAGAACGCGTCGAAGACGGCCAAGGAGGTCGGCACCCAGACGGCGCTCGGCAGCCGCGGCCTGTCCATCGTCTCCGTGGCGCTCGACCTCGCCGAGGACCTCGCCGAGGAGCGCTCCTGGGACGGCAAGAAGGCCGTGCTCTTCGGCACCGGCGCCTATGCCGGGGCCACGATGGCCCTGCTGAAGGAGCGCGGCGTCGCGCAGGTCTCCGTCTACTCTTCCTCCGGCCGTGCCCGCGAGTTCGCGGCCGCCCGCGGCGGGATCGCCGTGAACGCCAGCGGCCTGCCGCAGGCCATCGCCGAGGCCGACGTGCTCATCGGCTGCAGCGGCTCGGACAACCCCATGGAGGCCGTCGAGCTCGCCGCGATCCGAGAGGACTCGCCGCAGCAGCTCGTCGTGATCGACCTCGCCCTCACCCACGACTTCGATCCGGGGGTGGGCACGCTCGACGGGGTGGAACTGATCACGCTCGAGTCCGTCCGTCTCGCGGCGCCCGAGGAGCAGGCCGAGTCCCTGGCCCAGGCCAGCGCGATCGTCTCGGCCGCGGCCTCCGACTTCGAGGCCGAGCGCCAGGCCCGCCAGGCCGACGCCGCGATCGTGGCCCTGCGCCGCCACACGATGGCGGTGCTCGATGCCGAGATCGAGAAGGTCCGCGCGCGCCACGGCTGCACGGCCGCCGCCGAGGAGGTGGAGTTCGCCATGCGCCGCATGGTCAAGCAGCTCCTCCACACGCCGACGGTCCGGGCCAAGCAGCTCGCGGCCGAGGGCCGTGAGAGCGAGTACCTCGCGGCGCTCGAGGCGCTCTACGGCATCAGCGTGGCCATCCCGGGGATGGTCGCCCCGACGAACGGCGCCGGCCCGGCAGCGGCCTCCGCCGGGGACGCCGACTGCCCGGTGGACCACTCCCGCGCCGTCTGAGCCACCACGGGGGCCTTGGCCCCCGCAGACCGGCGTACCGCCTCAGTAGACCGGCTTCTCCGGCTCGATCTCGCGGACCCACGCGAGCACTCCCCCGTCGAGATGACGGACCTTGGAGAAGCCCGCGTCGATGGCGGCCGCGAGCACGCTCGCCGACCGCACCCCGCCCTTGCAGTGGAAGACCACCTCGCGGTCCCGCGGGACCTCGTCCCAGGCCTCGCCGGAGAGCAGGCGCCCCTGCGGGATCAGCCGGGCGCCGGGGATGGACACGATGGATGCCTCTCCCGGCTCGCGGACATCGATGAGCTCAAAGTCCCTCACCCCTGCCTCGCGGGCCGCCAGCATCGTGGCGAGCTGCCCTGCGGTCACCGTGCGGTCCCTTCCCGGATCGGCAGCGGGAGCGACCCCGCAGAACGCCTCGTAGTCCGTCAGCTCGGTGATCGGAACGGCGTCGGGATCCTTCGCGACGCGGATCTCCCGCCACGTCGCCGTGAGCGCGTCGTAGAGCTGCACGCGGCCGAGGAGCGTCGTGCCCACGCCGGTGATGAGCTTGACGGCCTCGGTGACCATGGAGGCGCCGATCGCGGCGCACAGCATGCCGAACACGCCCCCTTCGCCGCAGGAGGGCACGGAGCCCGCCGGCGGCGGCTCGGGGAAGACGTCACGGTAGGTGGGCCCGTGCTCGGCCCAGAACACACTCACCTGTCCGTCGAAGCGGAAGATCGAGCCCCACACGTACGGCTTGCCGAGGATGGCGGCTGCGTCGTTCACGAGGTAGCGCGTCGCGAAGTTGTCGGTGCCGTCGAGGATGAGGTCGTAGTCGGCGAAGATCTCGAGGGCGTTGGAGGAGTCGAGGTGGACCTCGTGGAGGCGGACCTCCACGTGCGGATTGAGCTCGAGGATCGCGTCCCGCGCCGATTCTGCCTTGGGGCGGCCTACGCCGGAGACGCCGTGGATGACCTGGCGCTGCAGGTTGGACAGCTCGACGGTGTCGTCGTCGACAATCCCGAGGGTCCCCACCCCCGCGGCGGCGAGGTAGAGCATGGCGGGCGATCCCAGTCCCCCGGCTCCCATCACGAGGACCTTGGCGTTCTTGAGGCGCCGCTGCCCGATCTCGCCGATCTCCGGGATGATGACGTGGCGCGAGTAGCGCTGCACTTCCTCCGGGGTGAGCTCCGCGGCCGGCTCGACGAGCGGGGGAAGAATCGGTGACTGCGAGGTGGCCATGCCCCCAATCTAGGCCCGATCGCGGGCGCGCACCCAGCGGGGCCCACGCGGTGGGACGGTCACCGATTCGGCGTGGGGTCATGACCGCCGGGTAGAGTGGGACTACCGTTTGGGCCACGCTCCACAGGCCCGGACCACCCGAAAGGCATCTTCAGTGAGTACCGAACCGCGAGCCACGACCCCGCGCTCGCCCCGAATGCCACGCGACGAGCGGCGCGCCCAGCTCTTGGCAGCCGCCCTCGAGGTCTTCGCGGCCAACGGCTACCACGGCGCCGCCATGGACGAGATCGCCGAGACCGCCCAGGTCAGCAAGCCCGTCCTGTACCAGCACTTCCCCTCGAAGCGCGATCTGTACATCGCGCTCCTGGACAGCCATCTCGGCACGCTGACCGAGCTCATGCGCGCGGCGCTGGATTCCACCACCGACAACCGCGAGCGCGTGAACGCGGTGATCCGCGCCTACTTCGACTTCATCGCCGCGGACGACCAGGCGCACCGCCTCGTCTTCCAGTCGGACCTGGTCAACGACCCGGACGTGGCCTCGCGCCTCGAGACGTTCAACCGGGGATTCTCTGAGGCCATCGCCGAGGTCATCGCCTCGGACACCAAGCTCCCGCTGCTCGAGGCCCAGCTCCTGGGCCGCGGCCTCGCGGGGCTGGCCCAGGTGAGTGCGAGGTACTGGCTCGAGAAGTCCTCCTCCCTCGACATCGACGTTGCGGCGGACCTGGTGGCGCGGCTCGCATGGAAGGGGATCTCGCGCTTCCCCAAAGAGGCCTAAGGTACTCATAGGGAAGCGGGCGGCCCATGCCGGCCCGGTTCCGTTCCAGCCTTCACCGACACAAGGAGTCACGTGGAAATCAAGATCGGCATCCAGAACATCGGCCGCGAGATCATCCTCGAGTCGAACAAGGACGCGGACGAGGTCGCGAAGCTCGTGGCCGAGGCGCTCGCCGACGGCAAGCAGCTGCGGCTCGAGGACGAGAAGGGCCGCCAGGTGATCGTGCCGTCCGCCGTCATCGGCTATGTCGAGCTCGGCGCCCAGGAGCAGCGCCGCGTGGGCTTCGGCGCACTCTGACAGCATGGAAACGGTCTGGTCGCTCGTCATCGTGATCCTCGTGGTGGCTGCCGCGGGCTTCATCGCCTGGGCCACCGACCACCACCACGACGCCTACGGGATCATGCTCCCGGTCGGCGCCGCGGTCGCGTCTGCGTGCCTGACGTGGATCATCCTCGTCTTCGCAGGCACGGGCTACATCGCCGGCCTGACGTGGATGCCGTGGGTGCTTCCGATGGCGGTCGGCATCGCCGCCGCGGTCTGCGTGCCGGTGCTGGTGGGCCGCCGCCGCACGAAGCGGGACGTCGTGGCCCTCACGGAGATCCTCCGCCGCAGCTGAACCGGCTTTTCGCAGGCGCGGACGACGGCGGGTGGTTGCCACCCGCCGCCGTCCGCGCCTCTGCTGTCGCTGGGTCGCCGGAAGCCCGGCGGCCGCTGCCGATCCGGCTTCCGCGCCGCAGTCCGGGCCATGATGGAGCAATGCGAATCCGTTCCGTCCGACGCGACGAACTACCCGCCCTCCAGGCCATTGAGCGTGCGGCCGGGGAGGCCTTCCGGGGCCGCGGCATGGCCCAGATCGCAGACGATGAGCCGCCCACGGTCGAGGCACTCCACCACTACCGCGAGGAGGGACTCGCGTGGGTGGCGGCCGACCGTGAGGACGCACCCGTGGCGTACCTCGTGGCCCGCCTCGTCGACGGCTGCCTGCACATCGAGCAGGTCTCGGTGCATCCTGCGCACGCCGGCCGGCGCATCGGCCGGACGCTGCTGGACCATGCTTCTCGATGGGCGGAGTGCCACGGCGTCCCGGCCCTGACGCTCTCGACGTTCGCCTCGGTGCCCTGGAACGCGCCGTACTACCGGCGCCTCGGCTTCCGCCCGATCGACACCCCGGCCCTGGGTCCGGGACTCGTGCGGATCCGCGCCGAGGAAGAATCGCTCCGGCTGACCCGCTGGCCGCGCGTCTTCATGCGGCGCGAGGTCGGCCCTCGGGACTAGCCGAACCGGGCCAGCGCCACTGGCATTGCCCCCGACCATGGACCTGCATCCCTCGAGACGATAGTATTAGAACATATCTTCGAATCTTTGCCTGGAGTCGGTGCTGGGGGGGGTGAGACCGTGGTGGGTGCGGTGGTGGAGCTGGGGTTCGCGTCGCGGTTCCCCGATGTCCTCGCGGGTGGTCTCGAGGTCTCCGCCGAGGCCCTGGCTGGCCCAGGAGGGACTGCGCGGGCGCTGCAGGCCCTGGCCGACTTCGACGCCTACAGCGCCGCCCTCCGGGCCGTCCTGGTCGACCGGCTCGCCGCCGAGATCGCCGAGGAGCCCCTCGAGGGCCGCCACGGCCAGCCCACCCGCCTCAGCGGGAACATCGCCCACGCCGTCGCCGTCTCCGAGCTCGCCGCCCTGCAGGGCACCTCCGAGCACACCGCTGCGCGGGCGCTGAACTTCTCCACCGCGCTGGTCAACACCCACCCGGCCGTGCACGAGGCCCTCGCCTCCGGAGACATCACCGAGGCCCACGCCCGCGCCCTCGTCGACCAGGCCGCCACCCTGCCCCAGCACGCCGCCGAGCCCTACGCCCTCGAGGCCCTCGCCCGGGTCCGCACCCGCCAGGGACGCCTCCGCACCCCGGGCGAGTTCCGCGCCCTCGCCCGCGACCTGCGCGAGCGCCTCCACCCCGGCTCCATGGCCCACCGCCGCGCCGCGGCCCGCGAGGACCGCAGGGTCTGGCTGCAGCCCGAAGGCGACGGCATGTGCACCCTCTCCGCACTCCTTCCCGCCGAGACGGCCACCGGGATGTACGAGCGCACCGACGCCCTCGCCCGCGCGGCCCGCCGCGCCGACGGCGAGGCACGCACCCTCGCCCAGCTCCGGGCGGATGCCCTGGCCCACGCGGTCCTCGGCGCCCGGGAACGCACGGCGGCGGCGCCCTCGGCGGCCGTCCCCTTCCCCGAGGAACTGCTCGCCGAGGTCAAGGCCGAGATCGTCGTCCACATCCCCCTCGCCGTCGCCCTCGGGGCCTCCGACGCCCCCGCCATCCTGGACGGCCATGGAGCCATCGACCCGGCCACCGCCCGCGCCCTCGCCGCCGCCGCGCCCACATGGCAGCGCCTCTTCACCGACGCCGAGGGCACACCCCTCGCCCTCGGCCGCACCGCCTACCGGCCCCCGGCCGGGCTGCGTCGCTTCCTCCAGTACCGCGACGGCGCCTGCCGCGTCCCCGGCTGCACCCGCCCCGCCCAGAACACCGAGGCAGACCACACCACCGAATGGCAGGACGGCGGCACCACCGACGCCGCCAACCTCGCCCTCCTGTGCCCCCAGCACCACGCCCTCAAGTCCCTCGCCCTCCACCACCTCACCCACGACCGCACCACCGAGGACACCGATGGCACAGACGGCACAGGCACACCCGCCCCCGCCCTGATCTGGACCACCCTCCTCGGCCAGGCCCTCCCCGCCGAGCCCCTCGACCGCGACCACGTCCTCGCCCCCAGGGCCACCGACCACCCACCACGGGGACCATCGGGCAAGCCGGCAACGCGCGGGGAACCACCGGGCACTCCGGCCCATGGCGCGGATGTCGCGGTGCGGGAGGAATCACCCCCGCCGTTCTGACCGCAGAAACTCCGGTACGCCTACGAGCCCGCAGGGCCCTGTGGGAGCCGTTCAGGCTGGGCCACGGCGTCGAGTGCCGCCGCGCGGAGGGTGCAGCGGTGTGCCGCCTCGACGTCGCGGGCGGTGACGGCCGAGCCGGCGTCATGGCTGCTGAAGCGGAGGATGACGCGGTTGTAGCGCCAGTCGAGATCCGGGTGGTGGTTGAGCTCCTCGGCCACCTCGCCGACCGCCGCGATGAGCGCGAGCGCCGCCGCAGCGGTCGGCAGTTTGTACACGGTGGCGAGAGAACCGCCCACATGGCGCCAGTCGGCGAGGCGTCCCAGCTCGTCCCTGATCTCTTCCTCGCTCAGCGGCTCGCGTGCCATAGAAGTCAGGGTAGGCCGGGCTGGCTTCCGGCGGAACTGCTCAGAGGAACTGTGCGCGCCCCTCCATCGGGCTCGAGGCGAGCGCGTGCTCGCGCCGGGGAATGCGGCCCGCCTTCGAGGCGAGGCGCCCAGCCGCGACGGCGTGGCGGAAGGCCCGGGCCATCCGCGCGGGGTCCTGTGCACGGGTCACCGCGGTGGCCAGGAGCACCGCATCGCAGCCCAGTTCCATGGCCAGCGTCGCGTCGGAGGCCGTGCCGATGCCTGCGTCCAGGACCACCGGGACGCCGGCGCGGGCCACGATGAGCTCGATGTTGTGCGGATTCAGGATGCCCAGGCCGGTCCCGATCGGCGCGCCGAGGGGCATGACGGCGACGGCGCCCAGCTGCTCGAGCCGGCGCGCCAGCACGGGATCGTCGTTCGTGTACGCGAACACCTTGAAGCCCCGGCCCACGAGCTGCTCGGTCGCATCGGCGAGCTCAATCGGGTCCGGGAGGAGCGTCGTCTCGTCCGCGATGACCTCGAGCTTGACCCAGTCGGTCTCGAGCGCCTCGCGGGCAAGCTCGGCCGTGAGCACGGCGTCGCGTGCGGTGAAGCACCCGGCGGTGTTGGGCAGGACGCGGATGCCCCGCTCCAGCAGGAGCTGGAAGAGGGACCCCTGCTCGGCGGGCGAATAGCGGCGCATCGCCACGGTGGTCAGCTGCGTGCCGGACGCCTCGAGCGCCTCCCCGAGCCCGTCGAGGCTGGGCGCCCCGCCGGTGCCCATGATGAGCCGCGAGCCCAGCCGCACGCCGTCCACCACGAACGGGTCGTCGTCGAGCGCCGTGCTCTCGTCCCGGATGTGTGCCTGCGTCATCTCAGCCTCCCTGCATCGCTGTGACGAGCTCGACGGCGTCGCCCGCCGCGAGCGTGGTGGTCGCCCAGCTTCCGCGCGGGACCACCTCGGAATTGAGGGCGACGGCGACGCCGAGGCGCCCGCCGTCGGCCGGCCTGCCGTTGTGCTCGAGGGCGCGGCCGGTCGTGGCGGACACGAGGGCCAGCACGGTGGACGGCTGCGGGAGTTCCCGCTGCTCGCCGTTGACGGTGATGCGGTCAGTCGCCTGCATCAGCTGCCTCCTCTCTCTGCCGCCGAGACGGCCGGGATCCTCGCGGGCTGCGAGGCGAATCTGTCGGGCCGGAACGAGTCCCATTGGGGGTCCGTGCGCCCCTCGAGCAGCTGGCGGCACACCTCGGCCGCGGCGGGCGTGAGGAGCACGCCGTGACGGAAGAACCCCGTGGCCACGATGAGTCCGGGCACGTTCCCGACGCGCCCGAGCAGAGGCGCGTTGTCCGGTGTCCCGGGGCGCGCGCGGGCGGTGGTCTCGGTCAGCTCGAGCTCGGCCACGGCGGGCACGAGAGCCTGGGCGTCGCGCAGCAGCTCGTAGACCCCGCCGGCCGAGACGGCACCGGAGCCGTCCTCGCGCTGGGTTGCGCCGATCACCACCGTCCCGTCCTCGCGCGGGACCACGTAGACGGGACGCCCGCGGACGAGCCCGCGGACGGTCGCCGTCACGAGCGGCCGGAGCGCCTCGGGCACCCGCAGGCGCAGGATGTCCCCGTAGACGGGCCGCAGCGGCAGGGCTACCGGGAGGCCGCCCAGGTCGCGGGCGCCCAGCCCGTTGGCCACCACCGTCTCGGCGGCGCGCAGCTCCTGCCCGTCCTCGAGCACGACGCCGGCCACCCGGCCGCCGTCCCACGCGAGCGACGCCGCGCGGGCCGGCACGAGGGCGTCGTCGCCGAGCCGGCCGAGCAGGGCCGCGACGAGGCGCCGCGGATCGACCTGGTGGTCGGCCTCGATCGTGAAGGCGCCGGCGATGCCGGGGGCCAGGAGCGGCTCGGCCTTCCGAGCCTCGCGGACGGTGAGCGGCTGGACGGCGAGGCCGTGCGCCTCCTGGGCCGCCCTGAGGTCGGCGAACGCCTGGCGGTCCGCGGCGTCGGCCGCGAGGCACAGGGTCGGGGTGGCGAGGTAGCCGCAGTCGGGGCCCGCGGCCGCGGCGAACTCCGGCCAGCGCCGGGCGGAGTCGAGCATGAGGCCGAGGAGGGCCTCCTCCTGGTAGTGGTACTCGCTGACGGCGGCGAGCATGCCCGCCGCCGCGAAGCTCGCGCCGGTGCCCGGCGCAGGGTCGACGACGACGACGCGCCGGCCCGAGCGGGCGGCAGTCCAGGCGATGCCCAGGCCGATCACCCCGGCCCCGATGACGATGACGTCGGCGACGTCGCCCGGGTTCCGCGTCGTCCCGGGCGCGTCCGTGCTCTCCATGGTTCCTTCCCTCCGCCGGCATGACCCGGATCAGGTGCAGCGGTCGGCTCTGGCCCTCTCAGCCCTGGCGCAGTTCACACTGGCGGGCTCCCGCAGTACTGGGCACTAGTCTAGTTCCATGCTCCTCGCCGACGCCCAGCTGTACGTGTGCACCGATGCCCGCAGGGACCGCGGCGACTTCGAGTCCTTCCTCGACGCCGCCTTCTCCGGGGGGGTGGACATCATCCAGCTCCGCGACAAGCAGATCGAGGCGGCCGAGGAGCTCGAGCTCCTCGAGGTCCTGCGCGCGGTCGCCGAGCGGCACGGGAAGCTGTGGGCCGTGAACGACCGGGCGGACATCGCCCTGCTCTCCGGGGCGCCCGTGTTCCACGTCGGCCAGAAGGACCTGCCCCTCCGCGCGATCCGCCGCGTCGTGGACCAGTCTGTGCTCGTGGGCCTCTCGACCAACTCCCCCGAGCTCGTCGACACCGCGATCGCGCACGCGCAGAGCCCCGAGTCCTCGGCCCAGGCGCGCCTCGACTACTTCTGCACCGGCCCCCTCTGGGCCACGCCGACCAAGCCGGGCCGGGCCGCCGTGGGCCTCGGGATCGTGGAGCACGCGGCGCGCCGCACCCGCGAGGCGCTCGAGGCGGGCCTCTCGCCGCTGCCGTGGTTCGCCATCGGCGGGATCGACCACACGAACGTGGCCCAGGTGGTCGAGGCGGGGGCGAGCCGAGTCGTCGTCGTCCGCGCCGTCACCGACGCCGACGATCCCGCCGACGCCGCCGCCCGCCTCCGCGCCGAGCTCCCCCAGCCCGCTCCCGCCGCACCGCGCCCATGACGACGGTCGCGTACCAGGGCGAGCCCGGTGCCAACTCGCACATGGCCGCCCTCGAGGCCTACCCCAACGCCGAGACCCTCGCGTGCGCGACCTTCGAGGACGCGTTCGCGGCGGTGACCGGCGGCGAGGCGGACCTGGCGATGATCCCGATCGACAACACCGTGGCCGGACGGGTCGCGGACATCCACCTGCTCCTGCCCGACACTCCCCTGCAGATCGTCGGCGAGCACTTCCTGCGCATCCGCTTCAGCCTCCTCGGCGTCCCCGGCGCCACGATCGAGGGCGCACGGGAGGTGCACTCCCACGTGCACGCGCTCGCGCAGTGCCGCGGCTTCATCCGGGCCCACGGGCTGACCCCCGTCGTGGCCGGCGACACCGCGGGCTCGGCGCGCGAGGTCGCCGAGTGGGGGGATCCGGCCAAGCTCTCGATCGCCCCGCCGCTCGCGGCCGAGCGCTACGGGCTCACGGTCCTCGCGAGCGACATCGAGGACCAGCAGCACAACACGACCCGCTTCGTGGTCCTCGCCCCGCCGCGCGAGTACCCGCAGGCCGACGGCTCGCAGTACGTGACCAGCTTCGTGTTCCGGGTCCGGAACATCCCCGCGGCCCTGTACAAGGCTCTCGGCGGGTTCGCGACCAACGGCGTCAACATGACCCGACTCGAGAGCTACATGGTCGAGGGCCGGTTCGCGGCGACCATGTTCATGGTCGATGTGGAGGGCCACCCCGACGAGCCGGCGCTCGCCCGGGCGCTCGAGGAGCTCGAGTTCTTCTCGACCCAGCTGCGCATCCTCGGGGTCTTCCCCGCCCACCCGCGGCGCTTCGGCTCCACGAAGGCTAGTCGGGACTAGGCTGGCGCCCATGGCGCACTATTCGCTGACCCCGAAGCCGGCCGCCGCCGCAGCCGGGGAGAAGGCAGCGTCCAGCGGCAGTGTGCTCGCGGCGGCCTTCGCGGCCCTGCGGGAGGAGTTCAAGCTCGCCGACGCCTACCCCGCCGAGGCCCTCGCCGACGCCGAGGCGGCCATCGCAGCCCTCACGCTGCCCGCCGAGGACGCGACCGGGATCGGCTTCGTCACGATCGACCCGCCCACGTCCACGGACCTGGACCAGGCCGTCCACATCGAGCGCGACGGCGGCGGGTACCGGGTGCGCTACGCGATCGCGGACGTCCCCGCGTTCGTCCGTCCGGACGGTCCCCTCGACGCCGAGACCCGCCGGCGCGGGCAGACCATCTACGCGGCGGATGCCAAGGTCCCGCTGCACCCGCGCGACATCTCGGACGACGCCGGCAGCCTCCTCGCGGACGAGGTCCGGGGCGCGTTCGTGTGGGACTTCAGCCTCGACGCGGACGGCGAGGTGGCCGGCGTCGGCCTCACCCGCGCCACCGTACGCAGCCGGGCGAAGCTCAGCTACGCCGAGGTGCAGGAGCAGATCGACGCCGGGACCGCGGCCGAGCCGCTGATGCTGCTGCGCGAGGTGGGCCTGAAGCGGGTGGAGCTCGAACGCCGCCGCGGGGGCGCGAGCCTGAACCTTCCGGAGCAGGAGATCGTCCCGGCCGAGGACGGCGGCTACCGGATCGACGCACGCGGACCACGTCCGGTCGAGGACTGGAACGCGCAGATCTCCCTCATGACCGGCATGGCCGCCGCGAGCCTCATGATCGAGGGCCGGATCGGGATCCTGCGCACCATGCCCGGCCCGGACGAGAAGTCGCTGCGGCACTTCCGCCGCCAGACCCAGGCGCTCGGCGCGCCGTGGGACGGCTCCGTCCCCTACGGCGAGTACCTCCGCACACTCGACGCCGCCGAGCCCCGCCACCTCGCGATCCTGTACGCCGCGGCGGCGCTCTTCCGCGGAGCGGCCTACACCCCGTTCGACGGCGACGTGCCCGCCGAGCACCTCCAGGCCGCCATCGCGGCACCCTACGCGCACACCACCGCCCCGCTGCGCAGGCTCGTGGACCGGTTCGTGCTCGTGCTCTGCGAGGCGCTCGCGAACGGGCGCGACGTGCCGGAGTGGGTGCGGGCGGCCCTTCCCCGGCTGCCGGCCCTCATGGCGGCCTCGGACCAGCTCGCGGCCCGGGTCGAGCGGGCCTCCCTCGACCTCGTCGAGGCCGCCCTGCTCGTCACGTCGGTGGGGCGGGAATTCGACGCCGTGGTGGTCTCGGGCTCAACGCCGGCCGCCGGCAGCCCCGTGCCCGCGCGCAACGGCCGCCCGGAGCAGCCCCTCGACCGGATCGCTAGCTCCCAGAACGGGCAGCAGCCGCAGCAGGCCCGGCCGTTCGGCACCGTCCAGCTCGCCGAGCCGCCCGTGACGGCACGGTGCGAGGGCGAGATGGAGTCCGGGACCGCCGTGCGCGTGCGGCTCGTCCACGCGGACGTGACGACCCGGAAGGTCCTGTTCGAGCTGGCCTGAGCACCGGGAAGGGTCTGGGCACAGGGAAGGGGCGGTGCCGCACACGCGGCACCGCCCCTCGCGGTGTTCCTGCGGGAACCGGAAGGTGCCTACAGGCCGGACAGGAGGCCGTTGAGGATGTTCAGCACGCCCTGGAGGCCGGTGCCGTTGTCCAGCAGGCCGGCGACGCTGCAGAGCAGGTTGCCGAGCAGGTTGCCGGGGCCGTTCTGCGCGGTGATGTTCAGGTTGACCTGGTTGAGGTCGACGACGAGGCCCAGCAGGTCCAGGTGCAGCGGCCCGAGCGTCAGGCTGAGGACGTTGCAGGTTCCGCCCGAGGCAGCGTTGGTCACGAGGGCCGTGGCCGTGGTGCTCACGGGCGTGGTGGCGCCGGTGGTGGCATTTGTCAGCGTGCCCGTGACCAGACCTTGGGCCGCCAGCTGCCCATTCTGGTTCACGAACTGCGTCGGGGTGAAGGTGCCCGTCAGGGTCCCTACGACGTTGCCGGCCGCGTCGGTGACCGTCTGCGTGATGAAGGACGTCGACGGCGTCTGGGCAGCTGCCGGCCCAGCGGCGGCCGGGGAGGCCGCCACAGTCTGCGGCTGGGGACTCGCGGCCGTCGCGGGGCCCGCGACGGAGACGAGGAGTCCTCCGGCCATCGCGGCCGTGACGAGCGGGGCGAGAATGCGTGTTCTCATGTCTTACAGCTCCTAGAAATCGGTGGAGTGGATTGACTGATGAATCACCAGAAACGCGAGTCGTGTCGCATCGGCTCACGCTCCCACCGGTACCCGTCCTCCGTCGGCTTCAATCCGCCAGGCAGGACATTTGCCCGTGTCCAGCCCTCGATTCACGGATGTCACCTCCGGCGCGGTATCGTTGGAGAGTTATTGGATGCCCGATCGTCCTGATGCGATCCTCTTTTCACCCGCCGGCCGGTGCCGGCACCTTGATAGCCCGCGATCGGCTTCCGCTGGATGGCCGGCGCGCGCTCCTGCTCCAGATGCCCCACGCAGTCATGGCTGTGGCGCTCTGTTGAGCGAGACCCGCTCGGGCCCCGATGGAGAGGGACCCTTTCCCTATGAACGAAGTCCACACGCATGAACTCCTGACCGACGACTCGGGAACCGAGACGATCGAGACCGAGGAGACGATCACCAACGACGCCCCCGTCCGCCAGGAGAGCCAGAAGACGTTCTCCGACTACGGAGTGGCCCCGGAGATCGCCCAGTCCCTTGCGGATGCCGGAATCCTGAACCCGTTCCCGATCCAGTCGATGACCCTCGGGGTGGCCCTCGGCGGCCACGACATCATCGGCCAGGCCAAGACCGGCACGGGCAAGACCCTCGGCTTCGGCATCCCCGCGCTGCAGCGCACGCTCCCGGTGGAGCACCCGGACTACGCGAAGCTCCCGGTTCCCGGCGCTCCCCAGGCCCTCGTGGTGGTCCCGACGCGCGAGCTCGCGGTGCAGGTGAGCAAGGACCTGCAGACCGCCAGCAAGCGCACCTCGCTGCGCGTCGAGGTCATCTACGGCGGCCGCGCCTACGAGCCGCAGATCGAGGCCCTCCAGCGGGGCGTCGAGGTGGTGGTCGGCACCCCGGGCCGCCTCATCGACCTGCACCGCCAGCGCCACCTCAACCTCAAGAACGTCCGGATGATCGTCCTCGACGAGGCCGACGAGATGCTGGACCTCGGCTTCCTTCCCGACGTCGAGACGCTCATGGGCGCCGTCCCCGCGGTCCGGCAGACGCTGCTGTTCTCGGCGACCATGCCCGGCCCGGTCGTCGCGATGGCGCGCCGCTACATGACGCAGCCCACGCACATCCGCGCCTCGGACCCGAACGACGACTCGGTGACCAAGAAGGACATCCGCCAGGTCATCTACCGCGCGCACCACCTGGACAAGGACGAGGTCGTGGCCCGGATCCTGCAGGCCGAGGGCCGCGGCCGGACCATCATCTTCACGAAGACCAAGCGCACCGCCGCGAAGCTCTCCGAGGAGCTCATCGACCGCGGCTTCGCGGCCGCGGCAATCCACGGCGACCTCGGCCAGGGCGCCCGCGAGCAGGCCCTGCGGGCCTTCCGCCACGGCAAGGTGGACGTCCTCGTCGCGACCGACGTCGCCGCCCGCGGCATCGACGTCGAGGACGTCACCCACGTGATCAACTTCCAGTGCCCCGAGGACGAGAAGGCCTACCTCCACCGCGTGGGCCGCACCGGGCGCGCCGGCCACAAGGGCACCGCCGTGACGTTCGTCGACTGGGATGACGTCCCCCGCTGGACGCTCATCAACAAGGCCCTCGGGCTCGATGTGCCGGAGCCCGTGGAGACGTACTCGTCCTCGCCGCACCTCTACACCGACCTGGACATCCCCGCGGGCACCAAGGGCCGGCTCCCGCGCAACAAGCGCGTCCTCGAGGGCCTTGCGGGCGAGAAGCTCGAGGACCTGGGTGAGCCCGGAGGGAAGAAGCGCTCCCGCGGCGCCAAGGACCGGCGTGAGGACGCCGAGGGCCGCGGCCGCCACGGCGGCAGGGGCCGCGGCGGCGAGCATGCCGAGAGGGCAGAGAAGGCAGAGCGGCCCGAGAAGGCAGAGCACGCCTCCACCACCGCGGGCGGCGAGGCAGGCGGCGAGGGCCGCCGCCGCCGTCGTCGTCGCGGTGTGGCCGAGGGCGCGCCGGAGGCCGCCGGCACCCAGAACGAGCGCCCGCGCCGCGAGTCCGCCGCCCTGGCGGTGCACCTCACGGACTCGGCGGCGGACGGCGCGTCGGTGGACCGCGGCGTGGCGGCAGCCCGCCGTCGTCGGACCCGCCGCCGCAACGGCGAGGTGGTTGCCCGCACCGAGGCCGAGTAGGCCCCGTGGCGGCTGCCCGCCCCCGCGGGTCGTCGGGGGGCCTGTGGTCCCCCGACGGCCCCGACCTCGTGGTCCACGGCGACAACGCCGCAGTGCTCCCGGCCCTGCCCGACGGCTCGTTCACCATGGTCTACATCGACCCGCCGTTCAACACCGGCCGCTCGCAGAAGCGGCAGGAGCTGAGCATGGTGCGCAGCTCGGCCGGGGACCGCATCGGGTTCTCCGGCCAGCGCTACGAGACCATCAAGGGCGCGCTGCACCGCTACGACGACGCGTTCAGCGACTACTGGGCGTTCCTCGAGCCGCGGCTCGTCGAGGCGTGGCGGCTGCTCGCGCAGGACGGCACGCTGTACCTGCACCTCGACTACCGCGAGGCGCACTACGCCAAGGTCATGCTGGATGCGATCTTCGGCCGGGACTGCTTCCTCAACGAGATCATCTGGGCCTACGACTACGGCGCGCGGACCAAGCGGCGCTGGCCCACGAAGCACGACAACGTGCTCGTCTACGTCAAGGACCCTGCCCAGTACCACTTCGACGCGGCCGAGGTGGACCGTGAGCCGTACATGGCGCCGGGCCTCGTCACGCCGGAGAAGCGCGAGCTCGGCAAGCTGCCCACGGACGTGTGGTGGCACACGATCGTCTCCCCCACCGGCCGGGAGAAGACGGGCTACCCGACGCAGAAGCCCGAGGGCCTCGTCCGGCGCATGGTGACGGCCTCGAGCCGCCCCGGGGACTGGGTCTTGGACTTCTTCGCCGGCTCCGGCACGCTCGGCGCGGTCGCCCAGCGGCTCGGCCGGCGGTTCGTGTGCGTCGACGAGAACCCGCAGGCCGTCGAGGTCATGGCCGGACGGCTCCCGTCCGCGCGGGTGGTCACCGCGGGCGGGGGCACGGCCTAGCGCACGACGGCGGTGCCGCGCCCCTGGCGCTCGATCTCGCCGAGCGCCTCGGCCGAGGTGGTGAACTCGCCGAGCCGGTTGGGCTTGCCCGCGCCGTGGTAGTCGGACGATCCGGTGACGAAGAGGCCGTTCTCGGCGGCCAGGCCGAGCAGGAACGGGCGGCGGTCCTCCGGGTTGTCGCGGTGGTAGACCTCGAGCCCGGCCAGCCCTGCCTCGATCATGGCCCGGTAGACCGGCTCCCCGACCGTGCGGCCCCGGGCCGACGCCACGGGGTGGGCGAACACCGGCACTCCCCCGGCGGCGCGGATCAGGGAGACGGCCAGGGCGGGCTCGGGCGCATAGTGCTGCACGAAGTACCGCGAGCGGGAGGACAGGATTGTGGCGAACGCCTCGGTGCGGTCGCCGACGAGGCCTGCCGCGACGAGGGCATCGGCGATGTGCGGCCGGCCCACCGTGGCCCCGGGGGCCACGTGGCGCGTGACGTCGTCCCACGAGAGCGGGTAGTCCTCGGCGAGGAGCGAGACCATGTGCTCGGCGCGGGAGAGCCGCGCGTCCCGGGCCTTGGTGACCTCCTCGAGGAGGCCGGGATGCGCGGGGTCGTGCAGGTAGCTGAGGACGTGGACGCTGATGCCCTCGGGGGTGCGGCAGGAGACCTCCATGCCTGGCACGAGGGCCACCCCGAGGCGCCGCGCCGCCGCTCCCGCGTCGTCCCAGCCCGAGGTCGAGTCGTGGTCCGTGATCGCCAGGACGTCGATGCCTGCCTCGGCGGCCGCTCCGACGAGCTCGGCCGGGGTCTCGGTGCCGTCGGACACCGTCGAGTGGGCGTGCAGATCGATCCTCACGCCCCCACGATAGCCCGGGGACGTGCACGGGGCCTCTGGACAACGCGCACCCCGATGGAAGAATGAAGAAGTGAGTGTTTCAGATCCCGCAGTTCCAGATCCCACCGTCCAGCAGCAGGCGCAGCCGATCGACGACCGGGTGAACAACCGGTCCCAGCGGCCCACCTCCGAGGCATTCAAGGCCTTCATGGCCTCCGGCTGGGCGCCGGCAGAGGGGTCCCTGCCCGGCCGGGACGCGGTCGCCGAGTACACCGCCCGGCGCCGCCGCGCCATCTCCGAGCGGTTCCCCGGCGAGCGCCTGGTCATCCCTGCCGGCCCGCTGAAGGTGCGCTCGAACGACACCGACTACCGCTTCCGCCCCCACTCCGCGTTCGCGCACCTGACCGGGCTCGGGGTGGACCACGAGCCCGACGCCGTGCTCATCCTCGAACCCGTCGACGAGGGGACGGGCGACGACGGCGGCCACCACAGCGCCACCCTGTACTTCCGCCCGCTCGCCGGACGGGACACCGAGCAGTTCTACGGCGACGCCCGTTCCGGGGAGTTCTGGATCGGCGCACGCCCCACGCTCGCCGAGCTCGAGGCCCGGCTGGGCATCGCCACCGCGCACCTCGACGGCCTGGAGGCCGCGCTGACCAAGGGCGTGGGCGCCCCCGCGATCGGCGGCATCTCGGTGCGCCTGGTCCGCAAGGTCCACGAGGACATCGACGCCCTCGTGGACACCGCCCGCTACAACACCGCCATGGACCCCGAGCCGCTGGACCTGTCCGTGTTCGACGCCCTCGACGACCAGCTCGCCGAGGCACTGTCCGAGCTCCGTCTGGCCAAGGACGAGTGGGAGGTCGCCCAGATGCGGGAGGCCGTCGCCGCGACCGCGGCAGGCTTCGAGGAGATCATTCGGGCCCTTCCCCGCGCCGTGGCCCACCGCCGCGGCGAGCGCGTGGTCGAGGGGGCGTTCTTCGCGAAGGCGCGGGAGGAGGGCAACGACCTCGGCTACGAGACGATCGCCGCGTCGGGCAACAACGCCACCGTGCTGCACTGGATCCGCAACAACGGCCCCGTCCGCGAGGGCGAGCTCCTGCTGGTCGATGCCGGGGTGGAGGCCGAGTCCCTCTACACCGCGGACGTGACCCGCACCCTGCCCGTGGGCGGGACGTTCTCGGAGGTCCAGCGCCGGGTGTACCAGGCCGTCCTCGACGCCGCGGAAGCCGCGTTCGCCGCGGCGCGGCCCGGTGTGAAGTTCCGCCAGATCCACGCCGCGGCCATGGAGGTCCTCGCCGCGCGCCTCGAGGAGTGGGGCATCCTCCCCGTCTCCGCCGAGGAGGCGCTCTCGGATGCCGGCCAGCAGCACCGCCGGTGGATGCCCCACGGGACGAGCCACCATCTCGGCCTCGACGTGCACGACTGCGCGCAGGCACGTCGCGAGCTCTACCTCGACGGCGAGCTCGCGCCCGGCATGGTGTTCACGATCGAGCCCGGCCTCTACTTCAAGGCGGAGGACCTCGCGATTCCGGCCGAGTACCGCGGCATCGGTGTGCGCATCGAGGACGACATCCTCATGACCGCCGAGGGCCCGGTGAACCTCAGCGCGGCCCTCCCCCGCACGCCGGACGACGTCGAAGCCTGGATGGCCTCGCTGCGCTGACGTCCGCCCGCCCGCTTCAGGGGCGGGCACCAGGTCCTGCGCAGGCACAGCAAGGGGCGCCGGCCGGTTCTTCCGGCCGGCGCCCCTTGCTGTGCCGGTTCTCTGTGGCTGCCGGTGCGCTGGGACGCGCTACTCGCCCTGGCGGGAGTCGCCGTCGTGCCGCGGCCGGCCCTCGTCGTCGCGGGCCTCCTGCTCGCCGGCGGCCTCCTCGCCGAGGGCGTGGGAGCCGTGGGACTCCTGGCGACCCTGGGACTCCTGGCCGCCCTGGGCCTCCTGGCCACCGTGGGCCTCCTGCTCCCCGGCGCCGTGGGCGGGCACTGCGCCCTGGTGCTGCTGGGTGTGCTCCGGCTCGATGCGGATCCCGTACTGCGGGCGCCCGTCGGGCAGGTCGTGGATGCCCGGACGCGATTCGGGTGCCGGCTGCGGGGGCTGCTGCGCCTGGGGCTGCCCCGGCTGGCCCGAGGGCTGCCCGGCGTTCACCCCGTACGGGTCCGTCCAGCCGGTGGGGCGCTTCGGCTCCTCCTGCTGCGGGGGCTGCCACTGCTGGCCGTAGCCCTGGTCGCCGTAGCCCTGATGGCCCTGGCCGCCCTGGTGGTAGCCGCCCTGGCCCCAGTCCTGCCCGTGCTGGCCGTAGCCTCCCTGGCCGTACTGGCCTCCCTGCCCGTACTGGCCTCCCTGCCCGGACTGGCCCTGGCTGTAGCCGCCGTGGCCCCAGCTGCCGTGGGCCATGCCCTGCCCCATGGGCAGCTGGGCGAGGAGCCTGCGTGCCTCATGGGCCACCTCGTGGCCCACCACGACGTCGTAGTTGCTCGCAATCACCTGGCTCGTGGAGGTGAAGTCGCGCTTGCCGCGCTGCATCGCGTACGTGACGATGCCGAAGAGCATGAAGAACGCAGCACCCATGAGCACCGAGGTGATGATGGAGAAGTAGCTGCCGTTCGGAGTGAAGAAGGAGAGCAGCACCCCCACGAAGAGGCCGAACCACATGCCGCTGAGGGCTCCGTTGAGCGCGACACGCGGGTAGCTCAGCCGCCCGGTCACCCGCTCGACGAGCTTGAGGTCGTTGCCGACGATGGCGACCAGCTCGACGGGGAACTGCTGGTCCGCGAGGTAGTCCACCGCCTTCTGTGCATCCAGGTAGGAGGTATAGGAACCGACGGTTTCGCCCTGCGGGAGGGTGCGGGCCTCGTCAGCGGGCTTGGCGGAACCGAACATGTTGGACATGTCCCTATTCTTACCCGTCTTGCTGCACGGCGTGCCGCTTTCCGCTCAGAGTGAGCGGTGAGATTGCTCTGGAGTAGCCTAGACGGGTGAGTTGGACCCCCACCCGTGTCTTCGTCGCCAGGCTGCTCGGCCTCGACGTCTTCGACCCTGCAGGAGACAGGGTCGGGCGGCTGCGCGACGTCGTCGTCCTTCCCCGCGGCGGCCGCCCCCCGCAGGCGGTGGGGATCGTCGTCGAAGTGCCGGGCAAGCGCCGGGTGTTCGTGCCGATGACGCGCGTGACCAGCATGGACCAGTCCCAGATCATCACGACCGGGCTGATCAACCTGCGCCGGTTCGAGCAGCGCGGCGCGGAGCAGCTCGTGCTGGGCGACATGTTCGACCGGCACGTGGTCCTCGTCGAGGACGGCAGCCAGGCCGCGATCGAGGACCTCGCGATGGACCAGCAGCGCAACGGCGACTGGCTCGTGAGCAAGCTCTTCGTCCGCCGCCTCATGCCCGGACGCGGCCTCCGGAGCCTCCGGCGCGGCGAGACGGTCCTCGTCGACTGGGAAGACACGCGGCACGCAGCCGGGCTGGCCCGCGGCGCCGCGCAGTTCCTCGCCACGCACGAGGACCTCAAGCCGGCCGACTTCGCCGACGCCATGCAGGAGATGAGCGACCAGCGGCGCTTCGAGGTCGTCGCCGAGCTGCAGGACGAGCGCCTCGCCGATGTGCTCCAGGAGCTCCCCGAGGACGACCAGGTGGAGATCCTCTCGGCCCTCGACCTCGAGCGTGCCGCGGACGTGCTCGAGGAGATGGACCCGGACGACGCCGCCGACCTCCTCGCGGACCTCCCCGCGGAGAAGGCCGAGGAGCTGCTCCAGCTCATGGAGCCCGAGGATGCCGAGGACGTCCGCCGCCTCCTGCAGTACGACGAGGGCACCGCCGGCTCCGTCATGACGCCCGTCCCGGTGATCCTGCCCCCCGAGGCGACGGTCGCCGAGGCGCTGGCCCACGTGCGGCGCGAGGAGCTGAGCCCTGCCCTGGCCTCCGCGATCTTCATCTGCCGGCCGCCGCTCGAGACGCCCACGGGCCGCTATCTCGGCACGGTGCACATCCAGCAGCTCCTGCGCAGCGCCCCGCCGGAGCAGCTCGGCTCGATCGTGGACAAGAACCTCGAGCCGATGAAGGACCTCGACTCGATCAGCGATGTGGCCCGCACGATGGCCCAGTACAACCTCAATTCGCTGGCCGTCGTCAACGCGGACGGCCGTCTTGTGGGGGCGGTGACCGTCGACGACCTCCTCGATCACCTCCTGCCCGACGACTGGCGCGTGCACGAGGACGGCGAGCCTGTGAAGAAGTTCGGAGGACGCTTTGGCTGAGCCCCGCAAGCTGCCCGGTCTGGACACACCCCTCGAGCAGCGAAGCAGGCTCATCCCCCGTCTCAGTCCCGACCCGGATGCCTTCGGCCGCTTCGCCGAGAGCTTCGCCCGCTACATGGGGACGCCGCGCTTCCTGCTCTACATGACGCTGTTCTGCGTGGTCTGGCTGGGCTGGAACACCTTTGCCCCCGAGACGATGCAGTTCGACCCGCGGTCGCTGAACTACACCCTGCTCACCCTCCTGCTCTCGCTCCAGGCCTCGTACGCCGCACCCCTGATCCTCCTGGCGCAGAACCGGCAGGATGACCGGGACCGGGTCCAGATCGAGCAGGACCGTTCGCGCAACGAGCGCAGCCTCGCCGACACCGAGTACCTCACGCGGGAGCTCGCGTCGCTGCGCCTCGCCCTGCGCGAGGTGGCGACCCGCGACTTCGTGCGCGGCGAGCTGCGCTCCCTCCTCGAGGACCTCTCCGCCGACCAGGACGAGCCGGACATCGAGGACCGGTCCGAAGGGGCCAAGGCCCGCAGGGACCGCCGCCAGCGCGGCCCCCGGACGCAGCAGATCCCCCGGGTGCGCGAAAGCGGGGTCGCCGAATGAGCCGCGTGTCCGAGGAAGCCGTCCGCGCGGCCCTGCACGGCGTCCTCGATCCGGAGCTGCGCCGGCCCATCGACGAGCTCGGCATGCTGCGCTCGGTGACGGTCGACGGCGGCCGGGTCACCGTGGGCGTGCTCCTCACCATCGCGGGGTGCCCGCTCCGGGGCACCATCGAGCAGGATGTGACCGCCGCACTCCGTTCCGTCCCCGGCGTGGAGGAGACCGCCGTCGACCTCGACGTGATGACCCCCGAGCAGCGCAAGGAGCTCAAGGAGCGCCTCCGCCCCGGGCGGGGCATCCCCTTCAGCCGGCCGGACTCGCTGACCAAGGTCTTCGCCGTCGCGAGCGGCAAGGGCGGCGTGGGCAAGTCATCGGTCACCGTGAACCTCGCGTGCGAGCTCGCCGCGCGCGGGCTGCGGGTCGGGATCGTCGACGCGGATGTGCACGGCTTCTCAGTGCCCGGCCTGCTCGGGGCCACGGGCACGCCCACCCAGGTGGACGACATGATCCTGCCTCCTCTCGCGCACGGCGTGAAGGTGATCTCGATCGGCATGTTCGTCCAGGGCAACCAGCCCGTGGTGTGGCGCGGGCCCATGCTGCACCGTGCGCTCGAGCAGTTTCTCGGCGACGTGTACTTCGGTGACCTCGACGTCCTCTTCCTCGACCTGCCCCCGGGCACCGGGGACGTGGCCATCTCGGTCTCGCAGCTGCTGCCGAACGCCGAGCTGCTCGTCGTGACCACGCCGCAGGCGGCCGCGGCAGAGGTCGCCGAGCGGGCGGGGACGGTGTCGGCGCAGACCGGTCAGAGGGTCGCGGGCGTGATCGAGAACATGTCGGGCCTGACGCTCCCGGACGGGACCGTGATGGAGGTCTTCGGCTCCGGCGGCGGGCAGCGAGTCGCCGAACGGCTGACCGCGGCGCTCGGCACCCCGGTCCCACTGCTGGGCCAGGTGCCCCTGGACGTGGGCCTGCGCGCGGGCGGCGATGCCGGCACCCCGATTGTCCTCAGCGATCCGGGCTCCCCGGCGGCCGTGGCCCTGCGCACCATCGCGGACCGCCTGGCCGCGGTGCCCCGGAACCTGTCGGGACGCCGTCTGGGCGTGACCCCGGCCGTCTGAGGCCTGGCCGTCAGGTCGCCTCGGAGTCGAACGGGGCCTTCTCCCCCGCCTGGAGGCGCTCCACAAGCGGCGCGGGAATGCTGGCGGCAGCGGTGGCGCCGGCGGCCGCAGCCAGGGCGGGCGCCGGAGCCGGCGTGGCGCTGGGGGCGTCGTCGTCGAGCAGCGCGTCCCGGATGATCTTGCGGGGGTCGTACTGGCGGGGATCGTACTTGCGCCAGTCCACCTCGCTGAGGTCGACTCCGGTTTCCTCCTTGAGCTGCTCCTTCGCCCCGGCGGCCATGCGGCGCAGCTCCTTGACGATGTTGGCGAGCTTCTGGGTGTATTCGGGCAGCCGCTTGGGGCCGATCACGAGGACGCCGATGACCAGCAGGATGAGGAATTCCGGGCCGTTGATTCCGAACACGCGTGCAACACTACCTTCTGCCCGAGCGGGCCAGCGATTCCAGCGGGGAGCCTTCTGTCAGGGGCGTCCGGAGGCGCCGACGACCACCAGGAGCCCGCGCCCCAGCCGGTCGAGGGGATCATCGGAGTGGGCCGCGGTCTGGGCCGTGGCACCCGGTGCGGGGCGCACTGCATCCCCTCCGCCGGGTGCCGTCCGCACCAGCGCAGCGGCGCCGTTGCCGGGGGCCGGGCGGGAGGCAGGATCGCCGGCCACGGCGTAGGCAGTCACCGCGAGCGCAGCGGCGCACGCGGCCGCGCCCGCCAGGGCCGTGAGGCCGAGGCGCACAGCGCACCGGGCGCGGGACCGCGGGGCCGTCCGCTCTGCCAGCTCGGCCTGGGCGGCGAGGTACTGGGTGCGTTCGAGGAGCCGCTCCTGCAGGGCATCGGAGGCGCTCGGAACCTGCACCTGCCTCAGGGACGCGAGGTAGCGGCGCTCGGTCTCGAGCCGTCCCCGGCAGTCCGGACAGCCGCGGACGTGCTCGCCGGAGGCGGGGTGGTCATCGGGGAGCAGGCTGCTCCAGCGTGGCATGCCCATCCGGCCGCCTCAGCGCGTGCCGCGGGCCACACGCGGGAGCGCGAGGCGCTTCTTCGCGGAACCCCGTCGGGGGTCGCGGTGCGCCAGCTTCTCGCGCAGGAGCGTCCTGCCCCGGTGGATCCGGCTGCGGACGGTGCCGAGCTTCACGCCCAGGGCATCGGCCACCTCGTCGTAGGAGAGGCCCTCGAGGTCGCAGAGCACCACGGCGGCGCGGAAGTCGGGCGGGAGCTCTTCGAGGGCGGCCTGGACGTCGAGGTCCAGGTTGTTCATCTCGTAGCTGCGCTCCGGCCCGGGCTCCCGCCCGGGCAGGCGGGACTCCGCATCCTCGGCGAGGGCGTCGAAGCGGATGCGGCCCTTGCGGCGGGCCTGGTCGAGGAACAGGTTCGTGGTGATGCGGTGCAGCCAGCCGTCGAGCGTGCCGGGCCTGAAGTTCTCCAGCGAACGGAACACCCGCACGAAGACCTCCTGTGTGAGGTCCTCGGCGTCGTGCTGGTTGCCGGTGAGACGGTAGGCGAGCCGGTACACCTTCGCGGAGTGCTGGGCGACCACCTCTTCCCACGTCGGGGGGACCCAGGGCTGGCCTTCTGGGGCCTGGCCGTCGGGGGCCTGGGTGGCCGCAGCCGATCCAGCTGACACGTCCACACACCTGCCTTCGCTCCGTTGGTGATCGGAACCCCATTCTTCCAGCGCAGGCTGGGAGTTGGCTCGGCGTTCCGCCGCCAGCGTACAGGCTCCCGGGACGATAGGCTTGATCAGCTCCCCCGTCACCGCGGAGTCCCCGCGTGAAGCGAAACTGAGGCGAAAGCAGGCATGACCTCCGACAAGTCCACCAGCTGGTCCTACACCGAGGCGTTCGCGTCCGAGGACATCGTGATGGACCGGGCCCGGGAGCGCTCCTACGACCTGGGCGTGACGGCCGTGAGCCCCGGGGTCGGCGCGGTGCTGACAGTGCTCGCCGCGTCGTCGAAGGCGCATGCCGCCGTGGAGGTCGGCTCGGGCGCCGGCGTCTCGGGGCTGTGCATCCTCAGGGGTCTGGCGTCCCATGCCGTGTTCACGACGATCGACCGGGACGTGGAGCACCTCAAGGCCGCGCGCGAGGCCTTCGCGGAGGCCGGCCTGCTCACGAGCCGGGTGCGCACCATCCCGGGGCGGGCCGCCGCGGTCCTCCCCCGCCTCACCGACGGCGCGTACGACCTTGTCTTCATCGACGCCGACAAGCCCAACGCGCTCCTGTACGCAGAGCAGGGGATCAGGCTCCTGCGTCCCGGCGGGCTGCTCATCGTCAATGACGCCCTCGACCGCGACCGCGTCTCCAATCCGGCGCACCGCGAGCCCACCACGGTCCGCCTGCGCGAGCTCCACCGGGCGCTCCGCGCGGACGAGCGCCTGACCACCGCGATCCTGCCGACCGGCGATGGGCTCATCGTGGCGGCGCGGGGGGCCTGAGGCGCCCGCCGCCCTGCGAGGCGGAGGCTCCGGGCACGACAAAGGGCCGGTCCCTGGGACCGGCCCTTGAACGTTCCTCGGCCGTTCGGCGACCCTACTGGGTGACGCCGACGAGGCACTCCCGCAGCTCGGCAGCCTCATCGGCGTTGAGCTCGACGACCAGCCGACCGCCACCCTCGAGGGGCACCCGCATGATCAGGCTCCGGCCCTCCTTGGTGACCTCCATCGGCCCGTCCCCGGTACGCGGTTTCATGGCTGCCATGTGCTCTTCCCCTCCAGTCGGTCATCCGCACGATGTGCTGCTGACAACATTACCAGCCGGCCCCCCTTGCGCCCGCGAGCGACCGGAACGGGCGTGCCGATCGCACGGGCCCCTACGGCGCCCAGTCGCCGCCGCTCGGAAGCGGGAACCAGACCCACAGCCACACGACCCAGACGATCTGCAGCAGCACGAACATCACGAGCGCCGTCCACCGGTAGGCGCGCGAGCGGGACAGCCCGGCCGCCGCGAGCGCCAGCGGGACCAGCGGCAGCATCATCCGGAACGTGCTCGTCTGCGGGTAGAGGAACGCCAGCAGGTAGAGCGCATAGGCGGCGCACCACAGCTGCATCTCGAGACCCACGCGGCGCACGTGGGCGCTCGTGAGGTAGAGGGCGCCCAGCACCACCAGGACGAACGGGGCGATCGGCCCCATGACCGGGCCGAAGAGGTACTGGCCCGTGTCGAACCACGGCAGGAACGGCACGAGGTCCTGCCCCCTCCACACCGCTTCCGTCGTCGTGTAGGCATCCGGGACTCCTGTCAGCGCCCACGCGATGGCCGGCCAGGCCGCGGCTGCAGCACCTCCGACGACGGTGAGGGCCCCCAGCCGCGCCAGCTCGCCCGCCGTCGTGCCCTCCCTGCGGCGCCGGACCACCCGCACCAGGAAGACACCGGCGAGCATGAGCGCGAACGGCACGCCGACGGGCCGGGTGAGGGCCATGACGGCGACCACGGGCATCGCGGCGAGGTAGCGGCGCTCGACGACCCACAGGAGTGCCCAGGCGAGGAACAGGAGCCCGAGGGACTCCGCGTACGGGATCTGCAGGATGGCCGAGACCGGGAAGAACGCCACGAACGCCACGCCCCACAGCGCGGTGTCGTGGCCTGCGCGCAGCCGGAACAGCCGGTACAGGACCAGGGCGGCAGCGAACCCGGCGACCAGGGCGACGATCTGCGCCCAGGCCTGCCATGGCAGGCCCGAGACGCTGCTGAGGCCGCGGATGACCAGCGGGTACACCGGGTAGAACGCCCACGCGTTCTCCTTCACGGCCCCGGTCGGCGTGTGCGGGAGCGTGGACGGGTAGCCGTTCTGGACGATCCGGCCGTACCACTCCGAGTCCCAGATCTGCACGAAGTGCCAGTAGTCCGGCTGCGCCGGGAACCACGGGTTGTGGCCCTGCTGGAGCGCTGCCGCGGAGATGATGCAGAAGCTGACCACCCGGCTCACGGCGTACACCGACACGACCTGCACCCACCACGGCAGCCCTCCGAAACGGGCCGCGCCGGCGCGCACCAGGCCGGCCAGGGCACGGTGGACGGCGCTCGGCCGGGCGGTGGCCGGGCTGTCCTCGACGCCCGTCATCGCGTCAGTCATCATCGCGGGGCTCCCTCGCGGACTTGAGCTGCTCGGTGAGCGCGTGGATGAGGGCGGCCTGGACGCCGATGCGGTCCCGCAGCCGCGCGAGCACCTCGTCGACCTGGTCCATGCGGTAGCCGCGGAACGCGAGCGCGAACCGGACGGCGTCCACGTCCTCGGGGTTGGGATGCTCGGGCAGGTAGACCGGCGGAAGCCCTGTCGGGGGCTCCTCGAGCCCCCGAGGTGCGGGCGCCGTCGCGCCGTTGCCCTGCGCACCGGGGCGCCGGCCCGAGGAGGCGCGGCCGACGTCTACGGCGAACCACGCGAGTCCCCCGGCCAGGACGATCGCGACGAAGACGAGGAAGAAGCTCACGCGCCCTCCGCCGTGCCCTCGATGTCCGGATCCTCATCGAAGTCGGGATCGGCGTTGCCGAACATGCCCCCGCGGCGCTCCACGGCGCCGAGGCCCCTGAGGACGTGGTCCACCGCGGTCTCCGGGTCATCCACCACGGCGATGAGGTCGAGGTCGGACTCGGAGATCATGCCCTCGCCCACGAGGGTCGCGCGGATCCAGTCGACGAGCGGATTCCAGAACTCGGAGCCCACCAGGACAATCGGGAACTGCGTCACCTTGCCCGTCTGGACCAGCACCATGGCCTCGAACAGCTCATCGAGGGTGCCGAGCCCACCGGGGAGGACGATGAAGCCGTGGGCGTACTTGACGAACATCGTCTTGCGCGCGAAGAAGTAGCGGAAGTTCACCCCGAGGTCGACCCACGAGTTGAGGCCGGTCTCGAAGGGCAGCTCGATCCCGAGCCCCACGGACGTGCCCGACCCCTCGACCGCGCCGCGGTTCGCCGCCTCCATCGAGCCCGGGCCGCCTCCGGTGATGACGGCCACTCCGGACTCGGCGAGCAGGCGCCCGATGGCCACCCCCGTCTCGTAGTAGACCGTGCCGGGCTTGGTGCGGGCAGAGCCGAAGACGCTCACCGCCGGCCCCAGCTCCGCGAGAGCGCCGAAGCCCTCGACGAACTCGCTCTGGATCCGCATCACCCGCCAGGGATCGGTGTGGACGAAGCGGCCGGCCCCCTTGGTGTCGAGGAGATGCTGGTCCGCGGTGCCCTGCTGCGTCTGGCGCCTGCGCAGCTCGATCGGGCCCTTCCGCCGCCACGGGACGTGGCCTCCGTTGCGTGCCGGGGTCTGCGCGGCGCCCGGCTCGCTGCCCGGCTGGGATTCGGTGCTCATGCACCCAAGGCTAGTCTCGCTTCAATCACGATTCAGGCATGCGGTCGGAGGCCGTCGCGCCGCACTGTTCATTGTCCGATACATTTTCCCTATGACTACCGACACATCGGCGACTGCGCTCGTCTCTGTCAAGGGCGTGAACAAGCATTACGGCCAGCTCCATGTGCTCCAGAACATCAATCTGGACGTCAGCAAGGGCGAGGTCGTGGTGGTCATCGGCCCCTCGGGCTCTGGCAAGTCGACGCTGTGCCGCGCGATCAACCGCCTCGAGACCATCGAGGACGGCGAGATCTTCATCGACGGCAAGAAGCTCCCCGAGGAGGGGAAGGAGCTCGCCCGCCTGCGGGCCGACGTCGGCATGGTGTTCCAGTCCTTCAACCTCTTCGCCCACAAGACGATCCTCGAGAACGTCACCCTCGGCCCGATGAAGGTCAAGGGCGTGGACAAGGCCACTGCCGAGAAGGAGGCCATGGCACTCCTCGAGCGGGTCGGCGTGGGGCACCAGGCCCCGAAGCTGCCCGCGCAGCTCTCCGGCGGGCAGCAGCAGCGCGTGGCCATCGCGCGGGCCCTGGCAATGAAGCCCAAGGTCATGCTGTTCGACGAGCCCACCTCGGCGCTGGACCCCGAGATGATCAATGAGGTGCTCGACGTCATGGTGCAGCTGGCGAAGGAGGGCATGACGATGATCGTCGTGACCCACGAGATGGGGTTCGCGCGCAAGGCCGCGGACCGCGTCGTCTTCATGGCTGACGGCCAGATCGTCGAGCAGGCCAAGCCCGAGGAGTTCTTCACGAACCCGCAGAGCAGCCGCGCGAAGGACTTCCTCTCCAAGCTGCTCACCCACTGACCCTCCATCACTTCCGCCTGCACCCGGGCCACGACGGCCCGAGAAGAAAGGAACGCTCCACCATGGCACTCTTCCGCACCAAGAAGGCCGTGCTGACTGCCGCCACGGCGGCCCTCGCACTCACCCTGTCCGCCTGTGGCGGATCCGGCGGCTCCGGCGGTTCCGGCGACGGCTCCTCGGCCTCGGCCGCCCCGTACAAGGTCGCCAGCAACGTCTCCCTCTCCGGCAGCCCGACGTTCGACAAGATCAAGTCCGCCGGCAAGGTGACGATCGGCGTCAAGCAGGACCAGCCCGGGCTCGGGTTCAAGGACGCGGCCACCGGCGAGTACAGCGGCTTCGACATCGAGATCGCCAAGTGGATGGCCGCCTCGCTGGGCTATGGCACGGACAAGATCGAGTTCAAGCCGATCCCCTCCGCCAACCGCGAGTCCGCCATCCAGAACGGCGACATCAACTTCTACGTCGGCACGTACTCCATCACCGACAAGCGCAAGAAGCTGGTCGACTTCGCCGGCCCGTACTTCGTCACCGGCCAGGGCCTACTGGTGAAGAAGGACAACACGACGATCAACAGCGAGAAGGACCTCGCGGGCAAGAACGTCTGCTCGGCGACGGGTTCGACGCCGATCCAGAACATCAAGGCGAACTTCCCGCAGACCAAGACCACGGAGTTCGACACGTACTCGCAGTGCGTCGAGGCCCTCAAGAACGGCCAGACGGACGCCGTCACGACCGACCAGGCCATCCTCCTCGGCTACGCCGCCCAGGAGCCGGACACCCTGAAGGTGGTCGGCCAGCCGTTCACGACCGAGAAGTACGGCATCGGCCTGCCGAAGGGCGACACGGCGCTGCGGAAGTTCTTCAACGACACGCTGACCAACGGCAAGGACACGTGGCAGAAGATCTACGACTCGACGCTCGGCAAGTCGGGCACGAAGGTCTCACAGCCCGCCGTCGACAACTACTGACAGGCACGGTGGGCGGGGCGCTCGGCGCCCCGCCCACCGCCGTTTCTGCTAGAAAGCGAAGGCTGCCGTGAGCACCCTCCTCGACAATCTCGACCTCTTCACCACCGGATTCAAGAACACGGTCATCCTGTTCGTCGTCTCCGGGCTGTTCGCCCTGATCCTCGGAACGATCGTGGGCGCCATGCGTGTCTCCCCCGTGCCGGCCCTGCGGGCCTTCGGGACCCTGTACGTCAACGTCATCCGCAACACGCCGCTGACCCTCGTGCTGTTCTTCTTCGCGCTCGGGTACCCGAAGCTCGGCCTCCCGGAGATCGACTTCATGACCGCCGCGACCATCGGCCTGAGCCTGTACACCGCGACCTATGTGGCCGAGGTGCTCCGCTCCGGCATCAATACGGTCCCCGTGGGCCAGGCCGAGGCCGCACGCGCCATCGGCCTGCCGTTCACCCAGACCCTCACGCTCGTGATCCTGCCCCAGGCCTTCCGCTCGGTGCTGCCGCCGCTCTTCAGCGTCCTCATCGCCCTTCTGAAGAACACGACCGTGGCCGCAGGCTTCTCGGTCGCCGAGGCCGGCGCGATCCGGGCGAACCTCTCCGAGCGCGGCTACCCCGCGATGGAGGGCCTGCTCTGGGTGGCCCTGTTCTTCGTGATCCTCGTCCTGATCCTCGCCCAGCTCCAGCGCTACTTCGAGAAGAAGTGGAAGGTGGCCCGATGAGCTCCGTCCTCTACGACGCCCCGGGCCGCAAGGCCCGCACCCGCCACCTCGTGCTCGGGGTCGTGGGCACGCTCGTGATCCTCGCCATCCTCGGCTTCATCGTGTGGCGCTTCGCGGAGACCGGCCAGTTCAGCGCCGCGAAGTGGAAGATCTTCACGTTCCCGCTCGTCCAGCGCACCCTCCTCAACGCCGTCGGCGCGACGCTCTCCGCCTTCGCGGTGGCCGCCGTGGGAAGCCTCGTGCTCGGCATCGTGCTGGCCATCGGCAGGCTCTCCGACCGCGTCTGGGTGTCCCGCCCGTTCCACTGGTTCACCGAGCTCTTCCGCGCGATCCCCGTGCTGATCCTCATGATGATGATCTACTACGGGCTCCCGCCGCTCTTCGGCGTGAACTGGCCGCCGTTCGTGGCCGTGGTCGTCGCGCTGATCCTCTACAACGGCTCGGTGCTCGCCGAGGTGTTCCGCGCGGGCATCGAGGCCCTCCCCAAGGGACAGCGCGAGGCGGGCTTCGCGATCGGCATGCGCAAGTCCCAGGTGATGCAGTCCATCCTGCTGCCGCAGGCCGTGCGCTCGATGCTGCCGGTGATCATCTCCCAGCTCGTCGTGACGCTCAAGGACACCGCCCTCGGCTTCATCGTCACCTACAACGAGATCCTGTTCCAGGCGAAGTACTTCGGCTCGCAGGCACAGTACGGCTCGCCGATCGTCCCCGCGGCGATCGTGGCCGGCGTGCTCTACGTGGGCATGTGCCTGATCCTCTCGGGCCTCGCGAAGTTCGCGGAGAGCCGCCTGCGCCGGAGCCCGCGCGTGTCCGGCGGCCGCAAGGGCACGGCCATGGTGGCAGCGCAGGACGCCGCAGCGCAGATCTGAGCCGGCCCCTTCTGGGAGTCACCTTCTGGGAGTCACCTCCTGCGGTCCACCCGCTAGAGGTGACTTCCAGGACGTGACTCCCAGACGGCTTTAACGGCTCCCTGACGGCTTCAGGCCCGGAGCCAGGCCTCGAGGGAGGCGAGGCACTCCCTGATGGCCGCCGCCTCGACCCGCTCGTCGTCCTTGTGGGCCAGCAGCGCGTCCCCGGGACCGAAGTTGACCGCCGGCACCCCGAGCTGGGAGAACCTCGCCACGTCCGTCCACCCGTACTTGGGCAGCGGGTCGCGGCCCACGACGGCGACGAACGCCGCCGCCGCGGGGTGGTTCAGGCCCGGCCGGGCACCAGGAGCGCCATCGGTGCGGACCACCTCGAAGCCCTCCAGGAGGGTCCGCACCGCAGCCTCGGCCTCCTCGATCCCCTTGTCCGGCGCGAAGCGGTAGTTGATGGTGACGGTGCAGCGGTCGGGGATCACGTTCCCCGCCGTCCCGCCGGAGATCCCCACGGCGTTGAGACTCTCCCGGTAGTCGAGCCCGTCCACGGTCACGGTCGCCGGAAAGTAGTCTGCGAGACGGGCGAGGATTGGGGCGGCCGCGTGGATCGCGTTCCGGCCCATCCAGGCGCGCGCTGAGTGCGCCGCCTCGCCCACCGTCGTCGCCTCGACGCGCAGCGTACCGTTGCAGCCGCCCTCCACCGTCCCGTTGGTGGGCTCGAGGAGGATCGCGAAGTCGCCGGCCAGCAGGTCGGGGTGGTTCGCCGCGAGCCGTCCCAGCCCGCTCTTCGAGGCCTCCACCTCCTCGTGGTCGTAGAACACGAAGGTGACGTCCCGGGCGGGGGACGCAGGTGCGGCAGGCGAGGCGCCGGCGTCGTGCGTCCCGGCGGCGGGGAACAGGCGGGCGGCGAGGGCGAGCTGGACCGCCACGCCTCCCTTCATGTCGGTCGCGCCGCGCCCCCACAGCGTCCCCTCCCCCGGCTCCCCGTCCCACGACGACGGCACGGTTCCCCGTGCACCGTCAACGGTGGGGAGCGGAACGGTGTCGATGTGCCCGGCGAGGATGACCCGCTCGCTGCGGCCGAGCCCGGAGCGGGCAACGATCGCGTCGCCGTCGCGCACGACGGACAGCGACGTCTGGGCGCGCAGCGCGCGCTCGATCGCGTCCGCGAGGGCCGTCTCCTCGCCCGAGACGCTCTTGGCATCGATGAGCGCGGCGGTGAGGAGGGCGACGTCCTGCGTCAGGTCAAGGTCCGCGGAGGCTGGTGAAGTCACCCGCCCAGCATAGTTTCTGGCACCCCCTGCGGTGCGGACCGCGGGCGCGGCCGCCGATAGACTGGGAACCATGACTGAGACCCCTGCCGCACCCCGCGCTGCCCACGGCTTCGGCCTCGCCACCATCCACGTGGCCACCTCTGCGACCGGAGCCGATGAGGCCACCGTGCTCGACGTCTGGTTCCCCGCCCCTGCGCTCGGAGAGGCCGCCGAGCACCTCGCGGACGCCGTCGTCGACGCCGCGCCGGCCGAGCTCGTGGACGCCGCGGAGAACGGGGCCGACGCCGATCGGAGCACGCAGACCAAGGTGGTCTTCGTCCAGATCGACCTCGACCAGGCTCCGGCCGACACCGCGGACGCCTACCTGCGCCTCCACCTGCTCTCCCACCGGCTCGTGCGCCCGAACACGGTCAACCTCGACGGCCTGTTCGGCAAGCTGCCGAACGTCGTGTGGACCAACTTCGGCCCGTGCCACCCGGCCGGCTTCGAGGCCACGCGCGCCCGTCTGCGGCGCCGCGGCGCGGTCACGGTCTTCGGCGTGGACAAGTTCCCGCGCATGGTCGACTACGTCGTGCCGTCCGGGGTCCGGATCGCCGACGCCGACCGCGTCCGCCTCGGCGCCCACCTCGCCGAGGGGACCACGGTGATGCACGAGGGCTTCGTCAACTTCAACGCCGGCACGCTGGGCACCTCCATGGTCGAGGGCCGCATCTCCGCGGGCGTCGTCGTGGGCGACGGGACGGATGTGGGCGGGGGCGCGTCCATCATGGGCACGCTCTCCGGCGGCGGCCGCGAGCGGATTGCGCTCGGCGAGCGCGTGCTCCTCGGCGCCAATTCGGGCGTGGGCATCTCGATCGGCGACGATTCCGTGGTGGAGGCCGGACTGTACGTGACGGCCGGCACCCGCGTGCGGATCGGCGGCTTCAAGGACGCGTTCGGCGAGAACGCGGAGAAGGTCGTCAAGGCCGTCGAGCTCTCCGGCCAGTCGAACCTCCTGTTCCGCCGCAACTCGACGACGGGCCAGGTCGAGGCGCTCCCCCGCAACGGCCAGACGGTCGAGCTCAACGAGGCCCTGCACGCCAACTGACGCTCCCCGCGTCCTGGGGCGGCCCGCGCACGTCGCTGGGCCGCCTGTGTCCCCACGCCCACAGCAAGGAGTCGCCGGATGGCCAACGCCCGCAGACTGCGGCGCACGCTCACCGTCCTCGTGGCCCTCGCACTGGCCGGCGTGGGGATCTACATCACCTCACTCGTGCTGAACCGCAACGACAAGCCCATCGTGGAGGGCTGCACGGCGCCGCTCGGCGACTCCCCGCAGCAGCTCGCCACCGACCAGACGGCGAATGCCTCGCTCATCGCCGCCATCTCGGTGCGCCGCGGCCTGCCGCCCCGGGCCGCGACGATCGCGATCGCGACGGCCCTGCAGGAGTCCAAGCTGCGCAATCTCAGCTACGGCGACAGCGCCGGCCCGGACTCCCGGGGCCTCTTCCAGCAGCGCCCCTCCCAGGGCTGGGGCACCGAGGCGCAGATCATGGACCCGGAGTACGCGACGAACGCGTTCTACGACGGGCTGGTCAAGATCAGCGGCTACCAGGACCTGTCCATCACGGAGGCCGCGCAGAAGGTCCAGCGCTCCGGCTTCCCCGAGGCGTACGCCCAGCACGAGGACACGGGCCGCGCCTTCGCCTCGGCGCTGACGGGCCAGTCGCAGGCAGCGCTGACCTGCACCCTCCGCAAGCCGGACGCCGCGGGCGACCCCTCCGCCGTCAAGTCCCAGCTCACGCGGGCCTTCGGCGCGCTGCCCGCGACGGCCGGCGGCCGCACGGTCACCGTGCGGGCGCAGGGCACGCAGGGCTGGTCGGTGGCGCAGTGGGCGGTGGCCAACGCCAAGGCGCTGGCGATCACCGAGGTCGACTGCTCGGGACACAGCTGGATCCGGGACGGGAACAAGGGCTGGACCGACTCGGCCGCGCCCGATGGCACCGTGACCGTGACGGTGGCCGCCGCGCCCTGACGCCGGGCTCTCAGACGAGGATTTCGACGACCGGCGTGAGGTAGCTCCTGAACGCCTCGCGGTCCTCGAGAAGCCCCTGGCTCATGATGACCTTGTCCGCATTGACGAGCCACGCCCGGTCCTCGGACAGCGGGAGCTCGATGATCGTGAGGGCGAAGTCCCTGGCAGACGGGCCCACCTCGAGCTGGCGCTCCTCGACGATCTCCCGCAGCACCGAGGTCGCATCGCTGGCCTCGCGCTCCTTCTCGAGACGCTCGTACTCAGCCCGCCGCTCGCGCGCCCAGGTGAGCGCCGCCCCGAAGTGGGCCTGGAGGGACCGCTGCAGGGCCGGGGTCGTGCCGAAGGCAGGGAACTCGGGCGGCTCGACTGCGGGGCTCATCTCGGGGTGGTTCTCGATGAGGTGCTGCCACCAGGCCTCCCACTCGCGCCGGAGGGCAGGGAGGCCGCCCACGTGCTGCATGAGCTGGTGATGGTCTGCCTCGCGGACCCGGGGCTGCGCAGGGGCCACCGGGGGCATCCCGGCCCCTGTGAGCCCCGCGTGGTCCTTCAGGTAGAGCGCGAGGAGCAGGGGGCCGGACGTGTCCATCGTGATCCGCCAGCCGGGTCCTCCGGTGTGGTGCATGGGTTATTCGCTTCCTTGCCGGTCTTCTCTCAGTGTATTCCCGCCGCGGCACCCGCGGCCCCGGCACCGGCGAGTCCGACGCTGGCGACCTGGGCCCGGACCACCTCCGTGCACAGGTCGGCATCGAGCCACCTGCCGTGCAGCATGGCGTGCAGGCCGAGGCCCTCGACCGTGGCCAGGAGCCGCTCGGCCTCCCGGACGAGGTCCTCCTGCGCGAGCGCGGGACACAGCCGCACCAGCGCGCGGCCCAGCGCCGCCGCGACGGCACGGTGGCTCCGCTCCGCCGGGGGTTCCAGCTCGGGCCGGGTGCGGGCCGCGAGCTTGAACTCGGTCCACACGCACAGGTCCACGGCCCGCGCCTCGTCGAGCGGCAGGAGCTGGCACAGCTGTGCCACACAGCCGTCCTCCGCCGTCCCGTGCGCGGCGGCCCCGGCGGCCTCGAGCCGGCCGAGCACACTGTCGGTAACCGCATCGAACGCATGGGCCGCGAGTTCCGCCGACGAGCCGAAGTAGTGCCGCACGGAGCCGACGACAAGGCCAGCCTCGGCCGCGACCTCCCGCAGCGAGACGCGCCCCAGTCCGTCCGCGATGACGATCCTCTTGACCGCCTCCACGATCTCCTGGCGGCGCAGGGCCGCGTCCACGTTTCTGGGCACCCCCTGTTCCTAGCACACTTGTGCGTCCGCGCGCCTCGGGGCGCCGTCCGGGGCACCGTCTTCGGCCCAGTAATCTTCGGGGATCTCGATAGGATGGGCGCATGCGCATCCTCGTCACCGGCGGCACCGGCTACATCGGCTCCCACACGGTCCTGACCCTCCTGGAGGCCGGGCACGACGTGGTGGCGGTCGACAATCTGTCCAACTCGAGCCCCGAAGCGCTCCGGCGCGTCGGGGAGCTGGCCGGGCGCGAAGCCGCCTTCGTCCAGGCAGACATCACGGACGAGGACGCCCTGGACACGGTCTTCGCCGAGCACTCCCCCGAGGCCGTCATCCACTTCGCCGGCCTGAAGGCCGTCGGCGAGTCGGCGCAGATCCCCCTCGACTACTACTTCAACAACGTCGCCGGCACGATCGCGCTCCTGCGGGTCATGGAGCGCCGCGGCGTGCGCACCATCGTCTTCTCCTCCTCCGCCACGGTCTACGGCGACCGCAACCCCATCCCGTACGTGGAGTCGATGGAGATCGGCGCCATGAACCCCTACGGGCGCACCAAGGAGCAGATCGAGGACATCCTCACCGACCTCGGCGCCTCCGATCCGACGTGGCGCATAGCACTGCTGCGCTACTTCAACCCGGTCGGCGCACACCCCTCCGGCCGCATCGGCGAGGACCCGCAGGGCATCCCGAACAACCTCGTCCCCTTCATCGCGCAGGTCGCGGTGGGCCGGCGCGAGAAGCTCATGGTGTTCGGCGGCGACTACGACACGCCGGACGGCACGTGCCAGCGCGACTTCATCCACGTCGTCGACCTCGCCGAGGGCCACGCCGCCGCCCTGGACTACCTCGGCGACCACGACGGCGTGCACCGGTGGAACCTCGGCTCCGGAACGGGCACCAGCGTGCTCGAGATGCACCACGCCTTCGAGAAGGCCGTGGGCGAGCCGATCCCCTACGAGATCGCACCCCGCCGCGCCGGCGACCTCCCGGCCTTCTGGGCCGACGCCTCCGCCGCCCACGCCGACCTCGGCTGGTCGACCTCGAGGACCATCGAGCAGATGTGCGAGGACCACTGGCGCTGGCAGAAGAACAACCCGATGGGCTACCAGGCCTCCTGACCGGCCCCGGCTCCGAACCGTTTCGGGTACGCATCTCGTCGCCCATAACCCGTTTCGGGTACGAGGAGCGGCGCGGCTTCCGCTCGTGAACCGCGCCCTGCTCGCGGATCCACCAGGGCTCGGCTCGCATTCCGGCACATACGACGACGGCCGGCACCTTCCAGCGGAAGGCACCGGCCGTCGTCGTACCCGAAACCCCCGAATCCCGACGAGATGCGTACCCGAAACGGGCGGTGGGCCGGGGCTGGCGCGGAGGGCGGGAGCGGGGCGGGGTGAAGGGTCAGCGCGCGGGGTAGTCCCGGTGCGCCTCGCCCACGTAGAGCTGGCGCGGGCGCCCGATCTTGGTCTGCGGATCCTTGATCATCTCGCGCCACTGGGCGATCCAGCCCGGCAGGCGGCCGATCGCGAAGAGCACCGTGAACATCTTCTCCGGGAAGCCCATCGCCTTGTAGATGAGGCCCGTGTAGAAGTCCACGTTCGGGTAGAGCTTGCGCTGGATGAAGTAGTCGTCCGCGAGGGCCTTCTCCTCGAGGCGCATGGCGATCTCGAGGAGCTGGTCGTTGCCGCCGAGCTTGCCGAGGATCTCGTGCGCGGTCGCCTTGATGATCTTGGCGCGCGGGTCGTAGTTCTTGTAGACACGGTGCCCGAAGCCCATGAGCCGGACGCCGTCCTCCTTGTTCTTGACCTTCTCCATGAAGTCCTCGGGCTTGATGCCGTCGGCCTGGATGCGGCGCAGCATGTTCAGCACGGCCTCGTTGGCGCCGCCGTGGAGCGGGCCGAAGAGCGCATTGATACCGGCCGAGACGGAAGCGAACATGTTCGCATTCGCGGAGCCGACGAGGCGCACGGTCGAGGTCGAGCAGTTCTGCTCGTGGTCCGCGTGCAGCACGAGCAGGAGGTCGAGGGCCTTGACCACGAGCGGGTCGAGCTCGTAGGGCTCGGCGGGCAGCCCGAAGGAGAGGCGCAGGAAGTTCTCCACGAGGTTCATGGAGTTGTCCGGGTACAGCAGGGGCTGCCCGATGGACTTCTTGTGGGCGTACGCCGCGATGACCGGCAGCTTCGCCATGAGGCGGATGGTGGAGAGCTCCACCTGCTCCTCGTTGAACGGGTCCAGCGAGTCCTGGTAGAACGTCGACAGCGCGGACACGGCCGAGGAGAGCACGGGCATCGGGTGCGCGTCCCGCGGGAACCCGGCGAAGAAGCTCTTGAGCTCCTCGTGCAGCAGGGTGTGCCGGCGGATGCGCTGGTCGAAGGCGTCGAGCTCGGCCGGCGTCGGGAGGTTCCCGTAGATGAGGAGGTAGGAAACCTCCAGGAAGCTCGAGTGCTGTGCCAGCTGCTCGATCGGGTAGCCACGGTAGCGGAGGATGCCCTCATCGCCGTCGATGAACGTGATCGCGGAAGTCGTGGCTGCGGTGTTCATGAAGCCCGGGTCGAAGGTGACGGCGCCCGTCTCCTTCAGCAGCTTCGAGACGTCATAGCCGTCATTTCCCTCGACGGCGGCGATGCGGGGAAGCGGGAGCTCTCCCCCTTCGTGGCGCAGGATGGCGCCATTCATCTCAGTCATGGTTCCCCTTCATGGGTAGCTCGCAACCCTCTAAAGCTACTCCGAGATCCTTCTCCGGACTAATTGATACCGGCGGTCCGGTGGTCTCTGACGGGCCCCGGGGACTGTGCCGGGGCCCCGGACCGCTAGCGCTCGGTGAGCCTCTCGACAGCCGCGTCGATGCGCTCGTCGCTGCCCGTGAGGGCCACGCGGACGAACCCCTGGCCGGCCTCCCCGTAGAACACGCCGGGGCCGACGACGATGCCGAGGCCAGCGAGCCGGCCCACGGTCGTCCAGGTGTCCTCCCCCGCGGTGCACCACAGGTAGAGGCCGGCTTCCGAGTGCGAGAGCGTGAGGCCGAACGCCTCGAGGGCAGGCAGGAGCCGTTCGCGCCGGGACCGGTAGAGGTCCTTCTGGGCGAGGACGTGCGCCTCGTCGCCGAGGGCCACGCGCATGGCCTCCTGCACGGGGTACGGCATGATCATGCCGGCGTGCTTGCGGCTGTTGACGAGGTTGGGCATGAGTTCCGGGGCGCCGGCGACGAACGCCGCGCGGTAGCCGGCGAGGTTGGACTGCTTGCTCAGCGAGTACACGCTGAGCAGGCCCGTGAGGTCGCCGCCGCTCACCCGGGGGTCCAGCACGGACGGAACGGGCTCGCCGCCGCGCTGCACGTCCCACGCGCCCCAGCCGAGCTCCGCGTAGCACTCGTCGGAGGCGACGACGGCGCCGAGCTCGCGGGCACGGTCGACGACGTCGCGCAGCTGGGCGGCATCCCGCACCGACCCGGTGGGGTTGCCGGGCGAGTTGACCCAGACGAGGCGGACCCGGGCCCGGGTGGCCTCGTCGAGCTCCTCGAGGCTGTCCGCGGCGACCGCCGTGGCGCCGGCGAGGCGCGCGCCGATGTCGTAGGTCGGGTAGGCGACGGTGGGCCGGACGACGACGTCGCCCTCGCCGAGCCCGAGCAGGAACGGCAGCCAGGCCACGAGCTCCTTCGAGCCGACCGTGGGCATCACGGCCTGCTCGTTCAGCCCCGTCACGCCGCGACGGCGGGCGAACCACTCGACGACGGCCTCGCGCAGCGCGGTCGTGCCGTGCACGGTCGGGTAGCCGGGGGCGTCGGCGGCGGCGCGCAGGGCCTCCTGCACCACCTCGGGGGTGGGATCGACGGGCGTGCCGATCGAGAGGTTGACCACGCCACCGGGATACTCGGCCGCCGTCGCCCGGTAGGGCGCCATGGCCTCCCACGGGTAGTCGGGCAGGTCGAGGCCGAACTGCCTCGTAGAGCTGGGGCGGTTCCGCACGCTCAGCTGTCGGCGCTCTGCGGCGGCAGGGCCGCCACGAGGGGATGGTCCTTGTGGGTGTTGCCGAGCTTCGCAGCGCCGCCGGGCGAGCCGAGGTCGTCGAAGAACTCGACATTGGCCTTGTAGTAGTCGCTCCACTCGTCCGGGACGTCGTCCTCGTAGTAGATGGCCTCGACCGGGCACACCGGCTCGCACGCGCCGCAGTCGACGCACTCATCGGGGTGGATGTACAGGGACCGCTCGCCCTCGTAGATGCAGTCGACGGGACACTCCTCGACGCAGGCCTTGTCCTTCACATCCACGCACGGCTGTGCGATCACGTATGTCACGGTGCCACCCTCTCTTCCGCCACTACTACCGGGCCGATTGAGCCTATTATCTATCGCCCGGCCGCCGCCACTCCAACGTCATACGGGGCCACCCCGCCCCGCGCCTACGATGGAGCATGCCTTCCACCCCAGCGGACCTCCTCCGTTCCCTCCCGCTCGGCACGCGCGTGGTCGTGCGGGCCAGGGTGCCTGGCGGGTTCAGCGATGCGCTGGGGGATCTGGTGGCGGCCGACGGCGATGCCGTCACCGTGCGCACAAGGCGCGGCACCGCCGTCGTGCGCCTCGGCGACGTGGTGGTGGCGAAGCCGGTCCCGCCCGCGCCGGAACGCCGCGGGCGGCGGCCGCAAGGCTAGGGCTGCACCATCCGCTGGTTGGTGTTGGTGTAGCTGATCGAGTCGGCCGTGGCACCGACCAGGCCCATCGTGACCCTCAGCAGGCCGGGGGCCACGTCGTCGAGCGGCGGAGGTGTGTCGGTGCCGAGCGCCAGGCTGCGGCCGTTGGAGGTCGTCGCGGTGGCCGATCCCAAGTACACGCTGACATGGCCGCTGAGCACCATCTTGTCCGCCGAGGTGACGAGGCCGGGGCCGTTGGCGTGCCGCACGGTGAGCGAGAACCCCGTGATGGTGATCGAGTCCGCCGTGATCTTCAGCACGCGTTCGCCGCTGCCGTCGGCGGTCGGCACGGTGACGATGCCGACCGAGCTCAGGCCCGTGAAGGAGATGTTCTGGGAGCCCATGGAGGCCGGGGTCTTGGTGAAGATCGGCGTCCCGCTGTCCCGCGGCGCGGCCACCGGCGCGGTGGACGTGGGGTCGGGGGTCGCGGTCGAGCTGGGGCTGGACGTCGGTCCCGCCCCGGGAACCGCCGGGAGGCTGGGGCTCGCCCCCAGGCCCGGCAGCAGGGTGCCGGGCACGGCGGGGAGTTCGGGAGCGGCCGGGGCCTGGGTCGGGGTGCCCGGTCCCGGCGCCGAAGGACTCGGCGTCGGGGTGGGGCAGGCGGCCAGGAGCGGCACGCACAGCGCCGTCGGGACGCTGTCCGGGGCCCGTGCGGCTCCGAGGGTGAAGGGCAGCGCCAGGACGGAGCCGGTCAGGACGGCGGCCACGGCGCGGGTGCGGCGCATGGTCACTCTGCTCTCTTTCCTCGCGTCACTCCCGGCCCCATCCACGCGACGGCCAGTACCCCGCCGGTTCCCGAGAGGAGCATGCCGATGATGAAGCCGCCCATATTCACCCCGACGAGGGAGTAGATCGCGACCACGAGGGTCAGGACCCCGTAGAACACGTGGTGCGCCGGCATGGTGACCGACAGGATGCCCAGCAGCACCAGCGCGATCGGGATGACGGTGGCCTGGAGCCCTTCGATCCCGAGCTGGATGTGCAGGTGGCCGAGGTCGAGCTGCCCGGAGAAGAACATCTCCACCCCGCCGAGCGCGGCCAGCAGGCCGCCGACGAACGGCCGGCTCCGGCGCCACTCCCGGAATCGGCGGGCCCGCGCCGGGGCCTGGCCGGCCCCGGGCTGCGCGGAGACGCTCTGGTCCGTGGTCATCGGGGCGCGACGGCTCAGAAGCATCCCTTGGACCCATCCGTCAGCTGCATGCTCATCCCGGTCAGGGTGAACACCGAAGCCTGCGTGCTCCAGGCGGTCTGCTGCAGGTTCGTGATCGTGATGCTCCCGGAGTCCTGGGCGAAGTCGCCGACCGAGCCCTTCGCGGCGGTGTTGACCGTCGAGGCGTCCACGCCGATGCGGATGTTGCCGAAGGCCGCATCGCCCTTCAGACCGGTCATCCCGATCTGCAGGTCCGAGGCGGAGGCCGGGCTGTTCCCGCCGCCGGCCTTGATCAGTACGCCCACCTTGCCCAGCGGGGTCTCCGTGACCACGGCCTGGCACAGGTCCGAGAGGGTGGCGCTCTTGATGTTGGCGATCGCGACCGCGTGCTCCTTGCCCTCCGTGTCCTTGGCGACGCCGGCGTACTGGGAGAACCCGGTTCCGTTGAGCTTCGAGGCTCCGATCTGGAACTGGCTGCCGGAGACGGCGAAGGACACCGGCACCGCGCCCTCGGCGACGCCGCCCATCAGGAGCGAGGCGGTGAGCGCAGCGGGCACCGCGACGAGGACGATGCGGCCGGCGTGGGAGGCGCGCATCCTGCGGACGCGCTGCGAGACGGGGAACTTCATTGATCCTCCTGGAACAGGGCCCGCCCCTGGCGGCGGGAACTCGGTCGAAGATACCGAGGCTATTGACCAATAGTCAATAGCCGTCCGGGGCGCCGGGCCGCAGGTCAGTAGACTTTCTGCTGTGTCCGAACCGCACCGCGCCCGCCTCAGCCCCCAGGACCGGAGGGCGCAGCTCGTCGCGGTCGGAGTGAACTTCCTGATCGACCACACGCTGGATGAGCTGACGATGGACGAGCTGGCCCGGAGGGCCGGTGTGTCGCGCCCGCTGGTGTTCCACTACTTCGAGACCCGCCAGGGCATGCACCTCGCGGTGGTGACGACGGCGCGGGACAGCCTGCTCGTCGCGAGCGCTCCCCGCCAGGACCTCGCGCCGCGCGAGCGGATCCGGGACACGCTGCTGAGGATCACCGTGTTTGTGCAGGAGCACCGCGGCACCTTCTACTCGCTGGTCAGGGGCACCGCCAGTGGGGACCCGGCGGTGCGGAAGATCGTGGACGAGTCACGGGAGCTGAACGCCGAACGCCTGTCGGATTCCTTCATCGAGCTGGGCCTCGCCGACACCGCGGTGCTCCGCATCGCGCTGCGGTCCTGGGTCGCCTTCGCCGAGGAGACGCTGGTCAGCCTCGCGATCGAGCGGGACACGAGTGCCGACGACGTGGTGCGGTTCCTGGAGGCCTCCCTGCACGGCATGGTCAACGCGGTCCGCGACCAGAGGCTCTGACGGCCCCGGCGCCGGATGCCGCCTACTCCTCGACGGCGTCGGGCAGCGTGCGCAGCCGGAAGAAGGGGCCGGCCGCCACGGGGAGGACGGCCAGGAGCTGGCCCGCGATGCCGGTCCACAGGGTCGGGACGAGCCCCCACTGCTCCCCGAGCCAGCCGCCGAGCAGCGAGCCGAGGGGCATGACCCCCCAGACGGCGCAGCGGATCGAGGCGTTCATCCGGCCGAGGAGGCGCGGGGGGCACACCCGCTGCCGCATGCTGACCTGCATGACGTTGTAGACGATCACGCCGAAGCTCATGGCGAACTCGCCCACGCTGAGCAGCACCAGCGCCACCGGGCCGGGCCCTGCGGCGAGGGCGAGGGGGAAGAGGACCACCCCCGCGCCGCCCACCATGAGCCCGAGCGGCAGGAGCGGGCCCTCGCCGATGCGGGCGGCGAGACGCGGCGTCGCGAGGGCGCCGAGGAGGCCGCCCACGGACCCGATCGAGAGCATGACGCCGAGCCCCGCCGGGCCGAGGCCGAGTTCCCGCAGGATCACGAGAGGCATGAGGACATAGGCGAGGGAGGAGAACAGGTTGCTGGTGGCCGTGCTGGCGACGATGCGCCGGATGAGCCGGTGGGAGGCGACGAACGCGGCCCCCTCGCGGATCTCCGCTGCCAGGCTGCTGCCCTCGCGGGGCACGGGGGTTCCTCGGTGTCGTGGACCCTCGTCAGGCACAGGGCGGAGGCGAGGTAGCCGCCGGCCTCCGCGGCGAACAGCACGGGCGCGCTCACGAGGGTGAGCAGGAATCCCCCGAGCGCAGGACCGCCCATACGGGCCACCTGCGCGGTGGCCTCGAGCTTGCCGTTGGCCTCGGCGACCTGGGCACGGTGCACGAGGAGGGGGATGTAGCTCTGGTACGCCACATCGAAGAACACGGTGGCCACACCCACCACGGCCGCGACGACATACAGGTGCCACATCTGCAGCGCCCCAGCCCACCACAGCACGGGCACCGCGGCCATGGCGGCCATCCGGACCAGGTCGGCGCGGACCATGGTGCGCCGCTTGAGCCAGCGGTCCACCCAGGCCCCCGCGGGAAGCCCCACCACGAGGAATGCGGCCATCGCGGCGGCATTGAGCACGCCGAGGTCCATCTCGCCGGCACCGAGCAGGCTCACGGCGAGCACGGGGAGGGCGAGCTGGCCCAGCTGGACGCCGAGCTGGCTGACGCCCTGCCCTGTCCAGAAGGCGAGGAACGAGGGGCTGCGGACAAGGGCGGGAGCCACATCGCCCGAGGTGCGGGAGGCCATGCGGTCAGTGTGGAGCCAGTGATTGAGAAATGTCAATCACTCGCGGCTAGAGTGGGCCCATGATCGAGTCGGACGAGGCGGCCAAGGGCCGCGCGCTCAGCTCCCCGCTGCGGCTGCGCATCCTGCGCATGTGCCTCCACCATCCCCGCACCAACAAGGAGATCGCCGACCTCCTCGGCATCAATCCCGCCACCTGCCTCCACCATGTGCGCACCCTCGTGGGCACCGGATTCCTCGAGGCGCTCCCGGCACGGCGCGGCAACCGGGGGGCCAAGGAGGTGCCCTACCTCGCGACGCGGAAGTCGTGGAGCCAGCAGGTGGAGGACGTCTCGCCCATTCTCATCGAGACCTTCGTCCAGGAGACGGCAGCCCTTCCTCCCGAGGACATCGAGGTCTGGAGGCTTGGGCTCAGGCTCAACGAGCAGCACCGGTCCGAGCTCATGGCGCGGCTGCGCGAGGTGGTCAACGAGTATGTGGCCATGCCGAGCGACCCCGACGGCGAGGCCACGTCCCTCATGATCGCCCACCACAGGGACCCCACGGCCGACTGACCCCGCTCCCCCGCCGCACCCCCTTTGCGTTTCGGGTACGCATCTCGCCCCGATTTCCCCGTTTCGGGTACGCAGACGACGCCGGCCGGCACCTTCCGTGCGGAAGGCACCGGCCGGCGTCGTACCCGGAACCCCTAAAGGGCGACGAGATGCGTACCCGAAACGGGTGGGGGTCAGGCGCGGGCGCGGCTGCGGGCGGCCTTGAGGCGCTCGTTCGCGTCGAGGATGACCTTGCGGATGCGGATGGCCTCCGGCGTGATCTCCACGCACTCGTCCTCGCGGGCGAACTCGAGGGACTCCTCGAGCGTGAGGGTCTTCGGCGGGGTCAGGCCCTCGAAGTTGTCCGCGGTGGAGGAGCGCATGTTCGTGAGCTTCTTCTCCTTGGTGATGTTCACGTCCATGTCGTCGGCGCGCGAGTTCTCGCCCACGATCATGCCCTCGTACACCTCGGCCGTGGGCTGGATGAAGAACGTGCCGCGTTCCTGGAGGTTGATCATGGCGAACGGGGTCGCCACGCCGGCGCGGTCGGCCACGAGCGAGCCGTTGGTGCGGTACTCGATCTCACCCTGCCACGGCTCGTAGCCCTCCGCGATCGAGGACGCGATGCCCGCGCCGCGCGTGTCCGTGAGGAACTTGGTGCGGAAGCCGATCAGGCCACGGGACGGCACCATGAACTCCATCCGGACCCAGCCCGTGCCGTGGTTGGCCATGTTGGTCATGCGGCCCTTGCGCGCGGCGAGGAGCTGCGTCACGGCCCCGAGGTACTCCTCGGGCACGTCGATCGTCATGTGCTCCATCGGCTCGAGCACCTGCCCGTCGACCTTCTTGGTCACCACCTGCGGCTTGCCGACCGTGAGCTCGAAGCCCTCGCGGCGCATCTGCTCGACCAGGATGGCCAAGGCCAGTTCACCGCGGCCCTGGACCTCCCACGCGTCCGGACGCTGGGTCGGCAGGACGCGGATCGAGACGTTGCCGATCAGCTCCTTGTCGAGGCGGTCCTTGACCTGGCGCGCGGTGACCTTGGCACCCTTGACCCGGCCGGCCAGCGGCGAGGTGTTGATGCCGACGGTCATGGAGATGGCGGGGTCGTCGACCGTGATGAGCGGCAGCGGGCGCGGGTCGTCCACGTCGGTGAGGGTCTCGCCGATGGTGATGTCCTCGATGCCGGCGACGGCCACGATGTCGCCGGGGCCGGCGGACTCGGCGGGGACGCGCTCGAGGGCCTTCGTGGCGAGCAGCTCGGTGACCTTGACCGTCTTGAGCGATCCGTCGTGGCGGGCCCACGCGACCTGCTGGCCCTTGCGGAGCGTGCCGTTGTAGATGCGCAGGAGGGCGAGGCGGCCGAGGAACGGGGACGCGTCGAGGTTGGTCACGTGCGCCTGGAGGACGCCCGCGGGATCGTACGTCGGAGCCGGGATGTGCTCGAGGATCGTGGCGAAGAGCGGCTCGAGGTCGGTGTTGCCGGGCGCCTGGCCGTTCGCGGGCTGCTCGAGCGAGGCGGCGCCGACCTTGGCGGCGGCGTACACGACCGGCACGTCCAGGACCTTGTCCAGGTCGAGGTCGGGGACCTCGTCCGCGAGGTCGGAGGCGAGGCCGAGCAGGAGGTCCATGCTCTCGTGGACAACCTCGTCGATGCGCGCGTCCGGGCGGTCGGTCTTGTTGACCACGAGGATGACGGGCTTGTGGGCCGCGAGCGCCTTGCGGAGCACGAAGCGGGTCTGCGGGAGCGGGCCCTCGGACGCGTCGACGAGGAGCACCACGCCGTCCACCATCGACAGGCCGCGCTCGACCTCGCCGCCGAAGTCGGCGTGGCCCGGGGTGTCGATGACGTTGATGGTGATGCCCTCGGGCTCCCCGGCCTTCGCCGCGGACGGGCCGGCGTAGCGCACGGCCGTGTTCTTCGCGAGGATGGTGATGCCCTTCTCGCGCTCGAGGTCGCCGGAGTCCATGACGCGCTCCTCGACCTCACCGTGGGAGGCGAAGGAGTTCGTCTGTCGCAGCATGGCGTCGACCAGGGTGGTCTTGCCGTGGTCGACGTGCGCGACGATGGCAACGTTGCGGAGGTCGGTGCGGGAAGCGGTGGACACAGTTTCAGTCATACGCGTGAGGCTCGATTCGGGTGGTTCGCGACTTGTCCGGCGCCCGACGCGGGACCCGTCAGGTCGGGCCGGAGGCACAGCGGAACAGACCCCGTTGAGGGCCAGCACCTACAATTTTACTCTCTCGCCGGGGTCTGCCCGTCCGCCGGGTCCTTGGACATTGGCGCGACGGGGCCCGCGCCCCGCATGATAGTGACGATCGACTCTCACAGAGGACAGGCATGGACCGAGCCCGACGTCACGCGAACCGCCCGGCCGCGGCCGTGCTCGTGGCGCTCCTGACGGTCCTCCTCACCGGCTGCGAGGCTTCGCAGGTCCTCCCCCCGCCGTCCCCCGAGCCGTCCGTCCCGGCCGCGGCACCGGCCCCGGCACGGGCCGTGGGCAACCCGTCACCGGTCCTGTTCGGCAGCGCCCCGCTCGTCCTCTCCCCGCGCACGACGACGGCCAGCCGGCTCACGCCCGCAGCGTACCTCCCGCTCGGCTCGCTCTCGAGGGATCCCGCCACCCAGCGCATCGAGCCGGTCCTCGGCGACCTCTCCCGCACGGCCGTGCTCATCGGAGACTCGCAGTCCGTCCCGCAGGACAGCTGGGTTCGGGGCGGGCTCCGGGGCGCCGGCTACTCGGTCTACTTCGCCGGCGCCGGCGGCACCGGGTACACGGTGGGCAACCGGCGCGTGCACGCCTACACCGACGCGCTGCGGCGGGGCGACTGGCGCCTGCCGGCCGGAGCCCCGCGCCTCGTGGTCGTCGAGGGCGGCGGCAACGACGCCACCCGCGGGTCCAGCAACCCGGCGATCGCCGCCGGCGCCCGGAACCTCATCGCCGAACTGCGCCGCACCTACCCCGGGGCGCGGATCGTCATGGTGGGCACGCTCGCCCGCGCGGCGGCCGACGGAGGTGGGCGCCGCACCCGTGTCGACACCCTCCTGCGGCGCACCGCCGACGGCCTCAAGGTGCCGTTCGTGAGCTGCGGCGACTGGATCTCCCGCTACCACCTCAAGGGCGAACTCGCCGACAGCGTCCACCTCAAGCCCGCTGGGCGTGCCCGGCTCGCCCCGGTGCTCGCGGCGGCGCTGAAGGCGCGGGGCCTGGCCATCACCTAGCCAGGCCCCGGAACGTGGGTCAGTCGATGCCGCTCGTGGCGAGCAGCTCGCGCAGTTCACGCCGCTCGCGCTGCTTCTCCGGATCGGGCAGCGGGACCGCCGCGAGCAGGCGCTGCGTGTACGCCTCCTGCGGATTGCGCAGGATCGCATCGCGCGAGCCCTGCTCGACGATGCGGCCGCGCTGCATGACGCAGATGTAGTCCGCGAGCACGTCGATCACCGCGAGGTCGTGGGTGACGAAGAGGCACGCGAAGCCCAGCTCCTTCTGGAGCGCCTGGAACAGCTCGAGCACCTTCGCCTGCACCGAGACGTCGAGGGCGGACGTGGGCTCGTCCGCGACCATCAGCTTCGGCTTGAGCGAGAGCGCACGGGCAATGCCCACGCGCTGCTTCTGGCCGCCCGAGAGCTCGTGCGGGTACCGGTTGCGGTACCCGCGCGGGAGCTCGACCTGGTCCAGGAGCACCTCGACCTTCTTCTGCAGCTCGGCGCCCTTCGCCACGCCGGCGAGGAACATCGGCTCGCCGATGGACTCGCCGATCGGCAGACGGGGGTTGAGGGACGACGACGGGTCCTGGAACACCATGCCCACAGAACGCCGGATCTCGTGGAGCTCCTTGGAGTTCTTCTTGAGGTTGGAGATCTCGCGCCCGGTGACCATGAGCGAGCCCTCCGCGACGGGGAGCAGGCCCACGGCGGCACGGCCGATCGTCGTCTTGCCCGAGCCCGACTCGCCCACGAGGCCCACGACCTGGCCGGGGTAGACCGTGAGGTTGGCTCCCTCCACTGCCCGGAAGGCCGCGACGCGCCCCTGCTTGGGGTACTCGATCGCGACGTTCTCGAGGGACAGGACCGGTTCCCCGCGCCCCGCGGCCGCGGCGGCGTGCGACGCCAGCGCGCGCTCGTTCTCCCGCTCACGGGCCGCGAGCTCGGCCGCGTCCACCGCCTCGAGCTCAGCGCCGGTGGCCGCTGCGAGCGCGGCCGTGATGTCGACGTCGTCCGCGTCGCCTTCCCCGCCCTGCCCGAGGTGCGGGACCGCGGCCAGCAGCGCCTGGGTGTAGGGGTGCTGGGGCCGGTGGAAGATCTCCTCGGCCGAACCGGTCTCCACGATCAGGCCGCGGCGCATCACGGCGATGCGGTCGGCGAGGTCCGCGACCACGCCCATGTCGTGGGTGATGAGGATGACGGCGCTGTTGAGCTTGTCCTTGAGGTGGCGCATGAGGTCGAGGATCTCGGCCTGCACCGTCACGTCCAGCGCCGTGGTCGGCTCGTCGGCGATGAGCAGCTTGGGGTCACAGGAGAGCGACTGGGCGATCATGGCGCGCTGGCGCTGGCCGCCCGAGAGCTGGTGAGGGTAGGACTTGAACGCCTTCACCGGGTCGGGCAGCTCGACGAGCTCGAGCATCTTGATCGCCTTGGCCTTGGCCTCGTCCGGGGAGACTGCGCTGTGGAGCCGGATGGTCTCCACGATCTGGTTGCCGATCGTGTAGACGGGGTTGAGCGCGGTCATCGGCTCCTGGAAGATGACCGCGACGTCGTTGCCGCGCACGCTGCGCGTCGCTGCCACGCGGTCCTTGCCCATCAGCTCGCGGCCCATGAGCTTCACGCTGCCCGAGACCCGGCTGTTGGAGGGCAGGAGGCCGAGGAGCGCCATGGAGCTGGCCGACTTGCCCGAGCCCGACTCGCCGACGATCGCGAGGACCTCGCCCGCCTTGACCTCGTAGTTGAGGCCGATGGCGGCGGGCACCCATTCCTTCTCGACGCCGAAGTCGACGCTCAGGTCGTTGACCTCGAGGACCTTCTGGCCCTTCACGAGGTCCGCTGCGACCTTCTCGCCCTTGTTCCGGGACCTGCGGGGCTCCCCCGCTGTGCCGAGGTTCTCAGCCATCGTTGTGCTTCCTTCCGTCCGCCGCCCCGCCCGAGCGCCTCGGCTCGGGGAGCGGAATCCTGCATTCGATCAGACGTCCTGCATCATGGGGGGCATGAGCACGATGCACCATGCCGGCCCGACGGACGTCTACAGGGCCCGCAGCAACAGGCTGCTGGCCCTCCTGCTGTGGGCGCTCGCCGCCCTGGGCCTGGTGGTCACGCTCGTTCAGGCCGGGCTGCCCGGTCTGCGCTTCATCGCCCCGCTCGCCCTCATGGCGTACGCCGGCTGGGCGCTGTTCTGGCGCCCCGCCGTGGTGGTGAGCGATTCCGGCGTCGAGCTCGTCAACCCGGCGCGCCGCATCGGCGTGCCGTGGGAGGCCCTCGCGTACGTCGACACGAAGTACGCCCTCACGCTGGGTACGGCGGGCGGCCGATTCGCCGCATGGGCCGCGCCCGCGCCGGGCGCGCTCGGCGCCCGCCGCGCCCAGCCGGAGCACCTCGTAGGCCTGCCCGAGAACAGCTACGGTCCTGAGCACACGGTCCGCCCGGGCGATCTGGGGAACACCGTCTCCGGCCAGGCGGCCATCCTCGTGCGCCGCCGCTGGACCGAGCTCATGGAGCGCGGCGCGGTGGCCGCGGGCCGCGCCGACGAGACGCCCGTGTCCCTCCGGATCGAGTGGGGCATCGTGGTGCTCGGCGTGGTCCTCGTGGCGGCGGCCGCGGTGACGATCCTGGCCTGAGCCCGCGAGGGGGCGCCCGGCCGTCAGGGCACGCACGTCAGACGTTCCTGCCGCTCGGGTCCTCGGTCCGACGCTCGGGGGCTCCGCCGAACGCCTCGCTGTCCGGTACGTAGCCGGACACGGAGCTGACGCCCTCGCCGACGTCCATCGCGGTGGCCGGAGCCAGCTCCGGGCCCGCGCTCGCGTGGGTGCGGCGCGACTTCGCCTTCTTGGCGTTGAACTTCTTCTGGCGCGGGTCGAACGCGTCCCGCAGGCCGTCGCCGATGAAGTTGATGCACAGGCAGATGAGCACGATGAACAGGCCCGGCCACCAGAAGAGCCACGGCCGGGTGGAGAAGGCCTCCTGGTTCTGGGAGATGAGCAGGCCGAGCGAGGTGTCCGGGGCCTTGACCCCGACGCCCAGGTAGGACAGCGCGGTCTCGAGCAGGATCGCGGAGGACATGATGAGCGTGCCGTTGACGATCACCACGCCCACGGCATTGGGCAGGATGTGCTTGAAGATGATCCGGGCGTTCGAGGCGCCCGAGATGCGCGCGGCGTCGACGAACTCGCGCTCGCGCAGCGAGAGGAACTCGCCGCGGACCAGGCGGGCCAGGCCGACCCAGACCACGAAGCCCAAGAAGATGCCGAGCACCACGACGCCGTTGTTCGCCGCGAACTGGGCGAACCACGTGCCGGAGTCCCGGCGCCCGGCGGTCTGGGACATGACGGCCGCGAGGAGCAGCACGGGGATGATGATGATGATGTCGGTCAGGCGCATGAGGACCGCCTCGGCCCAGCCTCGGAAGTAGCCGGCGAGGGCCCCGACCACGACGCCGATGATCCCGGCCACGAGGCCGATGATGACCATGATGATGATCGACTGCTGGGCGCCGCGCATCGTCATCGCGAACAGGTCGCGTCCGATCCGGTCCTGGCCGAACGGGTGGTCGCCGAAGCTGAACGGCGCGAAGCTCCACGTGGGGGTGCCGTCGTTGACGAGCGGGGTGACCTGATCGTGCTGGTACTTCCACCAGCCCGGGATCGGTCCCCAGCCCTCGGAGGAGAAGGCGAGGATGAAGATGACCGCGAAGACGATCAGGCCGATCAGCGCGCCCGTGTGGCCGAAGAAGCGCTTGCGGACAATCTGCCCGAGGCTGAGGCCCTTGGCCTCGATGACGGGCTCGACGCCCGCCGCCGGCTCGGTCCGCTGTCCGGGGGCCGGGCTGCCGGCCACGGTCTCCTGCTGCTGAGACTGCTGGCTCATGTCACTTCACCCTAACGCGAGGATCGAGCGCGGAGTACACGAGGTCCGCGATGAGATTGAACACGAGGGCGGTGATGGCCACGCACAGGAACACGCCCATGACGGGGTTCGGATCCACGTGCGAGATGCCGTCGAGGAACATGAAGCCCATGCCCCGCACCGAGAAGACCGTCTCGGTGATCACCGCGCCGCCAATCAGCTGGCCGATGTCCAGCGCGACCACCGTGGCGATCGGGATGAGCGCGTTGCGGAACGCGTGGCGCATGACGACGCTGCGCTCGCTCACGCCCTTGGCCCGGGCGGTGCGGATGTAGTCCATGTTCATGACCTCGAGCATCGACGACCGCGTGTAGCGCGTGTAGCTCGCGAGCGAGACGAGGATGAGGGCCACGGTGGGGAGGACTAGGTGGGTGAACGAATCGATCCCCGAGGTCCAGAAGTCGCCCTGGAGGTTCGGCGTCGAGGCGCCGATGGTGGCGATCGGGCGGCCGCGGATCTTGCTGCTGTCGAAGTAGGCGGGCCAGGACTGCATGAAGCGGTCCAGCATGATCAGGCCCGCGATGAGGAACGCGGTGATCGCGCCCACGCGCATGCCCTGGCCGCGGTCGTAGCCGCCCCAGAAGTATCCGGCGGCGAGGCCGAGGGCGACCGTGATCACCGCGAGGATGACGATCATGAGCGGCGTCGCGAGGTCCAGCAGCGGCTGGACCGGGAAGTACAGGATGGCGCCGACGACGACCATGGTCAGGCCCGCGTAGAGCGCGCGGCGGTTCTGCAGGCCGGCCGCCAGGACGGTCACGCCGAAGGCGATGCCCACTCCCGCGATGAGGATGACGCCGAGGCCCAGGCCCGGGAAGCGGAACCACTGGGTGAGGTCTGCGATCACGAGGACGATGGTGACGAAGGCGAACACGATGCCGCCCACGATCGCCCTCCGCCGGAGATCGCCGCCGGCGGCGACCGCGGTGACGAGGCCGAAGACGACCCCGATGCCGAGCGCTACCGGAAGCGGGATGTTCGGGTGCGCGAGGAAGTTGTTGAACCCGATGGCGCCGTACTCCTTGAGCAGGACGGCGACCCAGAAGATCGGGAGCGAGAAGAAGAGGAAGGCCATGAACGTCACGCCGTAGTCGAGGGCGCTGTACTGGCGCAGGGCGGTGATGATGCCGAGCGCGACGCCGATGAGGATGGCGAGGATGGTGGCGCCCGTGACAAGGGTGAGGGTCTGGACGAGGGCCTGGCCGAGGGCCTGGGTGACGGGCTGGCCGGCGATGGTCTTGCCGAGGTCACACTGACCGACGACGCACCCTGCGGCGCCGCCGAGCCACTTGAAGTAGCGGATGGGCGCGGGGGTGTCCAGGTCCAGGAGTTGGGAGCGCGACTGCATGAGCTGCGCGGCATTGGGGGCAGAGCTGGCGCGGAACTCCGCTAGCGGATCCCCGGAGAGCGCGGTGAGGATGTACACCAGGAAGGACGCTCCGAGAAGGATCAGTGCTGCGGTGATGAGGCGCCGGACGACATAAGTCACCATGTTGTGTTGTACCTCTAATATGGTCCGCCCCGGAAGGATGCGGGGCGACGCTTGGGGGCCGTCGGCTTCGCCACGCGGTCGGCGCGGCGCCCGGCGGCAGGTGGCGGGATCTGCCGGGGGCGCTGCGAAGCGCCGGGACCCACGAGCTCGGTCCCGGCGCTCCGCTGCGCATCAGAACTCCGGAAGCTACTTGGTAGCCCACTCCCAGAAGTTCCACCAGACGCCGGTCTGGTTCGGCATGTACTTCACGCCGGTGACCTTGTCGCTGTACGCGTCCACCCCCACGGACTGGAACAGCGGCAGGCCGTACGAGGAGGCCCAGATCTTCTGGTCGATCTGCTTCTCGAGGTCAACCTGCTTGCTCTGGTCCGTGGTCTGGATCAGCTGGTCCATGAGCTGGTCGGCCGCCGGGTCGGAGAACTTGTTGAAGTTCGAGCCGTTGCCGGTCTTGAAGATCTGCGGGACGCCGGAGACGCCCACGCCCGGGTTGATCCAGCCGAAGATGGTGGCATCGTAGCCGCCCTTGCCGAGCGCCTTGCCCCAGTCGGACTTGCCCAGACCGCCGTCGACGATCTTGAACCCGGCCTTCGACGCGCTTGCGGCGATGAGCGTGTAGGCGTCGACGCGGTTCGGGTTGTCCTTGTTGTACATGATGCGGATCGTCGGGGTCTTGCCGGCAAGGAGCTGCTTGGCCTTGTCGATGTTGACCTGCTGGAAGTCAGCCGACCCGTTGTTCTTCACGCTGTCCGCGTAGGCGGCCTGCTGCGGGACGAAGATCTGCGAGTCGAGCGGCTTGGCGTTCGGATCGAGCTTCTTGATGATCTTGTCGACGATGTCCTGGCGCGGGACGGTCAGCATGAACGCGGTGCGCACATCCTTGTCGGCGAGCGGACCCGAGAAGTTCAGGTCGATGTGGTCGTAGGAGAGCTGGTTGCCCTGGTCGACCGTGACGCCGGGGATGGCCTTGAGCTGCTCGACCGTGTCGGACGAGGCCTGCGGGGCGATGATGTCCGCCTCGCCGTTCTTGAGCGCCTGGACCTGCGCGGGCGCCGAGCCGATGTACCGGACGACGATCGAGTCGACGTTCGGGGTCGGGCCCCAGTTGTAGTCCTTGTTGCGCACCAGGGTCATCGACTGGTCCGGGACGATGTCCTTGACGATGAACGGGCCGTTCGAGAGGAACAGGCTCGTGTCGCTCGGGAGGGTCTTGGTGTCGAAGCCGGTGTTGTAGAAGTCGGCGGCCTTCTTGAGCGTCTCGTTCGCCGGCTGCGGCTTGGACGGGTCGCCCTTCTTGATGCCCTTCATGAGGTCATAGAGCGCCTTGCCGTCGGACAGGCCCGCGTGCTTGGCCACGACGTTCGAGGGGATGTCCACGACCGAGCCGAGCGCGATCTCCCAGTCGGCGAACGCCTTGGTGTACTTGAGGGTCATCGACTTGCCGTCGGAGGACACCTCCGGGAACTCCGTGTTGTTCAGGCCCGTGGTGTCACCGGCCGTCGAGAAGTAGGAGGTTCCGGTCTTGGCCTTGGGGTCGGCGTCGTCGTACCAGCCAGAAGCTGCCGCCCACTGGAGGGCGACGTCGTACGCGGTGACAGGCGTTCCGTCGGACCACTTCACACCGTCGTTGACCGTGTACTTGACGGTCAGCGGGCTGTCGGAGACCTTCTCGAGCTTGCCGAACTTGTCGTTGTGGACGACGTTCAGCTTGTTGTCGATGTAGTAGAAACCCGAGTGCGTCGGGTAGCTGATCTTCGAGTTGATGTCGGTGTTGCCGTCAGCAGTGTTCGAGTTGAACGTGTTGAACGCGTTCACCTCGACGACCGTGACGGTACCCCCCTGCTTGGCGCCGGCCGATGCGGTGCTGGTGTTCGAACCGCCGCCCTGGGTCGCGCAGGCGCTGAGCGCGACCGCGGCAACCGCGGTGACGCCCACCGCCTTGGAAATACGCCCGAAACGCATTCCGCCTCCTCTAGTGCTTCTGTAGACGTGTGCCGGTAGCCCGGCCGCAGGCGGACCCGCCTTCCCCAGCGGATGGCGTGGCGCGCCTCACATGACCGACAGACTAGCCCGCCGCTGAGTGGGGAGGCTACGAAAGTTCCGTTTCAGATCAGCGTCGTTATCAAGATGCAACATATCTTTCAGGTTCTGGGGGCTCAGGTCTCGTATGCTCGCGCGATTGGCGTTTCCCAATCGATCGAGGGCTGCCGAGCGCGAGCCTACGCGCGGGTAGGCCGGCGCCGTCAATCACTCGAGGGCGCGTCCTCCCCCAGGGTCCAGTCGCGGATCGCTGCCGGGTCGTCCCCGAACTCGCGGGTGTATGCCCGTGCCTGCGCGAGCTCGTCCTGGTACCGCTGGCGCAGGCCCGCGCGGCGCTCGGCCAGGCCCGGGACCCGGTCGAGGACGTCGATGGCCAGATGGAACCGGTCGATCCGGTTCAGCATCGCCATGTCGAACGGGGTCGTCGTCGTGCCCTCCTCGATGTAGCCGCGCACATGCAGGTTGCGGTGGTTCGTGCGCCGGTAGGTGAGGCGGTGGATGAGCCATGGGTAGCCGTGGTAGGCGAAGACGACCGGCCGGTCTGTGGTGAACAGGGCGTCGAACTCCCGGTCCGGGAGCCCGTGCGGGTGCTCCCGCTCGTCCTGCAGGCGCATGAGGTCGACGGCGTTGACCACGCGGACCTTCAGCTCGGGCAGGTCGCGGCGCAGCATCTGGGCCGCGGCCACGGCCTCGGCGGTCGGGACGTCCCCAGCGCAGCCGAGCACCACATCCGGCTCCTGGCCGGGAACCTCGTTGCCCGCGAAGCCGAGGATCCCGATCCCCCGCGCGCAGTGCAGCCGGGCCTCGGCCGGCCCGAACCACTGCAGGGACTGGGCCTTCCCAGCGACGACGACGTTGACGTAGTCGCGGCTGCGCAGGCAGTGGTCCATGGTGGACACGAGGGTGTTCGCATCCACCGGGAGGTAGACGCGCACCACCTCGGCCTTCTTGTTGACCACGTGGTCGATGAAGCCGGGATCCTGGTGCGAGAAGCCGTTGTGGTCCTGCTGCCAGACATGGCTCGAGAGCAGGTAGGTCAGCGAGGCGACCGGCATGCGCCAGGGCAGCTCGCGGTGGACCTTGAGCCACTTGGCGTGCTGGTTGAACATCGAGTCCACGATGTGCACGAAGGCCTCGTAGGAGGTGAAGACGCCATGCCGGCCGGTCAGCAGGTAGCCCTCGAGCCAGCCCTGGCACAGGTGCTCGCTGAGGACTTCCATCACCCGGCCGGCGCGGGCCAGGTGCTCGTCCACGTCCTCGATCCGCTCCTCCCAGACCTTGTCCGTGGCGTCGTAGACGTCCTGCAGCCGGTTCGAGGCGGTCTCGTCCGGGCCGAACAGGCGGAAGTCCGTCGGGTTCGCGCGGATCACCTCGCGCAGCCAGCCTCCGAGGTTGCCCATCGCCCCCGCGCGCACGACGCCGGGCGCCTCCACCGGCACCATGTGCGCCTCCTGCTCGGGCAGCCGCAGGTCCCGCAGCAGCCGGCCGCCGTTGGCGTAGGGCGTGGCGCTCATGCGGCGGTCCCCGCGGGGGCGAGCCTGGACAGCTCGGGCGAGCGGGCGCCGTCGTGCGTGAAGAGCTCCTCCGGGCGGTAGGAGCGCATCCACGCCTCGAGCTGGGCCAGGTGCTCGGGATTCTCATGGATGGCGCTCAGCGGGACCTGGTGGGCGCGCCAGGTGCCCTCCACCGGCTTGCCGTCCACCGTGGCCGGGCCCGTCCAGCCCTTCGGGGACCGGAACACGATCATGGGCCAGGGCTCCGGCGTGGAAGACGGCGCCCGCTCCCCCGCCTCGCGCGCCCGGCGCTGGATCGCAGCGATCTCCTCGAGGCAGTCGTCGAGCGCGGCGGCGAAGTCGCGGTGCGCCTGGGCCTGCGCGGACGGGTCGGCCACCGTGACGAAGCGCGGCGCATAGCCGAGCCCCTCGAAGTACTTCCGCACCTGGTCCTCGGGGCGGCGCGCGAGGACCGTGGGATTGGCGATCTTGAACCCGTTCAGGTGCAGGATCGGCAGGACGGCGCCGTCGTGCGCCGGGTCGAGGAAGGCTGTGGACTGCCAGCTCGTCGCCAGCGGCCCCGTCTCGGCCTCGCCGTCGCCGACCACGCACGCGACCACGAGGTCGGGGTTGTCGAACGCCGCGCCGAACGCGTGGGCGAGCGAGTATCCCAGCTCGCCGCCCTCGCTGATCGAGCCCGGCGTCTCGGGCGCCGCGTGGCTCGGGATGCCGCCGGGGTAGGAGAACTGCCGGAAGAGCTCGCGGAGCGAGTCCTCGTCGTCGCCGAAGCGCGTGTAGATCTCTGAGTACGTGCCCTCCAGATAGGCGTTGGCGACGTTGGCCGGGCCGCCGTGCCCCGGTCCGGTGACGAAGAGCATCGCCTGCTCGCGTTCGATGATGGCGCGGTTGAGGTGGGCGTAGATGAAGTTCAGGCCCGTCGTGGTGCCCCAGTGGCCCAGGAGGCGCGCCTTGACATGCTCTCCGGCGAGCGGCTCCCTCAGGAGCGGGTTGTCGCGGAGGTAGATCTGGCCCACCGAGAGGTAGTTCGCCGCCCGCCACCAGCGGTGGAGGTCTTCGAGGCGCTCGTCGGTCAGGGTCGTCGCTGCGTCGGTGGCTGTCATGGCTCGGGCCCGCCTTCTGCGTCGGCTGCCGCGGCGCACGTGGCGCCCTCGGCCGGTCCCTGCCCAGCCTAGCGAGGTGAGCCGACATTGTCGGCGCCGCAGGCGCACGTTTGCCGGCGCCCTCGGCTGGGAACGGTGACACCATGAGCGATGCTCCGGACTACCGTGCTGCCCTCTCCCTGCTCTGCCCGCTCTCCGACCCTGAGACGGGGACGCTGCTGCGGTTCGACGGGACCTTCTGGCCCACCGACGAGCCCACCTCGATGACCGCCCTCGGCCTCCTCCCGGACGCTGCCGTGCACAGGCTGGTGGAGGAGTTCCCGCAGGCGGCGCGGCCCGCCCGGCACCACGTCGGCACGGCGGTGGAGATGCTCGCGGCCGCGGTCGAGGACTATCGCGGCACGCGCGGCCGGGACTGGTCGGCGCTCCCGTCCGCCTGCGCCGCCCTGAGGGCAGACGTCGCCAATGCCCTCGCGTACCGGGAAGTGCTCGACGCCGTCTGCGGCGCCGAGGACGACGACGGGTGGCGGGAGAGCGCGCTGCCGGTCGCACTCGCCGCATTCGAGACCGGCGAGGCGCCCACGGAGACCCACGAGGAAGGGACGGCGGCCCTGGTCACGACCGACTACCTGACCGCGGAAAGGGACGTCCGCGAGCGTGCCGGGGCCTTCCTCATGGCCTTCACGCTCGCCCCAGAATGTCCCAGCGCCCCGCCGAGGATGTCCAGCGCCGGCGAGCCCGACGGTCCGGTCACCGCGTTCGCCCGCGAGCACCTCCACCAGCCGCGCCTGTACGCCGAGGCCGTCCGGGCGCAGCGCACGCTGGATCCGCAGGCGCTCGCACCAGTCATCGCCCAGCGGGCGCCCGTTCCCGCTGCCCTTCCCTGGGGAGCATGAGGCGCTGCCTCCGACTGCTGACGGCAACCGGGAGTTCGAGGCGGCTCCGTCTGGGTAACGGCCCAACGGCGGTGGCAGGCCGGACCGATGTGCAGGACACCGGGGCGCACCGGCGCTGCCACCGCCACCTGCGCGCCGCGCTTCGGCGGCAGGCCGTCAGGGGCTCAGGGTTCTCCGCCGGCGACCAGGGGACCTGCGTGGCCGCCCGCGCACAGCCAGGCCCCGTCTGCACGGACCCAGACCTGCGTCATCATCATCCGGCGCGTTTCTGGCTGACCGCCTCGACTGACCTCGTCCGTCGCCTCGGTCTGCAGCAGCGCCGCGCCACCGAAGAGCCCTATCCGAGGGGACCCGAGGTCCTGCGCCAGCCAGCGCAACTCCCCGGCCGTGTTCCCGGCGATGTAGGAGTCCCGGTCGAACCGCTCCCCCGTGTGCGAGACCCATTGGAAGCCCGGGTGCAGCAATCGGCGCAGAGCCTGCGCGTCGCGGGCCACGAGGGCCTCCGCCCGGGCCATCGCGGCCGCGACCACCTCGTCCCTGGCGTCCATGGGAGGACTTTACGTTCCCCGAACAGTGGCCGAACAGGACTCTTTCCGAAGCGCCCCATCATCGCAACGGAGCGGGACAATACGGGCAGGGCGTGGAAGGACAGTGCCGTGAATCCCAGGACGAGGCAGAGACCCAAGGATCCGAAGGCAGCAGCCGGTCAACAGCCGAGCAGGCGCCGGCGCCTGGGGCTGTGGGCGGCCCGGCATCCGTCCCTCGCCGCGCTGTCCGCCGTGGCCGTCCTGGTCCTCATCCTCGGCGGCGGGTTCTTTGCCGCGACGGCCCGCACGGCGGGGGCCGGGCCAGCCATTCCCGGGATCTCGAAGATCCAGCATGTGGTGATCATCATGCAGGAGAACCGCTCGTTCGACAGCTACTTCGGCACGTTCCCGGGTGCCGATGGCATCCCCATGAGCAACGGAGTCCCGACGGTCTGCGTCCCGGATCCGGCGTCCGTCGCGTGTGTACGGCCATATTACGATCCGGCAGATCGGAATTCCGGGGGCCCGCATGGCCAGGCCAACGCGACGGCAGACGTCGATGGCGGGAAGATGGACGGATTCATCGCCCAGGCCGAGCAGGCAGCCTCCCACTGCGCGGCGAATGAACCCTCCTGCGCGGGTGGCGGCACGACCGATGTCATGGGCTACCACGACGGCAGCGACCTGCCGAACTACTGGGCATACGCGAAGGACTTCACGCTCCAGGACCACATGTTCGAGCCGAACGCCTCGTGGAGCCTGCCGGCCCACCTGTACATGGTGTCCGAGTGGTCAGCCAAGTGCAGCACAGCGGGGGATCCCCAGTCGTGCGTCAACGCCCTGCAGAACCCCGGCAATCCGCCCGACTTCGGCAACGGCTTGAGGAACACCCTCATCGGCAAGTGCCGTGCCGGGCTCGGGACCACGGCGTGTCAGAGTGCCCTCAACTCCGCCGGAATCAGCCCGGATCTGGCAGCCAGCCTGCATACCTTCATCACCCAGCACTGCAAGGCGACCGATTCCTTCGCCACATGCCAGACCGCCATCGACCAGGCCCAGCTCCCGGACAGTCTCAAGCAGAAGCTCCTCGCCGCCGCCCAGCAGATAGCGCCGCCGGACTACGCGTGGACCGATCTGACCTACCTGCTGCACCAGCAGAACGTCTCGTGGGGCTATTACGTCTTCAACGGCACGGAACCGGACTGCCGCGACGACTCCGCCGTCACCTGCGCCCCGGTCACGCAGAACGCGAAGACGCCGGGGATCTGGAACCCTCTCCCCTACTTCGACACCGTCAAGCAGGACGGCCAGCTCGGCAACATCCAGTCACTCACCAACTTCTACACAGCGGCCAAGGACGGCACCCTCCCTGCCGTGAGCTGGATCGACCCGACTGGGGCGGTCAGCGAGCATCCACCGGCCCTCGTCAGTACGGGGCAGGCCTACGTCACCGGGCTCGTCAACGCCATCATGGCCGGTCCCGACTGGGACAGCACAGCCATCTTCCTCTCGTGGGACGACTGGGGCGGGTTCTACGACCACGTGGCTCCGCCGACCGTCGACCAGAACGGCTACGGGCTGCGCGTGCCCGGCATCGTCATCAGCCCGTACGCGAAGAAGGGGTACATCGACCACCAGACCCTCAGCCACGATGCGTACGTGAAGTTCATCGAGGACGACTTCCTCCACGGGCAGCGCCTCGACCCGGCCACGGACAGCCGACCCGACCCCCGTCCCGACGTCCGCGAGAACAGTCCGCTCCTGGGCAACCTCGCCGAGGACTTCGACTTCAATCAGACGCCGTCTCCACCGGTCATCCTTCCCAACGCCGCCACCTACTGACGGTCACAGCCATGGGAGGACTGACCGATACGAGCCCGTAGCGAGGCAGAAGGAACGCGGCTAGACGTTGAAGCGGAACTCGACCACGTCGCCGTCGGCCATCACGTAGTCCTTGCCTTCGATCCGGACCTTGCCGCGGGCCTTGGCCTCGCTCATCGACCCCGCGTCGATGAGGTCCTCGAAGTGCACGACCTCGGCCTTGATGAAGCCGCGCTGGAAGTCGGAGTGGATCACGCCGGCGGCCTGGGGCGCGGTGTCGCCCTGGCGGATGGTCCAGGCGCGAGCCTCCTTGGGTCCGGCCGTGAGGTAGGTCTGGAGGCCCAGGGTGTGGAAACCCACGCGGGCGAGCTGGTCGAGACCGGACTCGTCCTGTCCGTTCATCTCGAGCATCTCGCGCGCCTCCTCCTCGGAGAGCTCAACGAGGTCCGCCTCGAGCTTGGCGTCGAGGAAGATCGCATCCGCCGGGGCCACGAGGGCGCGCAGCTCTGCCTGCTTCTCGGGGCTGCCCAGGATGCCCTCGTCCGCGTTGAAGACGTAGATGAAGGGCTTGGCGGTGAGGAGGTTGAGCTCCTTGAGGTGCTCCATGTCGAGCTTGTCCGAGGCGATCGAGGAGAAGATCGTGTCGCCGCGCTCGAGGACCTTCTTCGCGGCCTCGATGGCGGCGAGCTCGGCGGCCTCGCGCTTCTTGATCTTCACTTCCTTCTCGACGCGCGGAAGGGCCTTCTCGATGGTCTGGAGGTCGGCGAGGATCAGCTCGGTGTTGATGGTCTCCATATCGGAGCGCGGATCCACCTTGCCGTCCACGTGCACCACGTCGGGGTCGTCGAAGACGCGGATGACCTGGGCGATCGCCTGGGCCTCGCGGATGTTGGCGAGGAACTGGTTGCCGAGGCCCTCGCCCTCGGAGGCGCCCTTGACGATGCCTGCGATGTCGACGAAGGAGACCGTCGCGGGGAGGATGCGGGCACTGCCGAAGATCTCGGCGAGCTTGTCCAGCCGCGGATCAGGGAGGCTCACCACGCCCACATTCGGCTCGATCGTGGCGAACGGGTAGTTCGCCGCGAGAACCTGGTTGCGGGTCAGGGCATTGAAGAGCGTCGACTTGCCGACGTTGGGGAGACCGACGATTCCGATAGTGAGAGCCACGGTCATCCATCATACCGGCGCGCAGGCCGCCTCCCCCGCCGGGAACGGCGGCCGAGAATTGTCGGTGCCGCGTGCGACAGTGGGCCCATGGACGGAACGCAGATTCTCGTGATGGTGCTCGTGGCGCTGCTCGCCTTCGTGCTAGGGGCGCTGGCCGGGGCCGCGCGGCAGCGGCGGAAGGCCGCGCACGACGGCGGCGACCTCCCCGCGCTGCAGTCCCGCCTGGCGTCGGCGGAGGCAGCCCTGGCCGCCGCGGGCGCGGAGCGGGACCTCTTGGCGCGGCAGAACGCCGCCCTCACCTCGCTCGACGAACAGGAGAACACCGTCCTCCATGCCCTCGCCCCGGTGGCGGAGAAGCTCAGTGCCGTCCAGCGCGCCGTCGCCGTGCTCGAACGCGATCGGGTGGAGCAGTTCGGCCAGCTCGCCCAGCAGCTGCAGGACGCCCGGGCCTCGGACGCGGCGCTGCTGCAGACGGCGCACGCCCTGACCGCGGCGCTCGCGAACAACTCCTCCCGCGGGACGTGGGGCGAGATCCAGCTGCGCCGGGTGGTCGAGGCCGCGGGGATGCTCGACCGCGTGGACTTCGCGGAGCAGGTCTCCACCTCGGGCGACGGCGGTGCAGTCCGGCCCGACCTCGTGGTGCAGCTGCCGGGCGGGAAGCAGATCGTCGTCGACTCCAAGGTGCCACTCGGGGCCTACCTCAAGGCCCAGGAGCACGCGCAGGACCAGAGCCCTGCGGGCCTCGCGCAGCGGGACCGGCACCTCGCCGAGCATGCCAAGGCGCTGCGGGCGCATGTGGACGCCCTTGGGAGCAAGAAGTACTGGGAGGCCGTCGGGTCCAGTCCGGAACTGGTCGTCTGCTTCCTCCCCGCTGAGTCCTTCCTGGCCGAGGCGCTCCGCGCCGACGCCGGGCTGCTCGACTACGCCTTCGGACGCAACGTGGCGCTCGCATCTCCGGCGACGCTCATGGCCCTCCTCAAGGGGGTCGCCTTCGGCTGGCGGCAGGAGCTCCTCACCGAGAACGCGCGCGAGCTGTTTGACCTCTCCCAGCAGCTCTATGGGCGGCTGAGCACGATGGGCGGCCACGTGGCCCGCCTCGGGTCCTCCCTCAAGGGGTCCGTGGAACGGTACAACGCGTTCATCGGTGCCCTCGAGTCCCGGGTCCTCCCGACCGCGCGCCGGATCAGCGCGCTCGATCTCGGCTCGCCGGAGACCCTGCCGGAGCTGCCTCCCGTCGAGACGACGCCCCGCGTGCTGAGCGCGAGCGAGCTCCTCGACGAGCAGATGTGGAAGGACAACGGGATCACGGCACTGCCGGGCACGCTCGGGGGCACCTCGGCGGAAGCAGCCTCGGGCGAGGGCGCCCAGGAACTCCACGAGGGCGCCGAGGGCTCGCGGCGGCATTCGGCCTGAGCCGGGCGGGCCGCGTGCCCTCGCGGTGGCGCGGGCTTCCTTGGCGTCAACGGCCGAGCGCGCGGACCACGCCGAGGTCACGGGCGGGGCCCGCCGACGCCGGGTCCGGCGCCGACCGAGGTCCGGGGCCGGGCCGTAAAACCGGCCGTCGGGACGCCACTCCCCCATCCGGCAACTGGAAAAGTGCCGTTCTCGCCAGGAAGTCTGCGCCTCGGGGACTTTCCGCGCAAAACGGGACTTCCACCGCTTTGGGCTCGTCCCGGCATCCCCGTGCAGATCGGACTGACGCGACGTCATGAAGGGCCCCGTCAGGCTCTCGCGGGCGACCTCGGCGTCAGCTCTGGGGGCGGCGCCCCCGGCCACCGAGGCCGCGACTCGCGTCGCCGGCGTCGCGCAGGGTCGCGCGGAGCTCCTTGGGGAGCGAGAAGAGGATGTCCTCCTCCGCCGTGACGACCTCCTCGACGGTGCCGTACCCGTACTCGGCGGCGAGCCGCAGGACGTCCTGGACGAGCACATCCGGGACGGACGCGCCGGAGGTCAGGCCGATCGTCTCGACCCCCTCGAACCAGGACTCATCCACCTCGTTGGCGAAGTCGACCCGGTGGGCGGCCTTCGCACCGTACTCGAGGGCGACCTCCATGAGCCTGACGGAGTTCGACGAGTTGGCCGATCCGACCACGATGACGAGGTCGGCCTGCGGGGCGATCTTCTTGATCGCCGCCTGGCGGTTCGACGTGGCGTAGCAGATGTCGTCGCTGGGCGGATCCTGGAGGTTGGGGAACCGCTCGCGCAGCCGGCGCACCGTCTCCATCGTCTCGTCGACGGAGAGCGTGGTCTGCGAGAGCCAGATGAGCTTGTCCGGGTCCTTGACCTGGATGGTGTCGGCCTCCTCGGGAGAGTTCACGACCTGCGTGTTCTCCGGGGCCTCGCCGTACGTGCCCTCGACCTCCTCGTGGCCCTCGTGGCCGATGAGAAGGATCTCGTAGTCGTCCCGGGCGAAGCGGACGGCCTCGCGGTGCACCTTGGTCACGAGCGGGCACGTCGCGTCGATGGTCCGCAGCCCGCGCTCCTCGGCAGAGCGCACGACGGCGGGGCTCACCCCGTGCGCGGAGAAGACGACGAGGGCGCCCTCGGGGACCTCGTCGGTCTCCTCGACGAAGACCGCGCCGCGCTCCTCGAGGGTCTCGACGACATGCCGGTTGTGCACGATCTGCTTGCGCACGTACACCGGGGCGCCATAGTGCTCGAGCGCCTTCTCGACGGCGATGACGGCCCGGTCGACCCCCGCACAGTATCCCCGCGGGGCCGCGAGCAGGACCTTCTTCTCGCCGGCGACGGGAACCGCGGCGGCCACGTCCTCCGGCGCGCGGCGCCGCCGCGGGACCGTGGGCATGGACAGGGGAACCGAGGTGACACTCATGGATTCCATGCTACCGGCGCCCGCTGACCGCACGGCGCCGGACGCCGAGCGCGATCGCGAGGATCAGGAAGGCCGCCCCGACGAGGGCCACGACCCCGCCCACGGCAGGAACGAGTCGGCGAAGAGCTTCCCTGCCCGCGTCGCGAAGACGGTTGCCACGCTTCCCGAGCCGCCCTGGGCCGAGGCCACTCCCGAGGCGAGGAACGCCCCTGCGGCGAGCACCGCGGCGACCAGGAGCAGGCCCAGGCCGGACCAGCCGAGGGCGACCCGGCGGCGTCGTGCGAAGAGGAGCCCGAGCGCGAAGGCGAGCACGGCCCCCACCGTGAGCGGCCAGGCGTACGAGGCCGCTTCCTGGGCAGCGGTGAGCCAGGAGCGCTGCTGCGCCGTGCCCACCGGCACCTGGATGCTCGGCGCCTGGCCCGCCTGCACGCCGAGGCTCGAGCCGAGCCTCTTGAGCAGGACGTCGACGAACGGCCGCAGCTCGAGCGTGAAGGTGGAGTTCGACGCCGCGGCCTGGCTGAAGTTGAGCCGGTGGCTCTCGCGCAGCGTCTCGTCCCACGCGCCGGGGAAGCCCGGGTCCGTGGTCAGGCCGTTGGTGATCTCGTTCGCGAGGCGCGTCGCCGCCGGCTGGAACGCCTGAGGGACGCCGGAGGCCGAGGCGACGGTGGTCGCGAGCGAGTTCGCGAGCGCGGACTGGAACGCGGCGTCGCTGCGCAGCGGTTCGAGGAGGCGGACGAATCCGCCCTCGTCCACCACGTTGCGCTCGATCCACAGCGAGGGGACGGCGGCAGCGGTGAGCACCACGGCGAGGAGGATGGACAGGGCGGAGAGAACGGAGCGCATGGACTTCCCGGGGTCGGCAACCCCACCATCCTAGCGACGCCGGCGCCCGCCGCTTTCGACCCCGCGGCGCCGCCGCTGCCGGCCCGGGGCCCTGCCGGAGTGTCGGAGGGGCGTGATAGTCGTGAACTATGGTGGCAGAGATGGAAGCATCCCCAGATTCCATGAGCCCCGACGCCATGGGCAGCACCGACCGCGCGGACCCGGGCGGCGCCGCCGGCGACGAGGGCCAGGGCCCGGCGGCCGAGGCGTCGGCCTCGACCCTGCCGGCGCGCGCCTCCGACACCAGCCCGGAGAACCCGTGGCCGCTCCACGTACTCTCCCGCAAGCTCAAGGAGCACATCGAGCGTTCGCCCCACGTGTGGATCGAGGGGCAGGTCATCGAGATGACCCGCCGCGGCCAGACCGCCTACATGACCCTCCGGGACGTCGACGCCGAGATCTCGCTGCCGGCCTCCGCCTGGGGCAGCGTCATGGCCCGGCTCCGCGAGCCGGTCCAGCGCGGCTCCCGCGTCGTGGCCCTCGTCAAGCCCGAGATGTGGCTCAAGACCGGCCGGCTCAGCATGGCCGTGCGGGACATGCGCCCGGTGGGGCTCGGTGACCTGCTGGCCCGCATCGAGAACCTGCGTCAGGCCCTCGGGGCGGAGGGGCTCTTCGCCGAGGAGCGCAAGAAGCGCCTGCCGCTGCTCCCCCACAGGATCGGCCTGATCACCGGCCGCGACTCCGACGCCAAGAAGGACGTCATGCGCAACGCCGCCCTGCGCTGGCCGGCCGTCGCCTTCGAAGTGCGCGAGGTCGCCGTGCAGGGCACCAACGCCGTGGCCGAGGTCCTCGGGGCCCTGAAGGAGCTCGATGCCCGCCCCGAGGTCGACGTGATCGTGATCGCCCGCGGCGGCGGATCGCTCGAGGACCTGCTCGCCTTCAGCAACGAGGCGCTCGTCAGGGCCGTGGCCGGGGCCGCGACCCCCGTCGTCAGCGCGATCGGGCACGAGGCGGACCGGCCCATCCTCGACGACGTCGCCGACCTGCGGGCCTCGACCCCCACGGACGCGGCGAAGCGCATCGTGCCGGATGTGGCCGAGGAGCTCCTGCGCGTGCGGCAGTGCCGCGACCGGATCGACCGGCAGGTGCGCCTCTTCGTGGAGCGGGAATCGGACCGGCTCGCCTCGATCCGGAGCCGGCCGGTCCTCGCCGCGCCGGAGACCATGGTGGCCACGCGGCACGAGGAGCTCGAGCGCCTCAGGGTCAGCTCGCGGGCCGCGGTGAGCGGCGCCGTCGAACGCGCGGCCGACGCCGTGGCGCACCTGCGCGCCCAGGTCCGCTCCCTCTCCCCGCAGCAGACCCTCGACCGCGGCTACTCGGTCGTGCAGATCCTCGACGGGCCGGCTGCCACGGTGGTGTGCGCCCCCGAGGACGCGCCCGCCGGGACCGCGCTGCGGGTCCGGCTCGCCCGCGGGACGATCGCGGCCCGCAGCGAGGGCCAGCTCGCGGACATCACCCACCCCGCGCCGCAGGGCGCAGCATTCCAGACGGGCAGCCCCGCAGGAAGGACCGACCCATGAGTGAGGACACCAAGGAGACCTTCGAGGACCTCTCCTACGAGCAGGCGCGCGAGCAGCTCGTGGCCGTCGCCTCGCGGCTCGAGGCCGGCGGGGTGAGCCTGGAGGAGTCGCTCGCGCTGTGGGAGCGGGGCGAGGCGCTCGCGAACCGCTGCGAGGAATGGCTCGAGGGCGCACGACGCCGGCTGGACGCCGCGCGCGGCGAGGGCACCCCGGCGGCGGGGGCTGGGGCGGAAGGCTAGGCCCCGGCGCGGTCAGCTCTGCGCCAGCAGCTCCTTCTGCTCCTCGATATCGAACGCCGGCGCGGGCCACTGCGGGTCCATGCGCTCGAGCGCGGCGACGAGGAGTTCCTGGACCACCATCCGCGCGTACCACTTGTTGTCCGCGGGCACCACGTACCAGGGGGCGTAGGGCGTGCTCGTGCGCTCGATCGCGATCTGGTACGCGTCCATGTAGGAGCCCCAGAGCTTGCGCTCCGTGAGGTCGGAGGGGCTGTACTTCCAGTACTTCGTCGGATCGTCGAGCCGTGCGGCGAGGCGGCGCCTCTGCTCCTCGCGGCTGATGTGCAGCATGACCTTGATGATCTCGGTGCCGGAGGCGTGGAGGTGCGCCTCGAAGTCCTGGATGGCCGAGTAGCGCCGCTCGAGCTCGGCGGCGTCGGCCCAGTTGTGCACGCGGTGGATGAGGACGTCTTCGTAGTGGGACCGGTCGAAGCATCCCAGCATCCCGGGCCCGGGGAGCTGCCTCTCGACCCGCCAGAGGAAGTCGTGCTCCTTCTCCTCGTCCGTCGGCGCCCTGAAGGCGGCGAGCTGGACTCCCTGGACGTCCACGGCGCCGACCACGTGGCTGATCATCCCGCCCTTCCCGGCGGTGTCCATGGCCTGCAGGATCAGCAGGAGCGAGCGGGTTCCCCCGCCCTTGCCCTCGGCGAACAGCCGCTCCTGGAGGTCTGCGAGGTGGGGGTCCCGCTGGGCGAGGATGGCCTCGCCGTCGGACTTGCTGCCGGTGAAGCCGGGGGTGGAGGCCGGGTCGATGCGGTCGAGCCGGAAGTCCGGCCCGACCACGAGGAAGTCCTCGGGTGCTTCGGTGAAGCCGTGCCCCGCCTTGCGCTTGCCCATGCGGCCCCCTCGCCGTCAGACCCGGGCGTCCGGGTCAGTTGCCCCTGTACCTGCTGAGGAAGTCTGCCATACGGCCGATCGCCTCCTCGATGTCCGCCACGGCCGGGAGCGTGACCATGCGGAAGTGGTCCGGAGCGTGCCAGTTGAAGGCCCTGCCGTGGGAGAGGAGGATCTTCTGCTCGCGCAGGAGGTCCAGGACGAACTTCTCGTCGTCCCGGATCCGGTAGACCTCCGGGTCGAGCCGCGGGAACAGGTACAGGGCCCCCCTGGCCTGCTTCGTCGAGACGCCCGGGATCGAGTTGAGCATCTCGTAGGCCTTGTTGCGCTGCTCGAGCAGCCGGCCCCCGGGCAGGATGAGGTCCTTGATGCTCTGGTAGCCGCCGAGCGCGGTCTGGATGGCGTGCTGGGCGGGGACGTTGGCGCACAGGCGCATGTTGGCCAGGAGGTTGATGCCCTCGAGGTAGTCCGCGGCCTCCTTCTTGGGCCCGGAGATTGCCATCCACCCGGCCCGGTACCCGCAGACGCGGTAGGCCTTGGACAGGCCGGAGAAGGTCAGGCAGAGCACGTCCTCGCCGGTGAACGCGGCCAGGTTCGTGTGCGTGGTGTCCTCGTAGAGGATCTTCTCGTAGATCTCGTCGGCAAAGATGATCAGGCCGTGCTTCTCGGCCAGCTCGACGATCCGGCGCAGCGTGGAGTCCGAGTAGACCGCCCCGGTGGGGTTGTTCGGGTTGATCACCACGATGCCCTTGGTCCGGGAGGTGATCTTGGACTCAAGGTCCTCGAGGTCGGGCTCCCAGTCGAGGTCCTCGTCGCAGAGGTAGTGGACGGCGCGGCCGCCTGCCAGGGACACGGAGGCCGTCCACAGGGGGTAGTCCGGCATCGGGACCAGGATCTCGTCGCCCTGCTCGAGCAGCGCCATGAGGGACATCGTGATGAGCTCGGAGACCCCGTTGCCGAGGTAGATGTCATCCACGTGGATGTTCTGGATGCCGCGGGTCTGGTAGTACTGCGAGACCGCGGTGCGGGCCGAGAAGATCCCGCGCGAGTCGCTGTAGCCCTGCGCGTGCGGGAGATGGCGGATCATGTCCACGAGGATCGCGTCCGGCGCTTCGAAGCCGAACGGGGCCGGGTTGCCGATGTTCAGCTTCAGGATGCGGTGGCCCTCGGCCTCCATCTGCTGGGCAGCCTCCAGGATCGGGCCCCTGATGTCGTACAGGACGTTGTGGAGCTTGGAGGACTGCGTGAACTGGGCCATTCACCCAATATGCCACAGGGCGTGGGCGGCACCTGTGCGATGCTGCTCACACCCTGTGGCGTGCCCCTGCGGGGGTCAGGAGGCGAGGCCCTTCTCCTTCAGCCACGCCTTGGCGGCGTCGGCCGGGGACTGCTTCTGGTTCCCGCTCACTGCCCGGTTGAGGTTCACGAGGTCGTCGGTCGTGAGCTGCTTCGAGACCGCGTTGAGCACCGACTTCGCCTTGTCCGTGACGGTGTCCGTCCGCACGAGCGGGACCACCTGCTGCGCGATGAAGTTGTTCTTCGGGTCGTCGAGCACCACGAGTCCGTTGTCCGCGATGGACGGCGTGGTGGTGAAGATGTCGGCGACCTGGATGTCGTTGGACAGGAGCGCCTTGAGCGTCACGGGCCCGCCGCCGTCGCTCATCGGCTGGAACTGCTTCGGGACGCAGTTGTACTTGTCCTTGAGCCCGGGCAGCCCGTAGGCGCGCTTCTCGAAGGTCGCGGGCGCCCCGATCACGAGGTCGCCGCACACCTTGGCCATGTCCTCGAGGCTCTTGAGCTGGTACTTCGCGGCCGTGGCCTTGGTGACCACCATGGCGTCCTTGTCCTCGGCCTTCGCCGGGTCCAGGATCCCCAGGCCCTGCGGGAGCTTGCCCGGGAGCGCCCCCGCGATGTCGGCGGCCGAGACCTGGGTGGCCTTCGGGTCCACGTACAGCAGGAGGTTGCCGGTGTAGTCGGGGACCACGTCGATGGAGCCGTCCTGCACCGCCTTGTAGTAGACCTCGCGGGCCCCGATGTTGGGCTTGGTCGTGGCCTGCACGCCCGCGGCGTTGAGGGCACCGGCGTACAGCTCGGCGATGATCTGGCTCTCGGTGAAGTCGGCCGAGCCGATGACCAGGGCCTTCCCGGCGCCGCCGCTGGCGGGGGCGGCGCTGCCGGAGCTGAGCGGGTTCGAGGAGCCGCCGCAGGCGCTCAGGGCCAGGGTCAGCCCGAGGCCCGCTGCCGCGGTCAGCGCCGTGCGGCGGGTGAAGGGGATGTGCTGGGTCATGGCATTCCTTCCGTAACGGCCGCGGCGGGGGCTGCTGCCTCCCTCGCGGAGGGCGTGCGTGGGACGAGGACGCGCAGGAGCGTGCCCAGGACGAGGTCGGTCACGACGGCGAGGGCCGCCACGAGGACCGAGCCGCCGAGCATCTGGGGGTAGTCGGAGAGGGCGAGCCCGTCGAAGATGTACCGGCCGAGGCCGCCAAGGTTGGTGTAGGCCACGACGGTCGCCGTCGCGATCACCTGGAGGATCGCGGCCCGTGCCCCGCCGAAGATGACGGGGACGGCGTTGGGCAGCTCGACCTGCAGCAGCACCTGGTACTCGCGCATCCCCTGCGCCCGCGCGGCGTCGACCACCACGGGGTCCACCGCCGCGATGCCCGAGTAGGTGCCGGCCAGCAGCGGCGGGATGGTGAGGATGACGAGGGCCCAGATCGGCGGCATGAGGCCGATCCCAGCGAGCAGCACGAACAGCACGAGCAGCCCGAGGGTGGGGATGGCGCGCAGGGCGCCCGCGACGGCGACGACGAGCACGCGCCCGCGGCCCGTGTGGCCCACGTAGGCGCCGATGGGCAGGGCGATGGCCGCGGCGATGGCCAGGGTGAGCACGGTGTAGAAGACGTGCTCGCCGAGGCGTCCCGGGATGCTGGAGTACCCGCTCCAGTTCATCGGGTCGGTGAGCCATGCCCACGTCTGCGCGAGGAGGTTCACGAGCGCGCCGCCTTCCGCTGCCCCGCGCCGTCGACGAGCCGGGCCCACGGCGAGAGCAGCCGCCCGGCCAGCACGAGCGCGAGGTCCATGACGAGGGCCAGGACGAGGATCGCCACGAGTCCGACGACGATCTCCGTGACGAAGCCGCGCTGGAGGCCCTCGGTGAAGAGGACCCCGAGGTTGGGCATGCCGACCAGCGCGGCGACGCTCACGAGTGAGATGTTGCTCACCGACACGGCCCGCAGCCCGGCGACGAGCACGGGCAGCGAGAGCGGCAGGTCGACCCGGAAGTAGCGGGTGGTGGGCGTGTGGCCGAGGGCCTCGGCGGCGAGGCTCAGCTCTCCGTCCACCGAATCGAGGGCGTCGAGGGAGGACCGGACGAGGAGCGCGACGGCGTACACGGTGAGGGCCACGATCACGTTGACGGGATCGAGGATCCTCGTGCCCAGGACCACCGGGAGGATGATGAACAGGGCGAGCGAGGGGACGGTGTAGAGGACCGAGCTGAGCGTCAGCAGCCCCGTGCGCCAGGCGCGCCGGTGGCGCACCGCCTGCGCGAGCGGGAGGCTGATGAGCAGGCCGAGGAGGAGCGGAACCAGCGCGAGCACGAGGTGCTGCCCCGTGAGGGAGAGGATCCGCGCCAGGTTGGCGACCGCCCACTCCATCAGGCGCGGCCCTCCGGGACCGCGGCAGCGCGGGCGCGCTGGGACTCGGTGCGGCGGCGGTCGGCGTGAGCGATGACCTCGCCGGCGCCGACCGTGCCGAGGAGGCGGCCGGCGTCGTCCACCACCACGCCGCGGCCCGACGGCGAGGACAGCGCCGCGTCGAGCGCGGAGCGCAGCGTGCTGCCGGCGCGGTGCAGGGAGCCGCCGCTCACGAGCGTGCCCGGGAACGCTGGACCGGCCCAGCCCACCGGGCGCCCGTCCGCATCCAGCGCCACGGCCCACTCGTCCACCCTGCCCGAGGGGACGTCCGCCGCGCGGACGGTCTCGGCCGGCTCGACGGGGAGCCCCGAGTCGTCGTAGAAGCCGAGGTGGCGGAAGCCGCGGTCGCGCCCCACGAAGCCGGAGACGAAGTCGTCCGCCGGCGCGCGCAGGAGCTCTTCGGGGGCGGCAACCTGCGCGAGCCGGCCGCCGACGGCGAACACCGCGATCCGGTCGCCCAGGAGCACGGCCTCGTCGATGTCGTGCGTGACGAACACGATCGTCTTGCCGAGGTCGCGCTGCAGCCGCACGAGTTCCTGCTGGAGCTCGTGCCGCACCACGGGGTCCACCGCGCTGAACGGCTCGTCCATGAGCAGCACGGGCGGGTCGGCGGCGAGCGCCCGGGCCACGCCCACGCGCTGCTGCTGGCCGCCCGAGAGCTGCGCGGGGTACCGGCCGCCGAGGTTCTGCGGGAGCCCGACGACGTCGAGCAGCTCGCGCGCGCGGGCGCGCGCGGCGGAGCGGGAGACTCCGTTGAGCCGGGGGACGGTGGCGATGTTGTCCTCGACCGTGCGGTGGGGCATGAGGCCGGCCGCCTGCATGACATAGCCCATGGACCGGCGCAGGAGCGGCGCGGGCTGCGAGGCGACGTCGCGGCCGTCCACGGTGATGGTCCCGGAGGAGGGCTCGACCATGCGGTTGACCATGCGCAGCGAGGTCGTCTTCCCGCAGCCGGACGGGCCGACGAACACGGTGATCTGTCCCCGGGGCACGCTCAGCTCGAGGCGGTCCACGGCCGTGAGGCCGCCGTAGACCTTGCTCACCTCGTGGAACTCGATCATGGGATCGGACACGTACACCTCGATGGTCGCTGACAGTCTGTCTCGGCGTGCTGAGGGGAGCCTATCAGCGCGGAACCGCGCGCCCTCAGGATTGCGCTGGCCGGTCTGCCCCTGCCGATGCGGCGGCGAGCTCGATCGTGCCGAAGATGGGGTCCCGGTCCAGGACCCGCACATCGTCGATGCCCTGCTCGGCGAGCGCGGTGCGGAACCCCTCCTGCAGCCGCGGCACGTTCATGCCCAGCCCGCTGCCCAGGATCACCGGACCGTCGATGCCGAGCTGGCGGGCCACCTGGGCCGCCATCCGGGCGAGGTCGTGGGCGGCCTGGTCGATCAGGAAGCGGGCGCCGGCGTGCCCGGCGTCGGCGGCCTGCGTCACCACGCGCGACTGCTGCGCCCAGTAGCGCCTGCCCGTCTCGGGCGAGTGGAAGTGGGCGATGAGCTCCCCGGGCTCGGCGAGCCCGGTGGCGGCCAGGAGGCCGAGGGTGAGGGCGTCCGGCTCGAGGCCGAGGTTCATGCGGTGGAGGCTGTAGCGGACGGCCTCGCGGCCGAGCCAGTACCCGCTGCCCTCGTCGCCGAGGAGGTAGCCCCAGCCGCCGGCCCGGGCCTCCTCGCCGGCGGTGTTGGTCCCCCAGGCCGCCGAACCGGTTCCCGCGATCACCGCCACCCCGGTCTGCGCCCCTCCGGCGGCGAGCAGGAGGCGCGAGTCGTGGACGACCTCGACCCTCGCGGCCGGCACATGCGGGCGGATCAGCGAGGCGAGCGCCTCGGCATCGGCGGCGGTGTCGATGCCGCCCGCCCCGGCGAAGACGAGGGCGGCGTCCGCGGCGTCGAGCCGCGCGAAGAGTTCGGCGAGGTTGGCTGCTGCGGTCTCGCGGCTCACGTTCTGGACGTTGGCGCTGCCGACCTCGAGATCGGCCACGACCTCTCCGTCGACCACCTTGATGCCGCGGGTCTTGGTGCCGCCGATGTCGAGGCCGACCATGGGGCCGCCCGAGGGGGTCTGGATGCTCACCTGCCCAGCCTACTGACCGCGTAGGGTGGGCGCATGGATGCGACGCTGCCGGTGGACCTGTTCGGAGGCGGCGTGGTCGCCGCGCCGATGGCGGGCGGCCCGAGCCGGCCCGAGCTGGCCGCGGCGGTCGGCGCCGCCGGCGGCCTCGGGTTCCTCGCGGGCGGCTACAAGGCGCCCGAGGCGCTCGCCGCCCAGCTCGACGCGATGGACGGCGGGCGGCCGTTCGGCGTCAACCTCTTCGTCCCTTCTCCCGCGGAGGCGGACCGGGAGGCGGTGCTCGCCTTCCGGGAGCGGCTCCTGCCCGAGGCGGCCGCCGTGGGGGCAGACGTGCCGGAGCCGCGCTGGACGGACGACGACGGGTACCCGGCCAAGCTCGATCTCCTCCTCGGGCGGGTCCCGGCAGCAGTCTCGTTCACGTTCGCGCTGCCGGCCCGCAGCGCCGTGACGGCCCTCCGGGCTGCGGGGGCGTTCACCCTCCAGACCGTCACGGGCCCCGACGAGGCGCTGGCCGCCGCCGAGCTCGGTGTGGATGCCCTCGTCGTCCAGCACCCGGACGCGGGCGGCCATTCGGGATCCTTCCTCGGCCTGCCGGCGTTCGCGGGCACGCTCCCGGAGCTCGTCGCCGCCGTCCGCGCCGCCCTCTCCTCGGCCGGGGCGCAGCTGCCGGTGGTCGCCGCCGGCGGGATCGGCACGCCCGAGGCGGCCGCCGCGGCCCGGGACGCCGGAGCAGCCGCCGTCCAGCTCGGGACCGCGTTCCTGCGCACTCCGGAGGCGGGGACCAATGCGGTGTACCGCGCCGCGCTGGCGGACCAGGACTTCGCCCGCACGGCGCTCACCCGCTCCTTCTCGGGGAAGTGGGCGCGCAGCCTCGAGAACGGGTTCATGCGCAGGTTCGCCGACGCGCCCGCGGCGTACCCCGTGCTCCACTACCTCACCGCGCCGATGAAGGCGGCCTCGGTCCGGGCCGGCAGCCCCGAACGGACGAGCCTGTGGGCCGGGACCGGCTGGCGCGGGGCACACGACGAACGGGCCGCCGACGTGGTGGCGCGCTTCGCGCGCTGACCGGCCTCTGCCCCCATCCGGGGGCGCGGTCCTAGGCTGGGGCCATGGATACGGCACCGCTCATCACGCTTCCGTCCGGACACTCCATCCCGCAGATCGGCCTCGGCACCTGGCCCCTCGACGACGCCCAGGCCGCCGAGGTCGTCGCAACGGCGCTCGAGCTCGGCTACCGCCACATCGACACTGCGGAGAACTACGGCAACGAGGCCGGGGTCGGCGAGGGCATCCGCCGCTCCGGGCTCGACCGCCGGGACGTGTTCATCACCACCAAGTTCAACCGCGAGTGGCACAGCGTCGACGGCGTGCGCACCGCGTGGGAGAACGCCGTCCGCAAACTCGGCGTCGACTACCTGGACCTGTTCCTCATCCACTGGCCCAACCCCGACCAGGACACCTATGTGCAGGCCTGGGAGGGCCTGATCAGGCTGAGGGCAGAGGGGAAGGTGCGCTCGATCGGGACGTCCAACTTCTTCCCCGGGCACCTGCAGCGCCTCATCGATGCGACCGGGGTCGCCCCGGACGTCGACCAGCTGCAGATCAGCCCGTACTGGGTCAAGCACGAGGCCCGCGCGTTCAACCTCGGCCACGGCACGGTCACCGAGTCCTACACCCCGATCGGGCGCGGGCAGGAGCTGCTCGCCGAGGAGGCCGTGGTCTCCGCCGCCCGGGCGCACGGGGTCACACCGGCCCAGGCGGTGCTGCGCTGGCACACCCAGCACGGGCTCGTGGCGATCCCGAAGTCGGCCCACCCCGAGCGGCTGGCGGCGAACCTGGACGTGTTCGGGTTCGACCTCACCGGCGAGGAGCTCGCGGCGCTGGATGCGCTCGACGGCCGCGGCCCCGAGGCCGCGGACCCGGAGACGTTCGGCCACTGAGCGCCCCGGGGGGCCGCCTCGCGCGGAGGCTCTAGCGGCCGAACGCGTCGGCGAGCAGGCCGGCGTCGAGCGCGAGCACGTGCTCGCGGAAGAGGCGCACCTGCGGCGGCTCCCCGACGATCCGCGGCCAGACGAGCCCGATCTCGCGGAAGGCGCCCTCGTCCTCGAGGGCCAGCTCGGCCCAGCCCAGCGCCTCGCCGTGGCGCGTCGAGCCGTACACCGCGCCGTGCCCCGCGCTCGAGGGAGGCACGAGCGCCACGCCCAGGCCCGCCGAGACGAGCCCGAGCAGCGTGCGGGAGTCCTGGCCCGAGAACGCGATGTCCGGCCGAAAGCCCGCGTCGCGTCCGAGCCGGTCGAGGATGCTGCGCATGCCGAACCCGCGCTCGAGCGCGACGAACGGCTCGTCGGCGACCTCGGCGAGCCGCACGGACGCCCTCCCCGCGAGCCGGTGCCCGGCCGGGACCGCGAGCCGCACGCCCTGGACATAGAGGGTGGCGCTGTCGAGGTCCCGAGTGGGCTCCGGCCGCGGGGAGACGATCGCGAGGTCCACCCGGCCGTCGGCGAGGGTGTCGAGGCAGTGCTGGCGGGAGCCCTGGATGAGCTCGAAGCGGACGTCCGGGTGATCCGCCCGGAAGCCGCTGACGAATACCGGCACGGCCGATTCCCCGAAGGTCATCTGGAAGCTGAGCCGCACGAGCCCGCGGGCCTGGTGCGCGCGCTCATGGAGCGCGTCGAGCCCGCGCTGGAGTTCCTCGAGGGCCGTGCGCACCGCCGGCAGGAGCTGCTCCGCCGCCGGGGTGAGCCTGATCCCGCGGCCCTCCTTCCGCACCAGCTCGGCGCCGACGACGCCGGCCGCCCGGGCCAGCGCCCGGCTCACCGTGGGCTGCGGCACGCCCAGGAGCTCTGCCGCGGCGGTGACGTGGCGGGTCTGCCCGACCGCGTCGAGGACGGGAAGGAGCGGCAGGAGCCTCGCGAGCTCGCCGTGGAGCGGGGCCGAGGGCCTGGCTGCCTGGGTCATGCCACACCACCTATGCGTTTGCGCCATGCGTTTGGTCGACAAGTGTATTGGACGCATGCATCCGTGCCTTCCTAGGGTGGAAGGCATGAGCGCAGGCCCCGGCACAGCACCAGCAGCGGCCCGTTGGCAAGGCCACCCGAAGGGCAGCCGCGGCTACCGGCGGCTCATCCTGGCGCTCGCGTTCGCCGGGGTGGCGACCTTCGCCCAGCTCTACTCGCCCCAGGCCCTGCTCCCCCGCCTCGCCGCAGAGCTGGGCATCGACCCCGCCCGGGCCGCGCTCACGGTCTCACTCGCGACGATGGGCCTCGCGGTGGCCGTCCTGCCATGGTCCTTCGTGGCCGACCGGATCGGACGGGTCGGAGCCATGCGCTGGGGCATCCTCGCCGCGACCGTGCTCGGGCTCGCCGGGCCGCTCGCCCCGAGCTTCGAGGCGCTCCTCGCCCTGCGCTTCCTGGAGGGCGCGGCCCTCGGCTCCGTGCCCGCGATCGCGATCGCGTACCTGAGCGAAGAGGTCAGCAGGGCCCACGCCGCGGTGGCCGCGGGCACCTACATCGCGGGCACCACGGTGGGCGGCCTCGCCGGGCGCCTCGTCGCCGGCCCGCTCGCGGACGTTCTCGGGTGGCGGCTGGGGATCATCGCCGTCTCCGTGCTCGGCGCGGCGGCGGCGGTGGCGTTCATCGTCCTCGCTCCGCGGGCCCGGGGCTTCTCCCCCGCGCCGCGGACCCCGGGCGGGATCGGCGCGGCCGCGGCCGCGGTGCTCCGGACGCTCGCTGCACAGCTGCGCAGCCTGCGCCTGCTCATGCTGTACACGCAGGCGTTCCTGCTCATGGGCTCCTTCGTGGCGGTGTACAACTACCTGGGCTTCCGCCTCGAGGCCGCGCCGTTCTGGCTCCCGGCGAGCCTCGCGAGCCTGGTGTTCGTCGCCTACCTCTCGGGCACGTTCAGCTCGGGCTTCGCCGCGCGCCTGAGCGAGCGCTACGGCCGCCGTGCCGTGATGACCGCGAGCACCGTGGCCATGGCGGCGGGCGCCGCCGTGATGGCCGCGGACTGGCTGCCGGCAGTCCTGGCCGGCCTGCTCGTGTTCACGGCCGGCTTCTTCGCCGCCCACGGGATCGCCTCGGGCTGGACCGGGGCACTCGCCGCCGCGGGAAGGGCCCAGGCGGCCTCCCTGTACAACCTCGGCTACTACGGCGGCTCGAGCCTGCTGGGCTGGGCCGGGGGGCTCGTCTTCCATGCGGGCGGCTGGGCCGCGCTCGTGCTCGGCGTCACAGGAGTGGCGCTCACGACGGCGCTCGCCTCGTGGGCGGTGCACCGCGCCGACCGCTGAGCTCCCCTCACATATCATGGGCACGCCCCAACCGAGGAGGAAACCCGTGACCACGCCGAGTCCCGGCCGACCGCAGTCCGCCGCCGGCCATCATCCTCCGGGCGGCGAGCCCCTCGACGAGGTGGACCGCAGGACCCTCGCGGCCCTCGTCGATGACGCCCGGATCACCAACAAGCAGCTTGCCGAGATGGTCGGGATCGCCCCGTCGACGGCGCTCATGCGCACCCGCTCGCTCTCCGAGCGGGGCATCATCACGGGGTACGAGGCCAAGGTGGACCTTTCGGCGGTGGGCCGGAGCGTCCAGGCGCTCATCTCGGTGCGCCTGCGAGCGCACGATCGCGACCAGATCGACGCGTTCACCTCCCGGGTGCCGCAGCTGCCGGGAGTGCTCGCGACGTTCCACACCTCCGGCGCGGTGGACTACCTGCTGCACATCGCCGTCGGCAGCACCGAAGAGCTGCGTGACTGGGTCCTGGACCACCTGACGACCGATCCGGTGGTGGGGCACACCGAGACGACGCTCGTGTTCGAGCAGATCCCCGGGCGCGGACCGCTTCCGGACTGAGCCCTCTGGCCCGACGCTAGCGCAGCCAGTGGTGGAGGCCGAGCGGCTCGGCGAAGCGCGCGTCGGCGCGCCGGTCCTCCGCCCGGGCGAGGCGCTCGACGTCGACCCCGTGGTCCCGGGGACGCTCCGCCCAGGCAACGAGGGCCTCCCCGAGCCGGAGCGCGAGCTCCTCTGCCGGGGTGCGGCGGTCGCGACGGGATGCCGGACGGGCGATGGCGGCGGTGCTCATGGCTTCTCCTCAGAGGATGTGCGCGGGGCTGCGGCAGCAGGCCTGCCGACGGCCAGGGGGAAGGCGTTGATGTGGATCTGGACGGGGCGGACGCCCTCCGCGGCGCCCTGTCCGCGGTACGGAGCGAGCAGCTCCGCGGCGTAGGCCTCGAGCTTGGCCGAGACCTCGGCCAGCTGCGCGGCGGTGAGGCGGACGTTGCTGGTGCTGACCATGGCGGAGTCCGACCACTCGGAGGGCTCCTCGAGCCAGCCGTGCTCCATGAAGTCGGCCAGGGCGGCAGCCCGATGGTGCTCGAACTCGCGGCTCACGAGGTGGGCGGCCTCGCTCGTCGCGGGATTGTCGGCGAGCTCGCGCGTGACGATCTGGAGGCTGCCCTTGGGACGGTCCCACCACCGCTCGCGCCCGGAGCCCCGCCCCTCGACCTCGCGCAGGAAGTCGTGCCTGGCGAGCTGGCGGAGGTGGTAGCTCGTGGCGCCCGTGGACTCGCCGAGGATCTCGGCGAGGGTCCCTGAGGTCTGCGGGCCCAGCCGCGAGATGGTGTCGAGGATCTGCACCCTCAGCGGATGCGCGAGGGCCTTGAGCGAGGCGACGTCGACGGTGCGCTTGGGCTCGGGGGTGCCGGCTCCTGGGGTGGTCTCCACGCCTCAAGGGTAGGTTCGCAAAGGAGTCTTTGCAAGCAATTCTTTGCAAACAGATGTTTGCGACCGTGCCCGTGCACGGCAGCCCGCGGGTCAGCGGCCCTGCACCGTCGGCCTCCCGGCGAGGACGGCGAGCAGGGCCGCCGCGGCGGCGCACGCGCCGAGGAAGCCGACCGCGGCCGGGCCCAGGCCCACGGCCCCCACCAGTGCGCCGAGGCCCACCACCGGAACGGCGCTCCCGAGGTAGGTCACTACGTAGAGCAGGCTCACGGTCCGGGCGTGCGCCGCGGCGGGCACCGAGGCCGCGACGGCGTCGAACCCGGCCCGGAACGCCGCGCCCTGCCCCACACCGGCCGCGATGCTCGCGATGATGAGGACGGCGGGGCTCTCCGCCGCGGTGCCCCACGCGAGGGCGGCAAGGGAGGCCGCGAGCACCGCGAGCCCGAGCGGGCCATCGCCGCGCGCACGGCGCCGGCCGGCCGGTGCGAGCACCTGGCTCACCGCCGAGGAGGCGAGGGACAGCCCGGCGAGCGCGCCGAGCAGCGGCGGGGACCCGGCCCCGAGCGCGCGGGCGAAGACGCCCGGCGAGAGGGCGAGCTGGTAGCCGAACACGGCGAAGCTGAGGAAGCCCGTCGCGGCGGCGACCCAGAACGAGCCGCGCGCGGGCGGCGCGGGGACGGCGCCGCGGAGGCTGCGCGGGGCGAGCACCCGGCCGGGCCTGCCCCCTGCGGGCAGCTGCGGGGCGGGCCTGGCCCGCACGAGCACGAGCGGGACAAGCAGCGCCGCGAGGGCGGCGGCGTGGACGAGGAACGGGACCGCGGTCCCACCCGGGGCGAGGGCCAGGGCGCCGCCGAGGAGCGGCCCCAGCGCGACCCCGCCCGAGGAGGCGAGCAGCGTGAACCGCGAGGCCCATTCGGGCCGGTGCGGGAGCAGTTCCCGCAGAGCGGCTGCGCACGCCCCGGTGGCCAGGCCCACTGCCATGCCCTGCAGCGCGCGGCCGGCGCAGAGCTGGGCGAGCGAGCCCGCGGACGCGAACACGGCGCTGCCCGCGATCCCCACCAGGACGGCGAGGACCATGGCCGCGCGGCGCCCCAGGTAGTCGGACCAGTGGCCCGCGCTCACGAGCACCGCGACGAGGGCCACGACATAGCTCGCGAACGCAACCGAGGTGCCGAGGCTGCCGTACCCGAGGCGCCGCTGCAGGCCCGCGTACAGCGGGGTCGCGAGGTTCGCGCCGATCAGGAGCAGGAAGAGCACCGATCCGGACAGCACGAGGCGGATGCCGCGCGTGGCATCCCAGCCGGTGCGGGCCGCAGGCGCCCGCATGCGCAGCTCGGCAATCAGGGTCATGGCTACACGATCGGGGACAATGGCCCATGACGATCATCCGGACGGGCATCAATTGGCCTCCATGATCAAAACCTGTTCCGCTGCTGACCCTGGAGTGATCAATGAGCGCACTGGACGCCACCGATCTCCGACTCGTCCTGGCCCTCGTCGAGGACCCGCGGGCCCAGATCGCCGAGCTCGCAACGCGGGTCGGCGTGGCCCGCAACACGGTGCAGAGCCGCCTGCGCCGCCTCGAGCGGGCCGAGGTGCTCCGCGGCACCGGGCGCGACGTGGACCTCGAGGCGCTCGGCTACGACGTCGTCGCCTTCATCACCCTCGAGGTGGTGCACCGCGAGCTCGACTCCGTCGTGGCAGGCCTGCGCCGCATCCCCACCGTGCTCGAGGCCTACGAGATCTCGGGCCGCGGAGACATCTGGTGCCGTCTCGTCGCCGGTGACACCCACGAGCTCCAGGCCTCCCTGCGCCAGGTGCTGCGCATCAGGGGGGTCATCCGCTCCGAGACGGTCCTCGCGCTCCACGCCCACATCGCGTACCGCGCCGATTCGCTCCTGCGGCGCGCCGTGGACCGCACGCGGCGCGCCGCGGAGGCGGCGGCAGCACCGGCGTCGGACGCCGGGCCTTCGATAATGGACCGGTGACCATCATCGACAACGCCGTCTACGTCGACGGCCGCAGGGCGGCCCACCCCGAATCGCTCGAGCAGACCTTCGAGACGCTGGAGGCGACCGGCGGCAGCATGGCGTGGATCGGCCTCTACCGCCCCTCCGCCGAGGAAATGGCCGAGGTGGCCCACGAGTTCCACCTCCATGACCTGGCCGTCGAGGACGCCATCAACGCCCACCAGCGGCCCAAGATGGAGCGCTACGACGAGATGCTCTTCACCGTGCTGCGCCCCGCGCGGTACATCGACGAGACGGAGACGGTCGAGTTCGGCGAGCTGCACGTCTTCACCGGCCCGAACTATGTGGTCACGATCCGGCATGCCGAGACCGCCGGCGTGGGCCTGGTCAGGAAGCGCCTCGAGGCCGATCCCGGCCTCCTGCGGCACGGGCCCGAGGCGGTGCTGTACGCCCTGCTCGACCGGGTCGTGGACGACTACAAGCCGGTCGTCGCCGGCCTCGAGAACGACATCGACGAGATCGAGGACCAGCTCTTCGCCAACGACGCCGCCGTCTCGCGGCGCATCTACGAGCTCACGCGCGAGGTCATCCAGTTCCAGCGGGCCGTCCACCCCCTCAAGCGGATGGTGGAGAACCTCGAGGGAGGCTTCGGGAAGTACAAGGTGGAGATCGAGCTCCAGCGCAGCCTGCGGGACGTCCATGACCACCTCGAGCAGATCGTCTCCCGCGTCGACGCGTTCCGGGACCTCCTGCAGAACGCGCTCGTGCTCGACGGCACCCTCACGGCCAACCGGCAGAACGAGACGAGCCTCGCCCAGAACGAGCAGGTCAAGCGGATCTCCTCGTGGGCGGCGATCTTCTTCGCCCCGGCCCTCGTCACCGGCATCTACGGCATGAACTTCAAGACGATGCCCGAGCTCGAGTGGGACCTCGGCTACCCGTATGCGCTCGTCCTCATGGTGGTGGCCGGCTTCATGCTGTGGCTGGTCTTCAAGTGGAAGCAGTGGCTGTGAGCCGAGGCAGCGCGGTCGCCGGCGGCCCGGGGTGGGAGGCGGGCCGCGTGCTCGTGCCGGGCACCGAGGAGCAGCTCGGGGCGCTCGGCCTCTTCGCCCCGCCCGGGGAGGGGATGGACCTCGACGCGCCCGGCGGCGTCCTCCACGCCCGCGCCGCGGACGCGGAGCTGCTGTGGCTCGGCTTCGGGGAGGTGTGCCGCGCGGGGACCGCGGGCGTGAGCTGGGCCGAGCTCGCGCCGTGGCACGCCGTGTGGGTGGTCGACGGCGTGCCCGTCCTGCGCACCGCAGCCTCAGCGGACGCGGCGGCGTTCCTCGCCCTGGCGGAGGCGCTCCATGCCGCCGACGTCCCGCTCGTGCTCCTCGCGGCCAAGGACCCCGGCCCGCTGCCCCGACCGCTCCCCCTCCACGAGACGGCCGACGGCGGGCTCCCGCGGCTCCGCTGGGGCAGCTAGGCTGGCCGGATGACCGACCAGCAGCCTGTCACCGTCACTGTCACCGGAGCCGCAGGCCAGATCGGCTATGCGCTGCTCTTCCGGATCGCGAGCGGCGCCATGCTCGGCGAGGACGTGCCGATCCGGCTCAGGCTCCTCGAGGTTCCCGCGGCGGTGCGGGCTGCGGAGGGCACGGCCCTCGAGCTCGCCGACTGCGCGTTCGGCCCCCTCGTCTCGGTCGACGTCACCGACCGGCCGGCAGAGGCGTTCGACGGCGCTGACGTCGCCCTGCTCGTGGGCTCCAGGCCCCGCACGGCGGGCATGGAGCGCTCCGACCTCCTCGAGGCGAACGCCGGCATCTTCGGGCCCCAGGGACGGGCCATCAACGACCACGCGGCGAGCGGGGTGCGCGTCCTCGTCGTCGGCAACCCGGCGAACACCAATGCGCTCATCGCCGCGACGAGTGCCCCGGATGTGCCCCGTGAGCGCTTCACCGCCATGACGCGGCTCGACCACAACCGGGCCGTGGCCCAGCTCGCCGCCAGGCTCGGCTGCCGGGCCTCGGACGTGGACGGAGTGTCCATCTGGGGCAACCACTCCGCGACCCAGTACCCCGACGTCACCCACGCGACCGCGGGCGGCCAGCCCGTGCCGACGCTCGTGGAGCAGGACTGGCTCGAATCCGAGTTCATCCCGCGCGTGGCGCGGCGCGGGGCCGAGATCATCGACGTCCGCGGCGCGTCCTCCGCGGCGTCCGCGGCCAGCGCCGCGGTCGACCACGTGCGGGACTGGGTGCACGGGACGCCGGGCCGGTGGACCTCCGCCGGCGTCGCCTCGGACGGCTCCTACGGGGTGCCCGAGGGACTCGTGAGCTCGTTCCCCGTGCGCAGCGAGGACGGCCGGTTCTCGATCGTGCAGGGCCTCGACATCCCGGCCTTCTCCCGGGCCCGCATCGACGCCTCCGTCGCCGAGCTCGAGGCGGAGCGGGACGCGGTGCGCGGGCTGGGCCTGCTCGGCTGACCGCCCGGGCCTTCCTACCCTTCCACGGCCCTCAGGGCCGTTCCTAGCATGGTGGCATCGCCCACCATCCATCGCCCCTCCGGCGGAAGGAACGGTTCGATGACCATCCAGCAGCCCCCGTACACGGCAGGCGGCGCAGTCCCCCCGCTCGAACTCCCCTACTACGGCGCTCCCCCGGTCGAGGCCGTCAAGCGCGTCTTCCAGAAGTATGCGGTCTTCAGCGGGCGCGCAAGCCGCAGCGAATACTGGTGGTGGGCCCTTGCCTCGGCGATCGCGTCCGGGATCCTGAATGCGATCAGCCCCACCGTGGTCAACGGCCAGTCGACGGGTGCCAGCCCGCTCGGCGGCCTGTGGTTCTTCGCCACCGTGGTGCCGGGCCTCGCGGTCGCGGCGCGCCGGCTGCACGACGCGAACCTGTCCGCCTGGCTCCTGCTGCTCGTCCTCGTTCCCGTGCTGGGCTGGATCGCGCTGATCGTGATGCTCGTCCAGCGGGAGAACCCGCTGGGCCAGCGCTTCGACCGGTATCCCGGCAGCGGCTACCTCAAGCGCCGTGCCGACGCCCAACAGCCGCCGTACGGGTTCCAGCAGCCGCCCCAGGGCCCCGGGGAGCAGCCGCCGCAGTATCCGTACGGTGTCCAGCAGCCGCCGCCGTACCGGGCCGAGCAGCCGCCGCAGTATCCATACGGTGTCCAGCAGCCGCCGCCGTACCGGGCCGAGCAGCCGCCGCAGCCGCCGCCCAACCCGGCCGCGCCGGGCAGCGGCCCTGAGGCCGGCCCGGGGCCCGGGAGCCGGCCGGCCTGACGGGGCTGACGCTGGCCCGTCCCAGAACGCAGACAGGGCCCCAGCCGGTATGGCTGGGACCCTGAAAGTGCCCTGTGATGAGGGACAACGTGGAGCCTAGGGGATTTGAACCCCTGACCTCTTCGATGCGAACGAAGCGCTCTACCAACTGAGCTAAGACCCCTCGGTGCGGGCACTACGTTACTTGCGCGGCCGCCAAAATCCAAATCGGAACGGGGCGCCGGCCCGCTCCCGGCCGCTGTGCTGACGGGCTAGGCACGGCGCCGCTGGAGGACCTCGTCGAGGTTCCCCAGGGCTCCCCCACGGGCGGCCGTCTTGGCCGTGCCGAGGGCCGGGACGCCGGGCGCGGACCCGGGCTCGGGGCCCTCCGCCGCGGGCTTGAGGGGAAGGCCCTCCGGCGTGGGCTCGGCCGCAGTCTGGATCGGAGCGGGCTCAGGCCGCTCGGCCTTCGCGGCGTCGAGATAGGCGGGCCGGGGCACCTCCACGGGCTCCCAGCCCGGGGCCTGCTCGCCGCTGGCCCGCGCCGCCTCCTCCGCGCTGGCCTGGGACGCCTTCGCGACGTCGAGCGCGATCGCCCTGAGTTCCTCTCGGCTCACGGGGCGCGGAGCGGGTGCAGGCTCCCGCCCGGCATCGAAGACCTCGCTCGGCGTCACCGTCCGCGCAGGCGCTGCGGGCCTCGGCGCGGGGGCGCCCATCGCGGCACCGAAGGCACGGTCCATCCGCCGCTTCCGGTCGCGCACGGCGAGGGAACGGAGCAGTGCGACGGAGCCGACGGCGGTGGCCAGGCAGGCCAGCGGGACCCAGGCAGGGACGCCCACGATCATGAGGACGAGGGTGACCACGGCCGCCACGAGGGCGCAGAGGCCCGTGAGGGCCACGGCGAGCCGTCCCCAGCGGACGCGCAGGCGGGGCTTCGGCGCACCGCCGGGCAGGCGGCCCTCGGCGCGGGGGCGGCCGAGGAGCCGCCGGTCCCCGAGGAGCTGGACGGCGTGGCCTCGCGTCGGAGCGGCTCCATGGACTCCATGAGCAGGGCCGCCTCGCCGGCAGGCTGCTCGGCGGCGCGGCGGCGGAGGAAGTACGGGGCGACCCACAGCAGCCACACGAGCACGGCAGCGCCGAGCACCGTCGAGCTGCTGAGGGCGAAATCCATACTCAGAACGGTAGGAGGATCGCCGGGGCGCTGCCCGTATTAGCGCCGGTGTGTCGCGAGAACCTCAGCGGGAAGGCGCGGGCGCCGGCTCCGTCCGGAGCCGCCGTCGTCCGCCGGCTCAGCGTCGCGAGGCGAGCCACCGGCCGAGCAGGCCGCCTTCGGGGATCTCCTCGGCGGTGAGGGCGAAGGACTCATGGTCCGCCCAGGCCCCGTTGATGTGCAGGTAGCGGGGGCGCAGGCCCTCGTGCCGGAATCCGAGCTTCTCGACCACGCGGAGGCTCGGGGCGTTCTCGGGGCGGATGTTGATCTCCATGCGGTGCAGGCCCATCTCGCCGAAGCAGTGGTCAGTCACGAGCGCGACCGCCGTCGGCGCGATCCCGCGGCCGGCGTGCTCGCGGTCCACCCAGTAGCCGAGCGTGGCCATGAGCGCCGAGCCCCACACGATCGAGGACACCGTCAGCTGCCCGACAATGGGCGCCCTGCGGAGGCGGGGATCGTCGAGGGTGATGACGAAGGGCAGCGCCGTCCCCTCCCTGGCCTGCCGCGTGAGGGACCGCACCATGTCCCGGAAGGTGGGCAGAGTGCCGCCCGGCTGGGGGTTCGAGGCCTCCCAGGGGGCGAGCCAGGCCCTGTTGCGGGACCGCACGGCCATCCACTCCGCGCGGTCCCCCATCCGCAGCGGCCGGAGAGCGAGGTCCCCGGCGCGCAGGGTGACGGGCCAGAGGCCCGATGCCGACATACTCCGGGTCAGCCGCGGGCCGACGCCGTGTCCGCGCCCTCGGCCACGAAGTCCGCGAGCCACGAGCGCAGGTCTGCGCCGAACTCGTCGCGGTCGCAGGCGAGGGTCACGACGGCCTTGAGGTAGGAGAGCTTGTCCCCGGTGTCGTAGCGGCGGCCGCGGAAGACCACACCGTATACCCCGCCGCCCTCGCCCTCGCGGCGCGCCAGCGTCTGCAGGGCGTCGGTGAGCTGGATCTCGTCGCCCCGGCCGGGCTCGGTGCTGCGCAGCACGTCGAAGACGGCGGGGTGGAGCACGTAGCGGCCGATGATGGCGAGGTTGGACGGCGCATCCTCGGGCGCGGGCTTCTCGACGAGCCCGTGGACCTGGACGTAGCTCTCGCCCTCCACCTCGGTGACGTCGGCGCAGCCATAGGAGGAGATCGTCTCGCGGGGGACCTCCATGAGCGCCACGACGGAGCCGCCGGTGGCCTGCTGGACCCGGATCATCTCGCCGAGGAGCTCGTCCCGCTCGTCGATGAGGTCGTCGCCGAGGAGCACGGCAAAGGGCTCGTTGCCGACGTGGCGCTCGGCGCACAGCACGGCGTGCCCGAGGCCCTTCGGGTCGCCCTGGCGGACGTAGTGGATGTCGCCGAGGTTGTTGGACTCCTGGATCGCTGCGAGCTTCTTGCGGTCGCCCTTCGCCTCGAGCGCGGACTCGAGCGACGGGACGCGGTCGAAGTGGTCCTCGAGCGCGCGCTTGTTGCGGCCCGTGATCATCAGGATGTCCTCGAGGCCCACCGACACCGCCTCCTCGACCACGTACTGGATCGCGGGCTTGTCGACGACGGGGAGCATCTCCTTGGGCATGGCCTTGGTCACCGGCAGGAACCGAGTCCCGAGACCAGCGACAGGGATGACGGCTTTCCTGACAGCTCTGGAGGTAGACACGAGCCACACTCTATACGAGTACGGGACATGCACGGATAGAGTCGCGCCATGGACACCGCCGAGCTCAAGTCGTCCCTGCGCGCCCGGATCTGGTCGGCGCGCCGCGCCCTCGCACCCGCCGAGGTCGCCGCCGCGGCTCCCCTCATCGCGGGGCACGGCCTCGCCTGGGCCCGACGGACCGTGGCCCCGGGGGCCGTCCTGACCGCCTATCTCGGCGTCGGCGTGGAGCCGCCCACCGCGGGCCTCCTCACGGACCTGCACGAGGCGGGCTTCCGCATCATGCTCCCGATCTGCCTCCCCGAGCGGCAGCTCGGCTGGACCGAATGGCACCCGGGCATCGAGTTCGCGCGGAGCCGCTACGCCCCCGTGCAGGAGCCGGTGGGCACCGTGGTGCCGGCCGAGCAGGTCCTCGCCGGCGGCCCCGACCGTCCCCCCATCGCGGGGATCGTCCTGCCGGCCACGGCCCTGGACAGCGAGGGGCGCCGGCTCGGCCAGGGCGGGGGCTACTACGACCGCTTCCTCGCCCTCGCGGCGGCGCTCGGTGCCCGGCTCCCCACCGCGGCGGTGGTGTACGACGGCGAGGTGCTCGCCTCGGGCGAAGTCCCGGCCGATGTGCTGGACCGGCGCGTCGACGCGGCCCTCACTCCGGGCGGGATCGTCGATCTCGGCGGCGCCGGCCAGACCACGGAATAGGCGCACGCGGCAGCCTGTTAGAATTAGCACTCGAGGCCCGCGACTGCCAACCGGACCGACGTCCCAGTGCCGGGACGCCGCCGGACGACGGTGCTGCGGCCTCTGCCCTGTCCAGAAGGAGTTCCTGTGCCTACTTACGCCTACGCCTGCAAAGACTGCGACCACGCCTTCGAGACGGTGCAGTCGTTCAGCGACGCCTCGCTCACGGTCTGCCCCGAGTGCGGCGGGACCCTGCGCAAGAAGTTCAACACCGTCGGCGTCGTCTTCAAGGGCTCTGGCTTCTACCGCACCGACTCCCGGGGCGGCAGCTCCAGCAGCGCCCCGGCCGCCTCCCCGGCCAAGGAATCTGCTCCGAAGGACACCAAGCCGGCTCCCGCGGCCGCAGCCAACTGACCTTCTTCCCCTCCCCCGGCTGCGCGCCGGGCGCGTCGTCCACATAGACGCGTTCCCCGACCCGTCGTCTGCGCCGCCGCCCTAGCGTGGCGTCATGACACGCAGCCCGGCGCCGAAGCGCCAGCCCGCCCCGGTGCGCCCCTGGGCGTCCGCCCCGCGCAGCCCCCTTCGCCGCTTCCTCGACCGGCGCCGCCGCACCCTCGCGGCGGCGCTCTTCTGCGTGGCGGCGGGGGCCGCCGTGCACGAGCTCACGCCGCCTTCGGCCGCGATGGCTCCCGTGGCCGTTGCGGCCCGGGACCTCGCCGGCGGGGCCACCGTCGCGTCAGGCGACGTGCGCGTGGCCAGGCTCCCTGCCGACGCGGTGCCGCGGGGCGCCTCGTCGGATCCCTCCCGGCTCGTGGGGCAGCGCCTTGCAGGCCCCGTGCGCAGTGGCGAGGCCATCACCGACGCCGGCCTCGTGGGGCCGGGGCTCCTTGCGGGATCAGCCCCGGATACGGCCGCGGTCCCAGTCCGGGTGGCCGATCCGGCCTCGCTCCAGCTCCTGCGGCCGGGCCAGCTCATCGACGTCGTGCTCAGCACGGACGCCGGCGGTGGGCCCGGAGCGGGCACGACGCTCGCCGCCCAGGTTCCCGTCCTCTGGGCCGGCGGACCTGGCGGGGCAGGCGGGGCCGCCCCGTGGCTCGGTTCGCAGGATGCCGAGGGACTCCTTGTCGTCGCCGCGCGCCCGGACCAGGCACTCCGGCTCGCGGGTGCGTCGGCCCGCGGGAAGGTGTTCTTCACCCTCGTCGAGGCCGGGCCCCGCTCATGCGGGTCGCGCCCGCCAGCCGCTCAGCCCCAGTGGGGAGGCCGCTGCTCCTTGAGCCACCGCTCGCGCGCACGCTCGGCGCTCCGACGCGTCACCGGCTCGTAGGGCCGCTGGACGGCCGCGGACTCCGGCTCGTCCGCCTCGGCGGGCCCCGTGCCGGGAACGGTCACGCGGCGGGACCCGCGGGGGCGGCGGAGCTCGCCGGTCTCGGTGGGCTCGCCGGCGGCGGCCTCCGCCTCGTCCCTGTCCGCCTCAGCGGAGGTGCCGCCGTCCTGCGGCCCCGCCTCGTCGGTGCTCCCGCCGTTGGCGTCGGAGTCACCGCTGTCAGCGTAGGCGTCGGCGCCGCCAGCGGCCCCGGCCTCCCCCGCCGACGGGTCCTCAGCATCGGCCGCGTCGCGGTCGGCGAACCACGACCCGAAGCCTTCCGGACCCGCGGCTGCGGCGCCGGAAGCGTCCGGCCCGGCACCGGCCGGGCCCTCGCTTCCGCGGCCCCCGTCCGCGCTGTCCGCGCTGCCTGCCCGGTCCCGCCGATCGGGGCCCTGGGCCTCGTCACGCTCGCTCATGGCCGTGGTCCCCTCGCTCTCCCGCTGGCTGCGGGTCCTCCCGTCGGCCTCCCAGGCCTGCGCGGACGTGACGGGGCGGTGGCGCCCGTCGTGGCCGCCGCCCCAGGCCCCGTCGAGGAATCCGGCTGTGCCGTTCTCATCGGCATCCGTGGCCAGGCCCAGCTCCCCGGCGATCATCTCGGCGCAGCCGCTGGGATCCGTGAAGACTTCGATGGTCCACAGCGTGAAGTGCTTCCACCCGAGGCGTCCGAGGAGCTCTGGCCGCTGGCGCGTGCGCTCGCGCACGCTCATGGAGCGGTACCGGGCGGTGCCGTCGGATTCGACGGCCACAGGGACGCTCGTCTCGTGGTCCTCGCGGCCGATGGTCAGCACGGGGTCGATGGCGGCCGCCATGTCCACCGCACCGTCGTAGTGGTGCCAGACGCGGGCGCCGCGGGAGCTCAGGCGGTCCCCCAGGTCCGTGACGAGGGGGTCGGCCCCCAGCGCTTCGGCGCTGGCCGCGGCGCGGGTGGCCGGAGTGCCGAGCTGGGTGTTGCCTCCGAGCTCGCGGTCCAGCAGCTCGTAGAAGTCCGAGGCCCCTTCGCTCAGACGCGTCACGTCGAGCTCGGACGGCTGGAAGCAGCTGAGCACGTGCAGGCTGTGCCTGGCCCGGCTCATCGCGAGGGCGAAGCGCCGCCGGCCGCCGGGCTCGCTCAGCGGGCCGAAGTGGTGCATGGCGCGCCCGTGCGGCGTCCGGCCGAACCCGAGCGAGAAGATGACGTGGTCTCGGACCAGGCCTCCGGCCCGGTCGATGTGCACCACGCGGAACGGCTCGGTGCCGCCGCTGAAGAAGGCGACGAGATCCGGATGGTTGGCCATCTGGAGCCGGATGGCCTCTCCGACGCGGGCGGCGTGGTGGGCGCTGGCGGTCACCACGGCAAGGGAGACGCCCGGGCGGTGCCGCGCGTGGTCGAATACCAGGTCGACCACCCTGTTGACCTCGGCGGCGACCGACTCGACCCCGCCGTCCTCCCCGCTCGGCAGCCCCGTGCCGTCCGGCAGGTACTCGAGCAGGAACGGCCGGTCCAGTCCGGTCACGCTCGGCCCGTCGGGGAGCCGCCGGAGGCGCCCGGAGTAGAAGCGCCGGCTCAGCTGGAGGTCCAGGTCCTCGTCCACGGACCGGTACGTGGTCCGCAGGCGCACGGAGGGCAGGACGCGGGACAGCGCGGTCAGGGCGCTGTCCACCGAGGGGGCGAGCGGCTGTCCGGCCTGCTGCTCGACCGAGACCGAGAAGGGGCGCGGGTTGGCCACCTGCGGGTCGCCGAAGGCGATGATCTGCTGCCCGCGGCCGATGCCGGGCAGGGCCGCCCGCAGCGGCATCGAGTCGGCGTCGAGCAGGAGGACGGCGTCGAACCGGCGGTCCCGCGGCAGGGCGGCGGCGAGCGCGTAGGGGCTGCACATCCACACCGGCACGAGCGGCCGGATGAGCCGCGGCGACTGGCGCTCGAGGGCGGTCAGGCTGATCCGGCCGTCCTTGAGGATTGCCCGCAGCGACTCCGCTTCCCGGGGGTGTCGCTCGATGGCTTCGGCCCACTCGCGGGCAAGCCGCCAGCGCAGCCTCGCAGCACCGCTGGCGATGTGCGCGCGGTCCGCCCTGGCGAACTCCGATTCGGCCCGGCGCAGCTGCTCGCCGTCGGACATCGCGAGGTAGTCGTCGCCGCTGATCATGGCCTCGAGGACGGACTGCCACCACGCGAGCTCGAGCTCGGCGGTGACGACGGCGGGCGCGGCCTCGCGCTCGGTGAGGTCGGCTAGGAGGTCCGTGAGCCCGTGCTCGCGGAGCTCGTCCTCGAGCAGCGTCCGCTCCGGGAGGGAGCGCAGAATCCGGGAGTCCTCCGCCAGCGCGTCCAGACGGGTCCGCAGCTCGGCGATGTCCGTCTCGAGCAGGCGTCCCCCGAGCTTGGTGGGCGCCACGATGGCCCCGAGGCGCCGCAGTCCCCGCTCGGCCGCCACGTACGCCTCGCGGAGCTCAGCGAGGCCCGAGGGAACCGAGGGGTGCCGCTGCGACACGGCGCAGGCGGACCAGGCCTCGCGCTGGGACTGGACCAGCACGAGCGAGCTGTGGAGGTCCGCAAGGTGCACTCCTGGGCGCACGTATTCCTTGGCAACCCTGCGCAGGCGCGAACGCTGCAGCGCGGTGACCTCGATGCCCCGCTCGCGCCGCCATGCGGCCGGGGCGGTCGCGGCGATGAGGTCCATGACGGGGCGGTCGAAGATGTCGGGCGTGAACTTGTCCAGGCTCTCCCGCACGGCGACGAGGAGCTCGAGCTGGCGCCCCCAACCGCCCACTGTCCGCTCGAGACGGATGGCGGCGTGCTCGGCCACGGCGTTCATGCGCTCCTCGAGCGCGGGGACCTCGGTGGCCAGCCGGGCGGCCAGCTCGCGGGCCTCTTCGGTCTCGCGCCGGGTGACGAGCCGCGCCCCGTGCCAGGGGCTCTCGGCCGCGGCGCGGCTGAAGCTGCCCAGCTCGGCCGCCCGGCGGAGCCGCTCGCTGAGGCCCGCGCGGTCCCTGATGCTGTCCAGCACACTGCGCTTGAGCCGCACGGTGGTGGACGGGGCGGGATGGAGCGAGGTGAGGGCGGCGAGGGACTGCATCGCCTCGTACGGGGAGCAGCCCCAGCGCTCCCTCACGTTGTGGAGGGAGGCCACGTGGTCCATGAGCTGGTGACGGCGCTCCCGCAGGACCCGGTACACGCCCTGGAGCCGGGGCTCCTGCGACTTCTCGTTGCGGACGATCGAGCGGACCACCTGCTGCCGCAGCTGGCCCGGAGTCACCGTGGCGCCCAGCTGCAGTGCCAGGGAGCCGAGTCCGAGCTCGTCGCAGCGGCGGTGCAGCTCAGCGAGGCTCGCGCGCCGCTCGGCGATGACCAGGACGGAGCGGCCCGATTCGACGAGGGTCGCGAGCGCGTTCACGGCGGTCTGCGTCTGGCCGGTGCCCGGCGGGGCCTCGACCACGAGCGAGTCGCCCGCCCGCACGGCATCGATGACGAGCTGCTGGTCCACGTCCGCATCGAGGACGAGGAACTCCTCCTCGGGGTCGCGCTCGTCGAGGGCCTTGAAGCGCGAGTCGTCAAGCGGTTCCGGAGCGGGGTGCACCGATCCCGAGGTGGAGGCCAGGGCGGCGAGGACAGGGTGCGCCGCGCTGATGGAGGGGTCCTCGAGGGACTCCTCCAGGTCCGCGAACGTCGAGACGAGGAGCCGGGACTCCACCTGTGCGCCCGCGATGGGGGCGATGAGGGTGCGGATGCGGTCCAGGACCGGCTGGGGGTCGAGCCGGGCTGTGCTGTAGGCGAGCTTCTCGATGGCGGGGGCGTCGACGTCGATCCGGTGGATCGAGCGCAGGTGCCGGACGAGGGCCGGATTGATCCGGGCCTGCTCCGTGAGCTTGAGCTCGAAGTCGTCCTGCTCGGGACGGACGGTGAGCGCCACTGCCGCGAGCAGCACCGGCGCGCTCACGCGCCGCGGCTTGCCGCCGACGGCGGACGTCCACGTGGCGAGCCCGGCGGCGAGATGGCCGGCGTCGACGCCGCGCTCGTTCGCGAGCTCGTGGGACTTCGCCCGCAGGTTGCGGGCCGCGCGGGCGGCCCGGGTGTAGTCGTGGCGCTCCCGCAGGAGCGTCGAGAGGCGGGTGCGGCGGCCGGCGAGGAGCTGCGCGAGGCCGGAGGCGTGGGCGCGGGTCAGGTCGATGCTGCCGTCGGTCCCCGGGTAGTACCCGAGCATCGTGTCCGGTCCGGTGACGCCGGGCAGCGCGGAGAGCCACGCCTCAAGACGCGCCTCCTCCTCGGGGGACGTCGTCTCGGGCACGTCTTCGCTCTCTTCGCGCTCGTCGGCAGCCGTTGCAAGGGTGCTGGCTCGTTTGCCTGTGGACCATCTCGGCATAGCTTCGAGGTTAGCCTGTCAAGGGGCTCACCCATGGGTGCAACGCTGTGGGAGCCCAAATCGGCGCCGGCCGGTACCCCGCAGGGGCACCGGCCGGAGACACGCAAGAGGCAGCGGCCCGCCTACTCCCACTCGATGGTGCCCGGGGGCTTGCTCGTGACGTCGAGCACCACGCGGTTGACGCCGTCGACCTCGTTGGTGATGCGGTTGGAGATCCTGGCGAGCAGGTCGAACGGCAGTCGCGACCAGTCGGCCGTCATGGCGTCCTCGCTCGAGACCGGCCGCAGCACGATCGGGTGGCCGTAGGTGCGGCCGTCGCCCTGGACGCCCACGCTGCGCACGTCGGCGAGGAGCACGACGGGCATCTGCCACACCTCGTCGTCGAGTCCGGCCGCGGTCAGCTCGGCGCGGCCGATGGCGTCGGCCTTGCGCAGCAGCTCGAGGCGCTCCGCGGTGACCTCGCCGACGATGCGGATGCCGAGGCCGGGACCGGGGAACGGCTGGCGGCCGACGATCTCCTCGGGGAGGCCGAGCTGCCGGCCGACCGCGCGGACCTCGTCCTTGAAGAGGGTGCGCAGCGGCTCGACGAGCTCGAAGCGGAGGTCCTCGGGGAGGCCGCCCACGTTGTGGTGGCTCTTGATGTTGGCCGCGCCCTCGCCCCCGCCCGACTCGACGACGTCCGGGTAGAGCGTGCCCTGGACGAGGAACTTGATCTGCTCGCCGGCAGCCTGCGCCTCCTCGATGATGGCCCGCTCGGCCTCCTCGAACGCCCGGATGAACTCGCGGCCGATGATCTTGCGCTTCTGCTCGGGGTCGGTGACCCCGGCGAGCGCGCTGAGGAAGCGCTCCTGCTCGTTGGCGACGTAGAGCTTGACGCCAGTCGCGGCGACGAAGTCGCGCTCGACCTGCTCGGCCTCGCCCTCGCGGAGGAGGCCGTGGTCCACGAACACGCACGTGAGCTGGTCGCCCACCGCGCGCTGGACGAGCGCGGCGGCCACGGCGGAGTCGACGCCGCCGGAGAGCCCGCAGATGACGCGGGCATCGCCGACCTGGGCGCGGATCCGCTCGACCTGCTCCTCGACGATGTTGCCCGTGGTCCAGTTGGGCTCGAGCCCGGCCACCTCGAACAGGAAGTTCTCGAGGACCTTCTGGCCGAAGTCCGAGTGCTTGACCTCGGGGTGCCACTGGACGCCGCCGAGGGCCTTCTCGGCGTTGACGAACGCCGCCACCGGCGCTCCGGCCGTGGTCGCGAGGACCTCGAAGCCCTCGGGCGCGCTCTGGACGGAGTCACCGTGGCTCATCCACGTGTTCTGGGTCGCGGGCACCCCGCTCAGGAGCGAGTGCGGCTCGCCGACCGAGGTGGTCACCGTGGCCCCGTACTCACGCAGGCCGGTGCGGGCCACGACTCCCCCGAGCGCGTTGGCCATGGCCTGGAAGCCGTAGCAGATGCCGAACGCCGGCACCCCGGCCTCGAACAGGTCTGCTCCGACGCTCGGCGCACCGTCGGCGTACACGCTCGAGGGGCCGCCGGAGAGGATGATGGCGGCGGGATTCTTGGCCAGGATCTGCTCGGTGGTGAAGGTGTGCGGGACGATCTCCGAGTACACGTTCGCCTCGCGGACGCGGCGCGCGATCAGCTGCGCGTACTGTGCCCCGTAGTCCACCACCAGCACCGGCCTGTGGGCGGTCTGGACGCCGTGCTCCTCCGCCGAGGTCTGGGAAGCTGTAGTCACCCATCAAGGGTACCGGACCACGGCGCCGGTTCCCGGGGCCGTGTGGCGTCCGCCTCACTCCCCGGGAGAGCCCGTGGCGGCCCCGTCAGTAGCGCTGGCCGGCGTCGGGGTGCGACTCGAGGTCGCGCTCGGCCTCGGCATGCATGCGGCGCTCGACGATGAAGCTCAGGAAGGGCACCACGCCGCCGAGGGCCATGAGGATGAACCGCGGGAAGGGCCACCGCATGAGCGACCACAGGCGGAAGTTCGAGATGAGGTAGATCACGTACATCCACCCGTGGACGATCAGGATGGTGATGGAGAGGTTCGCGCCGCCCACCACTCCTGCGGGGTCGGCATCGGCGAAGCCGAAGCCGAACGGCTTGCCCGTGAAGGCGTCCGAGCCGCCGGCGTAGAGGAACTGGCCGAAGGCGTAGCGGGCGATCATCTCGGCACACAGCAGCAGGAGCATGGTGCCGGTGATGTACGCCGCGAACCGGTAGAACTTCAGGGCAGAGCGGATCTGCGCGACGGTGCCTCCGAACCTCCGCTGCCCGGCAGCGCGGCCCAGAGCGGGCTTGGGGTCAATCACGGGTTTCCTCCGGTCTCGGAGGGCGCCTTCTCGGCGCCCGGGGTGGACTTCTCAGCAGTGTCGGCCCCGCCACCGGCGGCTTCGGCGGCCGCGGCATCGGCGAGGGCGTCCTGGGTGCGCTCGTAGTCGTCCCGCACGAGCCTCCACCACAGGAAGATGGAGAAGCCGGCGAAGACGACCCACTCGACGGCGTAGAAGATGTTCAGCCAGTTCACGGGCTGCTCGATCGGCTGTGCCTCGATACTCAGCGGCTGGAGGCCAGGGGACGCGGCCGCGGCGGCGCCCGACGGCGTGACCTCCTTGGTGACGCCGACGAACCCCGTGTAGCTGGGCACGTCCCAGACGTTGATGAGCTGGGCCACCGAGAGGGTGGCGATCTGGCCGGGCGCCACGTCCTGCGCCGCCTGGGGCGCCTCGGACGGCTCGAGCCGCCCGGTGAGGGTCAGGTGGCCCGACGGCGGCGGGGCCGCGTCCTGCGGCGAGGTGATCCATCCGCGGGCCACAGGCACCACGGCGCCGTGCTCGCCGCCGACGGCGGGCGCGCCGTCGACCGTGAAGGCGGTGACGACCCACCAGCCCTTCTGCCCGTTCTGCAGCCGGTCCCGCACGAGCACCTGCCGGCGCGGATCGTAGGAGCCGCGGAACGTGACCATCTGGTCGGCGGCGGGGGCCGGGAAGACCTCGCCGGGGCGCAGGACGCCGGTGAGCGGCTTGACCTCCTCGATGGCGCGCGGCGCGGGGGGCGCCTCCGAGACGGAGCGGGAGAACTGCCACTGGCTCAGGAGCACGAACACCCAGGACACCACAAGCGCTCCCACGAGCGCCGCGATCCACTGGGGCTTGAGGGCAGTTCGGAGCACCCGTTAACGGTACTCCGACAAGCTGTAGAAAACGTAAACGCCCCCGGGCCGCCCGGGGCGGGCGCGCTCAGGGATCGGCGAAGAGGAGCGCGGAGTTGACGAGCTCGGCGATGATGTCGGGATCGTTGGCGCGGCGCAGCGAGTCGCGGAAGCCCTCCTTGGACAGCGAGCGGGCCATCGTGGCGAGGACCTCGAGGTGCTCGGAGAAGGAGGCGGCCGGCGTCGCGATCAGCAGGACCACGTAGGCGGGCCCGTCCATCGCCCCGAAGTCGAGGGCGTGCCCGTACTTGGTGATGCCCACCGCGATCGAGGGCTGCCGGACGTGTTCGCTGCGGGCGTGGGGCAGGCCGATCCCGCCGGGCAGGCCGGTGGCGAGCTGGTGCTCGCGCGCCGCGACGTCCGCGAGGAACCCCTCGAGGTCGTCGATCCGGTCCTCGGCGGCGAGGCGGGTGGCGAGCTGGCGGGTGGCGTCCGCCCGGCCGTCGGCAACCATCTCCAGGATCACCAGGCCCGGGGTGGTCAGCTGGGCGTCGTAGCGGTCGAAGGAACCGGGCAGGGGCATGCCCGTTACTTTACCGGGACGATGTCTTCGGCACCCATCCGCGCGGCCTCCGCGGACTCGTCGTCCGGCTGCTGCTGGCTCAGCCGCTCGGCCTCGACGCGGGCGAGGTAGTGCGCCACCTCGTTGTCGCGCTGGGTCTGGCTCCAGCCGAGGATCGGGGCCATGAGGTCCGCGACGACGGGCGCCGCGGACACGCCGCGGTCCCACGCCTCGATGGAGATGCGGGTGCGGCGGGTCAGGACGTCCTCGACGTGCCGGGCGCCCTCGTGGGTGGTGGCGTACACGGCCTCCGCACGGAGGTAGTCGTCGGCGCCCGGCAGCGGCTCTGCGAGCTCGGGCCGCTCCTTGACGAGCGCGAGGACCTCCTCCGTGAGCGAGCCGAAGCGGCGCAGGAGGTGCTCGACCCGGGCCACGTGGACGCCAGACCTGTCGGCCAGGCGGTGCCGCCGGTTCCAGACTGCCCGGTACCCCTCGGCCCCCACGAGCGGGACCCTGTCGGTGCAGGAGGGAGCGATGCGCTCGTCCATGGCGCGGGTTGCCTCGTCCACCGCGTCCTTGGCCATGACCCGGTACGTCGTGTACTTCCCGCCCGCCACGACCACGAGGCCCGGGACAGGATGGGCGACGACGTGTTCCCGGCTGAGCTTGGTCGTGGACTCGCTCTCACCGGCCAGCAGCGGCCTGAGCCCGGCGTAGACGCCCTCGACGTCCTCCCTCGTCAGGGGCCGCTTCAGGACCCGGTTGACGTGCTCGAGGATGTAGTCGATGTCGCTGCTGGACGCGGCCGGATGGGCCTTCTCGAGCTTCCAGTCGGTGTCCGTGGTGCCGATGATCCAGTGCCGCCCCCACGGGATGACGAACAGGACCGACTTCTCGGTGCGCAGGATGAGCCCGACCGTGGACTGGAACCGGTCCCGGGGCACCACGAGATGGACGCCCTTGGAGGCGCGCACCTTGAGCTGACCCCGGTCGGTGACCATCCCCTGGGTCTCGTCCGTCCATACCCCGGTGGCGTTGATGACCTGCTTGGCCCGCACCTCGAATTCCGAGCCGGTCTCGTGGTCCCGCATCCGCGCCCCGACCACGCGCTCGCCCTCGCGCAGGAAGTCCACGACCGCCACCCGGTTGGCCGCGTGCGCGCCGTACTGCGCCGCGGTCCGCACGAGCCCGGCGACCATGCGGGCGTCGTCGACCTGCGCGTCGTAGTAGCGGACGGAGCCGATCATGGCGTCCTCGCGCAGGCTCGGCGCGGCCCGGAGCGTGCCGCGCCGGAACAGGTGCTTGTGGATGGGCAGCCCGGTGCCGTGGCGGGTGAGCCCCAGCGTGTCGTAGAGGACCATGCCCGTGCCCACGTAGGGCCGCTCCCAGAAGCGCCGGGTGAGCGGGTACAGGAACGGCACCGGATGCACGAGGTGGGGTGCGATCCGCTGGAGCAGGAGGCCCCGCTCCTGCAGGGCCTCCTGGACCAGGCGGAAGTCCAGCATCTCGAGGTACCGCAGACCGCCGTGGATGAGCTTCGACGAGCGGGAGGAGGTCCCGGAGGCCCAGTCCCGCATCTCGACGATCCCGACCTCGAGCCCGCGCGTCGCCGCGTCGAGCGCCGAGCCGGCGCCGACCACTCCGCCGCCGACCACGAGGATGTCGAGCTCGCGGCCGGGCTGGGTGGACTCCCTGAGCCGGGAGAGGGAGGCTTCCCGGTACTCCGGGCTGAGCTGTGCGGTCATCGTGTGCCCCTTCGCCTCGACGAGGCAGCCCTGCCGCCAGGGCGCCTCTGCGGAACCTGCCTGGTTCCGAGTCTAGGCGCGCCCGCGGCGGATCGTCAGGGGCGGAGCAGGCACCGCGCGGACACGCCCGGGCCTCACCGCTGGGGCGCGACGACGACGTCGACGCGCTGGAATTCCTTCAGGTCCGAGTAGCCCGACGTGGCCATGGAGCGGCGCAGCATCCCGATCAGGTTGCTCGTGCCGTCGGCGTGGTGGCCCGGGCCGAAGAGGACCTCCTCCATGGGGCCGACCGTGCCGACGTTGACGCGCTCGCCGCGCGGCGTCTCGGGGTGATGCGCCTCGGCTCCCCAGTGCCAGCCGCGGCCGGGGGCCTCCTCGGCGCGGGCGAGGGCCGAGCCGAGCATGACGGCGTCCGCACCCATCGCGATGGCCTTGACGATGTCGCCCGAGGTGCCCATGCCGCCGTCGGCGATCACGTGCACGTAGCGGCCGCCGGACTCGTCCATGTAGTCGCGGCGCGCGGCGGCGACGTCGCTGATCGCCGAGGCCAGCGGAGAGTGGATGCCGAGCGCGCGGCGGGTGGTCGTCGTCGCACCTCCCCCGAAGCCGACGAGCACGCCGGCGGCGCCGGTGCGCATGAGGTGCAGCGCGGGCGTGTAGCCGGCGGCGCCGCCGACGATCACGGGCACGTCGAGCTCGTAGATGAACTTCTTGAGGTTGAGCGGCTCCTGGTTCTTGGAGACGTGCTCGGCGGAGACCGTGGTGCCGCGGATCACGAAGAGGTCCACGCCGGCGGCGAGGACCGTCTTGTAGTGCTCGAGCGTGCCGGACGGTGTCAGCGACCCGGCCACGGTCACGCCGGACTCGCGGATCTCGGCGAGGCGCGCGGTGATCAGCTCGGGCTGGACGGGCACGGCGTAGAGCTCCTGCAGCCGGCGGGTGACCGCCGGGCTGGAGGGCTCCCCCTCGAGGCCGGCGATCTCCGCCAGGACCGCCTGCGGGTCCTCGTAGCGGGTCCAGAGGCCTTCGAGGTCCAGGACGCCGAGGCCGCCGAGCCGGCCGAGCGTGATGGCCGAGGACGGGGACATCACCGAGTCCATCGGGGCGGCGATGACGGGCATCTCGAACTGGTAGGCGTCGATCTGCCACGAGACCGAGACGTCCTCGGGGTCACGGGTCCGGCGGTTCGCCACGATCGCGATGTCATCGAGGGAGTAGGCACGGCGTCCGCGCTTGCCACGGCCGATTTCGATCTCGTAAGTCACGGCTCCAAGCCTACTGGACTGGGGCGGCCGGTCCCCCGAAGCCGCCAGCGGGCCGGACGGGACCGCGACGCACGACGGCGGCCCTCCCCTCGCGCGGGGAGGGCCGCCGTCGTCTGCGGTCGGCTCGGGCGCCGGGTGGGCTACCGGCGGTAGTTGGGCGCCTCGACGGTCATCATGATGTCGTGCGGGTGGCTCTCCTTGAGGCCCGCCGAGGTGATGCGGACGAACTTGCCCTTGGCCTTGAGCTCGTCGATGGTGTGGGCGCCGACGTAGAACATGGTCTGGCGCAGGCCGCCGATGAGCTGGTGGGCCACGGCCGAGAGCGGGCCGCGGTACGGGACCTGGCCCTCGATGCCCTCGGGGATGAGCTTCTCGTCGCTGGGCACGTCCGCCTGGAAGTAGCGGTCCTTCGAGTAGGAGGTGTTCTTCCCACGCGTCTGCATCGCGCCGAGCGAGCCCATGCCGCGGTAGGCCTTGAACTGCTTGCCGTTCATGAACACGAGGTCTCCGGGGGCCTCGGCGGTGCCGGCCAGGAGGGAGCCGAGCATGACCGAGTCGGCGCCGGCGACGATCGCCTTGCCGATGTCGCCCGAGTGCTGCAGGCCGCCGTCGGCGATGAGCGGGACTCCGGCGGGGAGCGCGGCCTTCGAGGACTCGTAGATCGCGGTGATCTGGGGCACGCCGACGCCCGCGACGACGCGGGTGGTGCAGATCGAGCCCGGGCCGACGCCGACCTTGATCGCGTCCGCGCCCGCGTCGACGAGCGCCTGGGCGCCCTCGCGCGTGGCGGCCTGGCCGCCAATGATGTCCACGTGCGCGGCGGCCGGGTCCTTCTTGAGCCGGGCGATCATGTCGAGCACGCCCTGGGAGTGGCCGTTGGCCGTGTCCACGACGAGGACGTCCACGCCGGCCTCGACGAGGGCCATGGCGCGCTCGTAGCCGTCACCGAAGAAGCCGACGGCCGCGCCGACGCGGAGGCGGCCGGCCTCGTCCTTGGTGGCGTTCGGGTACTGGTCCGCCTTCTCGAAGTCCTTGACGGTGATGAGGCCCTGCAGGATGCCCATCTCGTCCACGAGCGGGAGCTTCTCGATGCGGTGCTTGCCGAGGAGGCCGATCACCTCGTCGCGGCCCACGCCCACCCGCGCGGTCACGAGCGGCATCGGGGTCATGACCTCGTGGACCTTGCGGGTCGCAAACTGGTCCTGCGGAATGAAGCGGGTGTCGCGGTTGGTGATGATGCCGAGCAGCTTGCGGTTCGCATCGACCACCGGCAGGCCCGAGACGCGGTAGTGCGCGCAGAGGTCGTCGAGCTCCCGCAGGGTCGCCTCGGGGCCCACGGTGACGGGGCGGGTGATCATCCCGGACTCGCTGCGCTTGACCTGGTCCACCTGGTCCGCCTGGTCCTGGATCGAGAGGTTGCGGTGCAGGATGCCGATGCCGCCCTGCCGGGCCAGGCTGATGGCCATGCGCGACTCCGTGACGGTGTCCATGGCGGCGGAGAGGATCGGCATGCCGAGGCGGATACGCCGGGTCAGCCGCGTCGAGGTGTCCGCCTCGGACGGGATGACGTCCGTGGGGCCGGGCAGGAGCAGGACGTCGTCATACGTCAGGCCGAGGAAGCCGAACGGATCGTGGGCTGGGGTGGGCGTGGTCATGAGTGCTCCTTGGCCGTGTGCCGGGTGGGCATTGCAGGGGTGCGCTGATGACCAGCCAGTGCTTACGGGACTGGTCTGCTGCGGTGGGTTCTATCCTAAACTTCCCCCGCCCCAGCGGGTATTCCGCGGGGCGGGCCGGGTGAGGAATGCCACACCCGGACCGCGCCGGACCGCGGCCTAGGACCAGCCGGTCGCGCGGGAGATGCGCTGGTCCAGGATCGAGGACATCGAGGCGGCGTAGGTCGCGCTGATGTGGTTGTCGTCCAGGTACACGTACACGTTCCCGATCACGCCCCCGCACTGGCCCTGGGGGCAGAGCATGTCGGTCATGTCGATCGGGTGGAAGCCCTTCGTGTAGGTCTTCGCGAGCGGTGCGAGCGGGTCCTCGGCGGCAAGCGCCTGGGAGACGGGCACGCGGCAGGAGTCCGGATCCGAGCCGGCCACGCAGTCGGCCATGTTGAAGGTGAAGCGCGGGTTGTCGCGCAGTGCGATGACGTTGACGTCCTCGGCCTGGAAGGTCTTCAGGAGGTCCTCCAGGCCCGGTGTGGTGGTCTCCTGGGGGCTCGACGGCGCGGCCGCCGTGCCGACGAGCACCACGGCGTCCGGCTTGTGGGCCGCGATCTGCTGGACCACGGCGCGGTTGAACTGGTCGCATTCGTCCCCATCGTCCCCGCGCGGGGGCTGGAACTGGCAGCCGCCCTTGAGGAGCTGGTAGAGGCGCCAGTTGCGCTGCTGGGCGATCGGGGCGAGGGCGCCGAGCCACTGCTGGGCGTGCGAGTTCCCCACCACGACCACCGTCTTGGACGCGCCCGAGGCGCCGACCTGGGTGCAGCCGTGGTCACGGAGCGCGTCGGAGAGGCCGAGGTCGTCGTCGCACGGGTTCGGCAGGGCCGCCCAGTCCGACGGGAGCTTGTCCGCGGCGGGCAGGATCTCGGCCTTCGGATCGGGGTGGCCGTTGTAGCCGGGCACCAGCACGGCGGCGCCCGGGTTGTCCCGCGAGGCGTTGGCGAGGGCGCGGTGGTTCGCCGCGTCGAGGGAGGTCTGGACGCTGCCCACGAGGACCGCGACGGCCGCGCCGCACGCGGCGAGCGAGGTGAGGCCCCGCCGTCGGTTCTTCTCGGGCCACGCCCAGGCGCGCCACGGGCGGTCGATGAAGCGCGTGGTCAGGTATGCCAGGACCACCGAGCCGGCGATCGCCGCGCTGCCGGAGAGCCAGCCCATCCGCTCCTTGCCGGAGACGGCGAGGGCGATGACGAGGACCGGCCAGTGCCACAGGTAGAGGCTGTAGGAGATGTCGCCGAGCTTGCGCAGCGGCGGAGTGTCCAGCAGCCGGTGGACGCCCCACCGGCCGCCGGAGTCGGCGGCGAGGATCACGGCGGAGGCCGAGAGCGTGGGCCACAGGGCCGCGGCGCCGGGGAACATGCCGTCCACCCGCAGGATGAGCCCGCAGGTGACGATCCCGGCGAGGCCGATCCAGCCGGCGATCGCCGCCACGCGCGCCGGCAGGTCGACGCGCTGCGCGACCAGCGCCACGAGGGCCCCGAGGGCGAACTCCCACAGGCGGGCGAACGTGTCGAAATAGGCCTCGGACTGGGACACGGCGGTGAAGTAGACGGAGTACGCGAGCGAGCAGAGGAAGATCGCCCCGAAAACCTTCAGGATCACGCCCCAGTAGTCCAGCCCGCGGGCCCGGCACAGGGCAGAGACCGCCACGAAGATCACCGGGAAGACGATGAAGACCTGCCCCTGGATCGAGAGCGACCAGAAGTGCTGGAACGGGCTCGCGAGGGCGTGGTCCCCGGCGTAGTAGTCCACGGCGTCCCGCTGCAGGACGAAGTTCTCGACATACCCCAGCGACGCCCAGGCCTGCTCGAGGACGGGGCCGAGCCGCGTGGGCGGCAGGAACGCGAGCACGGCCACCACCGTGCCGATGATGGTCGCCACGGCAGGGGGCAGGAGGCGGCGGAAGGTGTGGATCCACCGCTTCACGAGCCCCACCCGCACGCCGCGCCGGTGCCGGTCGAGGAACTGCCCGGTCATGAGGAAGGCCGAGACGAGCAGGAACACGTCCACGCCCCCGGAGACCCGTCCGAGCCAGACGTGGTACGCGACCACGAGGCCGAGCGCGACGGCCCTCAGCCCCTGGATCTCGGGCCGGAACCCGCGCCTCGCCGACCGCGCGGTGCCCGTGGGCCGCTCCGGCTGACGGACCGGGTCCAGGGTCTCAGGGCGCGCGGGCGTCACGTCGAGGGCCTCCTCAGGGCTGGGCGGAAGCTCCCAGTCTAGACGAGGCCGCCACTCATCACGTAAGGCCAGCCGCTGAAAGACGCTGCCCGAGGATGGTCGCCATCGACGCCGAATAGGTCCTCGTGACGTGGTTGTCGTCGAGGTAGACGTACGTGTTGCCGATGACCCCGTGGCACACGCCGCCCGGGCAGAGCAGGTCGGTCATGTCGATCTGCACGAAGTGCTGACGGTGCGCGGCCGCGAAGTCGGCGAGCGGGTTCTTGGGGGCCAGCAGGGACGACTGTGGGGCGCTGCACTTGGGCGACGAGGCGCCGTTGCGCGCCACGCAGTCGGCCATGTTAAACGTGAAGCGCGGGTTGTCGCGGACCGCTACCACGGTGGAGCCCTTCGCCGTCAGCGCGGCGACGACGGCGTCGAGTCCCGGCGAGAGCGTCTCCGCGGGCGAGGACGCCGCAGCCACGGTGCCGACCATGAACACGGTCCCGGGCGGGTTCGCCGCGAGGTAGGCGGCCACGGAGGCGTTGAACGCGTCGCAGTCGGGGTTGCCGGACTTGGTGGTGGGCGCATAGATGCAGCCGCCCTTCAGCAGGGAGACGACGCGCTCCCCGCGCTGCTCGGCCACCGGCTCGAGGGCGGCCATCCACTGCTCGGAGTGCGAGTCGCCGACCACCACGATGGTCTTGGCCTCGCTCGCCGCGACCGCGTTCATCCCGCAGACGGAGGCGAGGGAGTCGGGGACCTTGAGGTCGCTCGAGCACTTCTTGGGCAGCCCGTACCAGTCGGTGGGCACCTTCTGGGCCACCGGTATGAGGCTCGCCGTGGAGGAGGCCTTGTCGTCGTAGTCCGGGTCGAGGGCCTTGGCTCCCGGGTTGTCGACGGCGGCACGGGCCTCGACCTGCGAGGTGGTGGTCTGCACGCTGCCCTGCACCGCGGCGATCGGCGCGACGCCGACGAGCACGCACGCGGCCACCCCGGCGAACCCGTTGCGCAGGCGCAGCTCCGGCCACCGCCATGCCCGCCACGGGGTGTCGACGAAGCGGATCGTCGCCCAGGCGAGCAGCACCGAGACGAGGATGGCCAGGGTGCCGAGGAGCCAGCCGGCTTCCCCACGCTGGCGCCAGGTGAGGGCGATCACGAGCACGGGCCAGTGCCACAGGTAGAGGCCGTAGGAGATGTCCCCGAGCTTCCGCAGCGGCTTCGAGGCGAGGACCTGGTGGACGCCGAAGCGGCCGCCGTGCTGGGCAGCGAGGATCACCGCCACCGCCGAGAGCGTGGGCCACAGCGCGATCGCGCCGGGGAAGAGCCCCTGGACGTCGAGCACAAGCCCGCAGGCCACGATCGAGGCCACGCCGCCCCAGCCCATCACGAGCGCCGCGCCCTGCCCGATGCGCACGCGGTCGATCGCGAGCGCGAGGAGGCTGCCGAGCGCGAACTCCCAGATGCGGGCCGGCAGGGAGAAGTACGCCTGCACCTGGTCCGCGGCGGTGAACCAGACCGAGAACGCGAACGAGGCGGCGAAGACCGCCGCGAAGCCCACGGTGAGGACCTTCTCGTAGGCGAGGCCCCGGCGTCGTGCGAAGGCTCCGAGCGCCACGAAGACCAGCGGGAAGAGGATGAAGATCTGCCCCTGGATCGAGAGCGACCAGAAGTGCTGGAAGGGACTCGCGAGCGAGTGGTCCTGGGCGTAGTAGTCCACGGCGTCGCTCTGCAGGAGCCAGTTCTCCACATAGCCGAGGGACGCCGCGCCCTCCCGGAGCACGTCCCCCCACCGCGTGGCGGGGAGGAAGATGACGGCGGCGATCACGGTTCCGGCGATCGTCACGGCGGCGGCGGGAAGAAGACGCCGGAAGACGTGCAGCCAGTGCCGGAGCAGGTGGGTGCGCTCGCCGCGGCGGTGCCGGGCCACGAACTGGCCGGTCATGAGGAACGCGGAGACCATGAGGAACACGTCGACCCCGCCGGAGACGCGCCCGAGCCACACGTGGTAGAGCACCACCAGCGCCACGGCGACCGCCCTCAGGCCCTGGATCTCCGGTCGGAAGACACGCCCCCCACTCGCTTGCCTGTGTCCTTCGGCCACCACGCCAGCCCCACTCTCCTTCACGTCAGCCGATTTTCCTGCCCCTCCATTGCGCCCCGCCCACCTGTGCGTTCCCTGTGAGCGGCGTTGCCCCTCCCTATGCAAAGCACCCCGGCACGCGGGGCCCTGCCGGACGGACGACGGCGGCCGCGCCCCTCGTGCGGGAGGGGCGCGGCCGCCGTCGTGCTCGCCTGAGCGGGAGGGCCAGCCTCAGTGGCTGTGGCCCGCGTGGGCGTCCTCGGCCTCGGCCGGCTTGTCCGCCACGAGGGTCTCCGTGGTCAGGACGAGGGCCGCGATCGAGGCGGCATTCCGCAGCGCGGAGCGGGTCACCTTGACCGGGTCGATGATGCCGGCCGCGAGGAGGTCCTCGTACTCGCCCGTCTTGGCGTTGAAGCCGTGGTTCACCTCGGCCTCGGCCACGCGGGCGGCGACGACGTAGCCGTCGTGCCCGGCGTTCTGGGCGATCCAGCGCAGCGGCTGGACGAGCGCGCGGCGCACGATCGAGACGCCCACCGCGGCGTCGCCGTCGAGGGCCTTGACGTCGGCGTCCTCGTCGAGGGCGCGGACCGCGTGCACGAGGGCGGAGCCGCCGCCGGCCACGATGCCCTCCTCGAGGGCTGCGCGGGTCGAGGACACGGCGTCCTCGATGCGGTGCTTCTTCTCCTTGAGCTCGACCTCGGTGGCCGCGCCGACCTTGATCACGCCGATGCCGCCGGCGAGCTTGGCGAGGCGTTCCTGGAGCTTCTCGCGGTCCCAGTCCGAGTCGGTGCGGTCCAGCTCGGCGCGCAGCTGCGCGACGCGGGCCTGCACATCCTCGGCCGTGCCGGCGCCGTCGACGATGGTCGTGTTGTCCTTCGTGACGGTGATGCGGCGCGCGGTGCCGAGCTGCTCGAGGCCGACCTGGTCCAGGGAGAGGCCGACCTCCGGGGAGACGACCTGCGCGCCGGTGAGGGTCGCGATGTCCTGGAGCATGGCCTTGCGGCGGTCGCCGAAGCCCGGGGCCTTGACGGCCACGACGCTCAGGGTGCCGCGGAGGCGGTTGACGATCAGCGTCGAGAGGGCCTCGCCGTCCACGTCCTCGGCGATGACGAACAGCGGCTTCGAGGCGGAGAGGACCTTCTCGAGGAGCGGCAGGAAGTCCTGCAGCGAGGAGATCTTGCCCTGGTGGATGAGGATGAGCGCGTCCTCGAGGACGGCCTCCTGGCGCTCCGCGTCCGTGACGAAGTACGGCGAGAGGTAGCCCTTGTCGAACTGCATGCCCTCGGTGAGCACGAGCTCGGTCTGGGTGGTCGAGGCTTCCTCGATGGTGATGACGCCGTCCTGGCCCACCTTGTCGAAGGCTTCGGCCAGAAGCTCGCCGATCTCGTCGGACTGGGCGGAGATCGCCGCGACGTTCGCCACGTCGCGGCCCGAGACCTCGCGGGCGTTCTCCTTCAGGCGGGCGGCGACGGCCTCGACCGCCACCTCGATGCCGCGCTTGACCTCGCCGGGCGCCGCACCGGCGGTCACGTTGCGCAGGCCCTCCTTGACGAGGGCCTGGGCGAGGACGGTCGCCGTCGTCGTGCCGTCGCCGGCGACGTCGTTGGTCTTGGTGGCGACCTCCTTGGCGAGCTGGGCGCCGAGGTTCTCGTACGGGTCGTCGAGCTCGACCTCGCGGGCGATCGTCACGCCGTCGTTCGTGATCGTGGGCGCGCCCCACTTCTTGTCGAGGACCACGTTGCGGCCGCGCGGGCCGAGGGTGACCTTGACGGTGTCGGCGAGCTTGTCGACGCCCGTCTCGAGGGCCTTGCGCGCGGCGTCGCTGAATGCGAGCTGCTTAGCCATTCGCTACTCCTGTGTCTGGATCAAGTGTCTGGATCAAGCACGACACCCCGGCCGCAGTGAAACGGCCGGGGCGCAGCGCGGGAGCGTTACTTGACGACGATCGCCAGGACGTCGCGGGCCGAGAGCACGAGGTACTCGGCGCCGCCCGTCTTGACCTCGGTGCCGCCGTACTTGGAGTAGAGGACGACGTCGCCGACGGTGACGTCCACGGGCACGCGGTTGCCGTTGTCATCGACGCGGCCGGGGCCGACGGCGACGACCTCGCCCTCCTGCGGCTTCTCCTTCGCGGTGTCCGGGATCACGAGGCCGGACGCGGTGGTCTGCTCGGCCTCGAGCGGCTTGACGACAATGCGATCCTCGAGGGGCTTGATGGAGACCGACACGGATCTCTCCTTTACATCAACGGGTCACGGATGGTGAGCCGGGCAAGCAACCGTCGTCGCGGGTGCCGGGAGCGTGCCTGACAGGGTTAGCACTCGGCACGGCCGAGTGCTACTGGCGACTCTAGTGAGCACGCTGGCACTCGGTCAAGGCGAGTGCCAACTGGGTGTCGGGAAGGGGCCGGGAACCGGGGCGTTGGCGGGTGCACCCGAGGGGTCCGGCACCGGGGGCCTATTCGCCCGCGAGCTCGTCGTAACCGAGGTCATCGCCGTCGTCGTCGGCGTCGAGGCCGCGCGTGGCGTACATGACGGCGACCGAGACCACGAGCGCGACGCCGCCCACGACGAGGGCGACGATTGCCCCGATCTTGGCGCCGAGGAACTGGTCCCGCAGCGACCGCGCCTCGTCCGTGGCGTCGCTGATGTTCTTGCCGCCCACGGAGTAGACGGTGGCGTTGAAGGCATCCAGGGCCATCACCACGACCAGCAGCACGGCGGCGACCACTGTGATGACGATGCCCGCGATGAGCACGGGCCGGGCGTACGGCCGGAGCCGGGTGAGGAGGCCCGCCCCCTCCGGTCGAGCTGGAACGGGATCGACGCTGGGGCTGGTCTCCATGCCCACCAGCCTATCCAATGAGCTGCGGGCGCGGAGCGCACTACGCTGGATGGCATGCCCGACGACCGACATGCCCCGGACCAGCTGGCCCCTCTGCTGACACCCGAGGGCTGGGCACTGCTCAACTCGCTCGGCCCCTACCGCGAGGAGGACGCCCTCGCGATCAGCGGCCGGCTCCGCAAGGCGGGGCACTCCCCCGAGCTCGTCTCGGCGGTCCTCTCCCAGTCCCGGCTCCGCGCCCGCGCCGCCGCCAAGTTCGGCGAGTTCGCCTCCAGCATGCTCTTCACCCGGGCCGGCCTCGAGCAGGCCACCCGGCTCTCCGTCGCGGCCCGCCACGCCCGGCGGTTCGTCGACGCCGGCGTCCGGCGTGTCGCGGACCTCGGATGCGGGCTCGGCGCGGATGCCATGGCCATGGCGTCCCTCGACCTCGAGGTCACCGCGGTGGAGCTCGACGAGACCACCGCCGCGTGCGCCACGATGAACCTCATGCCGTTCCCGCAGGCCCGGGTCGTGCACGCCGACGCCCAGTCGGTGGACCTCGCCGGGGTGGACGGGGTCTGGCTCGACCCCGCCCGGCGTTCGACGTCGGCCTCCGGCACCACCCGCCTGTGGGACCCCGAGGAGTTCTCGCCGCCGCTGAGCTTCGTCGAGGGGCTCGCCCGCCGCGGACTGCCCGTGGGCGTGAAGCTGGGCCCGGGCCTGCCCCACGAGTCGGTGCCCGCGGGCTGCGAGGCCCAGTGGGTCTCGGTGCAGGGTGACGTCGCCGAGGTCGCCCTGTACTTCAACGCGCTCAAGCGGCCCACCGTGCGCAGGGCCGCCCTCGTGCTGGCGAGCGACGGCGCGGCGGAGCTCGTGGCGGAGACCGACTTCGGCGCCGGGGCCGAGCCGCGGATCGGCCCGCTCGAGGGCTTCCTCTACGAGCCCGACGGCGCGGTCATCCGGGCCGGGCTGGTGGCCGAGCTCGCCGAGCGCCTGGGCGGCACGCTCGTGGACCCGCACATCGCCTACATCTGCGCGCCCCAGCTCGTGCAGACGCCGTTCGCCAAGGCATACCGCGTGCTCGAGGTGCGGCCCTACAACGTCAAGGCACTGCGGGCGTGGGTGCGCGAGGAGGGCATCGGCGTGCTCGACATCAAGAAGCGGGGCGCCGCCGTCACGCCCGAGGAACTGCGCAGGGTGCTCCTCGCGGGCCAGCGCAAGGGTGCCACCGGCAAGGCCACGCTCGTGCTCACGCGCATCGGCGACGACCGCGTGGCCGCCGTGGTCGAGCCCGCCTGACCCGGGGCCACGCCTCACCCGCCCCGGGGTCACGTCTCACCCGCCCCGGGGTCACGTCTCACCCGACCCGGGGTCACGCCTCACCCGACCCGGGGTCACGCCTCACCCACCCCGGGGTCACCTCTCACCCGACCCGGGGTCACGCCTCACCCACCCCGGGGTCACCTCTCACCCGACCCGGGGTCACCTCTCACCCGACCCGGGGTCACCTCTCACCCACCCCGAGGTCACGTCCGAACCTGACCCCGCGTCCGCCCAAACCTGACCCCGCGTCCGCCCAAACCTGACCCCGGGTCCATCAAGACCTGACCCCGGGTCGGGGCGTCACTGGGCGCGCATGAACTCCTCGGCGGCGCGCACCTGCTCGTCGGTCGGGCGCATGCCCGTGTAGAGGACGAACTGCTCGAGCGCCTGGATCGTCATGACCTCGGCACCGGAGATGACGGTCTTCCCCGCGGCGCGGCCGGCCTTGATGAGCGGCGTCTCCGCCGGGAGGGCCACGACGTCGAAGACGACCCGCGCGGCGTCGACCGCCGAGACCGGGAAGGACAGCGATTCGGCATCCGGGCCGCCCGCCATGCCGATGGGGGTCACGTTGACCAGGACGTCCGCGGTGCGGTCCCCCAGCTCCGGGGCCCAGGCGAAGCCGTACAGCTCGGCCAGCCCGCGGCCGGCGGACTCGTTGCGGGCCACGATCGTCACGTCCGTGAAGCCCGCGTCGCGGAACGCCGCGGCGGTGGCCTTGGCCATGCCGCCGGAGCCGCGCAGCAGGACGGACCACGCCGGGTCCAGCGCGTTGCGCGCAATGAGCTGGGCGATCGCGGTGTAGTCGGTGTTGTACGCGGTGAGCACGCCGGAATCGTTGACGATCGTGTTGACCGAGTCGATCGCCGCCGCGGACGGGTCCATCCGGTCCACGAGTGCGATCACGTCTTCCTTGTACGGCATCGAGACCGCGCAGCCCCGGATCCCGAGCCCGCGCACCCCCGCGATGGCCTGGGCGAGGTCGGTCGGCGCGAACGCCTTGTAGATCCAGTTCAGCCCGAGCGCGTCGTAGAGGTAGTTGTGGAATCGCGTCCCGTTGTTGCTCGGCCGGGCCGAGAGGGAGATGCACAGCGTCATGTCTTTGTTGAGGATCGGCACGGCACAAGGCTAGTGCCGCGCCGACCCCGCGCGCGCGGGCCTGCTAGCCCTGGCGCGCCGAGAGCCGCGGGCTCCTCTTGTTGATGACGAACGTCCTGCCCCGGCGGCGCACCACCTGCGCCCCCGGGACCTTCTTCAGCGCACGCAGCGAGTTGCGGACCTTCATGATGCTCCTTCCATGGATTGATGAGAGTCGTTTGCAATAACAGCGTCTGGCCCTGCCGCATTCCCCGGTGTGCAATGGGAGCATGGAGCACACCGAGGGGGCCGCGGACGCCGCCAACCAGGCGCCCCCGCGGGCCGGGATCGACGAGTTCTCCGCCAATGCCGCGCTGGTCGACGGCGTCCGCCGATTCGGCGCGAGCTGGGCCTCGGGCGAGCTCGCCGCGGTGGGGCGGCTCGTCGGGTCAGAGCAGTTCGCCGAGAACGCGCGGCTGGCCAACATGCACCCGCCCCTGCTGCACGCCCTTGACCGGTACGGCGGCCGCCGCGACGAGGTCGAGTACCACCCCGCCTACCACCATGTGCTCGCCGCGGCGGTCGCGCACGGCGCCGACACCGCGGCGTGGGCCGACCCGAGGCCCGGCGCCCACGTGGCCCGGGCCGCCGCGTTCATGCTGTTCGCCCAGGTCGAGCCCGGCCACGCCTGCCCGGTCTCGATGACCCACGCCGCCGTCCCCGCCCTGTCGCGGCAGCCCGACGTCGCCCGCCTCTGGCTCCCCCGCCTCTACGGCGACGGCTACGAGCCCCGCCTCCTCCCGTCCGCCCGCAAGCCGGGAGCGCTCGTGGGGATGGCGATGACGGAGCGGCAGGGCGGCTCGGACGTGCGCTCCATCGCCACCTCGGCGCGCGACGCCGGCCACGGCACCGCCCTGCTGACCGGAGCGAAGTGGTTCTGCTCGGCTCCCATGAGCGATGCATTCCTCGTGCTCGCGCGGGAGCCGGATGGACTCTCCTGCTTCCTCGTCCCGCGGGTGCTGGAGGACGGCGCGCGGAACCCGTTCCGGCTCGTGCGCCTGAAGTCGAAGCTCGGCAACCGGGCCAATGCCTCCGCCGAGGTCGACTTCGAGGACACCCTCGGATGGCGGATCGGCGAGCCCGGACGCGGGGTCCGGACCATCCTCGGCATGGTCCACGAGACCCGCCTCGACTGCATCCTCGGCACGGCGGCGGGCATGCGGCAGGCCGTCGCCGAGGCGCTCTGGCACGCGCGGCACCGGCGGGCGTTCGGGCGCCGCCTCGTGGACCAGCCCGCCATGGCCGCGGTCCTCGCCGACCTCGCCCTCGAGTACGAGGCCGCGGTGGCGCTCGGGCTGCGGCTCGCGGCCGCGGACGACGCCGTGTGGTCGCCGCCGGCGGGATCGGCCGCCGCCGCGGGGGATGCGCCGTCGTCCGTCCCGAGCCCCGCAGCATCGGAGCGCGCACGGCGCGAGCGGGCGTTCGCGCGGATCGCGACCGCCCTCGGCAAGTACTGGGTGTGCAAGCGCGGGCCGGGGCACGCCGCCGAGGCCCTCGAGTGCCTGGGCGGCAACGGGTACACCGAGGACTTCCCGCTGGCCATGCGGTACCGGGAGCAGCCCGTCATGGCCATCTGGGAGGGATCCGGCAACGTCGTGGCTCTCGACGTGCTGCGCGCCCTCGAGCGCGAGCCCGACTCCGCGGAGGCGCTCGCCGAGGAACTCGAGCTCCACCGCGGCGCCCACCCGGCCCTGGACGCCCACCTCGAGCAGGCCCTCGCGCTCATGGCCGACGCCGCCCGCGAGCCCGCGGAGGCGCAGGCCTGGGCGCGGCGCCTCGCCGAGACGCTCGCGCTCGCCCTCCAGGCCACGCTCCTGCTCGACGGCGAGCCGGCCGTGGCCGAGGCCTTCATCGCCGCGCGCCTGGGGCCTGGCCGCGGACTCGGATACGGCTGCCTGCCCGACGCGGCAAGGACGGACGCCATCCTCGCCCGGGCCTGAGGACCCGTAGACTTGGGACCACTCGTGCACAGCCAGCCGGCGCCGCCGGCCTCACCCCCGGGGGTTCCACACTGGAGATCGACTTCGCGCCGTCCGAGCAGTCCACGATCGGACTCGAATGGGAGATGGCCCTCGTGGACAAGCACGGCGGCGAACTGGTCTCCCTCGCGCCCCAGATCCTCGAGCGGCTGACCGCCGAGCGCCCCGAGCTGTTCGGCGACACGCCCCGCATCCACCAGGAGCTCCTGCTCAACACGGTCGAGCTCGTGACCGGCGTGCACAGCACGGTCGGGGACGCTGTGGCGGACCTGGGCGAGTCGCTCGCGGCGGTGAGGAGCATCACGGACCGGGTCGGGGTCGAGCTCTTCTCCGCCGGCAGCCACCCCTTCAGCCAGCCGCGGCTCCAGCCGGTGACGGACAAGGAGCGCTACGCCAAGCTGATCGACCGCACGCAGTGGTGGGGGCGCCAGATGGTGATCTACGGGGTGCACGTGCACGTGGGCCTGGACCGGCGGGACAAGGCCATGCCCGTCCTCGACGCCCTCGTGAACTACTTCCCCCACTTCCAGGCGCTCTCCGCCTCGAGCCCCTTCTGGAGCGGGGAGGACACCGGATACGCCTCGCAGCGGGCGCTCATGTTCCAGCAGCTGCCCACCGCGGGGCTGCCGTTCCAGTTCCCGGACTGGGCCGGGTTCGAGCACTATGTCGACGACATGCTCAAGACGGGCGTGATCGACCTCATCAGCGAGATCCGGTGGGACATCCGCCCCGTGCCGCGCCTGGGCACGATCGAGATGCGCGTCTGCGACGGGCTCTCCACGCTCGAGGAGATCGGCGCCATCGGGGCGCTCACCCAGTGCCTCGTCGAGGAGGCGTCCCGCTCGCTGGACGCCGGGGAGCAGATCCCCACGATGCCGCCGTGGCACGTGCAGGAGAACAAGTGGCGCGCCGCGCGCTACGGCCTCGACGCGATCATCATCCTCGACGCCGAGGGCAACGAGCGGCTCGTCACGGAGCACCTCGCCGAGACGCTCGGCCGGCTCGCGCCTATTGCCGAGGACCTGGGCTGCGCCAAGGAGCTGCGCGGCATCGAGGGCATCATCACCCGCGGCGCCGGCTACCAGCGTCAGCGCCGGGTGGCCGAGGCCCACGGCGGTGACCTGCGCGCCGTGGTGCTCGAGGAGGCCCGGCTGATGCGCGAGGGCTACGCGTGAGCACCCGCCCGCAGCGGCGCTCCGCCCCGCGGATCGTCTTCCTGCTCGTGATCGTGGCCGTGGTGCTCGCGGCGACCTCGCACGGGCAGGCGGCGCTGTGGGTCGCGGCGGCGGCGGCCGTGTACGCGCTCGTCGAGGGGCTGCTGGCCTGGCGCGCGCGGCGGTAGCGGGCATTTCGACACAACTCACGCGGCGAACGGCCCCGTTCCGGGCCGCTTCGGGGCTGACTTGTGTCGATATGCCCGGGTCACGTCCGCTACCACAGCGCCGACCCACCTCCGGTGCCCCATGATGTGCTCCCACGAGAACCGCAGGACGACCCGTCCAGCCCGCACCAGTTCGTTGTACCGCGTGCAGTCACGGTGCAGGTCCTCGCGGCCTCCGTGCCACTCGAAGCTGTCCGCCTCGGTGACCACGGGAGTGTCCTCACTGCCGAGGTCCACCACGTAGGGCCCGCCCGCAGTCATGATCCGCATCTGCGGCCGGAGGACCACGCCTGCCTCGAGGCAGGCCGCCCGGAGCCCGGATTCGAAGGGGTTCGCGGCCCTGGCGTCCATGTGGTCCAGGACCAACCTCTGAGCCGACCGGTTCCGCCCGGTCCACGTCGCGGCCGCGGCCTCCAGCCCCTCCGGGGTGGCGAGCCCGCGCCGGAGCGCGGAGTCGGCAATGGCAAGGGCTTCGGCGAAGGGCAGGGCGGCCGCGCAGTCGAGCACGGTGCGGGTGGGGGACGTCGCGGTCACCATGCCCACGTGCCAGAGATCCTGAGGCGGCAGGAGGCGGGTGACGATCGTGGCACCGGGACGGGGGCGGACCTTGATGCCCCGGGCCACCGCAAGCTCCACGGGCCGCGGCCGGTGCAGCACCCCCATGCCGTGGGCGAGCGCCGCCGACCGGCCGTAGAGCACTGCCCCGCACTCGAGGGAGAGCCGGTGAGAGGCCGCGACCGAGGCCAGAGCGTAGGTGCCGTGGCCGGCCCGGACGACTTCTCCGTCCTCGACGGCGCGTTCGAGGGCACGCCGGCCACAGCTGCGCCGCAGTTCGTCGAAGGGCGCGCTGCCCCCGGCCGCTGCCAGCACTTCCAAAGGTCCGCTCATGGGCACAGCATGGCCCGGATCACGGGACAGCCCCGGCTGCCGTGAGGGCTATGTGGACAGCGGTCCGCGGGCATTTCGACACAACTCGCGGTCCGGCGCGGCCCCCGGAATGCCGTTTCGGCGCCGAGTTGTGTCGATATGCCCGCACGGACGCGGGCCGGCCCTACCGGGCGACGACCGTGGTGACCGGCAGCGACGACTCGGGCGCGACCTCGAGCCCGCTGGGCTCCCCGCCGTCCATGATCACGCGGGCAGCGAGGGCGGCGACCATGGCGCCGTTGTCCGTGCACAGCGAGAACCGGGGCACCGCCAGGGAGATCCCGGCCTCCTCGCACCGCTGCCGGGTGAGCTCGCGCAGCCGCGAGTTGGCGGCCACGCCCCCACCGAGCAGCAGGTTCTGGATCCCCTGCTCGCGGCAGGCCAGGATCGCCTTGGAGGTGATGACGTCCACCACGGCCTCCTGGAACGAGGCCGCGATGTCCGCGACCGGCACCGGCTCCCCAGCGGCCTCGAACTGCTCGACGCACCGCGCCACCGCGGTCTTGAGCCCGGAGAACGACCAGTCGTAGCGGTGGGGGCCGGGCTCCTCGGCCGTGCCCATGTACTTGGGCTGCGTGAGCCCGCGCGGGAAGCGGATGGCCTTGCGGTTGCCCTCGCGCGCGAGTCTGTCGATCACCGGGCCGCCCGGGTACCCGAGGCCCAGCAGCCGTGCGACCTTGTCGTAGGCCTCGCCGGCGGCGTCGTCGATCGTGGAGCCGAGGAGCTCCACGTCGCCGGCGATGTTCCGTACCCGCAGCACCTCGGTGTGGCCGCCCGAGACGAGCAGGGCGCCCAGGCGCGGCGGCAGTTCGCCCTCGTAGACGCCGTCGTCGAGCAGGCCGACGCCCACGTGCGCCACGAGGTGGTTCACGGCGTAGAGGGGCTTGCCCGTGGCGACCGCGAGCGCCTTCGCGCCGCACACCCCCACCATGAGCGCGCCGGCGAGGCCGGGGCCGGTGGTGACGGCGAGCGCGTCGACCTCCTCGAGGGTCACGCCAGCGGTGTGGAGGGCCTCCCGCAGGGTGGGGACGAGGGCGTCGAGGTGGGCGCGGGAGGCGATCTCGGGGATCACGCCGCCGAACCGGACGTGCTCGTCCATGGAGGAGGAGACGGTGTTGGCCAGCAGCGTGGTGCCGCGCACGATCCCCACCCCGGTCTCGTCGCACGAGGACTCGATGCCCAGGACGAGCGGCTCCTGGCGGTTCATTCGGTCTCCTCTCCCGCGGGTGCGGCCGGTCCGCCGGCCCGCAGCGGCAGCTGCATGATGAGCGCGTCGGCACCGTCGCGGTAGTAGCGCCGGCGCATGTGGATCTGGGTGAAGCCGAAGCGGCGGTAGAGGGCCTGCGCGCGGGGGTTGTCCGCGCGAACCTCCAGCAGCACGTCCTCGGCGCCGCGGCGACGGGCCTCCGCGATGAGCTCGGCCAGAACGGCGGAGCCGATGCCGCGGCCCTCCCGCTCGGGCACCACGGCGATGGTCTGGACGTCGGCGATCGGCTGGACGCACATCACGCCGGCGTACGCGACGATCCGGGCCCCCTCCGGCGCGGCCTCCTCGGCGACGTAGTAGCGGCGGGTCGCCGGCTGGCTGAGCTCGTCGCGGAACATCTGCTCGGGCCATGCGTCGACGGGGAACAGGGCGCGCTCGAGGGCGTGGACCGCTGGCACGTCCGCCTCCGTCATGTCGCGGAGCACGACGCCGGCCGGCAGCCGGGCGGGCACCTCGCCGTTCACAGGGCGCGCTTCCGGGGGCCCGGGACCTGGGCATCGGAGTCGCGCAGGTACAGCGGCGTGGTGTCCAGCAGGGGCGCGCCCGCGCCGAGGCGGGCGGCCGCGACGAGCCCGAGCGAGGCCGCCGCGGGCTGCGCCTGCGCGAACGCCTCGTCGACGCTCGCCCCGGCGTCCTCGAGCTGCCACCGGTAGAGGCCTGCGCCCGCGCCGTACGCGGGGAGGCTGGGCAGCTGCTGCGGCGCGGTCACATGCGGGCCGTCCACCAGGGTGCCGTCGGCGGCGTACTGGGCCCAGTACAGCTCGCGCCGGCGGGCGTCGATGGCCACGGTGAACCCGTCCGCCGGGGCTCCGGACTCCACGACGTCCCAGGCCAGCGCATCGAGGCTCATGACCCCGTCCAGGGGCACATCCCAGGCGAAGGCGAGCGCGCGCGCCGTCGCGATGCCGGAGCGCAGGCCCGTGAAGGGGCCCGGCCCGACGCCGACGACGATGCGGGCGATGTCCGCCCCCGCGAGCTCCTGCTCGGCAAGGAGGGCCCGGATGCCGGGAGCGAGGACCTCGGCGTGGGAGCGGGTGTCCTCCGTCGCGAAGGAGGCGAGCACCGCGGCGCCCGCGGCCTCGGGGACGAGGGGCTCGTGGCAGCGGATCAGCGCGGCCGAGGCGACCGCGGAGGTGTCGATGGCGAGGATGATCACCGGTCCTCCTCCGGGGTGTGGGTCGCGGCGGCGTCGAGCGCTGCGGGATCCACGCGCTCGACGGCGGGCCAGTGCACGCCGGGGTGCTGCGCCCAGCGGGGGCCATAGGCGCGGATCAGGACGAGGCGGGGCTCGTCGTCGTCCTCGGTGTCGAAATCGAGGGTGGGCGCGCCATCCGGAGCGCCAGCGGCGGGGGGCGCGGCGTGCGGCCGGCGCAGCTCGATGTCGAGGCGGCTGTCGGAGAGGTCCTCGACGAGCCCGCGGCCCCACTCGACCACCGTGACGGCGGAGTCGGCCCAGTTCTCGAGGTCCAGGTCGGTGATCTCGCCGTGGCCGCTGAGCCGGTAGGCGTCCACGTGGACGAGGTCCGGGCCGCCCGGGCGGGGGCCGTGGATCAGGTTCGGGTGGATCCGGACCAGCACGAAGGTCGGGGAGATGATGCCGGGCCGGACGCCGAGGCCCTCGCCGAGCCCCTGGGTGAAGGTGGTCTTCCCGGCACCGAGCTCGCCGGTGAGGACCACGAGGTCGCCCGCCCCGAGCACCCCGCCGAGCGCCGCGCCGAGGGCCTGGGTCTCCTCCGCGGAGGCCGGCGCGAACGCGGCCTCCCACTCCGGGGCGCCGCTCATGCGCCCTCCCCCACGTAGACCCGCGGGACGCGCTGGCTGATGCGCGTGACGATCTCGTAGTTGATGGTGCCGGTGGCCCGCGCCCAGTCGTCGGCAGTGGGGCCGCCGTCGGCGCCGGACCCGAACAGGACGGCCTCCGCGCCGGCGAGCTCGGCCGGGTCCGCGGAGGCGCCGAGGTCCACCACGATCTGGTCCATCGCCACGCGGCCGGCCACGGGGTAGGTGCGCCCGGCGATCCGGACCGGGCCGCGGTCGGAGGTGCGCGGGACGCCGTCGGCATAGCCGAGGGGGACGAGCCCGAGCGCGCCGGCGGAGGCGGTGCGGTAGGTGAGCCCGTAGCTCACGCCCTGGTCCGCGGGGACGCGCTTGGCCTGGGAGAGCGTGGCGCGCAGGGTCATGGCCGGGCGCAGGTGCAGGTCCGCGGAGGTCTGCTCGGCGAACGGGGAGAGCCCGTAGATCGAGATGCCCGCGCGCACGAGGTCGAAGTGGGCGTCCGGGCGCGAGAAGATGGCGGGCGAGTTGGCGATGTGGCGGACGTCGAGGTCGCAGCCGGCGTCCTCGGCGAGGGCCACGGCTTCGCGGAACGCGTCCAGCTGCGCGTCGGTCTCGGGGCGCTCGGGCTCGTCGGCCACGGCGAGGTGGCTGAACACGCCGGCCACGCGCAGCAGGCCCTCGTCCTGGTACTCGACGGCCTCCCCGACCACGGCCTCCCACCGGTCCGCCGTGACGCCGTTGCGGCCCAGGCCCGTGTCGATCTTGAGGTGCACGCGCGCGGGGCGCTCCTGCTCGCGGGCCGCGGCCACGATCGCGTCGAGCTCCCAGCCCGAGCAGCCCAGGTCGATCCCGGCCGCGACGGCGGCGGAGAAGTTGGAGTCCGGGGTGTGCAGCCAGGCCAGGATCGGCGCGTCGATGCCCGCCGCGCGGAGGGCCAGCGCCTCGCTGATGTGCGCGACGCCGAGCCACGAGGCACCGGCCTCGAGGGCGGCGCGGGCCACCGGGACGGCCCCGTGCCCGTACCCGTCCGCCTTCACCACAGCCATGACCCGGGCCGGCTCCGCGACCTTGCGGACCACCCCCACGTTGTGGCGGATCGCGTCGAGGTCGATCACGGCGGCGCGCTCCGGGAGGCGGGTGCTGGGCATGGCGGAAGGGGCAGTGGTCGGCTCGGAGGTCACCACCCGAGTCTACTCGGGGCGCACGACGCCGCCCGGCCGGCTCGGGCGTCCCGTCCGGGGCCACGTAGCCTAGGGGACGTGCAGCACCGTGACCGCGTGGCGATGATCTCCCTCCACACGTCCCCCCTGGAGCAGCCGGGCGCTGGGGACGCGGGCGGGATGAACGTCTATGTCGCCCAGCTCGCGCGCTCCCTGGCCGCCGGCGGCGTGGGGGTGGACATCTACACCCGGGCCACTGCCCCGGGCCAGCCGGCCACGGTGGACCTCGCTCCGGGCGCGCGTGTGCACCATCTGGCCGCGGGGCCGCAACGCCGCCTGGCCAAGGAGCAGATGCCCCCGCTCGTGGAGGAGTTCGCCGCGGCGATGCTCGCGAGGATCATGGACGCGGCGGCCGCCGGGCAGCCGCGTCCGCGGATCGTGCACAGCCACTACTGGGTCTCGGGCCTCGCGGGCCTCGAGGTGGCGGGCGCCCTGGGCGTTCCGCTCGTGCACACGATGCACACGATGGCCCGGGTCAAGAACCAGCACCTAGCCGCCGGCGACGTGCCCGAGCCGAGCAACCGCGAGCGCGGCGAGCAGCGGCTGGCGGACGAGGCGGCCCGCTTCACGGCCAACACCTCGGCCGAGCGGGACGAGCTGGTCCGCCACTACGACGTGGACGACGACCGCATCGACGTGGTCTCCCCCGGGGTGGACCTGGGCGTGTTCCGCCCGGCGTTCCGGGGCCGGTCCCGCAGCGCCCGCGGGGTCGGCGCCGAGGAGTTCCATGTGCTCTTCGCCGGCAGGATCCAGCGGCTCAAGGGCCCGCAGGTCCTCGTCGCGGCGGCGGCGGAGCTCCGGCGCCGCCGTCCGGACATCCCCTTGCGCGTCTCCATCATCGGTGCCCCGAGCGGCTCGGCGGGGCTCGATCTCGACCTGCTCGCGCAGAGCGAGGGCCTGCGCGGCGTGGTCCACCGCCTCCCGCCCGTGCCCGCGGAGGAACTGGCCGAGTGGTTCCGGTCAGCGGACGCGGTGGCGATGCCGAGCTTCTCAGAGTCGTTCGGGCTCGTGGCGCTGGAGGCGCAGGCCTGCGGGACGCCAGTGGTCGCGGCACGGGTGGGCGGGCTGACCCAGGCCGTGTGCGACGGCCGGACGGGCTTCCTCGTGGACGGCCATGAGCCGTCGGCGTGGGCGGCGGTCCTCGAGCAGCTGCACGACGACCCGGAGACCCGCGGCGACCTCGGCCGCGCGGCCTCGATCTACGCCGAGCGCTTCGGCTGGGAGCAGACCGCCGAGGGCACCCGCGCCGCCTACCGCGCGGCGCTCCACGAACTGGCGGGCCTCCGCCTCCCCTGACCGCGGCGTCGCCCGGAGGAGCGGGCACGCGGACGACGGCGCGTGGCCGCCTTCGCGACATCCGGCACCGGAGGCTCCACCCGCCGTCGTGCCTCCCACCCGGCTACGGCACCCGAGGGGCGACCTCACGCACCGCGGGGTGACCTCGCGCGCCCGCCGCCCCACCTCGGCGGTTCGCGGGTAGGGTGGCGCCATGACCGCCACGGCACCGTCGCCCAGCGCCAGCCCGGACTCGAGCGCCACGGGCGCCCTCGTCCGCTCGGACCTCGAGATCGCCCGGGCCGCGACGCTCAGGCCCATCGTCGAGATCGCCGCAGCGGCGGGGATCCCGGAGGACGCGCTCGAGCTCTACGGGCGGTACAAGGCCAAGATCGACCTCTCCCGGCTGGGCGCCGAGGACCGCCACGGACAGGTCGTGCTCGTCACGGCGATCTCCCCCACCCCGGCCGGCGAGGGCAAGTCGACCCTCACGGTCGGCCTCGCGGACGCCCTCGCCCGCGCGGGGAAGCGGACCATGATCGCCATCCGCGAGCCGAGCCTCGGCCCCATCCTCGGCATGAAGGGCGGCGCGACGGGCGGCGGCCTGTCCCAGGTGCTGCCCATGGAGGACATCAACCTCCACTTCACCGGCGACTTCCACGCCATCACGGCCGCGAACAACGCCCTGTGCGCCCTGATCGACAACCACATCTTCCAGGGCAACGCCCTGGACATCGACCCGCGCCGCGTCACGTTCAAGCGCGTCATGGACATGAACGACCGTGCCCTGCGCAGCATCGTGATCGGCCTCGGCGGCCCGGCCCAAGGCGTGCCGCGCGAGGCCGGGTTCGACATCACCGTGGCCTCCGAGGTCATGGCAGTGTTCTGCCTCGCCTCCTCGGCGGCGGACCTCAAGGAGCGCCTGGGCCGCATCACGTTCGGCTACACCTACGGCCGCAGGCCCCTCACGGTCGCGGACCTCGGCGCCGCCGGGGTGATGGCCATGCTCCTCAAGGATGCGATCAAGCCCAACCTCGTCCAGACCATCGCCGGCACCCCGGCGCTGGTCCACGGCGGCCCGTTCGCGAACATCGCCCACGGCTGCAACTCGGCCCTCGCGACCACGACGGCGCGCCGCCTCGCCGACGTGGTGGTCACCGAGGCCGGGTTCGGGGCGGACCTCGGGGCCGAGAAGTTCATGGACATCAAGGCCCGCTACGCGGACGTGGCGCCCTCCGCGGTCGTGGTGGTCGCGACCGTGCGGGCGCTCAAGATGCACGGCGGCGTGCCCAAGGACGCGCTCACCGAACCCAACGTGGAGGCGCTCGAGCGCGGCTTCGTGAACCTCGCCCGGCATGTGGAGAACGTGCGGAAGTTCGGCCTCGAGCCCGTGGTGGCGGTCAATCGGTTCGGGACGGACGCGCCCGAGGAGCTCGACGCCGTCGTGCGCCTGTGCCGCGGGGCCGGCGTCCGTGTCGCGGTGGCGGACGTGTGGGGCCGCGGCGGCGGGGGCGACGGCGGCGACGACCTCGCGCGGGAGGTGCTCGCCGTGCTCGAGGCGCCGGGGACGCTCAGGCACCTCTATCCGCTCGAGATGGGCGTCGAGGAGAAGATCGGCACGGTGGTGCGCGAGGTCTACCGCGGCGCCGGCGTCGAGTTCTCCGACCAGGCGCGGCGGACGCTGCAGCAGATCCACGAGAACGGCTGGGACGGCCTGCCGGTGTGCATGGCCAAGACGCAGTACTCGTTCTCCGACGACCCGTCGCTGCTCGGCGCGCCGGAGGGCTTCACGGTGCACGTGCGCGAGCTGTGGCCGCGCACGGGCGCCGGGTTCATCGTCGCCGTGACGGGCTCGCTCATGACCATGCCGGGTCTGCCGAAGCAGCCGGCCGCGCTGCGCATGGACCTCGACGACGAGGGCCAGGTCACCGGCCTCTTCTGAAGGGCCCCGAGCGGGGCCCGCCCGAAAGCGCGGTCAGCTCCGCGAGAACCATCGCGGGCCGAGGAGGCCCTCGAGCCGGACGCGGCGCTCGGGGCACAGCACGCCGCCGTGGTCCGCCCGCCGCTGGGCCTCGATCCACAGGCCGAGGCGCGCCTCGTCGGGCTCCTTCGCGGTGCGCTCGGGCACCCGGCCGCACTCCTCCACGAACGCCTCGAGCCGGCCGAGCAGGGCCGCGAACTCGTTGTCGTCCAGCTGCCTCGGCTCCTCGATTCCTGCGATCTGCCTCGACAGGATCCGCCACATCGCGTTGTCCACTTCGCCCCCCATGACGCTGTGATTCCCATGCGGGACCAATTTTACATGTAAAATCCGAAAAATGCTGCCAATGAGCACGAGCCCCCGGGTCCGAGGGAGCGCCCCCCACGAAGTCCATACAACGCTCCCTCGGCCCCGCGGGCTCAATTTCTAAAAATAGTGGGGATATGTCTATTCGCGCCACCAAGAGAGTGTGAAGGCACCCCGCTATCCAATGTTCCCGCCCTGGAGGAAGGAGGCCCCATGAAGCTGGGTGAGCTTGCCGCGCGGACCGGGACCCCGGCCGCGACCATCAAGTTCTACCTCCGCGAGGGCCTCCTGCCCGCCGGGAGGGCCGTCAACGCCACGCTGGCCGACTACGGCGACCCGCACGTGCGCCGGCTCGGCACGATCCGGGTGCTCCGCAAGGGCCTCGGGCTCAGCGTGGCGACGGTGCGGGCCATCGTGGACCTCATCGAGGGCGGCGAGGACCGCATCGAGGTGATGAAGGCCCTCCGGTCCGTGGTCCTGGGGCTGGGCACGCCGCAACCGGGACGCACCGAAGCAGCCAGCAGGGTGGTCCGCGAGCGCGGCTGGCCGGACGTCCCGACGGCGGCGCGGGCGGCGCTGGACGACCATCTCGAGGCCATGGAGCGTCTGGGCGCGCCGGTGTCGGAGCGCGTGCTCAGCGCCTACGCGGAGGCCGCGGACCTCATCGCCGCCGCGGACGTTGCGGATGTGGACGGCGCCGGGGACCTCGAGGATCTCGTCTCCCGCGCGGCCGTCGGGATGCACATGAACCGCCAGCTCGTGCTGCGCCTCGTGGCTCTCGCGCAGACGAGCCGCTCGATCCTGCACTACGGGCCGACCATGTCCGGGCCGAGCCGCCTCGCGCCGCCCGCACCCGACCACGACTAGAGGCGGGCGGACGACGCCGGGTGCCTGCCCGGCGTCGTCCGCCCGCCTCGGGTGCCACTCGCCCGAGGCATCCGCCCCGGGCGCGCCGCCTAGCGCTCGAGCTCGCCGCGGATGAACGCCTCGACGTCGGCGCGGGCCACGTCGTCGGCCTTCTGCACCGGCGGGGACTTCATGAAGTAGGCGCTCGGGGAGGTGAGCGGGCCGCCGATGCCCCGGTCGAGGGCGATCTTCGCCGCGCGGACGGCGTCGATGATCACGCCGGCGGAGTTGGGCGAGTCCCACACTTCGAGCTTGTACTCGAGCGAGACGGGCGCGTCGCCGAAGTTGCGGCCCTCGAGGCGGACGAACGCCCACTTGCGGTCGTCGAGCCACTGGACGTAGTCGGACGGGCCGATGTGGACGTCGCGCTCGGCGAGCTCGGCCTCGACGTTGGAGGTCACGGCCTGGGTCTTGGAGATCTTCTTGGACTGGAGCCGCTCGCGCTCGAGCATGTTCTTGAAGTCCATGTTGCCGCCCACGTTGAGCTGGTAGGTGCGGTCCACGGTGACGCCGCGGTCCTCGAACAGCTTGGCGAGGACGCGGTGGGTGATGGTGGCGCCGATCTGGCTCTTGATGTCGTCGCCCACGATCGGCACGCCCGCCGCGCGGAACTTCTCGGCCCACTCGGGGGTGCCGGCGATGAAGACGGGCAGGGCGTTGACGAAGGCCACGCCCGCGTCGATGGCGCACTGGGCGTAGAACTTCGCGGCCTTCTCCGAGCCCACGGGGAGGTAGCAGACCATGACGTCGACCTGCGCCTCGCGCAGGGCGGCGACCACGTCGACCGGCTCCTCGTGGGACTCCTCGATCGTTTCGAGGTAGTACTTGCCGAGGCCGTCGAGCGTGTGGCCGCGCTGGACCGTCACGCCGGTCGGGGGGATGTCGGCGATCTTGATGGTGTTGTTCTCGCTCGCGCCGATCGCGTCGGCGAGGTCGAACCCGACCTTCTTGCCGTCCACGTCGAACGCCGCGACGAACTCGAGGTCGCTGACGTGGTAGTCGCCGAACTCGACGTGCATGAGGCCGGGGACGGTGTCCGCCGGGTCGGCGTCGCGGTAGTAGTGCACCCCCTGGACGAGGGAGGCTGCGCAGTTGCCCACGCCCACGATGGCTACTCGGATCTTCTTCTCTGGCACGGTACTCCTCATCGCGTAGACCGGCGGAGCCGGTCCACGGGCTCCGCTGCTCGGCTCATCCTATCCGCGTGGCACTCCCCCGCCCGCTGCCCGGTCCCTAGACTGGCGGAATGGGACGCAAGAAGAACAAGAAGTGGTCAGAGCTCAGCGGCGGCCAGCGCTTCGGCGTCGTCCTGGGCGCCCTCGTGCAGTTCGCGCTCCAGGGCGCGGCGCTGCGGGACCTCGCGAAGCGGCCGAAGGACCAGGTCAACGGCCCGAAGGCGGCGTGGGCCGCGGCGAGCTTCATCAATACGATCGGCCCGATCGCGTACTTCCTCCTGGGCCGCAAGCACAGCCCGGCGCCGGCGGCGAAGGGCTCCGGGACGAGCGCGGCCTCCTCGGGCCTGAAGACGTCGATGGGGGTCTCGATCGGCAAGAAGCTCGGCTGAGCCCCCTTCCGTAGACCGGCGCACGACGCCGGGGGCGCACCGCGCGCTCCCGGCGTGGCCCGGCGTGGCCGGTGCGCCCGGGCCGGTTAGGCCCCCTGCGGCGCCCGCACCGTGAGGGCCCCCTGGTCGACGCGCGCGGTGAACACCCTGCCCTGGCCGAGGTGGTCGCCGTCGAGCTGGATGTCGTGCGGGTGCGCGCTGGCGAGCCGGACGCGCTTGCCCTCGAAGTGCCCGAGGTCGGGCGGGGAGTGGCGGCGGAACCTGCTCAGGAGCGCCCCCACCACGCGGAACCAGCCGCGGAAGCCGCTGGGGGCCACGGCGAGGACGTTGAGGATGCCGTCGTCCACCTTGGCCCCGGGGAAGACCTCGACGTTGCCCTGGATGCGGCCGCAGTTGCCGACCATGACCCCGCGCTGGCGCCGGTCCATCGCGAGCTGGCCGTCCACGTCGACCCGGATGCGGTGGGACTCGCCCACGATGTTCTGGGCGGCCGAGACCACGTAGGCGAACCAGCCGGCCTTGGCCTTGAGGTCGTCGTCGGTGTTGGCCATGACGGTCGCGTCGAGGCCGAGGCCGGCCATGACCACGAAGGCGAGCTCGTCGCCGTCGTCCATCTTGGCCCAGGCCACGTCGATGCGCCGCTCCGCGCCGCCCATGGCGGTGTCCAGGGCGCGCTCGGGGTCGTCGATCGGCAGCCCGAGGTTGCGGGCCAGCAGGTTCCCAGTGCCGAGCGGGACCACCCCGAGCGGCGTCCCGGTGCCGGCGAGCGCCCCTGCGGCGGCGCGCACGGTGCCGTCCCCGCCGGCCACCACCACGAGCTCCGCGCCCTTGTCGAGGGCCTCCCGGGCCATCCCCGCGCCCGGGTCCTCGACGGTGGTCTCGAGCACGAGCGGTTCCGCCCCGCGCGCGGCGCAGCGGGCACGGAAGGACTCCACGACCGCCTCCGCGCCCTGCTTGACGGGATTCACGATCAGCGCCTCCACGGGGCCCCCTCATCCTCTGCGTTGTCTGGGGTCCAACGTTACCGAACCGTTCCCCGGTAAAGATGCGGCAACGGAGTGCCGCGCGCCGTGACCCGGCGCGGCTGGCGTGCTACTACAGAGGCAGCTTGGCTTCCACCGCAAGCGGAAAAACCGATCATGCTCGCACCATCTAGGGAGTTGACATGGGATTTTTCGGGTTCCTCATCCTCGGACTCATCGCTGGGGCCATCGCCAAGGCCATCCTGCCGGGCAGGCAGGGCGGCGGCTGGCTCGTGACCCTTCTGCTCGGCGTCGTCGGTGCCATCCTCGGGGGCTGGATTGGGGGGCTGATCTTCGGCGGCAACACGCTGGGCAGCTTCTTCGAGATCCGGACCTGGGTGACCGCGATCGTCGGATCGCTCATCGTCCTGCTCATCTGGGGGGCGCTCGCCAAGCGCCGGGCCTGACCCCCCGCCCCTCCCCTTCTGAAGGTCACCTCCTGAGAGTCACCTTCTGAAGGGCATCTTCTGGGAGTCACCTCCTGTAGGTCATTGTCAGGACTTTGACCTTCAGGAGGTGACTTTCAGGTTTCTGGGGGGGACGACGCCGGCCGCCCGCCTCGTGCGCCCGCGCTCACCCCATCTGGGAGTCACCTTCTGCGAGTCCTTCTGAAGGGCACCTTCTGGGAGTCACCTCCTGTAGGTCATTGTCAGGACTTTGACCTCCAGGAGGTGACTTTCAGATTTTTTGGGGGGACGACGCCGGCCGCCCGCCTCGTGCGCCCGCGCTCACCCCATCTGGGAGTCACCTTCTGCGCGTCCTTCTGAAGGGCACCTTCTGGGAGTCACCTCCTGGGGGTCACCTTCTGAAGGGCACCTCCTGCGAGCCTTTGTCAGGACTTTGACCTTCAGGAGGTGACTTTCAGATGGTTGGTGGGGTGTGCACTCAGTCGGGCCTGCCACGTCGGGCTGCGGACCGGAGGCTGTCCAGCTCCCGCCGCAGCCGCGCGTTCTCGTCCTCGAGCTCGAGCACGAGCCGGATGCCCTCGATGGTGAGGCCCGCCTCGACGAGGTCGGCGATCCGGCCCAGCCGCTCGACGTCGTCCTCGCTGTAGCGGCGCGTGCCGCCGTCGGTGCGGGAGGGCGTCAGCAGGCCCTTGCGCTCGTACAGGCGCAGGCTCGAGAGGGCCATGCCGGAGAGCTCGGCCGCCACCGAGATCGCGTACACGCCCTCCGAGGAGCGCCGCTCGCGTGCCATGCCGCTTTCCTTCCGACAACCCCTTGATCTCTTCCTTCCGAAATACTATATCTGTGTCTGTAGAGGCAGATCCAAGGGTGATCGCCCTACAGAGGAAGTCTTTGGCAATCCGATATCGAACATCTGGAGGTGGCAGAGATGCTGATGCGAACCGATCCATTCCGTGAGCTCGACCGCCTGACGGAGCAGGTCTTCGGTACCGCATCCAGGCCCACGACCATGCCGATGGAGGCCTGGCGCGAGGACGGCGAGTTCGTGGTGGAGTTCGACCTGCCGGGCGTGGACCCGGAGACGATCGACGTCGACGTCGAGCGCAACGTCCTAGCTGTCCGCGCAGAGCGGAAGTCGCACCGGCCGGACGGCGCGGAGGTGGTCGCGGCGGAGCGCCCGTCCGGCACGTTCGGCCGCGAGCTGATCCTCGGCGACGCCCTGGACACCGGGAAGGTCACCGCGAGCTACGCCGACGGCGTGCTGACGCTGCGCATCCCCGTGGCCGAGGAGGCGAAGCCGCGCAAGATCGCGGTCTCCACGAAGTCGTCGAAGAGGGAGATCGCGGCCTGAGGGACCGCCGCCCCGGCCGGGCAGGCAGCCCGGCCGGGGCCCGCGGCCTCCACCGTGCGGAGGCTGCCATGCGCGCGAGGGACTTCTACGAGGTGCTCGGAGTGGACCGGACGGCGAGCCGGGAGGAGATCCGCGCGGCGTACCGGCGGCTCGTCCGCGAACTGCATCCCGACGGCGTCGGCCCGGACGGGTGCGGGACCGGCTCCGACAGTGACCGCGAACGGCTCAGGGAGGTGATGGACGCGTACGCAGTGCTCGGCCGCGAGGACCGCCGGGCCGCCTACGACGCAGCGCTGGCGCGCGCCGAGACCGCCCTGTGGGCCCAGCCGCCGCCGCGCCGCCCCGTGTGGCTCGCTCCCAGGACGCCGATGGACGAGCCGCTGAGGGAGGAGGACCTCCTGTGGTTCCTCTTCCGCTGGTTCCGCTGAGCCGGAGCCCGTTGATCCATTGCCTGTGAAGGAGGGGCCGTGAGCCCAGAGCAGAGCAGCGGCTGGCGCCGCTACGACACCACGCTGTTCCCCGTGTTCCACGAGAGGTTCGAGGAGAAGTGGGGCGAGGGGACGGCCCCGTTCCTGGACCCCAGCGTGTTCGAGAACGACCAGCCACGGCCGCGCGCCCAGTGGATCAATGTGGACACGGGAGCGGCGGTCGCCGTCGTGCCGGTGTGGGAGGACGATCCCACGGCGCGCTCGTTCGCCGTGTTCTATCTGCCTCCCTCCGGGGGCATCTGGGTGCTGCGGCCCCCGGGCCTGTCGAGCTACATCGAGGCCGTGGCCAACGGCACCGCGGCGAGCAAGGACGCGGTGGCCCTGCGCAACGACTCGTTCCACAAGGCGGTGGCGCACGCGGAGGCCTTCATCTTCGGCACCTGACGCGCTGCGGCCGGCCTCTGCCGTCATCTGGAGCTTCTTCTCCTACGCTAGCGGTGACTGAAGCGCCATCCACAGCGGAGAAGGACCGATTATGACCAGGACCCATCGCATCGCGGTCATCGCAGGTGACGGCATCGGGCAGGAGGTGGTGCCCGAGGGCGTGCGCGCGCTGGAGGCCGCCGCCGAGGCCTACGGCTTCGAGCTGAGGACCACGGAGTTCGACTACGCGAGTGCGGACTACTACCTCAAGCACGGCACGATGCTCCCCGACGGCTGGTTCGAGCAGCTGAGCGCCTACGACGCGATCTTCTTCGGAGCCGTCGGCTGGCCCGAGGTCGTGCCGGACCATGTGTCGCTCTGGGGCAGCCTCATCCAGTTCCGCCGGCACTTCGACCAGTATGTCAACCTCCGGCCGGTCAAGCTGCTCGAAGGAATGAAGAGCCCGCTCGCGGGCCGCTCCCCGGGGGACGTCGACTTCTACGTGGTCCGGGAGAACACCGAAGGAGAATACTCGAGCATCGGCGGGAAGATGTTCGAGGGCACCGACCGCGAGACGGTCATCCAGGAGACCGTGATGACGCGCACCGGGGTGGACCGCGTCCTCACGTACGCGTTCGAGCTGGCCCAGCGCCGACCGCGCAGGCACCTGACCTCCGCCACGAAGAGCAACGGCATCTCCATCACCATGCCCTACTGGGACGAGCGCGTCGAGGAGATGGGCCGCCGGTACCCGGAGGTCGACGTGGACAAGTTCCACATCGACATCCTGGCCGCCAACTTCGTCCTCCACCCGGACTGGTTCGACGTAGTCGTGGGCAGCAACCTCTTCGGGGACATCCTCTCCGACCTCGGCCCGGCCTGCACCGGAACCATCGGGATCGCTCCGAGCGCCAACATCAATCCCGAGCGCCGCTTCCCGAGCCTGTTCGAGCCCGTGCACGGCTCCGCCCCGGACATCGCGGGAAGGGGCATCGCCAACCCCGTCGGCCAGATCTGGAGCGCCGCCCTGATGCTCGAGCACCTCGGCGAGCGCGAGGCCGCCGCCGGGATCCAGCGCGCCTTCGAGAAGGTCCTGGCCGGCAGCCCGCGCGAGGTGCTGACCCCGGACCTCGGCGGCGACGGGTCCACCCAGTCGCTCGGCAAGGCGGTAGCGGACGGGATCCTCGCCGGAGCCTCCCCGCAGGCCTGAGCGGCCCACGGCCTGGGAATTCCCCCGCCGGGCACAAGCGAAAGGGCGCGGGGAGGACGGTGTCCGTCCTCCCCGCGCCCTTCCAGGTCAGCCGAGGTCAGGGCCTGCGGCCCTCGTCGAAGCCATCGGTCTCGATGTGCTCCTTGGCGACCTCCTCGTTCACGGTCTCCTCGCCGGTGCGGGTCTCGGTGCCGAGGCGGACCCGCTCGACGGGCACGGTCTCCTTGTCGACCACGGGGCGCTCCTCGTGGAGGGTCACCTCGTGCTCCTCCTCCGAGAGGTCGGGACCGTCCAGGGCGGCGCCCCGGTTCTCGTCCGTGATCGGCTCGCGCTCCACGCGCACCTCTTCCCGCTGGACCGGGACGGTCTTGGTGACGTTCTCCGTGGTGACGTACTTGCGGAGCCGGGCGCGGCCGACTTCCTGCCGCTCGGTGCCCACGTTGAGCCGCTCCTCGGAGCGGGTCATCGCATCGTCCGTGGCGGGCCCCGAGGTGTCGCGGCCCACGGTGCCGGTGCCGGAGACCTCGCTGGCGTTCTCGGTCCGCTCCGTGTCGGTGCCTGCCAGGCCCGCCGATTCGCCGGTGCCGCCGTAGGCCGCGCCGCCCTCGCCGTAGACCGAGCCGGTCTGCGTGCCCGCGGTGTCCCGGACGCCCTGGGCTGCGCCGTTGGAGCGCCCGTAGTGCTTGTACAGCCGGTCCTCCTCGCCGGGCTCGAGATGCCCGTCGGGATCGACGTGCGGCGCGTCCTTCACCTGGTCCTTCGTGTACGGGACCACGAGGTCCTCGCCCCGCACGTCCGCCCCGTCGAGGGGAACGAAGGACTCCCTCGTGCCGAAGAGTCCGGTCTTGACCGTGACCCACGTGGGCTGGTTCGTCTCGTCGTCGACGTAGAGCTCGCCGATCCCGCCGATCTTCTCCCCGTCCTGTCCGATGACGTCTCCGCCGCCGCGTCCGAGGGTGTCGATGTTCTCGCGTGTGACCATGGTGGTTCTCCTTCAGGCCATTGGAATGTGCATTCTGGAGCGCCCCCGCTTCTTGAGGACCCGGGCCGCCGCAGCGGCCGCGATACTGCGCTTGATAGCCGCTGGAGCCCGAGCGCAAACAATCACAGGAGAAAAGCGCTGTCAGGCCCTGCGCTTGTCGTGGACCCCGGGAATGTCGCTGGTCTCCTTGGGGCCGACGTTGCCCTGCCGCTCCGCCCCGGGGCGGCCCGGCCCTCCGACACCTCGCTGGCGCCCTCGGACGACTCGTCGTCAGTGCCCGCGAGGCCTGCGGACCCGCTGCCCGCGCCGTAGGCCGAGCCGCCCTCGTCGAAGACCGAGCCGGTGTCGCCCTTGATCGGGTCGAGGTTCTCGTCCGCGGTCATCACCCTCAGGCCCTGGGAGCCCACGGCCGGGCCCTGCGAGCCCGGGACACCGTAGTGCCGGTAGAGGCGGTCCTCCTCGCCGGGGTCGAGATGGCCCTCGGGGTCGATCCGCGGAGCGTCCTTGACCTGGTCCTTGGTGCACCGGACCACGAGATCGCTCCCGCGCATGGTCGCCTGCCGCAAGGGGACGAACGACTCCTTCAGGCCGAACAGGCCTGTCTTGACCGTGACCCACGCGGGGTCTTCGGTGTCGTCGTCGACGTAGAGCCCGCTGAGCCGTCCGATCTTCTCGCCGTCCTGCCCGATGACGTCCCCGCTGCCGCGCTTGAGCCCCTCGAGGTCTTCGCGTGTGATCATGGCCGTTCCTCCTGAAGGTCAGTGGACTGTGTGCAGGGGTACTTACCCACTGACCTCCCCAGGGAACGGCTTCAGACCGAGAGGACGACGGCGGCGAGGCCCGGCAGGCGCACGGCGTCGCCGGAGGCGGTGCCCACCACGGCGCACCCGGGATCGGTGGCCACGGCCGCGGCGCCGGCGAAGCCCTCCGGCAGCGGCACGTCCACCGGGCCGGGCCCGAACCCGACGCACACGATCGCGCCGGGCCGGCGCCACGAGATCCAGCGCGGTCCGCCGTCCTCGCCGGGGGCCCCTCCGCCGCCGGCGAGCACCTCGGTCTCGTCGAGCCGGCCGGACCACAGCCCGGGCAGCTCGGCGCGCACCTCGATGAGGCGCCGGTAGAGCGCAAGGAGGCGGGCGCCGTCGTGCGTCTGCGCCTCGGACCAGTCCAGCACGGACCGCTCCCGGGTCGCGGGATCCTGCGGGTCCGGCACCTGGGCGGGGTCCCAGCCCATCCGCTCGAACTCGGAGAGCCGGCCCTTCGCGGTGGCCTCGGCGAGCTCCGGCTCGGGGTGGGAGGTGAAGAACTGCCACGGGGTGGTGGCCCCGTACTCCTGGCCCATGAAGAGCATGGGGGTGAACGGGGTGGTGAGTGCGAGCACGGCCTCGACCGCCTTCGCGTTCCATCCGAGGGCGGCGGTGGGCCTGTCCCCCACGGCGCGGTTGCCCACCTGGTCGTGGTTCTGGGTGCAGACCACGAGCTGGGAGGGATGCACGAGGTCGGGGTCGAGCGGCCTGCCGTGGTGCCGGCCGCGGAAGCTCGAGTAGCTGCCGTCGTGGTAGAAGCCGCCGAGGAGGACCTTGGCGAGGGCGTCCGGGTCGGCGAAGTCCTCGTAGTAGCCGTCCGCCTCGCCGGTGAGGGCCACGTGGAGGGCGTGGTGCACGTCGTCGTCCCACTGGCCGCCGAGCCCGTAGCCACCGGCGCGGCGCGGGTTGACCAGGCGCGGGTCGTTGAGGTCCGACTCGGCCACGAGGACCTTGCGGCGCCCGGTCTCCCGGCCCACTGCCTCGGCGAGGTCCTCGAGCTCCTCGAGGAGGGTCAGCGCGCGGTGGTCCTGGAAGGCGTGCACGGCGTCGAGCCGGAGCCCGTCCACGCGGTAGTCCTCGAGCCACATCCGGGCGTTGCCGAGGATGAACGCACGGACCTCGTCCGAGCCGGGCCCGTCGAGGTTGACCGCGTCGCCCCACCCGGTGGCGGCGCCGGAGAGCATGTACGGGCCGAACTTGGGCAGGTAGTTCCCGCTGGGGCCCAGGTGGTTGTAGACCACGTCCTGGATCACGCCGATCCCCGCCGCATGCGCGGCGTCGACGAAGCGCTGGTAGGCCTCGGGGCCGCCGTACTGCTCCTGGACGGCGTACCAGAGCACGCCGTCGTAGCCCCAGTTGTAGGGGCCGTTGAACGCGTTGACCGGCAGGGGCTCCACGAACCCGACGCCCAGCTCGGCCAGGTAGGGCAGGCGGGCGGCCGCGGCGTCGAGCGTCCCCTCCGGGGTGAACGTGCCCAGGTGCAGCTCGTAGACCACGGAGCCGGCGAGCTGGCGTCCGGTCCAGCCGTCATCGCCCCACGCGTGCCGGGACGGGTCGAACCCGGCGGAGAGCTCGTGGACGCCCTCGGGCTGGCGGCGCGAGCGCGGGTCCGGGAAGGGCCCCTCGCCGTCGAGGACGTAGCCGTAGCGCTCCCCCGCGGCGAGCGCGGAGGCCACCGTCGAGGCCTCGGCGGACGACGGCGCCCACCACCCGCCGCCTGCATCCTCCAGGGGCAGCCGCTCGCCGCCCAGGACCAGCTCGACCCGGGACGGGATGGGCGCCCAGACCGAGCCGGGGGCCGACCGCTCTGCTGCGTCGCGGCGGTGCTCAGGCATGGTGGTCCTCCTCCTCGGGGACGAGCAGTGCCACCGGCAGCGTGCCGAGCACCTCGCCCACCAGTACGTCGCCGGGTCCGAAGGACCGGCCGGTGAACGCGTCCCGGGCCGCCCGGGCGAGCCGGACCGTGGTGGTGCCCCAGCCGCCGTCGCGCTCGAGGCCGGCCGGGAGACGGGTCGCGAGCGCCGTCACGCCCCGCTCTCCGCGCCGGAAGCCCACGAGGTGCTCCGCGGCGGGGCCCTCCGCCTCGACCGGGGCGTAGCCGGCGAAGAGCTCGGGCCGGTCGCGGCGCAGCCGCAGGGTGCGCGAGACGACGAGGAGCTTGGCCTCCTCGGCGAGCGGGCCGAGCACGGGCATGCCGGCGTCGAGCGCGGCGAGGGCCTCGGCGCGGGCGGCGAAGTCCACGGTGCGCCGGTTGTCCGGGTCGCACAGGGACCGGTCCCAGAACTCGGTGCCCTGGTAGACGTCCGGGACGCCGGGCATGGCGAGTTGGATCAGCTTGGCGGAGAGGGCGTTGGAGGCCCCGAACGGGGCGACGCGCTCGGCGTAGGCGGAGATGGCCGTGTGCGCCCCGCTGGCCGGGTCCACGGCGGCGTGCACGAGGCGGCGGACGGCGTCCTCGAAGGCCTCGTCCGGGTCGGTCCAGAGGGTGTGCACCCCGGCCTCGCGGGCGGCCTTCTCGGCGTACTGGACGAGGCGGTCCTCCTCGGCCGGCCAGGCGCCCAGGATGGCCTGCCACAGCAGGTTCGCGAGCGGCCCGTCCTCGAGCGGCGCGGCCTTGAGCAGCCGCGGGAGCACCTGCGCCCACTCGTCGGCGAGCTCGGCGAGCACGGTGATGCGGGCGCGGGTGTCCTCGCTGCGCTTGGTGTCGTGCGTGGTGAGCGTGGTCATGGAGTGCCCGAGGTGGCGCTCCCGCTCGGCGAGCTCGGCGTGGAATGCGGCGGGGGCCAGGGCGAAGGCCGTGGGGTCCCCGCCGACCTCGGTGAGGGTGCCGAGCCGGCTGTAGCGGTAGAAGGCGGTGTCCTCGACGGCCTTGGCCATGATCATGCCGGTGGTCTGCTGGAACCGGCGGCACAGCTCCTCGGACGGGTCCGCGAGCCGGGGCTCGAGGGCCCCGATCGTCGCGGCGAGTTCGGGGCGCTGCGCGGCGGCGGCGCGGCACGCCTCGGCGAGGACGGCGGCGTCGTGCTCCCCGCCCCCCTGCTGAGGGGTCACGTCCCCGTCCTGAGCGGTCATGTCCCTGAAGTAGGTGCGGTAGACCGGGAAGTGCGCGGCGATCTCGGCGAGGGCGTCGGCGAGGACGTCGAGGGGCTCCGACTCGGCTTCGCTCCCCCCGACGCCGCCTCCGGCCGCCGGCGCGGCCGCGAGTCGGGCCAGGCGGAGGATCTCGGCGTGCAGGAGTCCATCCGCCATCCAGCGCTTGGTCCCGTGGATCATCTCCGCATAGTCCGCGGCCTCCCCCCGCAGGCCGGTGTCGAGGGCCGTGAGCGGCTCCTCCCCCGCCGGGTCCACGAGGACGCGGTCCACGAGCCCGAGGGCGTCGTAGCCGGTGGTGCCCTCGCACGGGAAGTCCGCGGGCAGCGCCTCGCCCGGCTCGAGGATCTTCTCCACGAGCGTGTAGGCCCCGCCCGAGAGCTCGCGGAGCCGCTCGAGGTACTCGGCCGGGTCGCGGAGCCCGTCCGGGTGGTCGATCCGGAGCCCGTCCACGAGCCCGGCCTCCAGCCAGCGGCGCACCTCGGCGTGGCTCTCCTCGAACACCCACGGCACCTCGACGCGCACGCCGGCGAGGGTGTTCACGGCGAAGAAGCGGCGGTAGTTCAGGCGGTCGTCCGCCTCGCGCCACGGGACGAGCCGGTAGTGCTGGCGCTCGTGCACGGCCTCCGCCGAATCGCCGTCGGCGTAGGTGCCCGGAGCGAGCGGGTAGGAATGCTCGTAGTACCAGAGCCGCTCGCCCTCGACCTTGAGCAGGCCGAGGTCCTCGGCCGAGCCGAGGACGGGCAGGAGCACCTTCCCGTCCCCGGCGTCCCAGTCCACATCGAAGGCCTCGGCGTAGCGGGAGCCGCGGCCCTCGCGGAGCAGGTCCCACCACCAGGGGGTCTCCTCGGGGACCTCGACGCCGAGGTGGTTCGGCACGATGTCCACGAGGATCCCCATCCCCGCCCCGTGCGCTGCGGCCGCGACCCGCTCGAGCGCCTCGCGCCCGCCCCGCTCCCGGTCCACCCGGGAGGGGTCCGAGACGTCGTAGCCGTGCTCGGAGGCGCCCACCGACTCCAGCAGCGGGGAGAGGTAGAGCCAGTTCACGCCGAGGGAGGCCAGGTACGGCACGAGCCGCGCGGCGTCGTCCAGCGTGAACTCGGGGCGGATCTGGAGGCGGTAGGTCGAGGCGGGGATCTTCACGGGACTCCTTCGCGTGGCCGGGGCTACTGGCCGGCGGTGCTGATGGACGGCTGGTTCGTGGTGGCGGAGCCGGCCTGGGCGGCCAGGGACGCCGCCACGGAGTGGTCCACTTCCTCCTCGTGGTTCTCGTGGGCCCGCAGGACGGCGAGGCTCTTGGCGGGCACGGTGAGGATCTCCTCCGCCTTGATCTCCTGCTCCCCCGCGGACTGGCCCGAGGTGTCCAGCATCACGTCCCACCCGGGCGCGTACTCCTGCCCGGGGAGGCAGAAGTCCACGTCGGAGTCGTCGGCGTTGAAGTACAGCAGGAAGTGCGCGTCCGCGATGGACTGGCCGTACATGTCCTGTCCGTGGATGCCGTGCCCGTTGAGGAACACGCCCACACTGCGGCCCAGGGCCTCGTCCCAGTCCTCGGGGACCATGGGCAGGCCCTCGGTCCCGAGCCACTCGATGTCCGGCAGCGGCTGCCCCTCGCCGCGGCGCACCGGCCGGCCGTCGAAGAAGCGGCTGCGGCGGAACGTCGGGTGCTCGGCGCGCAGCCGGGTCACGGCGGCCGTGAACTCCACGAGCGGGTTGTCCGCGTTGGCCCAGTCGATCCAGGAGAGCTCGTTGTCCTGGCAGTAGACGTTGTTGTTGCCCTGCTGGGTGCGGCCCAGCTCGTCGCCGTGGGCGATCATGGGCACGCCTTGGGAGAGCAGGAGCGTGGCGATGAAGTTGCGCTGCTGGCGGGCACGCATCTCGAGCACGGCCGGGTCGTCCGTGGGGCCCTCGGCCCCGCAGTTCCAGGAGCGGTTGTGGCTCTCGCCGTCGTTGTTGTCCTCGCCGTTGGCCTCGTTGTGCTTCTCGTTGTAGGAGACGAGGTCGCGCAGGGTGAAGCCATCGTGCGCCGTGACGAAGTTGACCGAGGCCACGGGCCGCCGGCCGCTGTTCTCGTACAGGTCCGCGGAGCCGGTGAGACGGGAGGCGAACTCGCCCAGAGTGGAGGGTTCTCCACGCCAGAAGTCGCGGACGGTGTCGCGGTACTTGCCGTTCCACTCCGTCCACTGCGGCGGGAAGTTGCCCACCTGGTAGCCGCCGGGGCCCACATCCCAGGGCTCGGCGATGAGCTTGACCTGGGAGACCACCGGGTCCTGCTGAATGAGCTCGAAGAAGGTGGAGAGCTTGTCCACGTCGTAGAACTCGCGGGCCAGGGTCGCGGCGAGGTCGAACCGGAAGCCGTCTACGTGCATCTCGGTGACCCAGTACCGCAGCGAGTCCATGATGAGCTGCAGCGAGTGGGGGTGGCGGACGTTGAGGGAGTTGCCCGTGCCCGTGTAGTCCATGTAGTACTGCAGGTCGTCCTCGACCAGGCGGTAGTACGCGCCGTTGTCGATGCCGCGGAAGGACAGGGTGGGGCCCAGGTGGTTGCCCTCGGCGGTGTGGTTGTAGACCACGTCGAGGATCACCTCGATGCCGGCGCGGTGCAGGGTGCGCACCATGGCCTTGAACTCCTGCACCTGCTGGCCGGTGTCCCCGCTCGAGGCGTACCCGGCGTGCGGGGCGAAGAAGCCGATGGTGTTGTAGCCCCAGTAGTTGTGCAGGCCCTTGTCCTGCAGCGTGGAATCGTCCACGAACTGGTGCACGGGCATGAGCTCGATGGCGGTCACCCCGAGCTTGGTGAGGTGATTGACGACGGCGGGGTGGGCCACGCCGGCGTAGGTTCCCCGCAGCTCCTCGGGAACCTCGGGATGCTGCTCGGTGAGCCCCTTCACGTGCGCCTCGTAGACCACGGTGCGGTGGTACGGCACGCGCAGCTGGGAGTCGCCCTGCCAGTCGAAGAAGGGGCTCGTGACCACGCCGAGCATCATGTGCGGCGCGGAGTCCTCATCGTTGCGGCTGTTCGGGTCGCCGAAGTTGTAGGAGAACAGCGGCTGGGCCCAGTCCGGCTGGCCCATGACGGCCTTGGCGTACGGGTCAAGGAGCAGCTTGTTGGGGTTGCAGCGCTGCCCGGTGCCGGGGTCGTAGCCGCCGTGGACGCGGTAGCCGTACAGCTGGCCGGGCTGGACGTGCGGCAGGTAGCAGTGCCACACGAACCCGTCCACCTCGGTCAGCTCGAAGCGCTGCTCGTTGCGCTCCTCGTCGAAGAGGCACAGCTCGACCTTCTCGGCAGCCTCGCTGAAGATCGCGAAGTTCGTGCCGGTGCCGTCGAACGTGGCGCCGAGGGGGTAGGCCGTACCCGGCCAGATGTCCTTCTCCATGGTGCAAGCTCCTTGCTGTGCGGCCCTCTTGGGGCCGGGTGGGGGCATCCCCCGCGAGTCTAGGCGACCTTTATCCGGGGGCGGCGCGTGTGACACATCTTCAGGCGATGGCCTCGCGGAAGGCCTCCTCGGCGGCCCGGCGCCGCACGCGGTCCAGGACCCGGCGCAGGAGCCGGGAGACCTGCATCTGGCTGACCCCGATCACCGTGGCGATCTCGCTCTGGCTCATCTCGTCCACGAAGCGCAGCACGAGGAGGCGCTGCTCCTGGGCCGTGAGGCCCGCGAGCAGGCTCCGGAGCACCTCGCGCGTCTCGACCTGCTCGTAGCCCTCCTCGACCGTGGAGAGCACTGACCAGGCGTGGGCGGGCTGGCCGTCGTCCGGGTCCACCGGCTGGATGGGCACCGCGGAGAGGGCAGCATTGGCGGACTGGGCCTCGGCGACCCGCTCGGCGCTGGTGCCCGTCTCGCGGGCCAGTTCGGCGTCGGTGGGCTCGTGGCCGAGCTCCTGGGAGAGCCGGCGGCGGGCGGCGTTGACCTCGAGCCGCAGCTCCTGCACCTGGCGCGGGGGCCGTACCGCCCAGGAGGTGTCGCGGATGTGGTGCTTGATCACGCCGGTGATGGTGGGCACGGCGTAGGCGGCGAACCCGCTGCCGTGGCTCTCCTCGTAGCGGTTGGCAGCCATGACGAGCCCCATCCGGGCCACCTGCCGGAGGTCCTCGGGGTCGTGGCCCGGGTAGCGGTGGCGGGCGGCGACGGCGTCGGCGACCGCGAGGTGCTCGAGCGCGAGGTGGGCCGGGTTCACGAGGCCACCAGCCCGGCGTCGTGCGATCCGGGGAACGGCAGCGGAATGAGGCCGGCGTCGAGGCGGAAGCCGCAGCGGCAGCGCCAGTCCAGCGGTGCGCCCTCCCCCGAGGGGTCGGAGGTGCCGGCGGACGCGGCGAGCCGCATGGGCTCCTGGCAGTGGGTGGGTGCGCCGGACGGGGTGGCCGCCGGCTCGGCGGGAGCGAGGGGATCGAGCAGCATGCGCCTCTCCTTAAAGCTAGACCTTCGTGTTAGTAGCTAGCCTAGCTAGTTATATATGAGCAGAAGGGTGAAGTCGAGTCGCAGGGGGAAAGAGTTAATGACGCTATGATGGATTGCTAGATGATCTAGCTATCTCGGGAGGGTGGAGATGCAGACGCGCCATGCAGCGGGCTATTGGTACCAGCAGGACACCGCGCAGAAGACGCGCGCGGTCCGCGTGCTCAACGCGCTGCGCGACTACAAGGCCGCCGAGTCGGCGATGCGCCGGCGCACCCGGGACTCGATGTCCATGGGCGAGACCGACCTCCTGGCGCTCCGCTACCTCCTCGAGGCGGACTCCCGCGGGCAGCAGCTCAGCCCCAAGGATCTTGCCGTGCGCCTGGGCATCACCTCCGCGTCGATGACGAGCCTCATCGACCGGCTGGTCCGCAGCGGCCACGTCCGCCGCGAGCCCCATCCCACGGACCGCCGGGCCCTCGTGCTCCGCCCCACCCCCGGCTCGGACGAGGAGGTCCGCAAGACCCTCGGGGCCATGCACGAGCGGATGATCGCCGCCGCCGGCGCCCTCAGCGAGGACGAGGCGGAGACGGTGATCGGCTTCCTCGAGGGCATCCGCGCGGCGGTGGACCAGATCGAGCCCGCCAAGCACGCCTGACGCGGCGCGGGCGGGGCGGGCCGGCCGCATAATTATGACGAGTGATTGCTTCTCCGAAGGGACTCGAACAGAATCAGAAAGCGGCCTCGCGTTCGACTGATCCAGGCCGCGGGGGTCGAGCAGCGTGCCCGGACCGATGTATCCCGTGTCGAGGAGGACGCGTCCATGCCGCACCGGTGGCCTCGGAAGGCCCAAGAGCTGCTCAGTGACTTCGTCGAGCGGGCCCAGGAGCTGCTGCGCGTCCAGGGCCATATGAACAACCTCATGGGCGCGATCGTGTCGATGACCGAGGACCTCAGCCTGCCGTCCGTGCTCGAGAGCGTGGCGGAGTCCGCGGCGGACATCGTGGGAGCACGCTCGGCGGCCATCGGCGTGATCGACGACAGGGGCGTGCTCAGCGACTTCATCACGGTGGGCCCGGACGAGGACGCCGCCCGCCTGATCGGGCACGGTGCCCTCAACGAGCCCGTGGGGGACGCCCAGCCCGACCGGCTCAGGGACCTGGGGCAGCACCCGCTCGCCGACGGCACGCCCGAGGACGAGCCGCCACTGCACTTCCTCGGCGTCCCGATCCGGGTCCGGGACACTGCCTTCGGGAACCTCTACCTCATTGAGAAGGCGGACGGGGAGGCCTTCACGGCCGAGGACGAGGAGCTGGCCTCCACCCTGGCCGCCGCCGCCGGCGTGGCGATCCAGAACGCCCGCCTCTACGAGGAGAGCCGCCGGAGCCAGCACTGGCTCGAGGCCGGCATCGAGACCTCCGAATCCCTCATCATGGAGAATTCCCCCACCTCCACGGACGACCTCGCCCTCGTCGCCGAGCACGCCCTGGCGGCCTCCGACTGCCTCCTCGCCGTCATCGCCCACTCCGAGGACGGGGCGCTCAGGGTCAGGGCCGCCGTCGGCGCCGTGGCACTGACCTCCGGCGAGGGCCTCCGCCTCTCCGAGACCCTGCGTAACGCGGCCGAGGAGTCCCGTCCAGCCGTGCTGCGCGACCCCGAGGAGGTCTTCGGCCCGGGGGCCGCGGAAAAGCTCGGGCAGGTTCTGGCGATCCCGCTGGGCCACCGCCCCGCCGAGGACAACATGCTGCTGCTGCTGGCTCACCAGGCCGGCGGGAGGGCCTTCTCCCAGGCCGACCATGACTACGGGGCCGCCTTCGGCTCCCACGTGGGGCTGGCCCTCGAGCTCAACGTCGCCCACCGGCAGCGCGAAGAGGCCCTGCTCTCCGTAGACCGCGACCGGATCGCACAGGACCTGCACGATCTGGTCATCCAGCGTCTCTTCGCGGCCGGCCTGAGCGTGCAGAGCCTTCGCCACTTCACCACCGGGGCCGCCGCCGAGGCCCGCATCGACAGGCTGACCGAGGAGCTCGACGACAGCATCCGCGAGCTCCGCTCCACCATCTACTCGCTCCAGGCCCAGCACAGCGGCCGGGACGACCTGGGCCAGGCGCTGTTCAAGGCCGTCCACGAACCCCTGCGGGACAGCTCAATCACCCCGACGGTCAATGTCGAAGGGCGCATGAGCAGCCTCCCCTCCCCCATTGCCCGCCAGATCCTCGCGGTGGTGACCGAAGCGGTGAGCAACGCCGCGAAGCACTCCGGCGCAGACCACGTGACCGTGGCCATCACGGTGGCCGAGGCCGGGGTGAGAGTGGTCGTCGAGGACGACGGGCAGGGATTCACCAGCCCGGACCGGACCAGCGGGCTGGCCAACATCCGGCGCAGGGCAGCTTCCCTGGGCGGGACCAGCAGCATCGAGAGCAGCCCGGGCCACGGGACGAAGGTCATCTGGTCCACCATCCCCGAGTAGCTCCCCCACCGTCCCTCACACCGGCCGTAAAGGCCCCGCAAAGAACAGGGCAGTACGCGTCAGGAAAGGGTCAAGGACCCCTCCAGGGCCCCGGGCCCGGCGGTTCACTGGTGCCGCAGGGCCGCAGGGTGCGGCCTGCGGAAGGGGCATTGTCATGGCCGATCTGGCCGTCGTGGCGATCTTTCTGGTGCTCGCGGGCCTCATGGCCTGGTCCGTGTCCGCGCTCGCGAAGCTGGTGGACAGGACGTGAGCGGCGAGGTCGTCTCGTGGACGCTGCTGGGCCTGCTGGCCCTGGGCCTGTGCGTCTACCTCCTGGACCAGCTGTTCCGTCCGGGCGGGAGGTAGGCCGTGCAGTTCAGCATCCTGACCTTCCTCACCCTGGTGGCGGTCCTGGCCGTCGCGCTCGCGGCGGTGCACCGGCCGCTGGGCGCCTACCTCGCCGCGGTCGCGGACAGCCCGCGCCACCTCCGGCTCGAGCGGTGGATCTACCGGGCCTCCGGGGTCGCCCCGGAGGGCGAGCAGACCTGGAAAGCCTACGCGCGCAGCGTCGTGGCCTTCTCGGCGGCCGGCGTGGCCCTGCTCTACGCCGCCCAGCGCCTCCAGCCGCTGCTCTCCGGCGCCCAGCTGGCCGGCGTGGACCCGTGGGTCGCGATGAACACCGCGGTTTCCTTCGTCACGAACACGAACTGGCAGGCCTACGCGCCGGAGTCCACCCTCGGGCCCGTGGTGCAGATGGCGTTCCTCGCCGTGCAGAACTTCGTCTCGGCGGCGGCAGGGATCGCCGTGGCCTTCGCGCTCGTGCGCGGCTTCGTCCGGAAGGGTGCCGATTCGCTCGGGAACTTCTGGGTGGACCTGACCCGGATCACGGTCAGGGTCCTGCTCCCCCTCGCTGTGGCCGCCGCCGTCGTGCTCGTCATCGCCGGCGTGGTCCAGGGCTTCTGGCCCACCGAGGTGCACAACCCGCTCACCGGCGCGGCGCAGACCATCCCGGGCGGCCCGGTCGCAAGCCAGGAGGCCATCAAGGAGCTCGGCACGAACGGGGGCGGCTACTTCAACGCGAACTCGGCCCATCCGTTCGAGAACCCCAACGCCGTCACCAATGTCTTCGAGGTCTTCCTGCTCCTCGCGATCCCGTTCTCGCTCCCGTACACGTTCGGGCGGATGGTCGGGAGCCGGAAGCAGGGCTACACGGTCCTGACGGTGATGGGCTCGCTGTGGCTCCTCGCGACCGGGCTCATGGCCTGGGCCGTCGCCGCCTGGCCGACCTCCGGCGAGGGCCTGGAGCAGCGCTTCGGCCCGGCCGCGAGCGGGATCTTCGCGACCGCGACGACCCTGACCTCGACCGGTGCGGTGGACGCCGCGCACGACTCTCTGCCGCCGCTGGCCGGGGGCATGGCGATGTTCGACATGATGCTCGGCGAGGTCGCCCCGGGCGGGGTGGGCTCGGGCCTGTACGGCATGCTGGTCCTCGCCGTCGTCGCGGTGTTCCTCGGCGGCCTGATGGTGGGCCGCACCCCTGAGTACCTGGGCAAGAAGGTCCAGGCCCGGCACATGACGCTCGCGGCCCTGTACCTGCTGGTGACGCCGGTCCTCGTGCTCGTGCTCACCGGGGCCGCGGTCCTCGTCCCCTCCGTGGTGGCCGCCGCCCCGGCCCAGGGCCCGCACCAGTTCAGCGAGCTGCTGTACGCGTTCACGTCGGGGGCGAACAACAACGGCTCGGCCTTCGCCGGCCTGAATGCCTCGGACCCGCTCATCTCCACGCTCATGGACGTGGCCATGTGGGTGGGACGCGTGCTGCCCATGGTCCTGGTCCTGGCTCTGGCCGGGAGCTTCGCGGCGCAGGAGCCGATCCCGCCCTCGCCCGGAACCCTGGCCACCTACGGGCCGCTCTTCGCCGGCCTGCTCGGCACCGTCACCGTCCTGTTCACGGCCCTGAACTACTTCCCGGCGCTCGCGCTCGGACCCATCGCAGAGGGAACCATCCGATGACCACCACCCAGACCCCGGTCCACACGCCCTCACCGCGCGTCACGGAGCTGTCCGGGCACGCCTACAAGCGCCGCAGGGCGTTCGACCGGCGCCTCATCCTCGCCGCGGTCCCCGAGTCCTTCGCCAAACTGGACCCGCGGGAGATGCGCCACTCGCCGGTCATGTTCACGGTGCTCATCGGCACGGTGGCCTCGGCCGTGGCCTGCGCAGTGCAGATCGTCCAGGCGAGCCCCGACGTCGTGTTCAGCATCGTTGTCACGCTCTGGCTGCTCCTGACCGTCCTGTTCGCGAACTTCTCCGAGGCCCTCGCCGAGGGCCGCGGCAAGGCCCAGGCGGACAGCCTGCGCGCCGGACGCGAGGGGCTCATCGCCCGCCGGCTCCGTGGCCCGGCCGAAGAGGCCGTCCCCGCCCCGGACCTGCGCAAGGGAGACCTCGTGGTCTGCGAGGCAGGGGACGTGATCCCCTCCGACGGGGAGATCACCGAGGGCCTCGCGATGGTCGACGAGTCCGCGATCACGGGCGAGTCCGCCCCGGTGATCCGCGAGTCCGGCGGCGACCGCTCGGCGGTGACGGGCGGGACCAAGGTCATCTCGGACCGCATCGTCGTCCGGATCACCGCGGACCCCGGGCAGACGTTCATCGACCGCATGATCGCCCTCGTCGAGGGCGCCGAGCGGCAGAAGACCCCGAACGAGATCGCCCTCCACGTGCTCCTGGTCGCCCTGACCATCGTGTTCCTCGTCGTCACCGTAGCCCTCGTGCCGTTCGCCAACCTCGCCGGCGCGGTCCCCTCCCCCGTGGTCCTCGTGGCCCTGCTCGTGTGCCTGATCCCCACCACGATCGGCGCGCTCGTGCCCGCCATCGGCATCGCGGGGATGGACCGGCTGGTCCGGCACAATGTGCTCGCCACGAGCGGCCGAGCCGTGGAGACCGCCGGGGACATCACCACGCTCCTGCTGGACAAGACCGGCACCATCACCTTCGGCAACCGCCGCGCCGTGGACTTCCTCCCCGCCCCGGGCGTGCCCGTGGGAGAGTTCATCGAGGCCGCGCGGCTGTCCTCCCTCGCGGACGAGACCCCGGAGGGCCGCTCGATCGTGGACCTCGCCGCCGAGCGCGGCGCAGCCGGCCCGACCCTGGACGAGCTCCACCACCGGCGCGGCGGCCACGTGATAGCTGTCGAGTTCACCGCCATGACCCGCATGAGCGGCCTCGACGACGGCCCCCGCCGCTACCGCAAGGGCGCCGCCTCCGCGGTGGCGGCCTGGGTCCGCGAGCTCGGCGGCGACCTGCCGCCCGGGGTGCGCGACGACGTCGATTCGATCGCGGGCGGCGGCGGCACCCCGCTCGTGGTGGCGACGGACGACGGCGGGCGGCCCCGTGTGCTGGGCACCGTCCACCTCGCCGACGTGGTCAAGCCCGGCATCGCCGACCGCTTCGCCGCCCTGCGCCGGATGGGCATCCGGACGGTCATGATCACCGGCGACAACCGGCTCACCGCCGCCGCGATCGCCCGGGAAGCCGGCGTGGACGACTATCTGGCGGAGGCCACGCCCGAGGACAAGCTCACCCGCATCAGGGCCGAGCAGAAGGCCGGCCAGCTCGTGGCCATGACCGGCGACGGCACCAACGACGCGCCGGCCCTCGCGGCCGCGGACGTGGGCGTCGCGATGAACTCCGGGACCCAGGCGGCCAAGGAGGCCGCCAACATGGTGGACCTCGACTCGGACCCGACCAAGCTCATCGACGTCGTGGCGATCGGCAAGCAGCTGCTCATCACCCGCGGATCGCTGACCACCTTCTCGGTGGCCAATGACGTCGCGAAGTACTTCGCGATCATCCCGGCCCTGTTCGTGGCAGCATTCCCCGGACTGGGCGTGCTGAACATCATGGGCCTGGCCAGCCCGAAGAGCGCCATCCTCGCCGCGGTCGTCTTCAACGCGGTCATCATTGTGCTGCTCGTGCCGCTCGCCCTGCGCGGGGTGCGCTACCGGGCGGTGAGCGCCCAGCAGGCCCTGCGCCGGAACCTGCTCGTCTACGGCGTGGGCGGCATCATCGCCCCCTTCATCGGCATCAAGATCATCGACCTGCTCCTGGCCGTCGTGCCGGGGCTGCACTAGGAGGACCCAGGTGAACGCCTACCTCAGACAGCTCGGCACCTCCTTCCGGTTCCTCGCTGTGGCCACGGTGCTGCTCGGCGTGCTCTACCCGCTCGCGGTGGTCGGCGCCGGCCAGGCGGTGGCGCCGGCCCAGGCCAACGGCTCGATTGCCCGGCTCGGAGGCCAGCCGGCCGCCTCGGCGCTCCTCGCCCAGGCCGTGCCCGAGAAGGAGAGCCGGCTCTTCTTCCCGCGGCCCTCCGCGGTGAAGTGGGACCCGGCGGCCTCCGGCGCCTCGAACCTCGGCCCCTCCGATCCGGCCCTGGCGAAGGCAGCAGCCCAGGCCCGTGCCGCGGTTGCGGCGCGGGAGGGGGTGCCGGCGTCGGCCGTCCCGCTCGACGCCGTCACCGCCTCGGCGAGCGGACTGGACCCGGACATCTCCCCGGCCTACGCCCAGCTGCAGCTCCCCCGCGTGGTGCGCGCCACCGGGCTCAGCACCGCTGCGGTGCAGCAGCTCATCGCGGAAGCCACCACCACCCCGGCCCTCGGGCTGCTCGGCCAGCCGGCCGTGAACACCACCACGCTCAACCTCGCCCTCGCCGCGCGGCTCACGTAGCGCGCGAGGATGCTGCGGTCGGGCCGGAAGACATAGAAGAATCGGGAGCATGGACCGCGGCAGCCTCCGCATCTTCCTCGGCGCGGCGCCCGGGGTCGGGAAGACGTACGCGATGCTCGAGGAGGCCCACCGCCTCGCCGCCGCCGGCACCGACGTGGTGGTCGGGGTCGTCATGGACCACGGCCGGGAGCAGACGGCGGCGCTCACCGCGGGGCTCGAGCAGGTGCCGCTGCGGAGCGTCGAGTACCGGGGCACGAGCCTGCCGGAGATGGACGTGGACGCCGTCCTCGAGCGGGCCCCGCACACCGTCCTCGTGGACGAGTACGCCCACACCAACGCCCCGGGCAGCCGGCACGCGAAGCGGTGGGAGGACGTGGACGAGCTCCTCGCGGCGGGGATCGACGTCCTCACCACGGTCAACGTCCAGCACCTGGCCTCGCTCAACGATGTGGTCGAGTCGATCACGGGCACGCGGCAGCAGGAGGTCATCCCGGACGCGATCGTGCGGGCCGCGGACCAGATCGAGCTCGTGGACATCCCGCCCGAGCTGCTGCGCCAGCGGCTCGGCTCGGGCCTCGTCTACGCCCCGGACAAGATCGACGCCGCCCTGGCCAACTACTTCCGCCTCGGCAACCTCGCGGCCCTGCGGGAGATCGCCCTCATCTGGCTCGCCGACCGCGTCGAGGAGGGCCTGGCGGCCTACCGCGAGCGGCACCACATCGAGGACACGTGGCCTGCCCGGGAGAGGGTCGTCGTCGCCCTCACCGGCGGTCCGGAGGGCGAGGCGCTCATCCGCCGCGCGGCCCGGATCCTTTCGCGGGTGAGCGGAGGCGACCTCCTCGCCGTCCACGTGCGCACCCCGGACGGCCTCGCGGAGGGATCCGAGCAGGACCTGGCCGCCCAGCGGAGCCTCGTGGAGGGCCTGGGCGGCAGCTTCCAACAGCTCGCGGGGGACGACATCGCCGCGAGCCTGCTCGACTTCGCCCGCAGCGTCAACGCGACCCAGATCGTGGTGGGCGTCTCGCGCCACACCCGCCTCCAGCAGCTCCTCGGCCGCGGCGGGGTGGGGGCCGCCGTCGTGCGCGACTCCGGCGAGATCGACGTGCACATGGTCACCCACTCCCTCGCCGGGCGGGCGCCCCGGCGCAGGCTGACCCCGTTGCTGGGGCGTCCGCGCACGGTCGCCGGGTACGTGCTCGCGTTCGCCGTGCCGATCGCGATGACCGCGGCGCTCGCACCGTTCCCCGAGATCAACCTCACCACGCAGGCGCTCGCGCACCTGTGCGCGGTCGTTCTTGTGGCGTTCATCGGGGGGCTGTGGCCGGCGGTGGTCGCCGCGGTCTTCGACTCCCTCCTGCTCAACTACTTCGTCACCCCGCCGGTGGGGAACCTCACGATCGCCGACCCGCAGAACTTCTTCGCCCTGGCCGTATTCCTCGCGGTTGCCGTCGCGTTCTCCCTGGTGGTTGGGGTCTCCTCGCGCCGCTCCCGGGACGCCGCCGTGGCGCGGGCGGAGGCGGGCACGCTCACCGAGCTCGCCCGCGGCTCGCTGGCCCGGGACCAGGGCCCGGCGGACTTCCTCGAGCAGCTGCGGCACGAGTTCCAGCTCGCGTCGGTGAGCCTGCTGGCGGCGGACGACGGCGGGTGGACGGTCCGCGCGGATGCCGGCCCGGGTGCCCCGCCAGACCCGGACGGCGCGGACGGGGCGGACCGGATCGGCCCCGGGCTCACCCTCGCGTGGCGCGGCCGGCCGCTCAGCGGCGGCGAGCGGCGCCTGCTGGCCGCGTTCGAGGCGCACCTGGCGGCCCTGCTCGAGCGCCAAGAGCTCGCCACGAGCCTGCGCGAGACGGTCCGGCTCGGCGAGGCCAACCGGATCCGAACCTCGATCCTGCGGGCCGTCTCGCATGACCTGCGCACCCCGCTCGCGGGCATCCGCCTCGCCGTGACGGCCCTCGAGCGGCAGTCCGCCGCGATGAGCGCCGAGGAGCGCGCGGAGATGCTCGCCGCCATCGGCTCCTACGCCGGCCGTCTCGACAGCCTCGTGGCGAACCTGCTGGACATGTCCCGGATCGACAGCGAGGCCTTGTCCGTGCTCCACGAGCCGGTCGCCTGGCGGGAGGTCGTGGCGGAGGTGCTGGCGGAGTTCCCGGCCGGGGCGGTGCGGGTGGACCTTGCGCCGAACCTCCCCGCAATCGATGCCGACCGCGGCCTGCTCGAGCGGGCGCTGGCGAACGTGGTGGAGAACGCCCTCAAGTACGCCCCGGGCAGCGACATCGTGGTAGTCGCGACGGCGGGGGGTCTGCTCGCCCCCGGCATCGGGGACCGCCCGGTGAGCGAGCTGCGCGTGGTGGACCACGGCACCGGCGTGCCCCCCGAGCGCGTCATGGCCATGTTCCAGCCGTTCCAGCGGCTCGGCGACGAGGGGAAGGGGCCAGGGATCGGCCTGGGGCTCGCGGTCGCGAAGGGCTTCGTCGAGGCGATGGGCGGGGTGCTCGCCGCGGAGCCGACCCCGGGCGGCGGGCTGACGATGGTGATCCGTATGCCCCTCTACGCGGGGCCGCACGACGAGGAAGGGGACTGAGGTGAAGAGGGTGCTCGTGGTCGACGACGAGCCGCAGCTGCTGCGCGCCCTGCAGATCAACCTGCGCGCCGAGGGCTACAGCGTGACGGTCGCGGCGAACGGGACCGAGGCCCTGCGCCTGGCCGCCTCGCGACCGCCGGACGTACTCGTGCTGGACCTGGGCCTTCCGGACCTCGACGGGGCCGAGGTGATCCGCGGGATCCGGGGTGGTCCGACATGCCGATCGTGGTCCTCTCCGCCCGGCATGGCTCCGCGGACAAGGTGGAGGCGCTGGACGCCGGGGCGGACGACTACGTGACCAAGCCGTTCGGGCTCGACGAGCTGCTCGCCCGGCTGCGCGCCGTCGAGCGTCGCTCCGCCCACCCCTCCCCGCCGGGGTGGTGGACGCCGGCGACCTCGTGATCGACCTCGGTGCGGCGACCGTGACCCGGGCCGGCGAGCGCGTGCACCTCACCCCGCGCGAGTGGGGCGTCCTGCAGATGCTCGTGGCCCACCGGGGCCGGCTCGTCACCCAGCGGCAGCTGCTCCAGACGGTCTGGGGGCCGGCCTACACGGAGGAGACGCAGTACCTGCGCGTCTACATGGGCCAGCTGCGCCGCAAGCTTGAGACCGACCCGGCCCACCCCCGCCACCTCATCACCGAGGCCGGGCGTGGGTACCGCTTCGAGGTGCCGGCGGCGGGCGAGAGGCCGTCCGAGGACCGGTGAGGATACCGTTGCACTATGGAGATGCGTCTCGAAGTGGTGCAGGTGCCGGTCGCGGACGTCGAGCGGTCCAAGGCGTTCTACGTCGAGAAGCTCGGCTTCGTCCTCGACCACGATGTGGAGCACATCCCGGGCATGCGGGTCGTGCAGCTGACACCGCCCGGCTCCGCGGCCTCGATCGTCATCGGCACGGGCATGACCGGCATGGTCCCCGGCAGCCTCGAAGGACTGCAGCTCGTGGTGCCGGACCTCGCGGCGGTCCGCGCGGAGCTCCTCCGCCGCGGCGCTGAGGTCAGCGAGGTCCAGGACATGGGCGGCGTGCAGTTCGCACACCTGGTCGACCCCGACGGCAACCGTTGGGTCCTCCAGGGCGCCACGCCTCCCGCGGTGAGGGCCGCCCGCCGGGAGTGATCCGCCGCCCCGGGCCCAGGCTGGGGGACTCCCCCAGCTGCGACGGGTACTATGACCGGGCCCTGACCCGGAAGGAGCGCCCGTGCCCAAGCCGTTCGGCGAGCTGTTCGAATTCGCCGGCCCCGGCGCCTTCCGCATCCGCGGCGCGGGCAAGGGCCCCGGCGAGTTCGTCCTGGTCCACGGGATCGGCGCCTCCGCCGCCTACTTCCGCCCGCTCGCCGAGCGGCTCTCCGCCGCCGGCCGGGTCCACGTCATCGAGCTGCCCGGCCACGGCAAGAAGCTCGAGCCCAAGCGCCCCCTGTCGATGGGCGAGTTCGCCCGGGCCACCTGGCGGGTCCTCGAGCGCATGTGCGGCGAGAGCCCCATGCTCGTGGGGCACTCGATGGGCACCCAGGTAGTCGTGGAGATGGCGCTCCAGCGGCCAGACGTCCGCAAGGCCGCGCTCCTGGCCCCCACCGTCAACGAGCGCGAGCGCACGGTGCCCCGCCAGGCGCTCCGCCTCTTCCAGGACGGGCTCATCGAGCCGTGGGGCCTCAAGGCGATCCTCGCCAGGGACTACGCCCTGTGCGGTCCGCGCTGGTGGGCCCTCACCCTCGGCGAGATGATGGCCCACCGCATGGAGGAGCGCATCAGCCACGTCGAGGCGGACCTCCTGCTCATCGCCGGCGAGAAGGACCCCACCTCTCCGCCCTCGTGGTCGCGGGCGCTCGAGCGCGCGGCGCCGCACGCGCGCACCGCCGTGATCCCGGGCGCCCCGCACTCGCTCATGTACCGGGACGCGGACCAGGTGGCGCGGCTGCTGCTCGAGCATGCCGCCGCGCCGGTGGGCTCTTAGCCGGACCTCAAGGGGCGAGCGCGAGCCGGCGGCTGAGCCAGTCCAAGGCCGGCCCCAAGGCGGCGGAAGCCACCCGCCACGAGTGGCCCACCGCCGGAATGCTCTCGGCCTGGACGGTCATTCCGGCACCGGTGGCCGCGGTGGCGACCCTGTGCATGCAGGCGGTGAACTCGGAGTCCTCGGCGCCTGCAGCGAAATAGGCCCAGCTGTGGTGGTAGTGGCGCTTCTTGAGCTGGTGGAGGGGCGTGCGGGCGTCGAAAGCAGCGGTATCCCCGGCGAAGGACTCCTGGATAGTCGCGGCCCGGCTGGGGCCGAGGGCGGGTTCGGCCTCACCGCTGAAATCGAGGGCATTGGAATAGGTGCCCGGATGGAGGGTGGCCATCTGGATGGCGCAGGTGCCGCCGAAGGAGAAGCCCCCGATCGCCCAGCGTTCATGGTCGGTGGTGGCGTCCAGATTGGCGGCGATCCACGCCGGGACATCCGTGGCGAGGTAGGTGTCGGCGCGGGCGATCCGCGAGTCCATGCACATGGTGTTGGCGGTAGCCGTGCCGTTGGCGTCGACCACGACCGTGATGGGGGCCAGTCCCCGGTGGGCCGCCGCGAAGGCGTCGAGCACGGGCTGGAGGCGGCCGGCCGTGAGCCAGTCGGACGGCGAGCCGGGCTGGCCCGAGATGAGCACGAGCACGGGCAGCACCGGGTGCCGCGGGACGCTGTGCGCGGGGGGCAGGTAGATGTAGGCCCTCCGGGCGGTGAAGCCCGAGACCATGCCCCGGATGTGCGCGGACTTGACCCGGCCGTGCTCGGGCATGTCCGGCGGCGGCGCCCATCGGGCCAAGGCCAAGGGTGGGCTCGACGCAGACTCGCCCTCGTGGGAGGCGTTCGTCAGCGGGGCGATATCCGCAGTGCTGGCCCCCGTGACGTCTCCGAGGGTGCGGTAGAAGCCGTAGTACGCGTTGACCTGGAGGGACGCAGCGGCCAGGACGAGGGTTGCCGCAACGGGAGCCAGAACGCGACGGGGCCAACGCCCGCCGCGGAGCCCAGCGCCCGCGAGGATGAGGGCACACGCCGCTGCGGCAATCCAGGCCAGCACCGGCAGGGGCAGCGGATGCGTGCTCAGGCCCGAGGCGACCGTCCACTGCCCCACGGCCCACGCCGTGCCTCCCGCGAGGAGGGCAGCCAGCAGCGGGACCAGCGCCCCTCGGCGCCATCTGCGTGCCAGGAGGAAGACACCGGCCGGGATCGCGAGCAAGACGGCCACCGTCGGCACGGGGCCCTCCACCAGGTCCAGCGCGCTGAGCGGTCCCATGGGCTGTCCTTCCCTCCTGGGCCCCCGCGGTGGTGGTCACGAGTGAATCCGACGGCACGTTGCCCGGGCGTTACCGGGGGGCATCCGACCCGGCGGCCGCCGCGTTCCCGCAGACGACGGCGGCGCCTCGCCGCGCCGGGGCTGTCCCGCCGGCCGCACGGGGCCTAGCCTGTGGCGTATGTCAGCCGCTCCCGTGCCCTACGTCCTGTTCCCCGGCAACGCCCGCGAGGCCCTCGGCTTCTACCACGGCGTCTTCGGCGGCGACCTCGCCCTCTACACGCGCGCCCAGTTCGGCCGCACCGACGAGACGGGCGAGGCGATTGCCCACGGCGAGCTGACCGGCGTCGTCCACCTCTGCGGTGCCGACGCCGACGCCGGGGTCCCGGGCGTGCGGACGGAGGGCCTCATGCTCTCGCTCCTGGGGACTGCGGACGAGCCGACGCTGCGGGCCTGGTTCGACGGCCTGGCCGAGGGCGGCTGCGTGGTCGAGGCGCTGGAGGAGCGTCCGTGGGGCGCCTCGGACGGGCAGGTTGTGGACCGGTTCGGCCTCCACTGGCTGATCGGCTTCGAGCCCTCGTAGGCGCACCGGTGGACCTGGTCCTGCCGCTCGACGACCCGACGGCCGATCTGGAGACGGCCGGCGGCAAGGGCGCCTCGCTGGCCCGGATGGCCCGCGCCGGGCTCCCGGTGCCCAGCGGGTTCTGCGTGACCACGGCGGCCTACCGGGCGTTCGTCGCGGGCTTCCGCGACCAGATCGACCCCGGCGACCCGCACCGCACGGCGGCGCTGTTCGCCGAACACCCGCTGCCAGCCGGGCTCGCCGAGGAGATCCGGGCCGCCTACGGCAGCCTCGGCGAGGACGTCCCGGTCGCGGTGCGCTCCTCGGCCACGGCCGAGGACCTGCCCGGGATGTCCTTCGCCGGGCAGCAGGAATCCTACCTCAACGTCCGCGGCGGGGCCCTGCTCGCGGCCGTGCGGAAGTGCTGGGCCTCGCTGTGGAACCCTCGCGCCGTGGCATACCGCGACCAGCACGGAGTGCCCCACGACGCGGTGGCGCTGGCCGTCGTGGTGCAGGAGCTCGTCGACGCGGACGCGTCCGGGGTGCTGTTCACCGCGGACCCCGTGACCGGCAGCGAGGAGGAGACCCTCATCAACGCCTCGTGGGGGCTGGGCGAGTCGGTGGTCGGCGGGCACGTCATCCCGGACAGCGTCGTCGTCCGCCGCGGCGCCGTGGCGGACGCCACGATCGGTGACAAGGCCGTCATGACCGTGCGCACCGCGCACGGGACCGAGGAGCGGCCCGTGCCGGAGGAGCGGCGCCGCGAGGCCGTCCTCTCTCCCCCGCAGGCGCTCGAGCTGGCCGCGCTCGGGGCGCGGGTGCGGGACCTCTACGGGGTGCCGATGGACGTCGAGTGGGTGCGCCGCGCGGGGCAGTTCGCGATCGTCCAGGCCCGGCCCATCACCGTGCTCGGCCCGGCGCTCGGGGAATGGAACGACACTGCCAAGGGCGAGTACCTGTGGACCTGCGGGAATCTCGGGGAGGCGATCCCGGACGTCATGACCCCGATCACCTGGTCCTTCGTGAAGCTCTTCATCCACGAGGCCATGTCCGCCTCGGCCATCCCCGGTTTCGACCTCGTGGGCAACATCGGCGGCCGGTTCTACCTCAACCTGACCCCCATCTACTCCATGGTAAAGGCCCTGCACGTGAAGGGCTGGGCCAGCACGGTCGCCAACGTGTTCGGGCGCATCCCGGAGGGCCTCGACGTGCCGACCGTGAAGGTCCTCGACTGGCCCACCTTGAAGCGCATGGTGCCCGGGGCGATCCGGGTGCGGCGCCGGGCCCGCGCCAACCTCGTCCAGATGCGCCCGTTCCTGGCCGAGTCGCGCGGCCGCTGTACCGACCTGCGCGCCCGCATCGTAGCCTCCGGCACGGCCGCCGAGCTGGCCGCCCTGTACCGGGAGGAGATCGGGCCGCTCTTCGTCACGGCAGCCCGGATGCTCGAGGCCGCGGGCCGGCAGGGTGGCGGGACGCTGCTCTACACGCGGGAGCGGCTGCGCAAGCTCATGGGCAGCACGGACGCCGAGGCGATGCTGACCGGGGTCAATGCCGACGGCGGGCTGGCCAGCCTCGGCCTGCTGGTCGGCCTGACGCGGCTGGCCCGCGGCGAGATCGGACGGGACGAATTCGCCCGGGAGTATGGGCACCGCGGCCCGCACGAGTGCGAGCTCTCGGCGCCGCGGCCGGGCGAGGACCCCGGCTGGATCGACGCCCAGCTCGCCGGCCTCCACGACCTCCAGCTCAGCACGGACGCCCTGCTCGCCCGCCAGCGGCAGGCCCGGGACGCGGCGTGGCAGCGCTTCGCCGCGCGCTACCCGCGCCGGGAGGCCGCGCTGCGCGAGCAGGTGCGCCGCTGGAACGGGATTGTCCGCGACCGCGAGGCCACCCGCTCGGAGTCGGTGCGCACGTTCTGGGTGGTGCGCGAGTTCGTGCTGCGGGCCGGCGAGCTCACGGGCCGCGGCGACGACCTCTGGCACCTCTACCTCGAGGAACTCCTCGACGTGCTCGATGGGAAGGCCGCCGCGCTCGCCAGGGTGCCTGCGCGGCGCGCCGCCTATGAGCGGTACGCCGCCCTGCCGCCCTATCCGAGGCTCATCGTGGGCCGGTTCGACCCGGTGCGCTGGGCCGCGAGCCCGGAGCGGCGCACCGACCTCTACGACGCCCGCGGTGCCACCGTCCCCGTCGAGGAGGGCATCACCGGCTTCCCGGGCGCCCCCGGGGTGGTGGAGGGCACCGCCCGGGTGATTGCGCGCCCGGAGGACGGCGCGCGGCTGCGAGCCGGCGAGATCCTCGTGACTACGCTGACCAACGTGGGCTGGACGCCGATGTTCCCGCGGGCCGCCGCCGTCGTGACGGACCTGGGCGCGCCGCTCTCGCACGCCTCGATCGTGGCACGCGAGCTCGGCATCCCCGCCGTGGTCGGCACCGGCAACGCGACCATGCTGATTCACGACGGCGACCGCCTCCGCGTCGACGGCGAGCGCGGCACCGTCGAGGTGCTGCAGTGAGGCAGGGGCGCGGCCCGGAGCGGAAGGGCGAGCGGCTTGTCCGCCCGTAGCCCCGTGGCGACACTGGTGGAGTGAGGCAGCCGCGGTGCCCTGTAGTGATCGGCCGCCGGGCCGAGCTGGACGCGCTCCGAGATGCGCTGGAAGGAGCGCTGCGGGGCGACGGACGGTGTGCGGTGCTGCGCGGTGAGCCGGGCGTCGGAAAGTCCCGGCTGGTCCGGGAAGCGGTCGGCTGGGCCGCGGATCTAGGTGTGTCGACCGCAACCGGGCGTGCTGTGCCGGGATCCGGTTCGTCTCCCTACCGCCCCCTTGCCGAAGCACTCACGCAATTGTCGCGTCTGGTGCCCCTGCCCGATGACAGCTCCCTGGGGCCGTGGCTCGCGCTGCTGCGGCCGCTGCTGCCGACGCCCCCGCGCGCCTCCCCACCGCGCGTGGAGGTGCCGCCGGATCTTCGCGCCGAGGCGCTGCTGCGGGTCGTGGAGCGGGTCGGCGGCCCGGGCCTTGTCCTGGTCCTGGAAGACCTCCATTGGGCGGACCCCGAGACCGTGTCCGTCGTGGAGTACCTGGCCGGCAATCTCAGGGGTCAGCGGCTCCTGCTGGTGCTGACCATGAGGGACAGCCCGGCCTCGGCCGCGCTGGAGCTGGCTGGAAGGCTGCGGGGCAGCGCGGACGTGGTGTCCCTGGCGCTGGAGCGCCTGAGCGGGGACGAGTGTGCCGAGATGGTCCGGGCGTGTCGCCCCGATGCCGATCCCGAGACGACGACGAGGGTACAGGAGACGTCAGAGGGGATCCCACTCCTGGTCGAGGACCTCCTCGCCTCACCGGGCGTGCCCGCCGGATTCGCCGCCACGGTCGAGGGCCGCCTCGCCGAGCTCGCCCGGACCGAGCGAGAGGTCGTCGAGGCCGCCGCCGTCCTCGGGCGCCACTTCGACTGGGATCTGCTCCCGGCGATGACGTGCCAGCCCGAGGCCGCAGTGGTCCGCGCGCTCGAAGCAGCGGTGGGCAGCATGCTCATGACGGTGGAGGGCCAGTCGATGGCATTCCGCCACGCCCTCACCCGCGAAGCCGTCCTGGATCGGGTCATCCCGCCCCGCCAGCGGGAACTGGCAAGGGCCGCCCTGGCTGCCCTGGACCGCGCGGAAAGGCCCAGGCAGGGCCGTCGCGAGCTGGCCACGGAGCTGGCGCTGCGGGCCGGCGACCGCCATCGGGCAGGGAGGCTGCTCGCAGAATCCGGGCGGGAATCACTCGCCTGGGGAGCGCTGTCCACCGCCGCCGCAGCGCTGCAGCGCGCCGCCGAACTACTTGACGGGTCTGCAGCGGGGACCAGGGCGGAGCTGGATCTCGTGGAGTCCCTGGCCCTGGCGGGACGGGTCGACGAAGCCGCTCGGGCAGGCGGCCGCCTCCTCGCCCGACTCAGTACGGATCCGCAGGCCTCACACCTCCGGGTGGAGGCTCATCTTCGCCTGGCCCAGGCCGGCGTAGCGTCCTCCCGCTGGCAGATGGCCCGTTATCACCTCGATCTGGCAGCCCGTGATCCGGGCGGCCTCGAGGCCGTGCTGGACCACGGAGCGTGGGCGGCGGTGCTCGAGGCCGACCTCGCGATGTCATCAGGCGACTACGGGGCCGCGACGGCGCTCGCCGAACGGGCGCTCGCCACCGACGGCGTGGCACCTGCCATCAGGTGCCACGCCTACGAGATCCTCGGACGCGCCCGCCGCTCGGCCGATCTGCCCGCGGCCCGCGAAGCGTTCGAAGCTGCACTGCTCACCGCAGAGGCCGCCGACCTTCCGCTGTGGCGCCTGCGCGCCCTGCACGAGCTCGGCACGATCGACCTCTTCGACCATGCAGGCGTCGATCTGCTGCTCCAGGCCCGCCGCGCCGCCGCTGACATGGGAGCGGTCAGCACCGCCGCAGTCCTGGATCTGCAGCTCTCCGCCGCCTTCACCTGCCGCTGGGACCTCGACTCGTGCGACCGCCACGCGTCCTCGGCCATCTCGATCGCCGAGCCCCTCGGGCTGGCACAGGTGCGTGCGAAGGCGCTCGCCATGCTCGCCGGGAGCGCGAGCATGCGGGCAGACGTTGCGTCCACCGAAAGGTACGCGGCCCTGACGCGGGCCGCCGCGCCCCAGGATGCGATGCTGGAGGGCTTCGGGTGGAGTGCGCGCGGGATGGCCCTGCTCCTCAGCGGCAAGGACCGGGAGGCCTTGGGCCCGTGGGGGCACGGGATCATGATCCTGGCCCGGCTGCCCCACGCCGAACCAGCCTCGATGCGGGCGCTCTGGCCCCTCGTCCTCGCCGCCTGCGGGGACCGCCGCGCCCAGGAGGCAATCCAGGAGGCGCGCCGACTCGATGTGGTGTCCTTCGGCCTGAACCGCGCGCTCGTCGGCTACGCAGAGGCGGTGCTGGCCGGAGGCCGCGGCGAAGCGCACCGGGCACAGGAGTTGGCAGCAGCGGCCGACAGGGAGTGGACCAACTGCGAAGGCTGGGCTGACCTCGCCCGGCTCCTCGCCGCTCCGACCGCCCGAGCCGGCGGCTGGGGGGATCCAGTCCAGTGGCTCCGGGGCGCGCCGGAACGCTTCGGGGCCCGCGGGCTCGATGGGATGAGCCGCCGCTGCGGCGAACTCCTCGAGGCCTTCGAGCCGAACCCCTGGGCCGACGTGGGCGTGACCCCGCGGGAGGCGGACGTCTTCCGGCTGATTTCCTTGGGGCTGCCGAACCGGGACATTGCCTCGCAGCTGCGCCTCTCGCCCCGGACGGTCGAGAAGCACGTCGAATCGCTCCTCCGCAAGGCTGGTGCCAGATCCCGCACCGAACTCGTCGCCCGCTTGGCCAGCGGCCAGCCCCCATCGACACCGACCACGTAGCCGGGCCCAGCACTACGTGGTACTCCCGATGCCCGTGCGGATCCCTGAGCGCACGCTGGATGCATCCACCGGAAGATCAGCGAGAAGGGAACCCGAGATGAGCATCCAGACGGCCTTCGAAGCGAAGAGCCTCGAATCCCCCGATGAGACGCACACCATGGAGCACGGCACGCTCGAAGTCGTGAACCTCCAGGGCGCTACCATCGCCCGGGCCGTGTTCCAGCCGGGATGGACCTGGTCCGGGGACATCGCCCCCACTGTCGGCACCGCCTCGTGCCAGGTGTCCCACACCGGCTACGTCGTCTCCGGACGCTTCCACGTGCGCATGGACGACGGCCGCGAGTACGACTTCGGCCCCGGTGACGCCCACGTTGTCGCCCCCGGCCACGACGCCTGGGTGGTCGGCGAGGAGCCTTGCACCATCATCGACTTCGCCGCGACCGGCGGGGCCGCGTCGGGCTACGTAGGGCGCTGCCCCTGCGGGGTGGAGTTCCGCGTCGCAGGCGCCGATCAGCTCGACCACCTGGTGGCCGCCGTCCGCGAGCACGCCCGCGGCACGCACAACCACGAGCTCACCCCTGAGGAGGTCCTGGCCGACATCTCTGCAGCCTGACCACGGAGAGCGCGGCACCGTCGAGGTGCTGCAGTGACGCAGGGGCGCGGCCGGGCCGGACTCAGGCAGGCCTGAAGACCGCGGCGAGGACGTCGCGTACGTTGGCGACGTCGATAGCCCCGTCGGTCTCCCGGGTGAGCAGCTTGCCCAGCCGCCGGGGCGAGACTACATGGACGCCGCGCGTGGCAAAGAAGCCGCCGATCAGCGGCCAATCGGCCTCGACGAAGCAGAGCGCGCCCGTGACCGCCACGTCCGGGAGGTGGGGACGCAGGACGTCGATCTGATTCAGCACCCCGTCGACCAGCTTCGTGCAGTGTCGGCGGCCGACGACGAGCGTCTCGGTGCGCGGCCTCAGGAAGCCGCCCTCGACCTTGAGCTCGGGGCGGCCCTTGTAGCGCTTGGCGTCGATGACCCAGATCCCGCTGGGGGTGATGGCGATGTGGTCGATGTTGGCCTTCGAGCCCGGGATGCGGCGGTCGTGGAGGACAACGATTCCCTGGCCGGCGAAGGAATCGAGCCGGGCGCCGAGGCGTTGCTCGCCGACGGCGCCGGTCTCCCAGGCCTTGGTGCTCTGCCGCTCGTCGGAGAGGGCGACGGCGAGGCCGCCGAGCCGCCCCCATTTCTCGCGGAGCCGCTGCTCGTCCTTGGCCTTGCGGCGCTCGTACTCGCGCCGGGCCGAGGCGCCGGCAACCCCGGACTGGGCGGGTGGCGGCCGCGTGGGTTTCTCCGCGTGCGCTAAACATTCCAGACAGCGGACTGTTTTCGTTTCGCTCTCGTACACGGCCTGTGTGCCGGCCGGAATTGAGGTGCCGCAGAGCCGGCATATTCCGGCGTAGCGCAGTCTCATCTGCTTCATAGTGACGAGGACCCCCGCGGGAAGGATCTGGCCTTCTCCATGAGTGTGCCTCTGCGAGTGCGTGCCACAGATCCCCCATCTCTGATGAGCGTCAGCCTAACGTTCCCTGGCGAGGCGCAAGGACCTCGCGAGCGGAAATTTGCGGCATTGTCGGCTGGACCTCGGGCGGCTAACGTTTACCCAGCCGGTCTTATCGCACTGATCCGGCTTGGGGCTCTGGGGGACTCTTGAAAACGATGTCAGCGCGCATTCGCGCACTTTTTGCCGTGCTCGCTGGAATCGCGCTTCTGGGCGCCGGACTCCTCGGCGGTGCCGCGCCGGCTTCGGCAGCCGATCCCGTCCCCAGCTGGTGGATCATCACGGGCACTCTCTCTCCCGGCAGTACCAACGGCTCCGGAACCATCCCGTACCACGTAACGCTCGGTGCCACCGTCACCTACACGGATCCGCGCTGCGTCCCCATCTCCGTCAGCTACCACCCCAACGGCGTGGTGAACACGACGATCGGAGCCTCGACGTACGCCTCGCCGCCGCTGTCGCAATGGCCGACAACGACGGTCAGCGACACGGCGACGACGTGCCACGACTCCGCCGGCAATCCGATCACCGGCGTAACGGGAGCACGCACCCGCACCTACGGCGACTGGACCCTGGACTACTCCTGCCAGCTGTCCGGCCTGGCCGTAGCCGCCACGCTGAGCGACCCCGATGCGGGCCTGACGGATGCGACCGGGCTGGTCCGCCTCGGCGACCCCACCTACCTCTACGGCCCCGCGATTGTGCCGGACTACCAGGGCGCGCTCCCTGCCTCGTGCCAGCCCTACCCGGCACCCACGCTGGCCCTCTCCACCCTGCCCGATCCGTACGGGGCGCCCGCCGGCGCGACGGTCACCCTGACCGGCACCGGCTACGTCCCCGGGTCAGCTGCGACCATCACCTTCGACACCACCCCCTCGAACACCGTCCCCGTCGGCTCGCCGACTGTGCGTGCGGACGGCACGTTCGCCGCCGACATCACCATTCCCGCCAATGCCTACCAAGGACACCACCGGGTGACGGTCAACTCGCCCGGGAGCCTCACACGGACCGTGATCCTGAACGTGACCGCCGAGCTGAGCTCCTCGCCCACCTCGGGAGGGTTCGGCTCGACCCTCGCTGTGACAGGCAGGGGCTTCCAAGCCGGAGAGCCAATCTCCGTCGACCTCGAAGCCGAGACCTCGGCCTACGGCCTAGTGCTCGGCGAGGTCACCGCGCGTGCCGACGGCACCTTCACCTACACCACCGATGTCCTCCCCCGGGACCTGCCCATCGGCCCGGCCCGACTGCACGCCATCGGCCGCTACAGCCAAGCGGCCGTGCCCTTCACCGTCCTGCCGCCGAACGACGGCCAGGCCATGGACACGAAGGCGGCCGCCTGGGGGCTCGGCGCCTCCACGGGCCCCGTCAGCATCGCCGCCGACGGCTGGGAGTCCCGCACCTACCAGCGCGGCGCCGTCTTCTACGGACTCTACAGAGGCACTAAGAGCCTGATTGCCTCGCGCGGTGCGATCCGCAGCGAATGGCTCGCGGTCACCCCAGAGTCCGGCGGCATCCGCTTCCCTGAGAGCGGCGTCCTCGGCTACCCCACCACCGACGAGGTCAGCGGACTCAAGGACGGGGGCGTGTACCAGCTGTACGAGGGCGGGGCCATCGTCTGGTCGCCCGCCACCGGCGCCCACACCTCCACCGGCGCCATCCGCGCCCGCTACGCCCAACTCGGCTACGAGAACGGCGTCCTCGGCTATCCCACCAGCGACGAGGCCGGAGGGCTCAAGGACGGCGGCATCTACCAGCTGTACCAGGGCGGAGCCATCGTCTGGTCCGCCACCGGAGCGCATGCGTCCCTCGGGGGAATCCGCACCGAGTGGGGCCGCCTCGGGTACGAGAACGGGACCATGGGCTACCCCACCGGCGAGGAGACAGGCGGCCTGTGGAGCGGCGGTGTCTACCAGATGTACCAGGGCGGGGCCATCGTCTGGTCCCCCGCCACCGGCGCCCACGAATCCACCGGCGCCATCCGCACCCGCTACAGCCAGCTCGGCTACGAGACCGGCATCATGGGCTACCCCACCAGCGACGAGATCGGCGGTCTCAAGGGCGGCGGCGTCTACCAGATGTACCAAGGCGGGGCGATCGTCTGGTCCCCGGCCACGGGCGCCCACGCGTCCTCCGGACCGATCCGCACCCGGTACGGCCAGCTCGGCTTCGAGAACGGCCGCCTCGGCTACCCGACCAGCAACATCTACTCCGTTCCCAACGGCACAGCCCAGAACTTCCAGAGCGGCAAAATCACCTACGCCAACGGGTCCATCACCGTCTCGTAGCCACAGAGCTTCTGCAGAAACACCGCTCTTCGACAGAAATTGGGGGAAACACATGAAAAGAATGCTCGCGCCTGTCGCGATCCTGGTATCGGCTGCCGCTGCGCTCACCGGATGCGGAGGGGCAACCGCGACGTCCGCAAGCACGGCCCTGCCGTCATCAGCGTCGGCGTCGTCGGCGCCCGCGGCCCCCGCGCCCACCCCAACCCCGACACCGACACCGACGCCCACTACGAAGGCGTACACGAACGAGGAACTCGCCACGGTCATCGAGGGGCTGAAGGACAGCCAGGGCCGCGCGCTGACGGTGATCCCCGCTGCCCAGATCAACCAGGGCATGATCGTCGCGAAGCAGGCGATCAAGGCCGCCGTGATCACGCCCTCTGTCTGCGCGGCGCTCGCCAACAGCAACGCCCAGATCCCGGAGGGGGCGACCTACGCGGCCGGCCAGAGTATCTCCGTCGCGGACCACACAGTGACCGTCATAACGGCCGTGTCCGCCAAGGACCCCGCGCAGCTGGCCGGCCAGACGAAGCAGTCGGCCGACGCGCTGGGGCAGTGCTCGACCTTCAGGATGGACATCAGCGGCCAGACGGTCATCACCCAGGTCCGGCGGCTCACCGAGGCGACCCACGGGGACCGTTCGGTGGGGTCGCTGATCATCCAGACGCTGCCCACCGGGCAGAAGCAGACCACGCTGACGGTCACGGGGGTCAAGGGCAATCTCGGTGCCACCGCCATCAAGACCGGGGCGAATGTCACGGCCGATTCGGCCGCCGAGCTGATCCCCCTGGTGAACGCCGTCCTCGGCTGACGCCCCCGCCGCGCCGCGGCAGGGCCGCCGTCAGGCGAAGAGTCCCTCCCCGAGGTACCCGTCGCCGTCCTTCACGCCCGGGGGAACGAAGAAGTAGCCGCCGCCGAAGGGCTGGATGTAGTCGGTCATCGGCTCGTCGATGAGGCGGGTCTGCGTGGCCTCGAACTGGGCCTGGATGTCCTGCTGGAAGCTCGCGAAGATCAGGCCGGCCTGCATGTTGCCGTTGAGGTCGATCCCCATCTCGTAGTTGTAGCCCCGGCGCAGCATCCGGGAGCCCGCGGTCTCCGGGGTGCGCGGGTTGGCGAGGCGGATGTGGGCGTCGCGGCGGATCGTCTTCCCGTCGGGGTCCGAGGCGTAGTCCGGTGTGTCGGTCTCGTTCTGCTGGCCCAGGGGTGCGCCCGAGGCGCGGTGCCGGCCGATCATGCCGTCCTGTTCGCCCAGGCCCACGCGGTCCCAGAACTCCACGAGCATGCGGATGATCCTGACCACCATGAACGTGCCACCCTCGGCCCAGGCGGGCTGCCCGGTGCCGCCGCGGACCCAGACGAGCTGCTCGGCCTCGGCGGGGTTGACGATCCCGTCCTTGTAGCCGAAGAGGTTGCGCGGCGCCCCGGCGGGCCGGGGCGCGCTGTGGAAGCCGTTGACCTTCCATTGCAGCTGCAGCTGCCCGCGGGTGGCCTTCATGATGTCCCGCAGCGCGTAGTGGACCATGTCCGCCGAGTCGGCGCACAGCTGGAGGATCAGGTCGCCTCCGGTCCACGCCTCGTCGATGGCGTCGTTGGGGAAGACCTTCATCTCGGTCAGGCCCCGGGGCTTCTTGGACGCGAGCCCGTAGGCCGGGTTGTCGAAGAGGCTGCTGGCGAGCCCGAGCGTGAGGGTGAAGTTCGCCGCGGGGACGTCCTCCCCCATGACGCCGGAGTTGACCGGCGGGGCCCCGTCGACGCCGGTCTGCTCGACCGCGGGGAGCGTATCGGCCGCCTTGTGGCCGCCGCCGAGGAGGCGGGCCTTGACGGTGAGCCGCTGCAGGAGAGCCTTGAGCTCGGCCCGGTCGGCAGCCAGCACGCGGAACGCGGCGAAGCACGAGGCCTGTTGCTGCGCGGCGGGCCGGTAGATCCCGGCCTGGTGGTCACCGTGGAAGTCCACGGTGTCGGAGGGCGCCTGCTCGGCGGCTGTGGGGGCTGCGCAGGAGGCAAGCATGCCGGCTGCGGCCGCTCCCCCGGCTCCGACAAGGAAGGTGCGGCGTTGGAGGTCCACGGTGGTTCTTTCGCTTGGGGTGACGGCCGACGGCGGGGGGCCGGCTCAGTCGTCGATGCCGGGTCAGTCGTCGGTCGAGAACAGCGCTGGGGCCAGGGCGAGCGACTCGAGGGCGCGGCCGATCGCGCCATTGACCCGCTGCCGCTGCGCCAACGGGACCTGGCTGTAGGGGGTCCAGGTTCCGCCGGACTTGGTGGCGTCGATCGCGGCGGCCAGGGAGCCCAGCTGCTGGTCGAGGGCCGCGGGGTATCCGGACCTGAGGCGCTCGAGGAGGCCACGGAGGGTGGCGAGGACCTCTTGGGTGGCCTCGACGTCGGCGCGGGTCAGGGCCAGTGCCATGCCGGAGCCCTGGTCCCCGAGGCCCGAGAGGTGGTCCCGCACCGAGTCCTCGAGGATCTCGTGGAGCCGCAGCGGCATGTCCGCCGGGTCCACGGCGGTCTCCGGAAGGTGGGCCTCGAGGGCATCGAGGTCGGCCAGCAGCTTGGCCACGACGGGCACGAGCTCGCCGGGGCCCTGGCCGTGCCAGAGGCCGTACTCGATGCGCCGCAGCCCTGTGAACCGAGGGCTTGCCGCGCCTCCCTGGAGGCCTCGCGACCCGGGGGCGATGGCGTTGCCGAGGTCGCCGAAGCTGCCGTAGGCGGCGCCCACCCGCTGCCACGTCTGCTGGGCCTCGAGCCAGGTCGCCCTGGCGGCGCCGAGGTCCGCGTTCGCAATCTGGGCCCGCAGCCCCGCGGCCTGCGCGCGTAGCTCCTTCAGGCGCGCGGCGACGTAAACGTGGTAGGCGGCGACGGCGTCGGACATCGTGCTGGGCGGCGCGGCTGCAGGCAAGGGTCACCTCGGCGGGTCGGGATCGGACGCCCGGGCACCCCGAGCAAGGTAAACCTAACCTTACCCAGAATTAGGATGCAAGTTCATGATGTAATTCCCGCCACGACATCTCTCTTGACAATGCAAAACGGTTTGCGCCAGACTGTGATACACAACATACAAAACGTTTTGGAAGCGAGGTGGAAGCGATGGCCAAGGTCGGAATCCGCGACGTGTCGAGGGCAGCCGGCGTGTCCGTCACGACCGTCTCGCACGCGCTCAGCGAGACGCACCAGTCCCGCGTGAACCCCGAAACCCGCGAGCACGTCCAGCAGGTTGCGGCACGCCTGGGCTATGCGCCGAACCGGATCGCCGTCGCCCTGCGCAACCAGCGGTCCCAGCTGCTGGGCTTCGTCAGTGACGAGATCGCGAGCACACCCTTCGCAGGGGAACTGGTTCTGGGCGCCCAGGACGCCGCCTACGAGCGGGGATGGCTTCTCATGCTCGTCGACAGCGGCCGGAACCCGGAGCTGGAGGAGAAGCAGGTCAACACCCTGCTCCAGCATCAGGTGGACGGAATCGTCATCGCGAAGATGTACCACCAGGAGGCCAGTGTTCCCGCCGCCGTGGCGGGGATTCCGGCGGTGCTGCTGGATGCCTTCGACCCCGAGGGCACGCTCTCCTCGGTCGTGCCCGACGAAGTCGGCGCGGCCAGCACCGCCGTCCAGGAGCTGATCGATGCCGGCCACCGGCGGATCGGCTTCATCAACAACAGCGACGACATCCCGGCGGCATTCGGGCGCCTCGAAGGGTACCGCGCGGCGCTCGCCGCCGCGGGGATCGGGTTCGACCCGGATCTCGTGACGCGCCAGGCCCCCGAGGTGCCCGGCGGCCGGGCCGGTGCCGAGAAGCTCCTCGGGCTTGCTGAACCGCCCACTGCGCTGTTCTGCTTCCACGACCGGCAGGCCTTCGGCGCCTACGAGGTCGCAGCCCGGCTGGGACTGCGGATCCCGGACGACCTCTCGGTGGTGAGCATCGACAACTTCGAGATCATCGCCGACGGGCTGTGGCCGGGCCTGACCTCCGTGGCCCTTCCGCACTACGAGATGGGACGCTGGGCCGTCACCCGCCTCCTGGACGAGATCGAGCATCCCGAGGAGGCCGGCGAACCGGTCCATCTCGACTTCGAATGCCCGATTGTCCGGCGGGGGTCGGTGGCCCCGCCCCACTCGAGTTCGCCCGGCCCCGAGGCCTCTTCCTAGGTCCGAGCCGGTTCACCCAGTCGGGGTGCGGCTGCTGCAACAGCCGCACCCCGGTCGGAACCATCCGTCCCCTTCCCATCCATCCACGGAATCGAAAAGGAAAAAGCGCATGAAGACAGCGCTCAGGCGGCTCCTCGCTGCCAGTGTAGCGGCGGCCGCGATCGGCGGAAGCCTGGCCGCGTGCGGCAAGAGCACCACCGGCTCTGGCGATGGAGCCAACGGCACGCTCACCCTCTGGACCCACAACGCGGGCAATGCTGCCGAGCTCGCGGCCGACCAGTCGGTCGTCGACGCGTTCAACAAGAGCCAGAGCAAGGTCCAGATCAAGGTCCAGGCATTTCCCCAGGACTCGTACAACAACTCGGTGGTGGCTGCCGCCGCCGCCCACAAGCTGCCCTGCCTTCTGGACATCGACGAGCCCAACGTCCCCAACTGGGCGTGGTCGAAGTACCTGCAGCCGCTCAACCTGAGCGCCGACCTGTCCAAGAACCTGCCCTCGACCGTCGGCAAGTGGAGCGGGCAGACCTACTCGGTGGGCCTCTACGATGTCTCGCTGGCGATGCTCGCCCGCGCCTCGGACCTCAAGGCTGCCGGAGTGCGCGTCCCGACAACGGACAAGCCCTGGACCAAGGACGAGTTCAGCGCCGCACTCGCCTCGCTGAAGAAGCTCGGCAAGTGGGACCACCCGCTCGACCTCGGCACGGGAGGCACCGGCGAGTGGCTCCCCTACGCCTACTCGCCGTTCCTCCAGTCGTTCGGCGGAGACCTCGTCAACCGCACCGACTACCAGAGCGCGGACGGCGCCCTCAATGGCGACAAGGCAGTCGCGTGGGCCCAGTGGTTCCACGGCCTCGTCAGCAGCGGCTACATGGCACAGAAGAGCGGCCAGGACCCGACGAAGGACTTCCTCAACGGCAAGAGCGCGATCCTCTATACCGGCTCGTGGGCTGCCGACCAGGCGCGCAAGGCCCTCGGGAAGGACCTTGTGGTGCTCCCGCCGCCGGACCTCGGCACGGGCCCGAAGGTGGGCGGCGGTTCCTGGCAGTGGGGCGTCACGGCCGGCTGCCAGAACTCGCAGGCCGCGATGGACTTCCTGTCCTTCATGCTCAAGCCCGAGAACGTCGCCAAGGTCGCCCAGGCCACCGGGACCATCCCCGCGACCGAGGAAGCCTCGGCGCTCGATCCGGCGTACGCGCCGGGCGGGGAAGACAGCATCTTCCGCCAGTTCTCCAAGAGCTACGCCGTGATGCGCCCCGAGACGCCGGCCTACCCGTACATCGCGACTGAGTTCGGCAAGACCGTCCAGGACATCCTCTCCGGCGGTGACCCCAAGTCCGCGCTGGACAAGGCCACCAAGGACATCAACGACAACATCAAGTCCAACAACGGCTACAAGAGCTGACCACCAGGGGGCGCCGCCCACGGCGGCCCCCCCCTGGGCCTCCCTGCTCGCAACTCGTCACGACTGGAACTCCCATGACTGCCAACCACCTTCTCGACCGCGTCCCTCACCGGTCCGGATCCCGCAAGCCTTCCCCGCCTGGACAGGTCCAGGACGCCAGGGCCCGCTCCCGCAGCATTGGCCGCAGCCGCCGCCGGGAGGAGCGCGTCGGGTGGGCCATGCTGGGGCCCGCCGTCCTCCTCCTGATCGTCTTCGTCTTCGTCCCGGCGCTGCTCGCCTTCGGGCTCGCCTTCACGAACGCGCGGCTCCTGGCCCCGTACGCGCCATCGTTCGTGGGCCTGGACAACTTCGTGCGCCTCTTCCAGGACGAGACGTTCTGGCACTCGCTGGCCAACGTCGCCTACTTCGCGGTCGTCGTCGTGCCGGTGCAGTCCGGCCTTGCCCTCGCGATGGCGCTCCTGGTCAATGTGAAGGTGCGCGGCGTCAACTTCTTCCGCACCCTGTACTTCCTGCCCGTGGTGACCTCGATGGTCGTCGTCTCGCTCCTGTGGCTCTTCATCTACCGCCAGGACGGCCTGCTGAACGAGATCATCGACAGGGCCACCTTCGGGCTGGTCCACGGCCCGGACTGGCTCAACAACACCGCCACGGCCATGCCCGCCATCATCCTGATGTCGGTCTGGCAGGCCGCCGGCTTCCATATGATCATCTGGCTCTCAGGCCTGCAGACCATCCCGGCGGACCTCTACGAGGCCGCGGCGATCGACGGCGTGGGCGGGTGGCAGCGCTTCCGGTACATCACCTGGCCCAGCCTGCGCCCCACCCGGAACCTGATCCTCATCACCATCACGATCCAAGCGCTGAGCCTCTTCACGCAGGTCAACGTCATGACCCAGGGCGGCCCCCTGGAATCGACGAGCACGATCGTCTACCAGGCCGTCCAGACCGGGTTCCAGCAGCAGGAGACGTCCTACGCCTCGGCGATCTCGCTCGTCTTCTTCGTCCTGGTGCTCCTCGTCTCCGGCGTCCAGCGCTACCTCACCCGAGAGAAGTCCTGACCATGGCCACCGTCCAGCCCCCTGCCCGCTCCCCGCTGGCCCCACTCCGCCTCCGCAAGCCCGCAGCCCGCGGGCTGCGGCCTGGAACAGGCCTTGGCGGGTGGCTCGTCCGCATCGCCCTCGGCATCGTCTTCAGCTTCCCGCTGCTGTTCATGTTCGTGTCCTCGCTCAAGCCCGACCAGCAGATCTTCGGCGACCTGTCCTCGATCGCGGCGTTCCTGCCTGTCGGCCACCTTTCGCTCGACAACTACTCGGCTGTCTTCGACCGGGTCCCCGCCGCGCGCTTCCTGGTCAACTCGATCGGCATCTCCGTGGTGACGGTGGTGCTCGGGGTGATCATCAACTCGATGGCCGCGTTCGCGCTGTCCCGCATGCGGGTCCGCGGAAAGGCGATCATCCTCACCCTCATCATCGCCACGCTCATCGTGCCCTTCGAAACCCTTGCCCTGCCGCTCGTGTGGTGGGTCAACCAGCTCCCCTGGCTCCAGCTCGACGGATTCAACCTCACCCTCACCACCGGCTGGCTCGACACCTACCGCGTGCAGATCCTCCCCTTCGTCGCCAACGCCTTCTCCATCTACCTCTTCCACCAGTACTTCGAGTCCATCCCGAAGGAACTCGACGAGGCGGCCCGCATGGACGGCGCAGGCTGGTTCACGATCTACCGCCGGGTGGTCATGCCGCTCTCCGGGCCGGCGATCGCCACGGTGGCCATCCTGACGTTCCTCCCGGCGTGGAACTCGTACCTGTGGCCCCTCATGGTGGTGCAGAGTGAGGAGCTCCGCCCCGTGATGATCGGGGTGCAGTACTTCTTCCAGCTCAACGTCTCCTGGGGCCAGGTCATGGCGTACACCTCGATCATCACGCTCCCGGTGGTGGCGCTGTTCGTGGCCTTCCAGCGCGCCTTCGTGAACAGCATTGCCGCCAGCGGGGTCAAGGGATGAACGTCCTTGTCATCGGAGAGAGCCTCGTCGACATCATCCACGCGCCGTCGGGCACCGAGGAGCACCCCGGCGGTTCGCCGGCGAACGTCGCCCTCGGCCTCGCACGGCTCGGGGTCCGGACATCGTTTCTGACGGCGCTGGGCACGGATCGGCGTGGGCAGGCCGTCGCGGACCACCTCGCCGGGGCCGGAGTGGCAGTCCTTGCCGAGTCCTGGTCGGCCCCCGCCACCTCGACTGCCTCGGCGTACATCGCGGACGACGGCGCCGCCCGCTACGCGTTCGACCTCGCCTGGGCGCTCCCCGCGGATATCCGGCTTCCCGTCGCCGACCATGTCCACATCGGGTCGGTGGCGGCGTTCCTCGCACCAGGCGCCCAAAGGGTCGAGGAGATCGTCAGGGCACTGCCCGCCGGAGCGACGGTGAGCTTCGATCCCAACATCCGTCCCGGCCTCGTCGGCGATCAGCGCGAGGCCCAGGAGCGCTTCGAGCGGCTTGCGGCCCTCGCCGACATCGTCAAGCTCAGCGACGATGACGCCGGTTTCCTGTACCCGGGGCTCCCGGCCCGCGAGGCGCTGGGCACCATCGCCGCGCTCGGGCCACGGGTGGTCGCGCTCACCGCCGGCGCCGCCGGTTCGCTGCTGGCGTCACCGCGGGGAACGGCCGACGCCGCCGCGGTGCCTGCCACGGTCGCGGACACCGTAGGCGCGGGCGACAGCTTCATGGCGGCCCTCCTCTTCGCCCTGCTCGGCCCGGGGCGCCCGCTCCTCGACACGCTCAGCGACGCCGCGCTCGCCTCGGCCGGAGCCTTCGCCGCCCGTGCAGCCGCCATCACGGTCTCCCGCACCGGTGCCGAGCCACCGCTCCTCGCCGAGATGGCCGCCGGATCCGTGTCCCCGTCGCACACCCTGCTACAGAACTGACCCATCATGACTTCGATCGCCTCCGCGCCCACGCGCGACCGCTACCGTCCGCGCCTGCACTACACGCCGGCCAGGAATTGGATGAACGATCCGAACGGCCTCATCTTCCACCGCGGCGTGTACCACCTCTTCTACCAGCACAATCCCTTCGGTGCGGACTGGGGCAACATGTCCTGGGGCCACGCAACCTCCACCGACCTGCACACCTGGGCCGAGCAGCCCGTTGCGATCCCCTGCGACGACGAAGAAGCCATCTTCTCCGGAAGCGCTGTGGTGGACGAACGCAACACCTCGGGATTCGGCGATGGCTCTGCAGCACCCATGGTCGCCGTCTACACCAGCGCCTACGGCAAGGAGTCGTCCCGCCCCGGCATCCAGGCCCAGTCCCTCGCCTACAGCCTCGACGAAGGACGGACCTGGACCAAGTACGCCGGCAACCCGGTGCTGGACCGCGGCTCCTCAGACTTCCGCGACCCCAAAGTCTTCTGGTACGAGGGTCCTGCCGGGGCCTACTGGGTCATGGCCGCCGTCGAGGCCGCAGAGCAGCGCGTGCTCCTGTACAAGTCGGCCGACCTCATCCACTGGGAGTACCTCAGCGACTTCGCAGCAGACGGACCTCCTGAGAGCGTCTGGGAATGTCCCGACCTGTTCGAACTGCCCCTTGACGGCGACCCCGAGCGCACCGTGTGGGCGCTCATCGTCAGCGTCAATCCCGGCGGTGTGGCCGGCGGCTCCGGCACCCGGTACTTCCTTGGGTCCTTCGACGGCGTGCGCTTCACCGAACAGTCCACGCAGCCCTCCACGGCGCCTCCCCGCGAGCCGTCACTGCGGGGCTCCTGGCTCGACTGGGGCCGCGACTACTACGCGGCTGTCTCCTTCGGCGGCCTCCCGCACCGCCGCGTCATGATGGGCTGGATGAACAACTGGGACTATGCGGCCGCGACGCCCACAGGCGTCTGGCGGAGCGCCATGTCGCTTCCCCGGGAGATCACGGTGCGGACGGTCAATGGGCATCCTCGCCTCATCCAGACCCCCATCGTCCCGCCAGCAGCCCAGACCACCGATGCCACGGAGGTCCTCGGCGCCGCCGGATCGGGCCGACGCGCCGCCCTCGCAACGCCCGCCCACGGGAAGGTCCACCGCGTGAGCATCAGCGCCACCGCCCCAGCGGCCGGAACGTTCGGACTGCGGATCGGAGGCCCCGGCGCTGAGGGCGCGCGACTGACCGTGGACCCTGCGGCGGGTGAGATCCGGCTCGATCGCCGCGGTTCGGGGCGGGTGGACTTCCACCAGGACTTCCCCTCCATCGAACGCGCTCCGCTCGAGGCTGGCGAGCGGATGGACCTCGAGGTCTACATCGACGCCTGCTCCCTCGAGGTCTTCATCCAGGGCGGCCTGGCGACCATCACGGACCTCGTCTTCCCCCACGGGCGGGACACCGAGATCGAGCTCTTCGCGGACCCCTCAGTCGTCCTGGCCACGGTGGAGGTCGCGGTCCTGGGTTGACACCGAGGGGACCGCGGCGCCGCGCCTCGTCCCTTCTGCCCCTCCCACGCTCAGCGGACGATCTTGAAGTTGAAGGCCGGGCCGCCCAGGGCGCCCCAGAGCCGGAGCCAGACCGGGAGCATCATCTCGGTGCCGCGGGCGGCGGTGATGTCGCCGAGGTCGATCACGTCGCGGTGGCCCAGCTCGGCCAGGAGGCCGGCCACGGCGGCCTTCGCCCCGGCGTCGTTCCCGGCGACGAACACGGTGCCCGGCTCGGGGAGCTGCTCAGGGTGGGCCATGAGCGAGGCGTTGACGGTGTTGAGGGTCTTCACCACGTGGGCCGCGGGGTAGGCGCGCTGGATCTGCTCGCCGAGCGAGTCGGTGTCCTTGACGAACAGGGTGGGCGGCATGCCGTGGCTGAAGTCCAGGGGGTTGGCGACGTCCATGAGGACCTTGCCCGCGAGCTGGTGCGCCCCGGCGAGCTCGAGGACGTCGAGGGAGGCCGCCCCGTTGCTGGCGTTGACCACGAGGCGGGCGGCAGCGGCGGCGTCGGCAAACGTGGCGACGCCCACGGCGCGGTTCCGCGCCGCCCAGTCGCCGAACTCGCCCTCGCCGGTGCGGGCGAGCGTGTCCTTCGGGTCGCGCGTGCCGATCGTGACGGTGTGTCCGAGCTCGGCGAAGCGCGCGGCGAGCGTGCGCCCCACGATGCCGGTGCCGAGGACTGCGATGTCCATGAGGTGTCCCTTCGGAGGAGGTTTCTGGGCTGTGGAAGGTGGGGGCTTCTAGCTGACCTGCGCGCCGCCGTCGACGTCAAGGACCGCGCCGGTCACGAACGTGTTGGCCATGAGGAACAGGGCCGCCGCGGCCACGTCCTCGGGGAGGCCGGCGCGCCCCGCGGGGACGCTGGCGGCGTAGCCGTCGAGCATGCCCTGGCGCATGTCCGCGGGCATCCCGGCGTAGGCGGGGGTGTCGACCAGTCCGGGGGCGATGACGTTGACCCGGATGGGGGCGAGGTCCACGGCGTTGGCCTTGCCGAACGCCTCGAGGGCCGCGTTGATGGCCGCCATCATGGGCCGGCCGGGGGCGTGCTTGCGGCTCGCCGCTCCCCCGACCAGCGTGATCGAGCCTTCCGGAGCGATCCGGCCGGCGGCGGCCCGCACGGCCTCGTAGTAGCCCCAGAACTTGGTGTCCATGTAGGGCCGGGCGGCCTCGGCGGGCAGGTCGCGGACGGTGCCCATCGCGCCGGGGCCGGCCGAGAGGACGAGGTGGTCGAACGCGCCGATCCGGCCGAAGAGGGACTCGACCGAGCTGCCCGAGGTCAGGTCGACGCCCTCGAGCGCGGCGCTGGCGGGCAGGCCCACGCCCTCCGTGGTGCGGGCGGCGGCGGTGACGCGGGCGCCGGCGGCGAGGGAATGCTCGACGACGGCGCGGCCGATCCCCGAGGTGCCGCCGATGACGACGACGTGCTGGCCGGCAAGGTTCTGGGCGCTCATGGCAGCCTCCAAAGTGTTCGGCGTGGATGTGACGGATCGTTCCGTTCCAAGATTGTGACGGATCGTTCCGTCTGTCAAACTGGAAGCCGGAATCGCGGGACGAGATGAAAGCGAGGTGGGCCCGGATGGCTCGCAGGACGGCCGAGGAGAACCGGCGCAACATCCTCGACGTGGCCACGCGCCTGTTCTACCGGCAGGGCATCCGGGCAGTCGGGATGGACGCGGTGGTGAAGGAGTGCGGGGTCGGCAACGCCACGGTCTACCGCCAGTTCCCCACGAAGGACGCCCTCGCCACCGCCTACGTGGAGGGCCGCGCCGACGCCTGGTTCGAGCGCATGGAACAGGCGGCGAGCGAGCACCCCGATCCGCGGCACAAGCTGCTCGCGGTCTTCGAGGTCCTCGCCGAGGACACCGCGGGGGCCGGGTACCGCGGCTGCCCCATGCTGAACACCAACACCGAGTTCCCCGACGGCGGCCACCCGGCGCACCTGACGGCGGTGGCGCACAAGCAGCAGGTGCGGGACTGGTTCCGCTCCCTCGCAGCCGAGGCGGGGACGTCCGAGCCCGACCGGCTCGCCGACGATCTGCTGATCGTCCTCAACGGCGCCTACGCCACGGCCGCCGTCCTCGACGGCGCGGCCTACGGCGGCCGCGCCCTCGACCTGGCCTGGCGCCTCATCGAGGCGGGCTGCCCCGCGGACTGACCCGCCGCCGTCGTGCACGGCCGGCTCCGGAACGGCTCAGCCCCGCGGGCCGCCCAGGTCCTCGGCCTCGCGCACGTACCGTTCGAGGGCCTGCGCGAGCGGGTGCGCGCCGTGGGCCGGCAGGACGAGCTCGAGGGAGACCTCCGGCGAGTCCGCCACGGCGATGTACCGCACGTCCGGGTGGGGGTGCTGGCGTGCCGTGGCGGGCAGGACACCGATGCCGCGCCCGGCCGCGACCATCTCGATCCACTCGTCGTAGTTGCGGCTGCTGACCGCCACCTCGGGCCGCTGGCCGGCGGGCCACATCTCCGGCCCCACGGTGCCGCTGACGGCATTGACCACGAGCGGGTAGGCGGGCAGTTCCGCCCACCGCAGCCGGCGCCGCCGGGCGAGGGGGTGCTCGCGGGCGACGGCGACCACGCGGGCCTCCGTAGCCAGCTCCACGGTGCGCAGCGACGGGAGCGTCCCGGTCCCGCCGTACACGATCGCCGCGTCCGTGCTGCCGTCCGCGACCCCGCCCCACCGGTCGTCCCGGCGCACGAGCTGCACCTGCGCTCCCGTCGCCGCGGCGAGCCCGTCGATCAGGTGCCGGGCGAGCTCGCTGGGCAGCAGCCAGGTGAACCCGAGCCGGAGGACGTCCGCCTCCTTCACCGCCCGCAGCGCCGCATCGAGGCGCGGCAGGACCGCGGCGAGCTCGCCGCGGAGCCGGTCCCCCGCCGTCGTGAGCGCCACGCTGCGGGTGGTCCGGTCCACGAGGCGCGCCCCGAGGGAGCGCTCGATCCGGGCGACGGCGCGGGTGAGCGACGGCTGGCTGACACCCTCGAGGGCGGCGGCCCGCGTGAAGTGCCCCTCCTCGGCCAGGGCCATGAAGAGTCTCAGGTCGCGCAGGCCAGGATCCATGCACTTATTGTATGAATCGGACGGGAACGGCATTTCACTCCGAGGTCTGGGAAGCCTAGCGTCGATCCGGCATTGGACCGGAGGGCATCACGGCGTGCGGGCCGCCCCGGATCCGCAGAGGACGCACGCCGGAAAGCCGTATGCCTCCGTGCTCAGCAACGATGTGCTCCGCTCCACCACCACTCCCCTGGGCGGCCCGGCCTATCCCCAGGGCCCCTACCGGTTCGTCAGCCGGGAGTACCTGAACATCACCTATCGCACGGACCCGGAGGCCCTGCGGGCGATCGTGCCCGAGCCGCTCGAGGTCGCGGACCCGCTGGTCCGCTTCGAGGTGATCCGCATGCCGGACAGCTCGGGGCTCGGCGACTACACCGAGTCGGGACAGGTCCTGCGGGTGCGGCACGAGGGCCGGGACGTGGACTACATCCACAGCATGTACCTCGACAACGGCCCGGCGATCTCCCTCGGCCGCGAGGGCAGCGCCTACCCGAAGAAGCTCGGCAGGCCCCGCCTGTTCACCGACTCGGACACGCTCGTGGGAACCCTCGACTACGGCAGCCTGCGCGTGGCCACGGCCACGATGGGCTTCAAGCACGCGCCCATGGACCCCGAGGAGGCCCGGGCCGAGATCGCCGTCCCGACCCTGATGCTCAAGCTCATGCCCGGCTACGACGGCACGCCCCGCATCGCCGAGCTCGTGCAGACCCAGATCGAGGACCTCACCATCCGCGGGGCCTGGACGGGGCCGGCGCGGCTCGAGCTCTTCGCCCACGCCATGGCGCCGCTCGCCGACCTGCCGGTGCGGGAGATCGTCTCCGCGAGCCACATCCTGACCGACCTCACCCTGCCGCGCGCCGAGCTCGTGCACGACTACCTGGCCGCGTGACCGCTTCCCGGCCCGTGACCACCTCCCAGCCCGTGAACACCACCCAGAACGAGGACCCCCGCATGACCGCACAGACCCCCGCCCCCTTCTCGGACGTCGTCCGCCTCGACCTGGCCGGCCGCACAGCCCTGGTCACCGGGGCCGGCAGCGGGATCGGCCGCGCCATCGCGCTGCGCCTGCCCCGCGCCGGGGCCCACGTGAAGGCCCTGGACATCTCCGCCCCCGCGCTCGAGGAGGTCACCGGGATCACCGGCGGCTCGAGCCACGTCGTCGATCTCTCCGACCTGGACGCGCTCGGGCGCGTCGACCTGGACGCGGACGTGGTGGTCAACTGCGCCGGCATCCAGCACGTCGCCCCCATCACCGAGTTCCCCGAGGAGAAGTTCTCGCTCATCCTGCGGATCATGCTCGAGGCGCCGTTCCGCATCATCAAGGCCGCGCTGCCGGGCATGTACGAGCGCGGCTGGGGCCGGATCATCAACATCTCCTCGGTCCACGGGCTGCGGGCCTCGGAGTTCAAGAGTGCCTACGTTGCGGCCAAGCACGGCCTCGAGGGCCTCTCCAAGGTCGTGGCGCTCGAAGCGGCCGCCCACGGTGTCACCTCCAACTGCGTCAACCCCGGCTACGTCCGCACGCCGCTGGTCGACAAGCAGATCGAGGCGCAGGCCGCGGCCCATGACATCTCCGAGGACGAGGTCCTCAGCGGCGTGATGCTCGCCTCCGCGGCGCTCAAGCGGCTCGTGGAGCCCGAGGAGATTGCCGAGATGGCCGCCTTCCTCTGCAGCCCCATGGCCGCGTCGATGACCGGCACCTCCCTCGTGGCCGACGGCGGCTGGAGCGCCCGCTGACCCCATAACCCGCTGCGGGCTGGCGCCTACGGGCCCGGTCGGGCGAAGGCGGCCTCCGGTGCTGACGGCACGGGTGCCATCCCGAAGCTGCTCGGCAGAGCGCTGCGGAAGGCCTGGCCGGTGGCGCCGTCCTCGGTGGCCGCCCAGTCCACCGTCGGATTGCCGGGCTGGTTCTCCTGCTTGATCCACTCGAACCAGACGGCCAGCCTCAGCCGGGGGAACCGCGCCCGCAGCTGCGGCTCGAAGAGCTGGTCCCACCAGGCCTTCTTGATGCTCAGGGCCGAGGCGCCGTCGGGATGTGAAAGGTTGTAGAAGGCGCCCGTCTCGCAGATGGCGAAGGGCTTGCTGTGCCCGTCCGCGTAGAGGCTGTAGAAGTCTGGCACCGCGGTTTCGTCCACAGAGGCGCTCCGATAGGTGCCGGTGATCTTCCCGATGAGCTTGCCCGGCTCGGGCACCGTGTTCTTGCCCCACGGGTAGGCGGTGCCGAAGTGGTAGACGGAGAGGCCCACCCAGTCCACGGCGTCGTCCCCGGGCCAGTAGGGGCTGTACGGGTCGTCCTCCTGGGTGAGGCGCCCGTCCTTGTCGGTGTCCAGGGCTGTGAAGTCTGCGGTCCCGGGTTTCGCCTCGTACGCTCCTCCCTCGAAGGGGTAGCCGCCGCCCTCGTTGGGGGCCCAGATCGTCCCGGAGCCCGCGGAGCCGTGGACGGCGGCCGCAACCTGCCGGAACTTCTCGATGTACTCCGCCGGCCTCTGCCCCCACGGGTACCAGGAGCCGTTCATCTCCTGCCCGAACCGGACGAGGACGGGCACCCCGAGGCCGTTCCACGCCTGGAGCGACCGGGTGAGCTCTGCCAGCGCCGCTGGCGTCACCGCACCGAGCCCTCCCCGCGGTTCGAGCGTCAGCATGAGCGACGAGCGGCGCTGGGCGAGCTCGTGCGCCTGGGCGTCGATGGACGCCTTGTCTGCGGGCTGGAGGGGGAAGTCGATGTAGAACCCGTAGAGGGCGGGCGCCTGGCCCAGCCGGGCGGCGTAGCCCCCCACCGTGTCGCGCGCGCTGTCCAGCTGGACGCCGAAGTAGGTCTGGGGGCTGCTCTGCGGCGGCGCGGGGGCGCTCTGCCCGTGGGCCACCGTCGCGATGATCCCGGCGGCCAGTGCGAGCGCTGCCATCGCCAGCTTGAGGCGGACGGGCAGGCTCGGCGGCATGCTAGTGCCTCGCTTGGGTCTTCAGGACGATGAGGGCGACCGCCAGTGCGGCCTCCACGACGATGACCGCGGCGAGGACCAGCGCCATGCCGCCCAGGACGGCGCCGGCGCGGAGGGCGGCCGCCAGCGGCAGGAGGACGTACGCCGTCACGACCGCCAGCGCCCCGAGGACCATCAGGAGGCGGCCCGTCAGGGCAGCGAACCGGACTCGGGCGACGGCGGGCGCCGGCTCCTCCGCACGGGGCACGGCCCCCGTCCGGGGGGCGGTGCCGTCCGCCGCGAGGGTGGAGGCGTGCCCCTCTGGTGCGGTCCTGTCATCGACGAGGGTCGTTGCGCTCATGGCCTAGCCTTTCCTGGTCTGGGCGGCATCCGCCTCGAGGGTTTTGGGGGTGGGGACCCAGCTGACGCGCCGTGTCCCACGGGCCCAGGCCAGCACGGCCCACAGCGCCGCGGAGCTCTCGATCAGTCCCGCGATCGGAGCAGCCACCACGGCCCTGGCGATCTCGGTCTTCCGGGTGGACCCGTCCAGGCCGGAATCGGCGAGGTTGTGCCACGCTCCGACGAAGACCGAGCCGATCCACATCATCCCGACCAGGGAGAGCCACGCGCTGGCCGGCCCTGGCAGGGGCGCGGCCTGATTGAGGTAAATCGAGGCGACCGTCTTCGTGAGGAAGGCCGGAAGGACAGCGAAGGACAGGACCGAGACCACACATCCCATGGCAAAGGAGGCGATCCGGTAGCGCGTGCCCCAGAGCAGGGCGAATCTCGTCGTCGCGGAGAGCGCCCCGAACCGGCTGCTGCGCTTGAGGTCCGCGAGGCCCTGCAGCACTCCGAAGACCCAGCGGTACCGCTGCTTGAAGGCACTGCGTACTGAAAAGGGCGGTTGCTCCAGCATGACGCAGCCGTGCCACCCGAAGATGTCCCCTCCGTACCGGGTGAACGCCTTCATGCCGAACACGTAGTCCTCGGCGATGAACGGCTCGCCGTCCAGGCATCCGATATCCCAGCCGATTTCATTCTCGAGGGATTCCTCGATCACCAGATTCGATCCGTGGAGGTGGAGCGGAGTTCCCGCCTCCATCACGTGACGGCATTCGTAGCAGCCAATCGGCCGGTTCGCTTCCATAGAGCGGCACATCGGCGAGGCCTGGAGGTAATCGAGGGGATAGAAGATAGGGCCCTCGAGAATGCTGCTGGGAGTTTCGGCGAGGCACCCCATGAGCTTGCGCAGTTCCCCGGGGACCATCACGCTCTCCTCGTCGTAATGGACAATGAACGTCCTGCCCGGCTTCCTGTTCCACAGCGCACGCCGTTGCTCGACCGCGTAGTGCAGCCCTCGGGCCTTCATCTGCGTCCCCGCCGGAGTCTGGTACTCGGAGGGGATGACGAGGACATCGACCTCCACCGGGGCGTGGGCGAAGGCCTTCAGCAGCCGCTCGCCCTGTGCTTCGGATTCGGTGACGACCTCCACGGAGAGGAACCGCCCATAGAACTCGGGGGCCTCGTCCGCGAGCGCGATCACGTTGTCGATGCCCCGTTCGATGACCTCGAAGCTGCCGGCCGCACCTCGGGTGGTGATCTGGATCTTCACGAAGGGCACCGCCACGGAACGGAGATTCTCCGTGGTGACGGACTCGAGCCGCCGGTACTTCTTCCAGTGGAGCAGGAAGCTCCTCCAATACGAGAACATCCGCCAGCCGATGAACGACACGGCGGCGAAAAGGAGAATTCCGACGCCAGTGAGAATGTCGTCGAAGAACGAGGCCATGGATCCCCCCAGATCATTAGAGCGCGGACCAACGGCCCTCCGGGCATGGACGGAATGTCCGAATGGAAATGCCCGGAGGCGAAGCCGTTTCTTGACTTTCGAGACCGTTGCTTGACTCTAAGCTGCGCAATCGGAGTGATTCACCAGTAGCCCTTACCCGATATTCGCGGGGCGTTACTGGTGCGTTACTGGGCGCCGGCGGACACGGGTACGCGGGCGGCCGCGGGAGGGGTACGGTGCCTGTACGCAACGGGCCGGCGGCGTGCACCGCCGACTACTTACCGAGGGCTCGGTATCGGTTCCATGGGGGCAGCGAAGGTCCTCGAAGCTGTCCTCCCCGGCCGACGTCGGGGAAGAAAGAGCGATGAGCGCCAAACCGGCCTGGGCCATCGAAGACCTCGCCGACCAGTTGCCCTAGCAGCCGCGACCCCTGCCGATCGCCTCCTTCGGCGCCTCTCAACACGCCGGCCCCGGGCACCTACACTTCCCCCTGGAAGTGCCGATCAGCGCTGGTCGGAATGCAGGGGGCTCATCATGATGCTTGTCGACGGGATCCGCGCGTTGAGGGCTGTCTCTGCCCTCGTGGTGGGGTGCGTCGTCCTCGCGGGATGCGGCTCCGGCCAGAGCACCCCGCCGGCCAGGACCGACCCTCCGGGGCAGAACATGACGCTCAGGTCCAAGCGGCCCGATCCGAGCAGCACAGACGCGCACCCGCTGGCGAACCTGCTGAGCGACCCGGTCTTCGCCTCGCTCCCTCCCGGCTCGACCAAGACCGGCGAGCAGAAGACCCCTGCGCACAACGACCCGGTCGTCTTCGGATCCGGCGGAACCTTCGGAGCCAGCTACGAGGTCGACTTCACTTCCACGGCACCTGCATCGGACGTCCTTTCGGACCTCGACAGGCGCGCCCGGGCGGCAGGCTGGGACGCCGTGGCCAAGGACCGCGACGGGAGGACTGCCCAGTGGGCGAAGGCATACCCGGACGGGAGCGGTGCCCGCCTCATGATCTATCCGAACAACCCCGAGAACGCACCCGGTCCGGGCCACTACTCCCTGACCGGCTCGATCTGAGAACCGACAGCGCGGCGGCAGTCGCCGGCCGCGCTCGAAGGCACGTAAGCCCCTCCGGCGTCCTCGTCCGGTCGCAAGCCCGGAGGAGGACGATCGTTGCCACGAACGCTGTAGGCATGGGGTGATCCCGTGGGGCGGGTCCGCGGAAGCCCCCCATGAACGAAACTCCCGCGACCCCGCCACCCTCCGCCAGAGCCAGCGGATCCAATACCGTCCTACCCAATGCGCGACAAGTCAGTCAATTGATTATCCAGAGAATGTCATCTCCGTTTGGGTCGAACCGCCGGCGCGAGGAATGCCTGGGTCCACGGGCGAATCGGCCCGCGGGCTGCTCGAGCACCGTCTCCCGCGGCACGTTTGGCAGTCGCGGAATCGGGCAACGACCGCACTGGCGGGCCGGTGCCCGCCGGCGACGGTGCGGAAGAGCCGCTGTCACTCGGACGGAACCCTCGAGGGGGATCCCATGGGTGCCGAGACCCAGCACGAACCAGCCGGACCGGTGTACGAGGACATCCTCCGCCAGATCGCCCGCGCCAAGACCCACGTATCGTCGCCCACGCCCTCCTTCCGGTCATCATGGCAGCGAGCGCAATCAGCGGCAAAGGGCTAGCGGGGGCAGGGTATGCACCGCTTGCCGGGCACTGCTCGCAAGAGGATTCTTCAGCGGACGACAGTTCGGCCTCGTGGGAAGAATGCCCTCACAGGCAGGAGCAGCCCAAGCAGTGACAGGGCAATGAAGACGACCTGGTGGATGTGGTCCTTGCCCGGCGGCAGTTCGAAGACCAGATGGATGGTCCAGAAAACGGGGTAGAACCAGAGCGCGATCCAGGCCCAGCGCTCGCGCCGGCGGTACGGGATCACCGCGAGGAGGCCGCCGAGCAGGCCCAGTCCGATCGAGGCGAGTCCGTCGGCGCGGTAGAGCAACTCGTCGGCGCCCATCGGCGCGATGGCGATCACTACGCCGAAGCCCATGATGCCGAGGCTCACGACTCCCAGACCGATCCAGCCGATCCGCAAAGGCCACCGCCGCTCACCCACCTGGTTCACCCTACGCTTCGTCCCAACGCGGGATGTCGCCGGGGCCCAGGCGCCGTAGACCAGATGGGAACCTCCACCGCATGCAGGCCCACGCCCGGACCAAGCTCAGCCTCCTGCACAATCTCCACATCTAGGACCGCATCGACCCTGGAAGCTGAGGGGACCCCCGGCATGCGACGGCCCCGACCTTTGCCGAAAGGCCGCCGGTGTCTGCTGTGCGTTCCCGGGTCAGGTGCTGGTGAGCTGTCCGAGGATGAGGTCGAGCTTGCGGCTGAGGGCCGCTTTCAGGTCGAAGCCGGCGGGCTCTTCGAGGAGCCATCGGTTCTGCGTGTCGAAGTAGACCGCGGCGAGGATCTCGGCAACATCCTGGGCCGAGATCCCCTTGAGGAGCTCCCCGGTGGCCGCGCCGTCGTCAAGCGCGGCAGTGAGCGCTGGCGGGATGGGCTGGGGGACGACCATCTGCCCGCGCAGCATCCGGGTCAGCTGGCGTTCACGCTCGTTGACCTCGGCCAGCACGTCGTAGAGGCGGTGCAGCCGCTCGCGCATCGAGCCGGCGCCCAGGACGTCGGCGGCCGCCGCCTCCTGCCTGCGCCGTTCTCCCCAGGCGAGGACGAAGTCCCGCTTGGCCGGGTAGTGGTTCAGCACGGTCTGGCGGGCGACGTCCGCGCGCTCGGCGATCTGGTCGATCGTTGTTGACTCGAAGCCCTGCGCCTCGAACAGCGACAGGGCCGCTTCCAGCAGCCGGGCCCGCATCCTCAGACGCTGCCGCTCGCGCCGGCCCAAGACTGCTTCCGCCATGGGACCGAGTCTGCCACGAAGTCCAGCCTGGAGTATATTTCTAGTCTCCAGACTAGAAATATACTGCCGAAGGAGCTATCCCATGCCCGCAACTGACGACCATCGTGTCGCCCTCGTGACGGGAGCCTCGCGGGGCATCGGCCGCGCGGTTGCCGAGCGCCTCGCCGCAGACGGCTGTTCCCTCGCCCTGGGCTACGGACAGGACGCGGGCGCGGCGGAGGAGGTCGTGGCAGCGGTCGAGGGGCTGGGGTCGCGCGCGGTCCCAGTGCAAGCGGACGTCACCGACCCGGCGGCCGTCGCGGCGCTGTTCGACGCCGCCGAAGAGGCCTTCGGCGGCGTCGACGTCGTCGTCCACGCAGCAGCCCGCATGTCGCTCTCGCCCCTGGCAGAATTCGACCTCGAAGAATTGGAGCGGATGCTGAGGACCAACGTGCTCGGCACCTTCGTCGTGAGCCAGCAGGCTGCCCGAAGGGTCCGCTGCGGCGGCGCGGTCGTGAACTTCTCCTCCTCCGTCATCGGCCGCGTCCTGCCCGGCTACACCGGCTACGCGGCCAGCAAGGCCGCCGTCGAGGCGATGACCTTCGTCCTCGCCCACGAGCTCCGCGGCCGGGACATCACCGTCAACGCCATCGCCCCCGGGCCGACGGCCACCGACATGTTCCTCGAGGGCAAGAGCCCCGAGCAGGTCGAGTTCTTCGCGAACGCCTCGCCCCTGGAGCGCCTCGGCACACCGGAGGACATCGCCAACGCGGTCGCGTTCCTCGTCGGCCCGTCCGGACACTGGATCAACGGTCAGGCCCTCCGCGCAAACGGCGGACTCAACTGACCGCATCCCCTAGGTGTGGGCGCCCTTGGGGGTGATTCAGAGACCGAGTTCGAGTCGGGCTTGTTCCCAGAGCTCGGGTGTGTGGGCCACGAGAAGGCCCGCCCCCCTCCGCCAGGAGCAGGGCGCCAGGCGCATGGTCCCACGGAAGCGTGCGCCAGTACTCGGGCTCGTGGACCGGCGGCCTCCTCGGGCACTCGCTGCCGTTCGCAGAAGGGTGCTGCACGAGTCGCTCTCTGGCCCCCCTCGGGTCTCAGGCTACCCGCCGGCCCCGACGGTCGACGCCGGGACGTCGCCTGCCGCGCCCGGCCGCGGTTTCACCTACTGGCGAGTTGGGTAATCTCCGCCCAATCGGGCCCGCTGGCGCCGCTCAGGCTGCCTTCTTCCGTCCGTTCGCGAGAAACGAGGTGGGATGGCCGAGCATCGCCGCGACGGTGGGGAGCAGGACCTGGTGGGGGGCCGGTACCGGCTGCTCGAGGTGATCGGGCGGGGGTCGACGGCGGTGGTGCACCGGGCGCGCGACGAGTCCCTGGGCCGGGAGGTCGCCGTCAAGGTGATGCAGCCCGGGGCCATGGACGAGGCGGAGCTGCGGCGCAGCGACACGGAGGTGAAGCTCCTCGCCCAGCTCAGCCACCCCGGCCTGGTCACGCTCCTCGACGCCGGGACGGAGCGCACCGCCGGCGGCGCCGCGCGCGTCTACCTCGTCATGGAGCTGGTCACCGGAGCGGACCTGCGCGAGCACCTCCGGCACGGGCCGCTCGAGTCCTCGGCCGTGGCGGAGATCGGCCACGACCTGTGCGAGGCCCTCGCCTACGTCCACGCCCGCGGCGTGGTGCACCGGGACATCAAGCCGGCCAACATCCTCCTGCTGGACCACCCGGAGGAGGCCGCGCGGTTCCACGCCAAGCTCACCGACTTCGGCATCGCCTGGATCCCCGACTCCGAGCTGACGCTCGAGGACGCGGTCTCTGGCACCCCGGCCTTCCTCAGCCCGGAACAGGTCCGCGGCGACCATGCGGGCCCGGAGAGCGACGTCTACTCGCTGGGCCTCGTGCTGCTCCAGTGCCTCACCGGGCGGCTCGCCTTCCCCGGGCCGCCGCTCGAGAGCGCCGTCCGGCGGCTCACCCTCCCGGCGCCCATCCCGGACGACGTCGATCCCCTGTGGCGTCAGCTTCTGGCCGGGATGACGGCCATGGACCCGGCCGCGCGCCCCAGCGCGGCGGAGGCGGCGGCGGCCCTGCAGCGGCTGGCCGCCCTCGGCACCCTCGCGGGTCCGCTGCCCGAGCTCGCGGAGGCGGAGGAGGCGCTGCGCCTGGCAGAGGTGCGCAGCTACGCGGCGCCGGCCAGCGCTCAGTCCGCCGCCTTCGACCGCATCACCCGCCTGGCCTCCCGCGTCCTGGGCGTCCCGATGGCCACCGTGAGCATCGTGGACGCGGACAGGATCTGGTTCCTCTCCACCCACGGCCTCGAGGCGGACCACGTGGACCGGCACCCGGGCCTGTGCGCCTCCGCGGTGCTGCAGGATGACCTCTGGGTGCTCCCCGACGCCGCCGCGGATCCCCTCGCGGTGGCCAACCCGCTCGTGTGCGGGGACCTCGGCGTGCGGTTCTACGCCGCCGTCCCCCTCAAGACCCCCGCCGGGGCGAACATCGGCACGCTGTCCGTCCTGGACCGGGTGCCGCGCACCCTCTCGAGGTCCCACGCGGCGACGCTGCGCGACCTGGCCGGCCTCGTCATGGACCAGCTCGTGCTGCGCCGGGCCACGCTCGAGGCGAGCTCCCCCGCCGTCGTGCCTGCCGCCGTCGTGCCTCCCGCCGTCGTCCCCGCGCCGCAACCGGTACGCACGCCGGAACCGATGCCCGCAGAACAGGCGCCCCTCGTGGGTCTCCCCAACGCGGGCTGACCCCGGGAACCCCGCCCTGGGACTAAAGGCCCTCCAGAGCCGCGGGCATCTCGTGGATCGTTGTCAGTGAACGGTCTTGGGAGGTTCAGGAGGAGAGCCATGAAGGACGTGCCCGCACGCCTGCCCCGCCACCACTGGGCCTCCGCGCCCAGCGACCCGTGGCACGGCCTGCCCCCGCTGCCCCCGGATGCGGACCCGATCGATCCGTACGCCCACCGCCGCCAGGAGCAGCTCCTCGACGACCTGATCCGGGCCGGCCTCAGCGAGGAGCAGGCGCTCGCGCAGCTCGCCCGCCTCGAGGCCGGGGACCTCTGGAGCGGGTAGGCGCGGCGCCTCAGTCCTCCGCGTCGAGCCGCTCCGGCGCCGCCTCGAGCACCACGGCACTGCGGGCGGGGACCGTGTAGACCTCGTTGGCGGCTGCGGTCTCCCCCACGAGGTGGTCGGCGCACGTGGTGAGCACGGTGGTCCACTTGTGCGGGAAGACGCCGCCGGGGATGTGGTAGTCCACGTCGTTGTCCGCGGCGTTGAGGATCACCAGGAAGTCCGAGTCCCCCGGGGCGCCGTGCCGGCCCACGGCGGGCACGGCGTTGCCGTTGAGGAAGAAGGCGAGGGACTTCGCCCAGTCCTCGTCCCAGTCGGCCTGGCCCATCGAGGACCCGTCGGCGTCGATCCACGCGATGTCCGGCAGCGGGTCGCCCTCGGCCGGGTCCACCGGGCAGCCGTCGAAGAAGGCCCGGCGGCGGAACACGGGATGGTCGGCGCGCAGGCGCAGCAGGCGCCGGGTGAAGTCGGCCAGGTCGGTGTCGGCGTGCTCCCAGTCGATCCACGTGGTGGCGTTGTCCTGGCAGTAGGCGTTGTTGTTCCCGCCCTGGGTCCGGCCCAGCTCGTCGCCGTGGGAGAGCATGGGCACGCCTTGGGAGAGCACGAGGGTGAGCAGGATGTTGCGCTGCTGGCGGGCGCGCAGCTCGAGCACCCCGGGATCGTCGGTGGGCCCTTCGACGCCGCAGTTCCACGAGCGGTTGTCGTCGGCGCCGTCGCGGCCGCCCTCGCCGTTGGCCTCGTTGTGCTTGCCGTTGTAGGAGACCAGGTCGCGCAGGGTGAAGCCGTCGTGTGCGGTGACGAAGTTGATCGAGGCGCTGGGCCTGCGCCCGAGCTCCTCGTACAGGTCCGCGGAGCCGGCCACGCGCATGGACAGCTCGCGCAGCGTCCCGGGCTCGCCGCGCCAGAAGTCGCGCACGCAGTCGCGGAACTTGCCGTTCCACTCGGTCCACTGCGGCGGGAAGTTGCCCACCTGGTACCCGCCGGGGCCCACGTCCCACGGCTCGGCGATGAGCTTGGTGCGGGACAGGATGGGGTCCGCGGCCATGAGCTCGAAGAACGGCGAGACCATGTCCACGTTCCCCTCCTCGCGGGCCAGGGTGGCGGCGAGGTCGAACCGGAACCCGTCCACGTGCATCTCGGTGACCCAGTACCGCAGCGAGTCCAGGACCAGCTGGAGGGTGAGCGGGTGGCCCACGTTGAGGGAGTTCCCGGTGCCGGTGTAGTCCATGTAGTAGAACTCGTTGCCGGGCACGAGGTGGTAGTAGGCGGCGTTGTCGATCCCCCGGTAGCTCAGCTGGGGCCCGAGGTGGTTGCCCTCGGCGGTGTGGTTGTAGACCACGTCGAGGAACACCTCGATCCCGGCGCGGTGGTAGGCCTTGACGAGCTCCTTGAACTCGTAGATCTGCTGCCCGTGGTCCCCGGAGGAGGAGTAGAACGAGTGCGGGGCGAAGAAGCCGATCGTGTTGTAGCCCCAGTAGTTGACCAGGCCCTTGTCCAGCAGGGTGGAGTCGTTGACGAACTGGTGGACCGGCATGAGCTCCACGGCGGTGACGCCGAGCTCGGCGAGGTGACGCACGACGGCGGGGTGGGCGGCTCCCGCGTACGTCCCCCGGAGCGCTTCGGGAACCTCGGGGTGCAGCTGGGTGAGGCCCTTGAGGTGCGCCTCGTAGATGACCGTCTCGTTGTACGGGGTGCGCGGGTGGGTGTCCCCCTCCCAGTCGTACTCGCCGTGGTCCACCACCACGGAGAGCATGCTGTGGCCGAGGGAGTCCGAGGTGTCCATGGTGGCGGGGTCGCCGAAGACGTAGGCGTGCATCTGCTGGCCCCACTCGTTGCGGCCGGAGACGGCGAGGGAGTGCGGGTCCAGGAGCAGCTTGGAGGGGTTGAACCGCAGCCCGCGGGCCGGGTCCCAGGGCCCGTGGACGCGGTAGCCGTAGTGCTGGCCGGCGGCGCACGCGGGCACGGTGCCCTCCCAGCGCACGGCCTGCCCCGCGGCGGTGGTGCCGGTGCGGGCGAGGTCGAAGCAGCGCTGCTCCCACGTCTCGTGGTCCACGAGGCAGACCTCCACGCGCTCGGCCTCCGGGGCGGTGGCGAGGGCAAAGTCGGTGCCGGCTGCCGTGGGCCGGGCGCCCCAGTAGGCGTCCTGGGTGTTTGGCTCCATTCGCTGAGGGTAGCGGAGAATCGGCGGCGCGGAGGTGAAGGGTCGCAGGTCCTTGGTCCGCCCCCGGCGCGCGGCTAGGGTGGGGACACCGTGAGCCGTCCATCTGGGAGGAGGCGCACGCATGGATCTGTCCTTCGACGAGGTCGAGGCGCCGCCGGCTCGGCGCACCTGGCTCTGGCTGGGAGTGGGGTGCGTGGGCGTGCTCCTGCTCGTGCTGTTCCTCGTGGCGCCGGCGGCCGCCGCCGTGGCGGGGCTGATCCTGCTCTCGGCGATCCCGCTCGCCGTGCTCGCGGGCACGCAGCGGACGACGGCGCCGCTCGCCGCCGCGGGCGCCGTGGCCCTCGTGGCACTCGGCGGCTCCGCCGTGGCCCTCGCGGTCGAGTCGTACAACGCCGACCGCGCACTCAGGACGGTCACGGCCCACACCCGGCCCGCAGACCCTCCCCCGAGCGACCAGCCCGCCGTCGCGCCGGCTCCCCGCCCGCACACCGCCCCGGCTCCCCCGCCGCGGCCGAAGGCGGCGCCGCGGGCTCCCCAACGCGAGCCGCTCGCGCCCCTCGTGCCGCCGGTGAGGCCGGCCGTCCCGGCGGCGCCGGTGCCCGCCGCTCCCCCGCCGGCAGTGACCGCTGCGCCGACGCCCGCCGCGCCGGTGCCCTCGCCGCCCACGCAGCCGGCCGCCCCGGTCACGCCGCAGATCGTCGACGTGTCCGCGACCGTGGCATGGGGGCGGCTGTCCACCGAGGCCCGCGCGCAGCTGTGCCTGGCGGCGCTCAGGCAGGCCCTCTCGGTCCCGCCGGGCCAGTGCCGCTGACGCGGCGCGTCACACTTCGGCCAGTCCGTTCTCCCCTGTCCGCCGCGGCCCGTCACGGCCTAGCCTTGTCCCGAGGCAACCACTGGCGACGGGAGGCCGGGCGATGGGTTTCAGGCTCCTTGCCCTCGGCGACAAGGTGACGTTCCACGACACGGGGCGGCGCCCGTTCAACGTCCGGGCCGTGTCGCCGGACGGCAGCGTGGTGATCCTCTCCCGCCCCGTGGGGCGCGGGGACGCGGCTGAGTACACGATGATCGACTGGCACCATGAGATGCGCGGCACGGACGGCACCACCGGCGCCGGGATCCGGATCGCCTCCCAGGCCCACCAGCGCCTGCACCGGTTCTTCACCGAGCGGGCCTCGCTCCGCGACGGCGACGTGCCGGCCACCCAGTCCATCCTCGCCTTTGGCGACTGGACGCCGGTGCGGATCGCCACCGTGAACGGCCGCCCCGAGCCCGGAGTGCACCAGGCCACCTCCGAGCACGGGTGAGGTGCAGGAGGCGGCCTGGGGCACTGCAACTAATTCCGCCCGTAGTCCCCTGTAGGGCAGCGGTATGCCGTGCAGGGCAAGGCTAACAGGAGCGGTTCAGTCCGTGGGACCTGAGCAGAAGCAAGACCCCGTCATTTACGAGACTTAGGGCGGTCGATTCGCGCCCAGAAACCCGGATGACCACGGATGCGCGTCGCCCCCACGATGCGAAGGGTCAGGGACACCGGAGCCCCTAGGCGTCCTGTATCCACTTCTTGAAAGGTCCCGCTCGCTTGCCCCTGCCGGGAAGACGGCCGAGTGAACCCAAGCCAACCTCCAAGCTATGTGCCATGGCCAGTACAGGGTTAGCCAAGAACTCGGCGATGCCCGCTCAAGACCAGTTCATCCACCAAGAAACTAGCTTTTCCGCCTCGCGGTACTGGTTGAACTGCTCATCCACGAATCTCTTTGCCTCACCCTTCAAAATATCTCGCGTGCTCGGGTCCTGGAGGTCCATGATCGCCTGCGCGAGACCGACGTGGTCGCCGGGATCAACCGTCCGACCCGTCTCCCCATCCTTAACCAACTCTGGAATTCCCGAAAGATAAGAAGAAACTACCGGAACGCCTAAGGTCATAGCTTCCATGAGGGCAACGGGAATACCGTCTATGTCCCCGTCCGGTGACCGCACCGAAGGAAGCACGAAAACCTGGGATGCTGCAACGGTGGAGAGCACCTTCGAGTGAGGGAGCGAGCCATGCCATTCAAAGAACTCACCCACCCCTGCATCACTAGCCTGCGCTCGCAATTCGCTTTCCAGTGGCCCAGCGCCGATGATGGACCATTTGAAGACCAAGCCCCTGTCCTTCAGCACAGTAGCGGCCCGTATCGCCACATCGACACCCTTCTTACGAACTAGGCGGCCAACGGTCACGATCTTGAACGTTCCGGAAGCGATCGATGTGTCTTGACTACCCCTGGGAATGATACCGCAATGCACAATTCCACTCGGCCGGACCTCAGTCGACAAGAAGAGAGCGCGACCCACCGCTTCACTCGCGGCAAATACTCCATCAACCAGCCTCACAATATCCAACGTACGCTTTGCACTCGGAGGCACGCTTGCGTCCGCAGCGTGCGTTGTGGCCGTCCAGACACGACTGGGAACACCTAGGTCGGCGAGATAGGCAGAAACGTCTAAAGCCCTGCCCAAAAAATGCACATGGACGGCCAGATCCCGCGTACCAAGATTCCGAAGGATACGGGAAAGGACGACAGCATGCCAGACAGCGTACGCCTGTCTGATCATTCGAGCGGCTGAAAAACCCTCAGACAAAAAACGAGTGCGAACTCGGCGGTTAGCTAATGCCTTGGGCACCAGGAGCATCGCGACGATACGCTCGAACTTCGAAACGGAAGCATTGAGGTGAACAACGCGTTCGGAAGAGAGTCCCTCATCTGCTCCGCGCAACGAATAGAGGAAGACATCGTTGCCAGAGGACGCAACCGCTGCGGCTTCATTCACAACGAACGTCTGCGTCCGAGCCGGATACTCTTGGCATACGTATAAGACCTTCAAAGCGCGCTCCCTTTCTCTCGTGAAAAAATCAAAACGCATTGAGCATCGTGGGCGACCCTGGCTCTACAGGCCATCTTGAGACCGCGCGTGGAAGCCTCCGACACTCAATCAGATGACTCTGCAACCTATCCTCTATCGAAACCGCCCAGATTTCGATATTGATCCCGGCCATTCTCCTGTCACCATCAGAGGCGATACTCTAGCGCTCCGGTTCAGGGCGCATAGAACTCGGTGAGTCGTGTCCGTCAAACCTTTCCGGATTGCGGACCCACTCACCGCGAAGTCCGACACCTTTGTGCGGCTTAAAACTTTCCACTGATCCCCGATTGGCTGAAATGCAGATCGTGAGAACAATAGGAAGCGCTACGTACGGACTGTTCAGTCCACTGACAGAGAAACCGTTGGCAAAAGCGATGGCAAAAATGGTCCATGTGACGCGGACCCCCGCACCGCTCCGTCGCAGGCTAAATAGTACGACAAATACTGTCAGAAACAACCCAAACAAGCCAGCATCATATACCACGCGCATGATAAATGCATGAAGTACGACGGAGTAGCAGGTGCCGTCTCCGGTCGACGAAAACAAGCTCGAGTAATACTCCATCGCTGCGCAACCGCCGCTACTGAGAGGCGTGATAGGCGATGTGCCCCAGAGCCAATCTAAAAGATTCCAGTTTGCGGTTTCCCCTAAGAATACAGATAGGAAGTTCAGTCTATCTACGCCACCAGACTCCGCCCGCGCAGCGAAAACATCACTAACGAAGTAAACGATCACGGGCACCACGATCACCAGCAACAAACGCACGGCAACGCGTGCCCTGGCGACATTGATCACCGCGTAAATGATCAAGAGTCCAAACTCCACCGCCCCGCTGCGGGATCCAGATGACATCACCAAGGCACCGAGAGCTAACAGAGTCCAGACCTGCTGGCGTCCTGTCAAACGGGACAGCAGCCCGGCTGCAAGTGCGCAGTACAATGCCAACTCGAAGTTGTTTTCGGTCAGCAGACCAGACCTCTGACTCGGACCAAGGATCGCAATGGTTAATATCGTCTTGACAAGACCTAGGCTTATTAGCACCCACATCACTTTAATCATTGGAAGCAACGGGCCCCAGCTGCGATGCAGCGCAATGACAAATGCGATCAGGTAAAGCAGCCATCGATAGGCTTGGAGAAAATCGGGCACCGGGGAATCATTCGCCACCGCCGCCGCGACCCTCGTCACAAGGTAGGCGACCAGAAAAAGAATGATCATCGTGTGGCGAATGCGCCCAACCCAGACGCTAACACATATAAAGGATATCAGCCACGCATCTAACAACTCATTGACCGGCAGAGGCGAATATCCTCCGAGCGAAAAAACGCTTGCGCATCCCGAGACGACTAGAATCGCGTATAGCGACTTCCTCAGCAGCCCTGGTACCTCGGCGCCGTAACTCGATATATCGGTCACGTATTCATCTCCCACACTCGAGCACCATGGATGAAGCTCCCAGATCCGTCCCGCGGGATTCAGCCGGGCATGCTCCCGACCCCGATACAGAACTGCGCCTAAGGTTCGCTCCGACGCAACCTTGGTCCGACCTCCAGGGGACGCTAACCACGACGTGCGCTCCAAATAAGAGCAAGTCCGTTTCCGCCAGCCTCTGTAGCTGCGCCCTTCGAACGATACGCCCGACGAGCGAACAAGCCACCAAGAGCGGCCGACCCGAGTGAAGCGATTAGCAGCGCTGTCGCCGCTCCAAGGAGACCCCACACCCGATACGTCAGAACAACCAACAGCAAATACACTACGGATACAGCTAATTCCGTCTTGGCAGCGATGCCATCCTGTCCTTTGAACCGGAGGACCTCATTGAGAACTTTTCTAGAGCCCATTGCACCGCCGGCCACGCAAAGTAGGGCTGCAACGACCCTCACGTCATTGAACTGACCGCCGAACAGAAGCGTGATGGCCCAAGGAGCCAGCGGGGCTATGAGTAGGCCGCCCACGAAAGGAGCCAAGACAGCCGCCACCACGCTCTTAACCGCTCCTGGCGAGGAACTCAGCCTCGCGGGAACTACCGTAGCCAGCACCTGGCCAAGCAACTTCGGCAGGTTAGCGAGGGACAGGCCTGCCACGTAGTACCCAAGCGCTGAATTAGACCCGAGTGAGACTACTAAGAGCTGGTCAAGCCTAAAGCTCTCTAACGGCGAGTGAAGCGACAAGAGGCCGCGAAGACCTCGACGCCGAATCGATGATGCCGATCTCACCCTCACCGATGATGGGCTGACGCGGGATGACGCCGCTTTCACTAACAAATAGCCCACTATCGCCCCCACCAATGCAGACAGGTACCACGCGTACATAACCGTCTCTACCGTGAAGGTTCGCAAGATCAGCAGAACCCCCAAAACCAGCGAGTATAGTCCCGGCGGCAGAAATTGCAGCAGCGCTGTCGACGCGTACCGCCGACAGCCCGCAAGCACCCCCATTTGGACCGGTATCACCGCGAACAGGAACGATGAAACGCCCCCGCCGACCACGACCACGGGAGGCATGCCAGCCCATCCGAGGACTAGCGCGGCCGCAGTGCATACGACCAAGCTGATGGGCAGCATTGCCTGCATCGCGTTGCTTGATGTCGCCAGAACATTAGCTCCGCGCGAAACGTGAAGATTCACCAAGCTGGACCCTGAGTTCGCAATCACGAACGACGCGAGCGTGACGACTAACATGGCCGACGCGATCTGGCCACGCCCGAGCGGACCAAGCAATCTAGCTATAAGCAATCCCGACACGAATAGGGCGCACTGGGTTAGCCCAATGCCCACAAAAAGTCGCGTCAACGCGCGCCACATGCTAGCCGCCCCCCACAGGGTGTGGCCGCAGGACTGCCGTCACATACCGCGCGTCCAGACAGAAATAACACCCTACCCCGTTTCTGCAATGAATCTGGCTAATCGATCCCAGCTCAGCTCCTTTTGTGCGAACTTCATCGCGCGCAAACCCGACGCTTTCGTATCAGAAGGATGCCAGAGGGCGCGCTCAAGCGCACCTCTCAACGTGTCGACATCAACCGAGTCGAGAACCTCTCCCGAATCTGCTTCCAAGAGATACTGTCCAGCAGCCACATGCTCACTGACAATCACATGGCACCCTCCCACCATAGCCTCGGCGATCGTAAGTCCGAAGTTTTCGTTTTCAGATGGAAGAACGAAGGTTCCGGACCGACGATAAAGCCAAGCCTTTTGCCTCGAGTCCACAGGCCCGACGAACAGGACACTGTCGAGTACGCCGAGAGATTCGGCAAGGCTACTTAGCTCGGCGTGGGTGATCTCTCCATCGGGGCCCGCGAAGACGAGAAGCGATTTCTCGGGTCGCTTGGCGGCGGCCCACGCCCGCAACAGTAGCTCCGGCCTCTTCTTCAGAGCGAAGCGACCCAAATAGAGCACAGCTTCAGACCGAGAAGGTAGACGGTCAGCTAACGCCGTTATGGGCAATTCTTCCGTTGACAGTTCAGCCCCTAGAGGTATAACCACCGCCTGGTCTTCGGCTACCAGATCCCGAGCGCGCTGAGCTTCGGACGGCGCACTGAAGTGAACATAGGACGCATGTCGAAGAACCCGCTTCCCGATAACGCTGTTGAAGATAAGCTTCCTCTTCTTTGACTTGCTCCGTTCGTACGTCTCCAGCGCTCCGTGCAGTTGTACGCCATAGGGTTTCCGAAATGCCCTACATGCAAGGTAGACAAAAAATTGATGTACTGCGTACTGACCGTGAATATGCACTAGGTCGGCACCTCGCACTGCGGACCAGATGCCGATGCAGAGCAACCAGCTGTTTCGGAGAAAGAAAGGTCGCGATGCCGGAAAGGCACGCACATTCGCGCCGGTGCCCCTAATTGCACTAGGCTTCAAACGATCCCCCTTATCGTTTGCGAGATCAGTAGTGTATATCCTTGCATCGACCCCCAGCTCGTTCAATCGCCTGTTCAATGCGAGCGAGCCCACCGAGGGACCGCCGAATTCTTCAGACACGCTTGAAATAACTTGAAGTACCTTTTTTTGGCTAACCTCTGGTCCCGAAACGGTTCTCTGCGTCTTGCCCAACATTAAGCCCCAACCCAACCTAACCTGACAGTGTGCGAGCGATAGTTCATTTCGAAGCTTCTTGGGACCCCTACACCCAAGGTGCTCCGCTATATAACTGCCGAAGCGTCCCTCCGCCGGATCTCAGACATCTTTACACCGATCTGCCAATAATAGAACGACAACGCCGCCGCATAGTGAAAGCCACTGGTGCCGTCAAGGAAGCCTCGCCGAATTATGTACGAGTAGATGAAGAATATCAGCGGCTTAGCAGGTAGCTTGGCTGCAATTCTCCCAAGTGTCGAACGGTTTTCAACCGCCTCCGCGTCTCGGTCGACCAGCATGTGGGCTTCCCAGTCGCTATAACGATTATGTCGAGCGAAATAGTCGTAGAGCCCGTCCCGATCGTCATGTCCTAGAGGCTTAGAGAGCTGGAGCAATCGTCCCGAAAGCACGCGGGGTTGATAGTGCCCCTCAACTTCCCACATGTGTTCTACATGAAGGTCATTCGGGCGTGGCCATTGGCATCTGCTACGCCGCATGCCGATCCGCTTACGGACCTGATGTCCATGAGCGAGTCGTTTCCCCATCCAGTAGTACTGCAATGGGACCTCGAATGCCGATGCCGTCGGGTCGACCAGGACAGCCGCTATTTCTTCGACGAGATCATCTGGGAAGAACTCATCAGCGTCTAGATAAACCACCCAGTCGTTTTGCGCTGCGCTTAGCGACCATTCCTTCTTCTTGGGGTACGCGCCGTCCCACAGATATTCGACGACCGTTGCTCCAGCCCGGCGGGCGACTTCTTGGGTTTTATCTGTGCTACCCGAATCGACAACGATTACTTCATCGAATGGTTTAGCGCTTTCCACTGCGCGCTGGACACTAGCCTCTTCATTCTTCGTGAGAATCAGAACTGTTGCTGGAATCTTAGTCATTCGAGGTCCTCGAATCGTTTTCACCTTTGAATGAGAACCGTTCAGTGCTCATCAAATCCGGATTCTGACGAACAATGGTGTTTGCCGGGATAGTAGCTTTGGGTCCTATCACGCAGTTTGGCGCAACAACGCTCGACCTCCCAATCGTCGTGCCGCCTAACAACATCGCTCGAGAAGCGATCCAAGCGCCGTCTTCAATCCGAACTGGGCTTGTTATGAGAGCCATATCCCTTCGCATTGCGTGGCTCCCGGTGGAGATGAAGGCCTCCTGTGAGATGGCTACATCATCGCCGATTTGCACCTTGTTCTGATTGTGGATCCAGACGCCCTCGCCGATCCAGCAGCGGTCGCCGATTTCGAGGTGCCAGGGGAATCGCACCCGTGTGCGCGGCCGATAAATAACTCCGTCCCCAATACGCGCCCCGAATAGCCTCAGGGTGGCCACCCGAAGGATCGACGAGACCTGCAATGGATTGGTAACCAAGATTAGTTCGGTTAAACCCCATAGGTATACGAGCCACCTAGGCCGATCCCAGGCCAGCCGCTCCCCCGGCGCCTCGCTGAGATTGACAACCGGCACCAAATCTTCGGCACCACTCTCGGAAAAACTTACCCCCATCACGATTCTCCTCGTCGTTACATGACTGTGGCCTCGGGTAGTATCCCACAGGTGACAGAACCACTCTCAGCGGTGCTGGTCATCGCGCTCAACTACGCCCCTGAGCCGACCGGAAACGCTCCCTACACCACAAAGTTGGTGGAAGGGCTCTGTAACCAGGGCCACGACGTAAGGGTCCTGACGGGCTACCCCCACTACCCGTGGTGGAAGGTCCAGGAGGGCTATACCGGCTTGTCACGGGTCGAGTTTGTGAACGATGTGCCGGTGCGACGCGTCCGCCATACGGTCCCGGCTGTGCCCAAAACGATCTCGAGACTGCTCATGGAGTTCACCTTCGGGCTTCATGCTGTTTCGGTCCGTTGGGGTGAGCCCGATGTCGTCCTCGTCGTGAGCCCCGCCCTGTTTTCGTCCGGCTTGGCAGTGCTGAGGGCCCGTCTGCAGGGCAAGCGTGTGGCCATCTGGGTCCAGGATCTCTACAGCCGCGGCCTCGAGGAGACGGCCGGCAGACGAAGCCTCATGTCGAGGGCGATGCGCAAGGTCGAATCCGCGATCCTCGCGGCGTGCGGGAGCGTCACGGTCATCCACGACAGGTTCAAGGCCTACGTGGTGAACGAATTGCGGGTCCCGGAGACCAAGGTGCACGTGGTCAGGAACTGGTCGCATGTCCGTCTTCCCTCCAAGTTTGACCGCGCACGAGCACGCAGAAGCCTCGGGTGGGTGGACGACGAAGTCATCGCCCTCCACGCGGGCAATATGGGAGTGAAGCAGGGCCTCGAGAACGTGGTCGAAGCTGCTCGACTGGCCAGCGCGCTCGGCAGCCAGGTGAAGTTCGTGCTGCTAGGAGACGGGAATCGCCGGGCGGCCCTCGAAGAAGCAGGTGCTGGCATTCCCAACCTCACGTTCCTCCGTCCGATGGATGATGCAGGCTACTCGGCGGCGCTTCGCGCAGCTGATGTGCTCCTGGTGAATGAGCTGGCAGACGTGCGTGAGATGTCCGTGCCCAGCAAGCTCACGTCCTATTTCGCTACCGGGCTCCCAGTCGTGGCCGCCACCCATGAGGAGAGCGCTACCTCCGACGAGATCCGTCTCTCCGAAGGCGGAGTCCGCGTCGACCCAGAGCGGCCGTCTGTGCTGCTGCGGGCGATCGAAACGCTCGGTACCGATCTAGAGCGCGCCGCGAAGCTCGGCGCGAACGGCCAGAGCTACGCGTCGCGCATGCTCTCGGCCGAGGCGGCGATCACAGCGCATGAGCGCGTGCTCCTGTCTCAAGCGTGAAGCGTCCGTCTCAAAAAACCCATTTGGCTCGTCTGCCACTGCAGGCTCCGGCGCGGCACTGTAAACTCAGCTTGGCCGTTCGCGGCTTCACTACAGGGGAACCATATGGGGGGACACATGCCTAAGAAGGCGCTCATCACCGGCATCACGGGCCAGGACGGCTCGTACCTCGCCGAACTCCTCCTGGCCAAGGGCTACGAGGTCCACGGGCTCATCCGCAGGGCCTCGACCTTCAACACAGCCCGAGTGGACCACCTGTACGTCGACCCGCACGATCCCGAGGCCCGCCTCTTCCTCCACTACGGAGACCTCTCCGACGGCGCACGGCTCGTGACGCTTCTGGCGGACATCCGCCCCGACGAGGTCTACAACCTCGCGGCCCAGTCGCACGTCCGCGTCTCCTTCGACGAGCCCGAGCACACCGGCGACACCACCGGCATGGGCTCCATCCGGCTGCTCGAAGCCGTGCGCATGGCCGGGATTCAGACCCGCTTCTACCAGGCCTCCTCGTCCGAGATGTTCGGCGCGACCCCGCCCCCCCAGGACGAGGAGACCCCCTTCTACCCCCGCTCCCCCTATGGTGCGGCCAAGGTGTACAGCTACTGGGTGACCCGGAACTACCGCGAGGCCTACGGCATGTACGCGGTCAACGGCATCCTCTTCAACCACGAGTCCCCGCGCCGCGGCGAGACCTTCGTGACCCGCAAGATCACCCGTGCGGTGGCCGCGATCAAGGCCGGCGTCCAGTCGGAGCTGTACATGGGGAACCTCGACGCGGTCCGCGACTGGGGCTACGCCGCGGAGTACGTCGAGGGCATGTGGCGCATGCTGCAGGCGGACGAGCCCGAGGACTTCGTCCTCGCCACCGGCGCCGGCTACACCGTCCGAGACTTCCTGGAGTACGCCTTCGGGCACGCCGGCCTCAACTGGGAGGACCATGTCCGCTTCGACGAGCGCTACCTGCGCCCCACCGAAGTCGACGCCCTCATCGGCGACTACTCCAAGGCCGAGCAGAAGCTCGGCTGGACCCCGACCGTCAAGACGCCCGAGCTCGCCCGCCTCATGGTGGACGCCGACGTCGAGGCCCTCAAGCACGCCGGCGGCAAGTGGATCGACAGCGTCAACCTCGACAGCTGGAAGGCCCTCGTCTGATGCCGGAGACCTCCTACGCCCCAAGCGCCCTCGACCGCTCCGCGACCTTCTACGTCGCCGGGCACCGGGGCCTGGTCGGCTCGGCCATCTGGCGCCGGCTCGAGGACGAGGGGTTCAGCAACCTCGTGGGGCGCGCCTCGTCCGAGCTTGACCTCAAGGACCGCGGGGCCGTCTTCGACTTCTTCGCCGCCGAGAAGCCCCGCTATGTGGCCCTCGCCGCAGCCAAGGTGGGCGGGATCCTCGCCAACAACACCTACCCGGTCGACTTCCTCAGCGAGAACCTGCGCATTCAGACCAACGTCATGGACGCGGCCCTCGAGCACGGCGTGGAGCGCCTGCTCTTCCTCGGCTCGTCCTGCATCTACCCGAAGCTCGCCCCGCAGCCCCTCAAGGAGGAGTACCTCCTCACCGGGCACCTGGAGCCCACCAACGACGCCTACGCGATCGCCAAGATCGCCGGCATCCTCCAGGTCCAGGCCGTCCGTCGCCAGTACGGCCTGCCGTGGATCTCCGCCATGCCGACCAACCTCTACGGCCCGGGCGACAACTTCTCGTCCACGGGCTCGCATGTGCTGCCCGCACTGATCCGCCGATACGAGGAGGCGCGCCTCAGCGGCGCCGAGAGCGTCACCAACTGGGGCACGGGATCACCCCTGCGGGAGTTCCTGCACGTCGACGACATGGCAAAGGCCTGCCTCTACCTCCTCGAGAACTACGACGGTCCAGAGCAGGTCAACGTGGGGGTGGGAACTGACGTCACCATCAAGGAGCTCGCCCAGACCGTTGCCGACGCCGTGGGCTACCAGGGCGCGATCGAGTGGGACACCACGAAGCCTGACGGAACACCCCGCAAGCTCATGGATGTCAGCAAGCTCACCGCCCTGGGCTGGAAGGCCAGCATAGGCCTCGACGAGGGCATCCGGCGCACCGTCGAGTGGTTCCGCGAGCACCAGGACGACTTCCGCAAATAATGGGCGGCTACGCACCGCAGGTCTGATTCGGGGGGGAACATGAGGATCAGCGTCATCGGAACCGGCTACCTCGGCGCCACGCACGCCGCCTGCATGGCCGAGCTCGGCTTTGAGGTGCTCGGCGTGGACATCGATCTGGCAAAGATCGAGGCACTCGCGAACGGCGTGCTGCCGTTCCACGAACCGGGGCTCCCTGAGCTCCTGCGCAAACACGTGGCCTCCGGGCGGCTGCGCTTCACCACCTCCTTCGAGGAGGCGGGAGTCTGGGCCGACGTCCACTTCATCGGCGTCGGCACCCCGCAGCGCGCCGGCAAGCACGCCGCGGACCTCACGTTCGTCGACGCCGCCGTACGGTCCTTGGCCGAGAGCATCACGAAGGATGCGCTGATCGTCGGCAAGTCCACGGTTCCGGTGGGCACAGCGCGACGCCTGCGCGAACTGATCGACCGGCACGCCGACGGGGCCCGTCGGATCGGTCTCGCCTGGAACCCCGAGTTCCTGCGCGAGGGCTTCGCCGTGCGTGACACGCTCTCGCCCGACCGGCTCGTCTTCGGGGTGGACAGCACCGAGGACGAGGAGCTGCTCCGCGCCGTCTACGCCGACGCGCTCGCCGCGGACACCCCGCTCATCGTCACCGACTTCGAGACGGCCGAGCTCGTCAAGGTGGCCGCGAACGCCTTCCTGGCCACCAAGATCTCCTTCATCAACGCCTTCTCCGAGATCACCGAGATGGTGGGCGGCGACATCCGCACCCTCGCCGACGCCATCGGCTACGATGCGCGGATCGGCCGGCGCTTCCTCAACGCCGGGGTGGGCTTCGGCGGCGGCTGCCTGCCGAAAGACATCCGGGCGCTCCAGGCGCGGGCCAGCGAACTCGGGCTCGACCGCACCATGCGGTTCCTGTCCGAGGTGGACCTGATCAACCTGCGTCGCCGCGACCGGGTCGTCCACCTCGCTGAGACCATGCTCGGCCCGCTGCTGGGGAAGAAGGTCGCCGTGCTCGGCGTCGCCTTCAAGCCCGACAGCGACGACGTGCGCGACTCCCCGGCCCTCGACATCGCTGTGCGCCTCTTCAACAGCGGCGCCGACGTGGCCGTCTACGACCCCGAGGGCAATGCCAACGCCGCCAAGCGCTTCCCGCGGCTCGGCTACGTAGACTCCCTCGAGGCGGCCGTGACCGACGCGGACCTCGTGCTGCTCCTCACCGAGTGGAACGAGTTCCGCCAGCTCACGCCCGCAGACATGATGCCCCTCACCGAGGGGCGCAAGATCATCGACGGCCGCAACGTCCTGGACCCGGCCGAGTGGGAGCACGCCGGCTGGGACTTCGCGGCCCTGGGCAAGCGCTTTGTGCCGGTGAGCGATCTGGCTGAGGCCTTCGCGGAATGACCGCCCGAGAGACGGCAGCCCGCTCCACCTCCGCGGCGATTCCGCGCACAATGACGCGGTTCAACCTGCTGGGCTGGGCCGATCTAGCCTGCATCGTCTGGGCCACCGTCGGTGCGCAGATGCTCCGCTTCGGCGCCGACGACACCTCGATCCAGGTCAGCCACACGTGGCACGCCCCCTACGCGCTGGTGACCGTGGTGGTGACCGCGGCCTGGTGGCTGGTCCTCGCGGCGGGAGGGACACGGGAGGCCACCATACTGGGCCACGGCCCCGAGGAGTACAAGCGAGTGCTCACCTCCTCGCTGTGGCTCTTCGGCGCGATCGCCATCCTCTCCTACGTCTTCGGCCTGGACACGGCCCGCGGCTACGTGGCCGTGGCGCTCCCGCTCGGCATCGTCTCCCTGCTGGTCGCCCGCTGGGTGCTCCGGGCCGTCCTGGTCCAGTCGCGCAGCGACGGCCGCAACCTGCGCCGCGTCCTCGTCCTCGGCGCCCCCAGCAGCGCGCGCCACCTCGCGCGGCAGCTCGCCAGCAGTCCGGGAGCGGGCTACCGAGCGGCCGCTGCCTATCTGCCGGGGTTCCCGGGGGTGGTCCTCACCGGGGTGGGCCATGAGATCCCCGTGCTGGGCCATCAGGACGACGTCTCCGACATCCTCAGCGCCGTCGCGGAATCCGGCGTGGACACCGTGGCCATCTCTGGATCCGCGCTCGCACCCGAGGAGCTCCGCAAACTGGGCTGGGAGCTCGCGGCCCGCAACGTGGGCATGATCCTGGCGCCGGCGCTCACGGACGTGGCCGGCCCGCGCATCCACATGCAGCCGGTGGGCGGCCTGCCCCTCATCCACGTCACCACCCCCAAGCTCGAGGGCGGCAAGGCCGCGCTCAAGCGCACCCTGGACATCGTCGCCTCGGTCGCCCTCCTCGCGGTCCTCGGCCTGCCCATGCTGGCCGTCGCCGCCGCCGTGAAGCTGGACAGCCCCGGACCGGCACTCTTCCGTCAGACCCGGATTGGCCGCGCTGGCGTCTCCTTCAAGATGCTCAAGTTCCGCTCCATGGTGGTGGACGCCGAGGCCCGGCTCTCCGAGCTCCGCAGCCTCAATGAAGGCGCCGGTCTGCTGTTCAAGATGAAGCATGATCCGCGGGTCACGCAGCTCGGCCGCATCCTGCGCAGGTTCTCCATCGACGAGCTCCCGCAGCTCATCAATGTGCTCCGCGGCGAGATGAGCCTCGTGGGCCCGCGGCCGCCGCTGCCCGCCGAGGTGGCCGGCTACGACGACTTCGCCCACCGCCGCCTGCTCGTCAAGCCCGGCGTGACCGGCCTCTGGCAGGTCTCCGGCCGCAGCGACCTGAGCTGGGAAGAAGCCATCCGCCTCGACCTCTCCTACGTGGAGAACTGGTCCCTGGCCCAGGACCTCGTGATCCTGCTCCGCACGGCCCGCGCCGTGCTCGGCAAGACCGGCGCCTACTAGGCTCCCGCGGCGGCCGACGGCTCCGAGGCGCCGCTGCCCGTCTGCCCCAGGCCGAGGCTCCCGAGCAGCGCGCCGAGCGCCTTCCGGCCCGCCTCGGGCGAGTAGGCGGCCTCCCAGCGGCGGCGGGCGGCAGCCACGGCGTCGTACGCCGGCAGCGCCGCGGCGGCGGCCGTGATCACCTCGGCGAGGTGGCCGGGATCGCCCGCCCGCGCCACCCACGGGTGGTCCGGGCCCACCACCTCCGGCAGCGACCCCGCGTCGCTCACCACCACGGGCACGCCCGAGGCCATCGCGGTCACCGCCGGGAAGCAGAAGCCCCGGGGCTGGACGGCCGGGCAGACCAGCAGGTCCACGGACCCGAGGAACTCGTCCGCCGGCATGTTGTGCACGCTCTGGACCATCGCGCCCAGGGACCTGAGCCGGCCCTCCACCACCACCCGCTCGCGGGCGTCGGCGTAGCGCGTGGGCCCCGTGATGCGGAGCCGGTACCCTTCAGGTGCCCAGCGCCTCAGCTCCCTGAGCGTGTCCGCGAGGACCAGCACCCCGTCCCGCTCCGAGACCGGCCCCATGAAGCCGATCCGCAGCGGGCCGGCGCCGCGCCCGTGGCGGGCGAGTTCAAGGGCGGGGACCGAGGGGGCGAGCACGCGTGCGTCCCTCAGCCGCTCGGCGTCGGCCGCGGAGGGGACGATGGTGGCGAGCGCGCGGGCGCGCGCCGCCGCCCTCCGGACGCTCTTCAGGGGGCCGGGGGCGGCAGTGTCGAAAGCGAGGACCCGCCGCTGCATCCCGGCCGTCGCGAGGGCGGGCAGCGTCCCCTCGCACCACAGCACGCCATCTGGGTTCGCCCGGCGCCACCGGAGCAGGTCGAGCGCGTACTGGGCAGGGTGGGCGGAGGCCAGCGTGTGGACGGGAAGGCCGAGCGCGGAGGCGCGGGCCACGAGGGGGCTGCGTTCCGGCGGACCGACCACGAGGACGTCCTCGCCGAGTGCCGAGAGGCCCTCCGCGACCGAGGCCATCAGGCCCTCCCCGCCGCCGCGCCTGATCCCCGCGGCAATGACATGCCTGGCCGTCATCTCCCCCATTGCTCCTTGCCCGTCCGTAGCGTCTGGATTCAAGGCTAGAGGCGCCTCGGCACGGCCCCGCGGCGGCACGCCGGGTGCGACTCTGTGGCCTGCACGACTCCCGCTGCCCCCGCGCTACCGGTGCAGGTTCAGGAGTATGAACAGCACCACGGCCACCACGGCGACCCCCAGCAGGACGGTCTGCGCCGTGTTGATCCGGCGCTCGTTCCTCAGCAGCCATTGCCGGCGCCGATACTTGCTCTTCCAACCCATTCCACAGCCCCCCTCTTCCTCTGCCGCGGCAACGGAGAGCCCCGGCAGACGCTCTGTGCAGCACCACTCTGACAGTCCTCGGCACGAAACCAAAACAATTGCAAGTCAAATGACGCGGCGCCGCTCGAGGGCCCCCGATTCCGCGGAAATCCGGGCCTGAATGGGGCCTTAAGGCCCTGTGAAGGACCACCGCCAGCGGATAGCGCATGACAGCGCAGAGCATCCGTAGGAGCCTTGGGGCATGAGGGGCACCGCCGTGATCGTCGGGGCCGGGATCGCGGGGCTCGCCGCGGCCCGGTCGCTCACCGCGGGCGGCTGGAACGTGGAGGTCCGCGAGCGCCACCCGCAGCTCTCCACCGCCGGGACGCTCCTGGGCCTGTGGCCGGCCGCGTGGGCCGCGCTCGAGCGCCTCGGCGTCGCGTCCGCCCTCGAGACCGTCAGCCTCAGCTCGGGCGAGCTGCTCCGCCCCGACGGGCGCGTGCTGGTCCGCCTGGCCCTCCCGGGGGCCACCCGCGGCGTGGGGCGGATGGACCTGCTCGAGACCCTCCTCGCCGGGCTGCCCGAGGGCACCGTCCGGTGGGCCTCCCCCGCCTCCTCCCCCGCCGCGCTGCCGGACGCGGACGTGGTGGTGGCGGCCGACGGCGTCCACTCGGCCCTGCGCGCCCGCGCCTTCCCCGCCGCCCGGCTCCGGGACGCCCACGTGGTGGCGTTCCGCGGCGTGGCCCCGCTCGAGACCCGGGAGGGGTTCGAGGCGTGGGGCGCCGGGCTGATCTTCGGCCGCGCCCCCTTCCCGGGCGGCGGCAGCAACTGGTACGCCGGCGTCCGCGCCGACCTCGCCGGCACCCGCGGGAACGATCCGCTCGAGGTCCTCGGCGCGCTCTACCGGGACTGGACCCCGCGCGTCCACGAGGTGCTCGCCACCCTCACCCCCGAGGCGGTGGACCGGCGCCGCATCGAGGACCTGGCCCCGCTGAAGAGCTACGTGGCCGGGAACCTCGTGCTCGTGGGCGACGCCGCCCATGCCATGGCCCCGCACCTGGGCCGCGGCGGCGGCGAGTCCCTCATGGACGGCCTCGCCCTCGCCGACGCCCTCGTGGCCGCCCCGAGCGTCACCGCGGGCCTCGCCCGGTACGACGCCGCGCGGCGCCGCCCGTCCCAGCGCGCCGTGGCCGGCTCACGGCTCATGAACCGGATCTCCAACCAGCTGCGCCACCCCTGGCTCCGCGACACCCTCGTCACCGCCGCCGGCAAGGCGGCAGCGCGGCGCCGCCACACGCCGTCGTCCGCAGGGTGAGACAGCCCCGCCCAGGCGCGCGGGACCCCTCCGTTGGACATGTACAATCCACGTAGCCCGGTCCGCCGGCCCTGCACCCGGCCGGCCGACCGGGCTTCCACTTCGCACCTTTCGAACGAACATTGGGGGCTCCATGGAAGCATCGTCGCTTCGGCAGACCACGGGGAGAGGGCTCCTCGGCAAGGGCGGCATCGCAGCACTCGTGCTGGGCCTGCTCCTCGCACTCACCACCACCGGCGTCGCGCCGCAGACGGCCTCGGCCGGCGGGTACAGCGCGATCGACGCCAAGTACCAGGCCGTGGGCGGCTCCCGCCTCCTCGGCGCGGCGCGCGGTCCCGAGGTCCGCACCAGCACGGGCGCGCACCGCGACTACGCCCGCGGCGCCATCTACTGGTCCTCGCGGACCGGGGCGCACCCGAACGCGGGGCCATCCGCAGCGCCTACGCCGCGCGGGGCTGGGAGCTGGGCTACCTCGGCTACCCGACCACGGACGAGTACAACTACGCCGGCGGCCGTGCCCAGAACTTCCAGAACGGCTACATCACCTGGTCGCCCCGCGGCGGCACCGCCGTGGTGGTCAACGGACGCGTCATCCCGGGCGGGTTCTGCTCGCCCAGCCAGCTCTGGATGAAGGGCGTGGCCTCCAACGGCCGCACCTACACCTGCGGCAGCAAGGGCCGCGACGCCAGCGGCCACTACCACTGGAACGTCTAGCACCTGGCGCCCGGCGCGCCCCTGGCGCAGGGGTACGCCAGCAACGAACGGGGTCCGCGAACGCTTCGCGGGCCCCGTTCGCCGCGCAATGATGGAGTGCATGACCGAGCCAGAGCCCGAGATGCCCGAGATGCCCAAGGTCTTCCAGATCTCCCTGCCCGAGGAGAACATCGAGGGCCGCTTCGCCGACTTCGCCAACCTCTGGCACACGCCCAACGTGTTCGTGCTGGACTTCGTGGCCCTCACCCAGCCCCCGCAGGTGGGCGAGACCGAGGACGGCGACCACGCCGAGGTGATCCCCGGCCGCGTGGTGAGCCGCATCCGCATCCCCCCGGAGCAGGTGTTCGAGCTCGCCGCGGCCCTCACGCGCCAGCTCGGCGTCTGGGAGAGCGAGACCGGCCGCAAGCCCCCGGCCAAGCCGCTCTACGACTCCCAGGGCCGCCAGATCCACATCGACGACGAGGGCGTGGAAGGCCCCGAATGAGGCCCGCCCTCGCGCGGTCCCTCGCTTTCATCCCCGTTCTGCTGCTGCTCGCCTCCTGTTCGGCGCTGGGGACGCACGACGCCGGCTCCTCGCCGAGCGCTGTCCCCTCCCCCGGGTCCTCGACGGCGACAGTCCCCGCGGCGCCGACCGTGGTGAGCGTCCTGGGCGACTCCCACTCGGGCTTCCCCTACTCGTGGTACCGGCTCTCCGTGGGCGACTCCCTCGTGCCCGGGACCTCCCCCGGCGTCCTCTCCTCCCACCCCGGGCGCACCTCCGTGGAGCTGCGCGCCTGGGTCGGCGAGGCCACCGCCCGGGGCGGAGTGGTGCTCGTCCAGGCCGGAACCAACGACATCCTGCGCGACGGCTCCCCGCCCGCCGCGGCCGCGGGCGGGGTCGAGCTCCTGGTCCGGGACGTGCTGGCCCGGCACGTGCGGCCCATCCTCGTCTCGGTGCCGCCCTCGGCGGCGCACCCGGCCTCGACCGTGCAGCTGAACGCGATCCTGCGGGCCTGGGCGGCCGTGCACGCGGTGCCGTGGCTGGACGTCACCACCTCCGTGACCGCCCCGGACGGCACCTGGCTGCCGGGCCTCTCGAGCGACGGCGTGCACGCGAACGAGGCCGGCGGGGCGCTCATGGCCCTCGCCGTACGGGACCAGCTGCCGGGGCTGCTCAGGCGCTAGCGGACCGTTGGGTAGGATCTGCTGTCCGTGGGCACTTCACATCTGCGGGGCCGAGGTCCGGGGGTGGTGGCGGCAGCCATGGCGGCTGTCCTCGCCGCGGTCCTGACGGCGCCGGCCGCCGGGGCGCTGCCCGCGCCGAGCTCGCTGGCCGGGCCGCTCGCCGTGCCTGCCGGGTGCCCGGGCCTGCTGACCCTCGTCTGCCCGCCGAGCCAGCAGTCTCCCGCACCGAGCCCCTCCACGGCACCCCAGCCGGGATCCGGGGGAACCCCGGCGCCGAGCCCCGCCCCCGCCGGGGGCACCGCGCCCACCGTGGCGCCCGCGCCGGCTGCGCCCCAGCCGGCGGCCCCCGCGGCCCCGGCGCCGGCACCCTCCGCGCCGGGCCCCTCGGCGCCGGCCGCCCCCGGCACCGCCCTGCCCGAGCCCGGCGGTTCCGCTGCGACGCCGCCGGCGGCAGCACCGCCGTCGTCCGCGCCACGGACCACCCCGAGCCTGAGCGGCTCCCCCGGGCCCTCGGCGTCCGCCGCCGCGGCCCTCCAGCCGGCCGGCGGCGCGGCGGGACCCTCCGCCGACACCTCGGGACTCCCGGCGCCCCTCCTCCTCCTCGGCCTGGGGCTGCTCCTCACCTCGGCCTCGGCGCTGGGGCTGCGCCGCAACGCGCGCACCCGGGCCGCCCTGCGGGAGGGCGCCGAGGGTTAGGCGCCCCGAACGCGGTCCGAGTTTCCGGGGGGCCGCAGTGCGGGTTCGCGTAATGCGCCTCCCTTGGGATGATGGGACCGAAGGGATCGGCAACGGCCCGTGCGGAAGGACGCCCAGTAATGACACCTGCTCGCGAGACCCACCCCCAGGAGATCCGGCCCTGGCCGGCGCTGTGGGCGCTGGTCATCGGCTTCTTCATGATCCTGATCGACACCACGATCGTCTCGGTCGCGAACCCCTCGATCCAGGCCGGGCTCTCCACGACCACCGACAACGTCATCTGGGTCACCAGCGCCTACCTGCTCACCTACGCGGTCCCGCTGCTCGTCACGGGGCGGCTCGGCGACAGGTTCGGGCCGAAGAACATCTACCTGATCGGCCTCGTGGTCTTCACGCTGGCCTCGCTGTGGTGCGGCCTGTCCGACCTCCTGCCGGGCAGCGGCATCGCGAACCTGATCATCGCCCGCGCGGTGCAGGGCCTCGGAGCGGCGCTCATGACCCCGCAGACCATGGCCGTCATCACCCGCACCTTCGCGCCGGAGAAGCGCGGGGGCGCCATGGCCCTGTGGGGCGCGACGGCGGGCTTCGCCACGCTCGTGGGCCCGGTCCTGGGAGGGCTGCTCGTGGACACCCTCGGGTGGGAGTGGATCTTCTTCATCAACGTCCCGGTCGGGGTGGTGGCCTTCGTGATGGCGGCGGCCCTGGTGCCCCGGCTCGAGACGCACAGCCACACGTTCGACTGGCTCGGGGTGCTGCTCTCGGCCGCCGGCATGTTCTTCCTCGTCTTCGGCCTGCAGGAGTCCAACACCTACGACTGGAACGGCTGGGTGTGGGCCTCCGTCGTCGCCGGCGTTGCCTTCCTCGTGCTGTTCGTCATCTGGCAGGCGCTGAACAAGAAGGAGCCGCTGCTGCCCCTCGGGCTGTTCAAGGACAGGAACTTCTCGCTCGCGAACGCCGCGATCTCCGCCGTGGGCTTCTCGATCACCGCGATGTTCATCCCGGTCGTGTACTTCTTCCAGGCCGTGCGCGGGATGACCCCGCTCGAGTCGGCCCTGATGGGAACGCCCTCGGCAGTCCTGACCATGGTGCTCGCCCCGGTCGCCGGCCGCCTCACCGACAGGGTGCACCCCCGCTACCTCGTGGTGCCCGGCGTCGTCCTGGTGGGGGCCGGCATGTGGCTCTACTCGGTGATGATCTCGCCCATCATCGCGTGGCCCCTGCTGCTCATCCCCTCCTTCGTGATGGGCCTGGGCAGCGCGTTCATGTGGGGGCCCACCGCGACCACCGCGAACCGGAACCTGCCGCTGCGGGCCGCGGGCGCGGGCTCGGGGGTGTTCAACACGACCCGGCAGGTCGGGGCCGTGATCGGCTCGGCAGCCCTCGCGGCGCTCATGACCGGCCGCATCAGCGCCGAGATCCAGGCCGCCCTCCCGCCGGGGAGCAAGGGCGCGGGCGGCCAGCTGGGCAAGTCGAACTCCACGGTCCTGCCCCCGTTCCTCCACGACGCGTTCACGCACGCCATGAGCCAGACGCTCGTCCTGCCCGCGTCCGTGGTGCTGGTCGCCGCGGTGTGCGCGCTCTTCTTCGCCACGCCGCACCACCTCCGTGGCCAGGACGATGCATCGGCCCAAGCGCCGGCCGGGCACGACACCGGGCGCGCCGAGCGCGGGTCCTCGGTTCACGGCTGAGGGGCCGCGGCCCCCTTTGAGCTGACACTCAGACGAGCGACCTAGACTCATAGCGCAGTGCCCCGGCCACCCCCCATGGTCCGGGGCACTGCTTTGTTCCTGCCTATCGGCTGCCCTGATGACCACTTGAGTCACGCCCCGGCCAGCGGTTTCAGGCCCTTTGGCTCCTTTCAGCGCCGTGTACGCGCCCTCACCATTGCCAGTGAGACTGCCCGAACGGCCGCGCTGACACCAGGGCGGCGCGGGAGCCTCCGGATCTGGTTGATCCCTTCCTCTGCAGATCCAGGCCACCCAGACCTGAAAGGGCCTCCTATGTCGCGGAACCATCGACTCGGCGCCCGGTTGGCCGCGCTCGGCGCGGCGCTGATGCTGCTGGCAGGGTGCAGCAGCACGCCCGGCCCGACGGGGACCAGCCCGCCCAGCCCGTCGGTAGGCACCTCGAGCCCGTCAGCGACCACCACGCCCAGCCCGTCGGTAGGCACCTCGAGTCCGACGGCGACCACCACGGCCAGCCCGTCGTCAACCGCCGCCTGCACCGCTGCCAACGCCTTCGGTGACGCCCTCGCCAGCTTCAAGGACGACCTCCAAGCCGGTGCGGCGGTGGCGGATGTCCGAACCGCGCGCGACCAGATGGTCAAGGCCCTCACCGCCCTGAACGCAGCGCCGGGCGATGCCACCCAAGCCCACCTCGACGCGCTCAAGGCCGCTGAGACCCGTCTTGACACGGCCGTGAAAGGCATTTCCGACGACGACATGTTGGCGCAGGCGCTCGGTTCCCTCAACCAAGACGCGAGCACCGTCCAGGCCGCACTGAGCGACGTCCTCGCGGACATCAGCTGCTAGCCAGACGCGCGCATCCGGCCGCGAGCCTCAGTTGATGATGTCGCCCCGCTCGCCGGTGCGGAGCACCGATAGCCGTTCCCGCCATGCCTGCAGCTGCTCCGGTGTCAGCCGCGCCCACTCGGTAATCTCGCCGACGATACGCAGCGGGTCGCTGCTTCGGTACGACCGGGTGGGGTTGCCCGGGAACTTCTTGTCGGTCACGTTCGGGTCGTCCTCGAACGCTCCGGTGGGCTCGACGGCATACACCCGTGGAATCGCAGCTCCCCCTGCGAGCTCCGCGGCGATCTCGGCCGCGAGGCCGGCTCCGTCGGCGAGCGCGGTGAAGTAGACGTGGTTCATCACGACCTCGGGGCGGTAGTTGGATCGGTAGCCGGCCGTCAGCAGGTCGCCCACCTTCAGGTCGGCGACCGTGCCGTGGAAGAACGGGCCCTCATCGAGCGGTGTGGACACCTGGTCTCCCTGCTGGCTTGAGCTGGATCAGCTTCGCGAGTTCGTACGCCGTGTGGCGGTCATCGTCGTTGGCGACGAAGACCCGGCCGATCAGCAGGGCTGCACTGTGGGGCACATCGATCCGGGTCATGCCCGGTGGCGTATCGCCGTGCCATGCGGGTTCGCAGAGGAGGAAGTCGCGGGTGGCGGTTCCGGTGGTGCGTGTCCCCACGTACGCGAAGTTGGCACCGCTGGTCGGGTCGGTGAACTGCACGCTGTAATAGCGCTGTTCCATCTCGGGCACGTGCAGCACCTGTGGTCCGGCGCTGACATCCAACCAGCCGCCACAGTAGAGGACGCTGTCGGTGCCGGTCGCGATGACGCTGCCGGACAGAGCGGACTGGGACGGGCTCTCCGGCACGGCATAAAGGGTGTTCACCGGGATCGGCCCTCCGCCCAGCCCGCGCCGGACAAAAGTCCGTTTGAAGCCGCCCACCGTGATCCGCGGCCAGAAGTAGATGAAGACGAACGTGCCAATCACCCAGATGGCCACAGCCGTCGCAGCCAGCAGAACAATGGAGCTCAGACCGCCGGCCGCGATCCGCCGGTAGGTCACCCAGGCGAAGATCGCGAGGATGGCGATCGTCACTGGCGTGGCGTATTTCAGGATCAGGCGATTCATCGCTCCACCCGAACGACCGGCGGGACCTCGTAGCGGCCGTCCACGATGGCCGCTCCGGGGAGGTAGGCGCGGAGCATGAGCTTGAACCGGCCAGAGGGCGTCGCCACCCAGTTCTGCGCCGCGCCGGATGGCTCATGCGGCTGGAGCAGGATGTCGACTGAGCCATCGGCGTTCGCCACGAGACCGGAGTGGTCGTTCACGCTTGGCCGTCCCGTGGGGGCGTTGACCATATAGCCGACCGTGTCGGTCGCCGTCAGCGACCAGAAGGCGTCAGTCGGTGGAAGCTGGCCTGCCGGGAAGTGGAGGCGGTACGCATGCTCGCCACTGAGACGGTTCCCCCGGTCATCCGTGGTCGCCGTCCAGTAGGCGGCCTCTTCGAACACGTTGACCACCGGGAGCGCCTTCTGCAGGGCCGCACGAACCAGCAGTCCGTTGCCGGGATGGCCGGCTCTGCGGATCGCGCTCCAGCCGTTGACGGTCTCCGTCTCGGTCCTGGCCACGGCGTTCAGGACCAGGACGGTGGTCAGGTACGCGAAGGTCAGGCCCATGATCAGACCCTGCACTATGCCGGAACCCGCGACCCAGGCCAGGAGGCCGCTCACGATGACGCCCTCATCACAGCGCTCCAGTTGCGAACAGCAGGACAACGGTACGGAACCCACGGCTTCCCCATCTGAGGATCCATGAGCAAGAATCTAGCCTCATTCCCGGCCGGCGGCGCGCCTAGGTGATCTCCCTGAGCAGGGCCTGCAGGCGGTCGAGCGCGGCGTGCGCCTGAGTGGGCAGGTTCTGGGTGATGGCACGGGCGCTGGGGTCGAGCGGCTCTCCCGCGAGCACTGGCACGGCTGCGGGTGCTGCGCCGTCCCCAGTGGCGCCGGCCGCCGTCCGCGCGAGGTCGGCCACCTTCCCGATTTCGGCGGCGAGCTCGACATCGGGCTGGCGCAGCCTGGAAGCGGCGTCGCTGAGGGAGCGCGCCGTCGCGACGATGTTCGCCACGAGGGTGAGGCGGCGCCGGATGGCTCGGGGCCGGTTCTCCCAGATCTGGTACCGGGTGAGAGGCTCGCCGACGAGGACGAGCCGGCGCAGCTGATTGTCGGCGGCGATGACGCGCTCGTCGACGGCATTGGCGCTGACGGAGGCCGGGTCGAGGGCGCGATCGTGCAGCGTGCCGAGCAGGTCGGCGACTGCCGCGAGGACAGAGCCCTGGACCACCTTGATCGTGTCGCGGGTGCTGACCGGCGTGACGAGGAGGGCGACGGCGATGCCGACCGCCGCCCCCGCGGCAGTCTCGTCGAGGCGCAGCAGCAGGAGCTCGTCAGAGAACTGGCCGAGGAGGGCGTACAGCTCGCTGAGCATGATCGTGAGGAAGAAGATCATGTATGCGTAGGAGATGCGCATGAGGTAGTTGCCGCAGAAGATGCTCGCCACGATCACGGCGAGTGCGGCGAAGAGGTTCCCGTTGGTGAGACGGGCGACGACGACGCCGGCGACGAGGCCGCCCAGGGTTCCCGCCACGCGCAGCAGCGATTTGCGGGTGGTGTCGAAGCGGGTGCCGGTTCCTGCGAAGGACACGAACGCGGCGATGACCGCCCAGTAGTAGCGCTGCCCGCTGATGAGGCTTCCGACGAGGATTGCGAGGGTTCCGGCGACCGCGACCTGCACTGCCTGCCTGGTGGCGAACTGCAGCCGGGTGAGTGGGTTCCACGCTGCGCCCCGGGGATCGACCTCGGACGCGACGCTGGGGATTCCGGGCAGCTGCCCGAGGACGAGCCCGGCCGCGGGCACGAACTGCGGCTCGTTCTCCTGCACGGTGCGGCTCAGCACCGGCCGGTTGGGCACCGACGTGACAATGCTGATGCCGCGGTGCAGGTCGGCGGCCGCTGCCTGCACGCTGAGGGGCGCGGCGGAGGCCAGCTCCGGGAGGGCCGGTGCGGCTTCGCGGGCGCGGGCGGGATTTGGGGTGGCGAGCGCGCCCAAGGCCTCCACGGCAGCGGCCCGGATCGCCGGGGCGGCGTCGGTCGCGGCGAGCCGCCTGGTTCCAAGAGTGAGGCGGTCGAGACCGAGCTGCAGTTCGAGCAGCCGCGCACGCAGCGTGGACGCCGTCCATCCCTCGGGGAGCGCCGGAGCGTGAGCGGCCCAGCCGTCGCTCATCAGCGCCGCCTCTGTGGCCCTCGCTCGCGCGCGGAAGATCGCCAACGAGGCGCGGTCCGCCCCCGGGCTGCCCGGATCAGCCTCGAGCAGCGCGATGCAGGCCCGTGCGAGGCCGCGCTGGCGGGCGCTCATGCTTCGGAAGACGGCGGCGAGGGTGCGGCGCGGATGCCGGCGGAAGACGGTGCAGCTCAGCAGCAGTACCACCGCCGTCGCGACGATGATGGCCACGAGCATCGCGGGGAGTGCCGGCAGCGTGGTCTTGAGGAAGGACGCGAAGAAGTAGCCGTTCCACAGCATGAAGCCGTAGAAGAAGTAGCCCAGCCCGAACCGGCGCATCCACACGGCCAGGAACATCACGACGACGAAGCCGACGAGCGAGGCCGGCTGGCTCGGTGCGAGCAGCGTGCCGGCCGTGATGCCCGCGCCCATGGCCAGCGGGAAGTACGCGGCCGTGATCGCGTTGGCCCGGATGCGGTGGTCGACGAGTGCGTTGGTGCCGATCATCGCCACCACGCTGCTGAGCAGCATGAACACGACGGTCCCCTGGGCACCCGCGTGGAGCAGCAGGGCGAGCCCGTAGCCGACGACCATGCACACCGCGACGTTGCCGGCCCCGGCCAGGCCGAGCTGGAGCCTCCCGAGCCCCGGGTCCGAGGCCACGGCGATGTCAGCGACCCGGCGCAGAAGGCCTGGTCGGGAGACCTTCGCGACCTCTCGTGCCTCCGGCGACGTACGCGTCCCGCCCAAAGGACTTACGCCGCGTGGTCGGAGTGGGTTGCCCAGCGCGAATGGCCCGAGGCGCGCCGCTCCGGGCGCCCTGCCTGTGCCTGGGCAGCATGGGCCTTGGCGGCGCGGGCCCCGAGGCGGAGCCCATCGTCACTGATCGGCACCCCGGCCCACTGCTGCGCGTGGGACGGTATGAACACGTCTCCAGCGGGGAATGCCCTCCTGCGCTGCCGCCCGGAGGCGACTGCCCAGACAACCTCGATGTATCCGTCCGTTGCGCCGACCGCGTAGCCATGCACTTCCCGGCTGCCGTCATGGGCGACGACCCTCTGCCCGCCGCTCTGCACCCGACCGGCCCCGGACTTGGTGTCCCTATCAAGCTGTCGCATTTCTGACCTCCACTGCCTACTCCTCATACCCCTGCGACGGCGCATCCATTCAGTGTGCTGCCCCGCTGTGTGGGGTCCAGCGTCTCCGGTCGTGGTCAGGGTCCGTCTGGCGTTTTGGTGGGGTCAGGCGGCCATCTTGCGGCGCATGCGGTCCAGGAGCCGGCGCAGCAGGCGCGAGACCTGCATCTGGGACACCCCCAGCTCCGCGGCGATCTCAGACTGGCTCATCTCGTCCACGAACCGCAGCTTCACCAGCAGCCGATCCTGCTCGCTCGCACCCTCCAGCGCGCACGCGACCATCTGCCGCAGCTCCACCTGCTCGAACCCCGCCTCGACCACCGGGACCAGGTGCGCCGTGCGCTCCCCCTCGCCCTCGCCCGAGGAATCCAGCGGCTCGATCGCCGCCGGGCTCATCGCCGCATCCACCGAGCGGGCCTCCGCGACCTGCTCCGGGCTGGCCCCCGTCGCCTCCCCCAGCTCCGCCAGGGACGGCTCCCGGCCCAGCTCCTGCACCAGCCGGCCACGGGCCTCCTTGACCCCCAGCCGCAGCTCCTGCAGCGACCGCGGCGGGCGCACCACCCAGGACTGGTCCCGCAGATAGCGCTTGATCGTCCCGGCAATCGTGGGCACCGCGAACTGCACGAACCCGTGCCCGGCACCCTCCCGGTACCGCTGCGCCGCCATCACCAGCCCCATCCGCGCCACCTGCCGGATGTCCTCGAAGTCATGCCCGGGCACCCGGTGCCGCCGCGCCAGCGCATCCGCCAAACCCAGATGCTCCACCACCAACGCCCCCGCGCCACCGGACGAGGCACCCTCGCGGCCCCCGGCGAGGACCGTCAGGGGACTCCTCGACTCCATCACAGCTGACTCACTCACAGCGACCTACCCTCTCTGCACCGCCCAGCGGCGGTGCCCGGCGTTGATGCTGGCTACCTCGAAGTCTTCAACGAGACAGACCTGTCTGTTCCGTCACGAGGAGTATGCACCGAGACAGACCTGTCTGTCCAGAGGGCTAGGATGGGCCCATGATGGGTGGAGATGCGGGGCAGGCGGGCAGAGGTGCCGTGCGGAAGCCGGCCAAGGAGCGGATCCTCGAGACCGCCTATGGGCTCTTCGCCAGAGGCGGCGTCCGCGCAGTGGGGATCGACGAGATCATCGCCCACTCCGGGGTCGCCAAGGCGACGTTCTACCGGTGCTTCCCCTCGAAGGACGCCCTCGTCCTGGCGTACATGGACCGCTGGTACCAGGTGCGCCACGATGCCATCGAGGATGCGATCACCCATGCCCACGCGCCTGAGGACGCCCTTCTCGCGGCCTTCAACGTGCTCGACGACTGGTTCAGCCGCGGCGCCGCCGAGGTCAACACCTTCCTCCACGTCGTGATCGAGTTCGGCCCGGAGCATCCCCTCGGTCAGGCCGCCATGGCGCACCTCGCGAACATCCGCGGACGCCTCGCCGCCCTCGCCGAGGGTGCCGGGCTCGAGGACCCGGTGGGCTTCGCCTGGTCCTTCCACATCCTCACCAAGGGCGCCATGGTCGCCTCCATCGAAGGAGACCAGCGCGCCGCTCTCCGCGCGCGGGCCCTCGCGCGGGCACTCATCGACCTCCACCGCCCCGACACGCCCGGGCGTCCGCAGTCGCAGCAAGAGGAAGACGACGAGGTCAAGGTCCTTCGGAAGCACGGCCGCGGCTGAGCGCTCCCCCACGCCGGGAGGCGGCGCTGGCCCGGACGCCGCCCCAAGGTTCGGCATGTATCATCGGGGCGCAAGGTGCCGTTCGTTAGCTGAGGCTCCTTCGCGGACACAAGCCAGCGACCCCCAACGTCGAGAGACGCCACAGGTCAGGACAGGCTGCCCCGGGCTAAGGGGCAACCCCGATTGGCTCTCCGGGTCCTCCCCGGGGTCACGACGCGAAGTGCCAAAGGTCTTACGAGGAAGGGCCCGGCCTCTCTGGCTGGCCGCCTGAAGGCACGCGACCCGCGTCCGGAGGAGGTGGCCGACCGTGTCCAGCGGTGACAGTAGTCCCTCCCCGCATACCTGCTGAGCCGCGCTCAGCCCCTCCGCCAATGCCGCGCGCCCACGTCGCGGCCGCGCTGATCCAAGCCCGGCCCGGCGTGTCCGGGCGCGCCCGCTTCACGATCCCCGGCCACCGCCGGGAGGAAGCAGGTCCCCATGACCCCGATGCCGCACGCCCCCGCGCCCACCCGCCCCGCGACCGAGATGCCCGCTCCCTCCGACTCGGCAGTGCTCGACGCGGCCCATGTCGGCGACATCCACGGAGCCTTCGGCACCATCCGCCTCGACGGCCCCTCCTCGCACTCGACCTGGAAGAGGCGCCTCAAGACGCTCCTGGCGATCGCCGGGCCCGGCCTGATCGTCATGGTCGGCGACAACGACGCCGGCGCCTTCGGCACCTACACCCAGGCCGGGCAGAACTACGGCACCTCCCTGCTGTGGACGCTCCTGCTCCTGGTCCCCGTCCTCTACGTGAACCAGGAGATGGTGCTGCGCCTCGGCGTCGTCACCGGCGTGGGTCACGCGCGCCTTATCCTCGAGCGCTTCGGGAAGTTCTGGGGCGCCTTCAGCGCGATCGACCTGTTCATCCTCAACGCTCTGACCATCGTCACCGAGTTCATCGGCATCTCGATCGGTCTCGACTACCTCGGGGTGCCCAAGGTCCCGGGCGTGCTGGTCTCAGCGCTGGTGGTCGTCGCCGCCGCCAGCACCGGCTCGTTCCGGCGCTTCGAGCGGGTCTGCATGGCCCTCGTGGCCGGCTCGCTCCTGCTCGTGCCGGTGTTCTTCATGGCCCGCCCTGACTACGGGCAGATGGCGCACGACTTCGTGGTGCCCGGCATCCCGGCAGGCTCCGACATCGCGGACGTCACCCTGCTCATCATCGCGATCGTGGGCACGACCATCGCCCCGTGGCAGCTGTTCTTCCAGCAGTCCTACGTGATCGACAAGCGCATCACGCCCCGGTACATGAAGTACGAGCGGGTGGACCTGTGGCTCGGAATCGCCATCGTGGTGCTCGGCGCGGCCGCGATCATCGGCTTCACGGCCGCGACCTTCGCGCACGGGCCCGAGGCCGGCCACTTCACCGACGCCGGCGGGGTGGCCCGGGGCCTGGGCTCGCACGTGGGCCGGCTCGCCGGGATCCTGTTCGCCGTCGCCCTCATCGACGCCTCCGTGATCGGGGCGGCGGCCGTGGGCCTCTCCACCTCCTACGCTCTCGGCGACGTCCTGGGCCTCAAGCACTCTCTGCACCGCAAGCCCAGCGACGCCAAGGGCTTCTACGCCGCCTTCGCGGGCATCATCGCCCTCTCCGCCGTGATCGTCATCATCCCCGGCAGCCCCCTCGGGCTCCTCACCGTGGGCGTGCAGGTCCTCGCGGGCGTGCTGCTGCCCTCCGCCACTGTGTTCCTGCTCCTGCTGTGCAACGACCGGCAGGTCATGGGCCCCTGGGTCAACGGCCGGGCCATGAACGTCTTCACCTCCGCGGTGATCGCCGTCCTGGTGATCCTCTCCGTGGTCCTCACCGCCGCGGTGCTGTTCCCGGACATCAGCGGCGCCGCGATCCTGCAGATCCTGGGCGGCGGGGCGCTCCTTGCCCTGCTCGCGGCGGCAGGGATCGCCGTCGTGCGCCTCCGCGCCGCGGCGAGCGGGAAGGCGGCCCCGGCCGCCCCCGTGGACCGTTCCCAGCGGGCCGCCTGGCGGATGCCGCCGCTGGCGCTGCTGGAGCGGCCCCGGCTGTCCGTGGCCCGGCGTGCGGGACTGAGCGTGCTGCGCGTGTACCTGCTCGTGGCGATGGTGCTCGTGATCGTCCGGGTGGTCCAGCTCGCCGTCGCCGCAGGCTAGACGGCCGGCCTCAGGCGCGCCGGAGCCGGCGCAGCACGAGGGCCAGGCCCACGAAGGCCAGGGCATTCGCGACCAGGATCACGGTCACCGCGGCGGCCGGGCTGGCAGCGTAGGCGGCGCCGAGGATGCCGCCGGCGGCGAGCAGGCCGAGGCCGCGGACGAGGGCGAGCCAGCCGAACGCCACCGCGCGGGAGTGCGAGGGGACCAGCTCGGTGACCACGGCCTTGACGGTGGAGTCCAGCACGCCGTTGACAATCCCCCACACCGCAGCGCCCGTCCAGACCAGCGGGGCGCTGGCGCCGAAGGAGATCGCGGCGACGGCGGCCGCGGCGGGGACGGCGAGGAGCACGAGCGGGCCACGGCGGTCGTAGAGCCGCCCCACCACGAGCCCGCTGAGCCCGTCCACGGCCATCGCAACGGCGAAGACCACCGGGACGAGGGCGTCGCCGAGGAGCCAGGTGGTCTGGGCGCGGAAGGCCATGAGCGGGAACGGCGCGACGCCGCAGGAGAGAACCGCCACCGCGGCCGTGTACTGCCAGAACCTAGCCGGCAGGTGGGCCCGGGCCATGCCCTTGGCGTCCGGGCCGCGGGCGGGGGCGGGAGCACCGCCGTCGTGCTCGTAGACGGCTGGGTCCGGCACGCGGGTGCGCAGCCAGGCGAGCATCGCCAGGACGAGCACCCCGGGGACGGCGAGCACGCCGAAGGCGAGCCGGTAGTCGCCCTCGTTCCAGGCCAGGACGGCTGCCAGGAGCAGGGGCCCGAGCATGGCGCCCGTCTGGTCCAGCGCCTGGTGGACGCCGAAGGCGCTGCCGCGGCCGGTCCTGGTCGAGGCGTGGGAGAGGAGCGTGTCCTTGGCCGGGGAGCGGACGGCCTTGCCGAGCCGCTCGGTGCCGTACAGCAGCAGCGCCGGGGCGATCAGGCCCGTGGCCCCGATGAGCGGGACGCTCAGGACGGTGAGGGCGTAGCCGGTGATGGTCCATGCCCAGTAGTGCTGGGTGCGGCGCACCGCCAGGCCGGAGAGCACGCGCAGGCCGTAGCCGATGAACTCCCCCGCCCCGGCCACCAGGCCCACCACGGTGGCGCTGGCGCCGAGCGTGCCCAGGTAGGGGCCGATGATGCTGCGGGCGCCCTCGTAGACCATGTCCGCCAGCAGGCTCACCACCCCGAAGGCGAGGACGAAGTGCCAGGGGCGCAGCAGGGGCGCGCGCTCCTGGGCGGCGGGGCTGCCGTTCGCCATGCGGGGATCTCCTTGGGGGCGGGGAAGCGGGGCTGGCCGAGGCCGGAGGTCAGACTACCGCGCGGACCCGAGCGCGCGCTGCGCTCACCGGCGGGGATTCACCCGCGCAACACGGGGTCCGTGCTAACGGCCGGCCCCTCCCTGCCGACCTGTCTAGAGGGGGGATCAATATCCACTCCCAGACCAAGGAGGAAAACCTTGTCGTTCTTCACCGCGCTCGTCACGAGCAAGCTTGCAGCCGGGGCGCTGGCCGCCGGCACCCTGGCGGTGGGCGGCACCGCCGCAGCCGCCTACGCCGGCGGCCTGCCCGAGCCGCTCCAGCAGGGCGCACATTCCCTCATCGGCGCCCCCGCTCCCAGCACGCTGACCGGCCGCACGCTGAGGGTCGGGGCGGCGACCGCCGCCCCGACCGACACGGCGTCTCCCAGCTCGTCGGCGAACGGCACGGCGACCGCGTCGCCGACGGACACCGCAGCCCCCGCCCCCTCCCCTACCGAGACGGCCGAGCCTGCCGGCGCGGCGGAGCCGACCGAGACGGCCGAGCCTGCCGAACCGGCCACCGAGGCGGCCCACCCTGCCCCGACCGGAGCGGCCCTGGCCGGCCAGTGCAACGCCTATGCCCACGGCGGCCTCGGCGGCGCCGACCTGAGCGCCGAGTGCGAGGGCGTCGCTGCCCCGGGCAATTCGGCCGCCCACCGCCAGGATGGCGAGGCCGAGCACGGTGCGGGCGCCGCTGCCGGGGCTGCTGCCGCGGCGGCCCAGGCCGCGCAGGAGGCGGCAGCCCACCAGCAGGAAGCCGCACAGGAAGCCGCAGCCCACCAGCAGGAAGCCGCACAGGAGGCGGCTTCGCACCAGCAAGAGGCTGCACAGGAGGCGGCTTCGCACCGCGCCTCTGAGGGCGGCAGCCACCACTGACCTCGGGAGAGCGCAGAAAGGGGGAGGTCGCCAGCCTGGCGGTCTCCCCCCTCTCGCTCGGTCAGCGCCACGTGTGCAGGGCTGCCAGCTTCCGGCGGAACAAACCCCTAGGGAGTCAGGAGCGGTCGGCGGAGCCCTGCCCTGTGGGCCGGCCGGGGCACATGCTGGGGCGGTTCGGTCCGGTGTGCCCGGCCGAGCTTCGCCAGGGCCGAGGAGACGCAGGTCTGGGCGGTCTTCTGGGCCACCGCCATCTCGTGGGCGATCTGCCGGTTCGTCAGCCCGCGGTGCAGCAGCTCGAGCACCCGGGATTCCTGGGGGCTCAGGTCGAGGCCCCGGCGCATGACGGCCTCCTCGATCGCGCCCTCGAGGGCCCACTCCTCGTCCTCGGGATCGAAGAGGAGCTCCCCCGCGGCGGCGCGGCCGATCGCCGCGCCGAGGTCCCCGCCGGAGATCTGCTCCGGCAGGCAGCCGCACGCCCCGGCGAGGACGGCCTCCCGGCGGGCCCTCGCGTCCCGGTCCCCGGCCACGATCACGCAGGTGATCGCCGGGTCCGCCGAGCGCACCTGCAGGCAGACCTCGCCGCCTGTTCCGTCGCCGAGGCGGGAATCCAGCACCGCCACGTCCGGCCGCAGCGCGAGGATCTGGGCACAGGCCTCGTCCGCAGAGCCGGCCTCTCCCACAACGGCCATCCCCTGCGCCTCGAGCAGACGCCTGCGCGTATGCCGGGCCGATTCGCGGCCGCTGAGGAGGTAGACCCGAATCGGCACGCCGTCCGTTCCGCTGCGCCCCATCTGCCTGCTCCCTTCCTTGCCTCCTGATTCAAGTGGACGGCCAACGGGAGCTGCGAAGTAGGGGCAATCGTCCCGGGGTCGGGCCTCGGCGGCGTCCGGCGGCGTCCGGGCGGCGGATTCTTCCCCGGAATGCGCCCTCTCGTAGAGTTGAGGGGTCCCTAGCGCGAGCCGAGGAAAGGCGGGTGGGAGCGTGCGCGCAGCATTCCGGCTCTCCCGCGCCGCCGTGGTCACCGCCGCCACCGTCCTGCTCGCCGTCGCCGCCCACACGGCGGCCGGCGGAGCCGTCCCGGACCCGCTGATCCTGCTCGGGCTGCTGGCCCTGACGCTGCTGCCCACGGCGTGGCTCTCGGGCAAGCGCCTCACCCCCGCCACGGTGCTCGGTCTCCTGGGCACCGGGCAGTTCGTCCTGCACTCGGCCTTCGACGGCCTCTCCGAGTCCGCGGCCTCCCTGCAGCTCTCCCCTGCCGCCGGGCACGTCCACGTCCTCGGCGCGGCCTCGCCGGGCGCCCCGGTCGGCCACGTCCACGGGTACAGCCCGGAAATGCTCGCCGCGCACGCGCTCGCGACCCTCGCTGTCGGCCTCCTGATCGCCAGGGGCGAGGCAGCCCTGTGGGCGCTGCTGGCGTGGCTGAGTCCCCTCGTCCGCCTGCTCCTGGTCCGCGCGCTCGCGCCCGCCGCCGCTCTTCCGGCCTACGCCCCGAAGGCGTTCCCGAAGATCTGGCGCGGCCTGCGGCTTCCAGCCCTCCGCGGCCCACCGGCGTCCGCCGCCGCCTGCTGAGGCGGCCTCCGGACACCCGCACACCCGGCGGGCAGCCCATGCCTGCCCGCCTCCGCCCCGGCGCGAGCGCGCCCGGGCGGGCCAAGACGAAGGCCAGGAACACCCATGAAGAGCTCCTTCCGCCGCGCCCTCACGGTCGCGGCCACCACCGCAGCGACCGCCGCACTGATCGGCACCGGCGCCGCGGCCGCCAACGCCCATGTCTCCGTCAGCCCGGACGACACCGGCGCCGGCGGGTTCTCGCACCTCACCTTCAACATCCCCAACGAGTCCCCGACCGCCAAGACCACGAAGGTCGAGGTCAAGCTCCCCACCGACACCCCGTTCACCTCGGTCTCGGTCAAGCCGGTCGAGGGCTGGAGCGCCCAGGTGGTCACCACCACCCTGCCCAAGCCGGTCACCGTGGCCGGCGCAACCGTCACGAAGGCCCCCACCGAGGTGGTCTGGACGGCCGACGCCGCCCACGAGATCGGCCCCAACGAGTACCAGGCCTTCTCCCTCTCCGTCGGCCGGCTCCCCGCCGCCGGCACCACCGTGGTCCTGCCCGCGACCCAGACGTACACCGACGGAAAGGTCGTCACCTGGGACCAGAAGGCGGAGGCGGGCAGGGAGGAGCCGGAGCACCCCGCGCCGTCGTTCACCACCACCGCGGCCGACGACGCCGCCCCGAGCCCATCGGCATCACCGCAGACCGCTGCCCCGGCCTCCCAGACCACGGACGCCACCGCAGCCTGGGGCCTCGGGCTCGGCGTGCTCGGCGCCGTCCTCGGTGCCGCCGCCCTCGGGCTCGTCCTGGCCGGCCGCCGCCGGGCCGCGAAGTAAGGGGGACGAGCCATGCGCACCACTGCACGTGCCCGCCTCCTGCGCACCGCCGCGAGCGTCCTCGTCGCCGCGGCCGCCCTCCTCCCGGCCCCAGCGGCCCAGGCGCACGACGTCATCGAGTCGACCAACCCGGCCGACGGGTCCACTGTGGCGACCCTGCCGGCGTCGGTGGTCCTGACGTTCGACCACACGCCCATCGGGGTGGGCACCGAGATCCTCGTCAAGGACCCCACCGGGACCAACCAGGCGGACGGGCCGGCGAAGATCGTGGACACCAGCGTCACCCAGCCCCTCAAGTCCGGCGCCCCCGCCGGGAAGTACACCGTGGTGTGGCGCGTGGTCTCGGCGGACTCCCACCCCATCGAGGGCACCTTCACGTTCACGGCCAAGGCCGCTGGCGGCGCTGCGGCTGCGGCCTCGGGGGCCCAAAGCGCGGGGGCCCAGAGCACGGGGGCCGCGCAGTCGGCCCCTGCGCAGGCCGCCCCCGCGTCGGGCTCTTCTGCCTCCGGCTCCTCCGGCGGCGCGATGGCGCTGTGGCTGGGCATTGGCGCGGCCGTCCTGGTGCTGGTGGCGCTGGCGGCGTTCTTCGTCCGGCGGGCCCTCAGGCCCGGCCTGGAGGAGTAGCCTCCGCCCGACACCCCGGGAACCCGGCCTCGGGTTCCTGGGGTGCCCCGGCCGGTCACGCCGAGCGCAGCTCGGCCTCGAGGCGTTCCACGTCTGCGCGGTGGCACAGCTCGGTGGCCGGGGTCATCACGGCCGCGCTCCCGGCAGCCACGGCGGCCCTGAAGGCCTCCCCGGCGGGGCGTCCCTGCGCCATCCGCAGGACGAATGCTGCCATGAAGCTGTCCCCGGCGCCGACGGTGCTGACCACCGGCACGCTGGGGACCCGCAGGCGCAGGACGCCGGAGCTCGACGCCAGGGCGGCGCCCCGCGCGCCCAGGGTGAGGGCGACGTACTCGGCTGACCCTCCGGAGACCAGCGCGGCGGCCGCGTCCATCTGGTCCTGTTCGCTCTCGAGGGCCCCGCCCGCGTGCTCCGCGAGCTCGCGCAGGCTGGGCTTGACCAGGAACACGCCCTCACTGAGGGCCCTGCCGAGGGCGGAGCCGGAGGCGTCGACGAGGCAGCGCGCACCGTTCTCCCGCGCGAGGCGGGCCACCCGGGCATAGAAGTCGTCCGGCACCCCCGGCGGCAGGCTCCCGCTGGCCACCACGTACCCGCCCCGTGGGACCGTGTGCGCCACGAGATCGAGGCAGCTGACCCACTCGGCCTCGCTGAGTTCAGGGCCCTCCAGCACGAACCGGTACTGCCGGCCGCTCGAGGTCTCGTCCACGGTGAAGTTCTGGCGCGTGCTGCCCCGGATGGGCACCACGAGGCTGGGGACGCGCTCGGCCTCGACGAGACGGCGGTAGGCCTCCCCGGTGGGGCCGCCCGCGGTGAACAGGGCCACGCTGCGCCCTCCGAGCCGCTGGATCACCCGGGCCACGTTCACGCCGCCCCCGCCCGGGTCCACCCGGCTGGCACCGCACCGGAGCTTGTGGCTGCTCTCCACCTTCGCCGTCGCGGTGCTGATGTCCAGGGCCGGGTTGACCGTCAGCGTCAGGATCTGCCTCGCCCCGGAGGGCTGTGCCCCTTCCATGGCCACAGCTTACGGACCTCCGCAAGGGTGCGTACTGGGCCAGTGGCGGCCGCCGGCGAGGGTACGTACACCTTCTGGGAATCCCCGTGGAATAGCCTGAGCGCAGCCTGAAAAGACGGGTACGGATTACTCGGGCGCCCCATGGGTCCCAATTTTTACGCTCCTTCTACCACGCTGCCGGCACCCGGCCAGCGGCGGCAGGGTAGGGGGGAACCCGCTCATGGAGCCCAGTGGAAGACCCAGCATGCGCGGCGCCCTGCGCCACGTGCTCCGGAGGCCGCCGCGGGCACTCGCAGCGCTCCTGGCCGGGGCCCTCGCCGGTGCGGCACTGCTGACCGGCCCCGCAGCCTCGGCCGACGTCGGGACCATTGCCCACGACACCCTCCGCACCGGGTGGGACAGCGATGAGAGCGCCCTCTCGCCCGCAGGGGTGGCCTCCCCCAACTTCGGCAAGCTGTTCTCCGCCGCGGTGGACGGGCAGGTGTACGCGCAGCCGCTCGTGGTCGGCCAGACGGTCGTCGCGGCCACGGAGAACAACGCCGTCTACGGCCTCGACGCCGCGACCGGCGCGGTCAAGTGGACCCGCTCCGTGGGCCCCGCCTGGCCCGCCGCCGCCATCGGCTGCGGGGACCTGGTGCCCAACATCGGCATCACCTCGACCCCTGTCTACGACGCGGCCACGAGCAGCGTGTTCCTCACCGCGAAGACGAACGACGCCGGGAACGCGCAGCTGCCCCACTGGTACATGCACTCGATCGACGTCACCACCGGCGCCGAGCGGGCCGGCTTCCCGGTGATGATCGACGGCGCCCCGACCAACGATCCGACCCGGCCCTTCAACGCCTTCACGGCCATGCAGCGGCCAGGCCTGCTGCTCATGGGCGGGGTGGTGTACGCCGGCTTCGCGAGCCACTGCGACCACAGCCCGTTCGTGGGCTATGTGGTCGGGGTCTCGACGGCGGGCAAGCAGACCACGATGTGGGCCACCGAGACGCGGATCAGCAATGCCGAGGGCGGCATCTGGCAGTCCGGCGGCGGGCTGGTCTCCGACGGGCCGGGGCGGATCCTGTTCTCGACCGGCAACGGGATCGCCCCACAGAAGTCCCCAGGGACGTCCCCGCCGTCGACCCTCGCGGAGTCCGTGGTGCGGCTGCAGGTCGGCACGGACGGCAACCTGACGGCGAAGGACTTCTTCAGCCCGGCCGCGAACGTGAAGATGAACCAGGATGATGCGGACCTGGGCTCCGGGGCGCCGATCGCGATCCCGGACGGCTACGGCACCTCCGCGCACCCGCACCTGATGGTGCAGACTGGCAAGGACGGGCACATCTACCTGCTCGACCGGGACGCGCTGGGCGGCATGGCCCAAGGGGTCAACGGCACCGACGCGGTCGTGGACACGGCCGGGCCCTACAACGGGGTGTGGGGGCGCTCGGCGTTCCTCGGCACCACGCAGGGCGGGTATGTCTACCAGGTCGAGAACAAGGGCTACCTGCGGGCGTCGAAGCTGGTCCCCAACAGCTCGGGCGGGGTCAAGCTCGCCTCGGTGGGCACCTCCACCGGCACGTTCGGCTACACGTCCGGCTCGCCGGTGGTCACGTCCTCGGGCACGGACGGCTCCTCCGCCCTGGTCTGGGTCATCTACACGGACAACAACACCGGGGCCAACGCCCAGCTGCGCGCGTACCGGGCCATCCCGGACAGCACGGGCAAGCTCGCGCAGGTCTTCAGCGCCCCGATCGGCACGGCCTCGAAGTTCACCTCACCCGCCACCAACTCCGGGAAGGTGTACGTGGGCACCCGGGACGGTCACGTGCTGGGCTTCGGCATCCCGACCAAGGCGGCGGTCGGGTCGACCAGCGGCGACCTGGGCCAGGTCGCGGTCGGCGCGAGCTCCACGACGACCGTGACCATCACGGCAACGCGCGCGGTGACGATCAGCTCGGTCACCACGAGCGCCCCGTTCGGGATCGGGTCCGTGGCCCTCCCGAAGGCCCTGGCCTCCGGCGCGAGCCTCGGCATCCCCGTGACGTTCGCCCCCACGACCACCGGGGAGTCAGACGGCACCCTGACCGTGAAGACCTCGGACGGCGAGACCGTCCTGCTGGGGGTTCACGGGATCGGCACCAAGGACGGCCTCGGCGCCACGCCGACGTCGCTCGCCTTCAGCAACGTGCCGACCGGCACGGTCAGCCAGCAGACCGTCAACATCGTCAACACGGGCACGACGGCGGTGTCGGTCACCGGAGTGACCCTGCCCGCCGATGCGAGCCTCGTCACGGATCCGACCACGGTGCCCGCGATCGGGTCCACGATCCAGCCGCTCGCCTCGGTCCCGGTCTCGATCGCCTTCAAGCCGACCGTCGCTGCGTCGATCACGGACTCCATCACCGTCACGAGCAACCTCGGCGGGGTGACCGTGCCCATCGCGGCGACCTCCATCTCGGGGGCGTCCCACCTGCAGGTGCCCGCGTCCCTCGACTTCGGCGATGTGGCTGTCGGGACCTCGTCCACGCGCTC